>JAGGAD010000031.1 GCA_017889625.1 Bacillota bacterium | reverse complement strand
TTAATTACATCATGCCGCCCATACCGCCCATGCCACCCATACCGCCCATGCCGCCCATAGCGCCAGCAGGCATAGGTGCTTCTTTTTCTGGTTTATCAGCAACAAGCGTTTCAGTGGTCAGAACCATAGCCGCAATGCTGGCTGCGTTCTGCAGAGCTGAACGAGTTACTTTAGCTGGGTCAACGATACCAGCAGCAATCATATCAATGTATTCTTCGTTCAATGCGTTAAAGCCCTTGCCTTTGCCGGCTTTCTTAACGTTTTCAACTACAACTGAGCCTTCCAGGCCAGCATTGCAAGCTATTTGACGAACCGGTTCTTCGATAGCGCGTTTAACGATATTGATACCAGTTTTCTCGTCAACGTTAGCTGCTACAACCTTATCAAGGACTGGCAGTACATCGATAAAGGCAGTGCCGCCGCCAGCAACAATACCTTCTTCAACTGCAGCGCGAGTAGCATTAAGAGCATCTTCAATACGATATTTCTTTTCTTTAAGTTCAACTTCAGTAGCTGCACCAACCCGAATAACGGCTACGCCGCCAGCCATTTTAGCCAGACGTTCTTGCAGTTTTTCTTTGTCGAAATCAGAGGTTGCATCTTCAATCTGAGTTCTAACTTGAGCAACACGAGCTTTAATGGTCTCAGTAGAACCAGCACCGTCAACGATAGTGGTTTCTTCTTTGGACACACGTACTTGGTGAGCCCGACCAAGGTCAGCAATATCTACGCTGTCAAGTTTACGGCCAATGTCTTCGGTAATTACACTACCATTAGTCAGAACAGCAATGTCTTCGAGCATAGCTTTACGACGATCGCCGAAGCCAGGAGCTTTTACAGCAACAGCACGGAAGGTTCCGCGAAGTTTATTAACTACGAGGGTAGCCAGTGCTTCGCCTTCTACATCTTCAGCAATGATAAGTAATTCTTTACCTTGTTGAACTACTTTTTCAAGTACCGGCAATAGGTCAGCGATAGCGCCGATTTTACGGTCAGTAATAAGAATATATGGATCAGTAAGTACTGCTTCCATTTTGTCGGTATCAGTAATCATGTATGGCGATATGTAGCCACGATCGAATTGCATACCTTCAACAACTTCAAGATCAGTACCAGTAGTTTTTGATTCTTCAACAGTGATTACACCGTCTTTACCAACCTTATCCATTGCTTCAGCAATAAGGCTGCCGATTTCAGCGTCACCAGCCGAAATAGAAGCAACTTGAGCAATAGCGTCTTTGGTTTCAACTTTTTTCGCGATTTTCTTGATTTCTTCAACAACAGCAGCTACTGATTTTTCAATGCCTTTTCTGATAATCATCGGATTAGCACCAGCAGCTACATTGCGCATACCTTCATGAATCATGGCTTGAGCCAAAAGAGTCGCGGTAGTGGTACCGTCACCAGCAACATCGTTGGTTTTAGTGGCAACTTCTTTTACAAGTTGTGCACCCATATTTTCAAACGGATCTTCAAGTTCAATGTCCCTGGCTATGGTTACACCGTCATTAGTGATAGTCGGTGCCCCAAATTTTTTATCCAGAACTACGTTCCGGCCTTTAGGCCCCAAGGTTACTTTTACAGCGTTAGCCAAGGCGTTTACGCCCCGTTCTAGCGCACGGCGTGCTTCTTCATCAAATAAAATTTGCTTAGCCATCTGTTGTATCCCCCTTTTTATTACTCAACAATTGCCAAAACGTCTCTCTCGCTGAGAATGAGATAGTCTTGACCGTCAATTTTAACTTCAGTGCCAGCATATTTTGAAAATATAACTTTATTGCCTTCTTTTACATCCAAGGCAATTCGCTGACCATTATCCAGCACTTTACCGGTTCCCACAGCAATAATTTTGCCTTCTTGTGGTTTTTCTTTAACAGTATCAGGTAAAACAATGCCGCTTTTAGTAATTTCTTCTCTTTCCAGGGGCTGAATAACCACCCTGTCGCCTAATGGCTTAATCATGATGAAAAACCTCCTTTTATTGGGAAACAAAATTTTTTAGTTGTTGTTAGCACTCATCTTCATCGAGTGCTAATTACATAATTTATATTATATAATTTGGAAGAAAAAATCAAGGGCATTCATAGTTAAAATGCTATTTTTTATTAAAAACTTTTTAAAATAATGGGTTTTTTCGGCTTTTAACATTAATTACCATAGAATAAGCAACACCCGCAACCGCCATGACCGGCAAAAGATACGCTTCAGCCAGCCACATTAGTTACGGGAGTATTTTTTTCGGCAATATTATGCCTAACCATTAGTTGCATTTTTTCACTCTAATCTAATTATTATCTTTTTTTGGTGGCTGCTAAAATTATAGCTTCAGCAACATCACGAATTGATTTTCGTTTAGCCATACTGTATTGCTGGATACGACGATAGGCTTCATTTTCATTCAAACCGTAAGCATCCATAAGAATCCCCTTAGCTCGGTCAAGAATTTTCCTAGTTTCAAGCGAATTTTTTACTTGGTCAAGTTCGCGTTCCAGTTCGGCAAATTCCTGAAATTTCGCTAAGGCAATTTCCATGGCAGGAAAAAGATTAGCTTCTTTTACTGGTTTAACCAGGTAGGCCAGAACTCCTGAGTCTTTTGCCTTTTCAACAATTTCTTTTTGGCTAAATGCGGTTAACAACAATACCGGTGATATCTTTTCAGCGGAAATAACTTTCGAGGCAGCAATACCGTCCATTTCCGGCATTTTAATATCCATAATTACTAAATCCGGTTTATACTTACGAACCAGTTCAATAGCCCGTACTCCGTCAATGGCTTCGCCAACAACTTCATGACCGGCTTCTTCAAGAATTTCCCTTAAGTCCATTCGAATAATCGATTCATTGTCAGCAATAACAATCCGTAATGATTGCATATTTATCCTTCCTCCTTCGTACGGGGGACGGCAATACAGGCGTGAGTACCGCCTTCGGAATATAACCGAAATTTACCGCCAAGGTCATTTTCAATAAGTGTTCTTATAATCTGCAGCCCAAGGCTGGTTGATTTTTTCTGTCCGAAGTCCTGCGGCAAACCAATGCCATTATCCCATATTTCAATAACATACTCAGCTTTAAGTATAGTCATATCAACACCAATAACGCCTTCACGCCGACCGATAAAGCCATGCTCAATAGAATTCTGAATGAGTTCATTAATGACTAGCGCCAGACTAACCGCGGCATCAGAGGGCAAAATTATAGCTTGCCCATTAAAAACGGTCTGAATGTTAAAATCAGGTTCTAACATGTTTTGAATGACTAAATCTAAAATATTTTTCGCGACTTCAGAGACATCTATATATTCGGCATCTTGCTGCGATAAAAATTCATGGACTACCGATATGCTCAATATCCGGTTAACACTTTCCCTAAGCGCTTCTTTAACTTCAGGCGATTTGGTACGCCGAGACTGAAGCCTGAGCAGACTGGCAATAGTCTGCAGGTTATTTTTTACCCGGTGATGAATTTCTTGAATTACCGCGGACTTAATAAGAAGTTCTTTTTCCTTTTTCTTAATGGCGGTAATATCGGCAACAATAATAATTGTCCGCAATGTCTGATTGCCTTTTACTATTGGTATCGCACGTTGAGCCAAAACAATGTTGCCAATTTCCAGCTCCGCTTCTTGGGGTTGGTGAGTGTTGGCAGCTTTTTGCGCCAGCCTGATGTTGATCTGACGATCATAAACACGCCGTCCTACTATTTTCCCAAGGCCAAAAACTTTGTATAAACTACTAGCGGCAGCGTTGGCAAAAACAATTTGCCCGCGTTCATCAACAATAATAATGCCTTCTTGAGCCGAAAGCGGCCGATAAACGTCACCTACGGGTCCTATCCGATTGTACGTAGTAAGTAAAAGATAAGCTGTATCAATTACTACTTGGTGTGCCCCTTCAGCCGACTCTTCGGGACTAAACTCAAAACTAACTACAGCAATAACATTACCTTGCGGGTCAGACAACGGATAGGTTATCATGGATAACGCTTCCATCCCGAGCGCCCACTCCCGCTGACCACTAATGCATTCACCAGAAAATAGAGTCCGCCAAATCAACGGTTCTTCGGTTGCACTGACTGTAGTCCCCAACAAGTTTGGTTTATACTGAAACACACTGGTATTAGGTTTAGCCTGAGCTACAATTACCAAAAAATGTTCTTCTTTAGCTTCCGCGTACACCGTTACTCGAGCATGAGCCAAATCAGCAACCATTTCCAAAATATTGGTGTTAGCTTCAATTTCATCGATCTGCGCCGGAGTCAATGCAGTTATTCTTCGGCATATGTCACCAACAATCCCCATCGTTTCCTCCATCTGCACCTTTAAATTAACTATTATTCAACCCCACTGCGCCAAAACCCTTGTTCTATAAATACATCTTTGGCAAAAGCAGCCATTTAGCCTTTACTATTAACATATTTAATAATACCGCTAAAAATTACCATAAATCCAATCTAAACCCGAACCATTGATTACCTTTTTTCAGCGAAATACTTCTTTTCTCCTAATTTCAACGACGGCAAGGCATTTAGTCTAAGATCAGTCCAATCCCCCACTTGGTGTTTATAAAAAGCACGAGCTGCTATCATCGCCGCGTTATCAGAACACAGCGTCAACGATGGATAATAAAGTTCTCGATCAACCTTGGCACAAGCAGCGGTAAGTTCGGCTCTAAGCTTTGAATTAGCGGCTACCCCGCCAGCCAACACTACTTTATTTACCGCACATTTTCGGGCGGCTTTAATCGTTTTGTCAACTAATACATCAACAACCGCTTTTTGAAAACTAGCGGCAACATCAGCATTATTAACGGTCTCACTTTTTTGTTTGGCACTATTTAGATAGTTTAGTACCGCCGATTTTAGTCCGCTGAAACTAAACTCATAGTTATCACCAGTCTTAGCCCGGGGAAAACTAATAGCATCCTCATTGCCCTCGGTTGCCAAACGGTCAATAAACGGACCGCCCGGATACGGCAGCTGCATGACTCTGGCAATTTTGTCAAAAGCTTCACCAGCGGCATCATCTCTGGTTTGACCCAATAGTTCAAATTCATTATAGCTCTTCTGATATACCAGCGAAGTGTGTCCACCTGATACAACAAGCGCGACAAATGGTGGTTCAAGGTGCTGATGCGCAAGAAAGTTGGCAAATATATGCCCTTCAAGGTGATTAACCCCAATTAATTTCTTGTCAGTAGCGAACGCTAAGCTTTTAGCGGCGGCTACCCCCACAAGAAGTGCCCCTACCAACCCCGGCCCATAAGTGACGCCAATAGCGTCGATATCTGTGATATTGACGCCAGCAGTTTTAAGAGCCTCGTCAACTACCGGAATGACATTTTCAATATGCTTGCGGGAGGCAATTTCGGGTACTACTCCGCCAAATTTTTGATGAACATCAATTTGAGATGAAATAATATTGGACAGTATTGTCCGCCCATCGGCTACAATAGCTGCCGATGTTTCGTCACAACTAGTTTCTAAGCCAAGTATCAAGGGCAAAGCAGCACCGCTCCTTTTTCTATGTATTATTTTATAAATGTTACAGGAATTTAATGTTTAATGCTTGTGGTTGCTCGCTATGCAAAGAGTAACACTTTAAGAAGCAAACGCATATCGTAATAGTGCAATCACCCCTTATGCCACATTAGTGGCAATTTTTTTTGGGGTTCAGAGAGACAACCTTGCTTTTCATTTTATTAGATATTATCCTTCCACATAATGAGGGCGTCTTCCTGCGTATCGGTGTAGTATTGACGCCTGCGGCCACGTTCAACAAATCCAGCTTGTTCATACATTTTTCTGGCAATTGTATTTGATAATCTGACTTCTAAGGTCATGGCGTTTGCCCCTAGTTCTTTTGCATGCTCTAAAAGTGTCGCTAACAAAACCTTTCCCAGCCCTTGCTGGCGGTGCTGGGGTAATACTGCGACATTAGTGACATGCGCTTCATCAAGAATCATCCAGAAGCCCGCATACGCAACCACCTGATTGGAGAATTCGATCACTAAATAATGCGCCAAGTCATTATCACTGATTTCAGCTTCAAACGCCGCCCGTGACCACGGTGTAAGAAATGAAGCGTTTTCAACCGCGGTTACAGCATCAATGTCAGCAGCCTTCATTAGGCGTACAGTTACATCATTCATTTACAGCAGCCCTGCCGTTTCTCCCAGAGTTCTTCAGCTTCTGATCGTCTAATATACATTGGCGCAAGCGTCATGGGATCATGAGTTAAACCCTGTTCCAGCATATTTAGGCCAATAAGTGCGATATTCGCCGCTCTCGGCATAACTAGGTGCGGCCCAGCAATAACTAGATGCAAAGAAGCGGCTAACTGACTCTTATATAATTTAACCGCCTCGCCCATTACCACGACCGGCTGAGCTAATGATTCCAGCTCGGCAATTGCCGCCGCACAACTAAGCACCTTAGGCTCTCTTATCGGAATTACTTTATCCCCTTGTCCCCGATATAGTCCCACATAAAGATTGCCTTTTTGCGCATCAAGTGTTGGCGCCAAAACAGCCCCCGGCACCGGACAGCCAAAGGCCATGGCCGTAAGGGTAGGCACGCCAATTAATGGTACCTGCCAAGCATACGCCAGGGCTTTAGCCGTAGCTAAGCCAATTCTTAGCCCCGTAAAAGAACCAGGACCAATGCTTACGGCAACGGCATCAATTTCGTGCTTGGCGCTCCCTGCCCGCTCAAGCAATTGCTCAATATTAGGCATTAATTGTTCAGAGTGGTTTTTTTTTGTTTCTAAAGTAAGTTCTCCCAACAGCGTATCTTTAGTAGCCAGCGCTACACTAGAGACCAACGTCGCTGTGTCTAACGCAAGAATCGGCAATTACTCTCAACTCCTCACATAACTCTATAAACCGTTCACCCGCCGGTGTAATCCGAATAATCCGCTCGGTGGAATCCTTACCGATGGTGATTTCCAGCCACAAATATTCTTTCGGCATCGCCGCGGGAAATTTGTCCGCCCATTCAATAATTGCCACGCCATCTCGCCCAATATATTCTTCAAACCCGATATTATCTAATTCGTCTCGTATATCCAGCCGATATAAATCGAAATGATAAATTGGCACCCGCCCATCATCATAAACCTGCATAATAGTAAACGTCGGGCTGGTAACACTGCATTCAGTCCCCATACCAGCAGCAATTCCCTGGGTCAGCAGGGTTTTCCCTGCTCCCAAATCTCCACTTAGACAAATAACATCACCAGCCTGAAGCTTTGCGGCCATGGTTTCGCCAAACCGCAAAGTGTCTTCAGGCTGATTAGTAATAAGTTCTAGCATCATTTCCTCCTACTGAAAATGGTTATAGCCTCCCGGTGCAAGCATTTTTGTTCTTCCGTTCGGTTCAACCAACGTAACTCCTTCTCCCTCTGTAACTTCACCAACAACAATAAATTGACCCAGTGATTGAGGCAGACAGGCAAATTGTTTGGGACTGATTGTAAATACCAGCTGATAGTCTTCTCCGCCGTAGAGAGCATAATCCAGCGGTCGTTTACCCAACAAGGCCGCCCCTTCTATTAGTTCAGGTGACAGTGGAATTTTATCCGAATAAAGTTTTATCCCAAAACCGCTGGCTTTAGCTAACTCATTGGCCTCGCTTGCTAAGCCATCGCTAATATCATTAGCGCTTGTTGCGCCCCGCGTCGCCAGATTTTGACCGACAGCCACTTGCGGGCGGGGCGTCAAATGCGCGGTAACCAAAGGCCAGGCATATTCGTAATCTTCCCAGCCGCGCCGTATGAGTAAATCTAAGCCGCAAGCAGAATTCCCTAAACTCCCAGTAACAACAACCAAATCGCCTATTTTTGCCCCAGAGCGCCTCAACAGCCGTGCCGGTTCAACTTCTCCCGCCACCGTAACATTGATCACTAACCCCAGCGGACTGGAAACAGTGTCGCCGCCAACCAGATTCACGGAAAATTCACGGCATATTTCTTTAATTCCCTTATATAAGTTAACAACAAACTCGGCCGGAAGCTCCTCCGGCAGGCCAAGTGAAACAACAATGTGACACGGTTTGCCACCCATTGCGGCAATATCACTCAAATTAACCGCAACCGCCTTATAGCCAAGTTGCCACGGCGAGGTTGTCGTCAAATCAAAATGAACTTTTTCCACCAGCATATCAGTAGTCAAAAGTTCGAGTTTTCCCCGTTCCGGGACATACACCGCGGCATCATCGCCAATTCCAACTACCAAACTGGTCGGATCAACTACCGCATTTTCTTTGATAAGGTCAATAAGACCAAATTCTCCAAGTTCACTTAATTTCATCGGCACCACCGTTGCATGTTGCTTTATTTTCATTTCTATTTCTATTTCTGTCTGATATTGACAATTCCTGCCGTGTTAGTATGCCACTACGATAAAAAAAAGTTGTATCGGCAAAGGATTTACCGAATTAATGTAAAAAATATGTAGGTATTATCTTTTTACTGGGAAAACTTATGCTGACCATATGACCTAATCTAAAGATAAACTATATTTTAGAGAACAGAAGGTAATAGAATGCGACCAACAATTGCTGAAATTGATTTAGCGGCTATCCGCCATAACGTGCGGCAAATACAGGCAGCAATCGACCCTGCCACTAAAATATTTTGTGCAGTCAAAGCTAACGCCTATGGCCACGGAGCTATTAAAGTAACCCAAGCTGTCCTAGCCGCCGGAGCAACCGGTCTGCTTGTGGCTATCCCTGAAGAAGGAGCAGAACTCCGCGCCGCCGATATAACTGCTCCCATCCTGGTTTTAGGTCTTATTTTGCCGGAAGACGCCGAGTTTATTGTTCGCAATAAACTTATCGCCACCGTCTGTACCCACGCCGGACTTGAGGCTCTAGATGCCGCAGCGCGACGGCAAAACGTCTACGCCCAGGTTATGCTAAAAGTCGACACCGGGATGAGCCGTATTGGGATTAAGCCAAATTGCGTTGATGAATATCTTAATCATATAGCAACCCTCTCCCATCTTCATCTGTCCGGAGCCTTCACCCACCTGGCTACTGCCGACGCCGCAGACAAAACCTATGCCTTAATGCAGCTAAACTCCTTTAATGCCATTTCCGGCAAACTGCCTGAAGGCAGTTATTTGTCGGCAGCTAATAGTGCTACAATTATCGATTTAGCCAGCGCCCACTCCAACCTAGTGCGCCCCGGGATCATTGTTTACGGTCTGCCGCCATCTGCGGAAATGCACAATAGTCTCGACCTTCACCCGGCGATGCAGCTTAAAACCCGCATTGTTTTTATCAAAGAAGCCGCCCCGGGAACTTTGGTAAGCTATGGCTCTACTTATCATACCACAAGACAAACTTATCTCGCCACCCTGCCGATCGGCTACGCCGACGGCTATAGCCGCCTATTATCGAATAAAGCCCACGTCCTAATTGGCGGAAAAAAGCGGCCTGTAGTTGGCCGAGTATGTATGGATCAAATCATTGTCGACCTCGGCCCTACTTGCGACGCGGCAATCGGTGATGAAGCAGTGCTATTTGGCCGCCAAGGCGATGCTGAAATTACGGTCACTGAATTGGCCGACCTTGTCGGCACTATCAATTATGAGCTGGTCTGTGCCATAAGCTCCAGAGTACCACGCGTATACTTAAATGAATAAGCTAGAATGGGCCGTGCAAAGCACGGCCCATTATTTTAGCAACCTTCAACAGGTTTACCAAGATATTCACCAACAATTTTCATCGCACAATAATTGCCGCACATCGAACAAGCCTCGGCTCCGCCAGGGTTGCGTTCTTGGCGGTATCTTGCCGCCATAACCGGATCAATCGCCAACTCGATTTGTTTGTCCCAATCCAAGGCTTTACGGGCCTTTGCCATCGCTAAGTCCCATTCCCATGCCCCCTTAACTCCTTTTACAAGGTCAGCGGCATGACCGGCAATTCGGGAAGCAATGACCCCTTGCCGTACATCTTCTAACGATGGCAGCCCCAGATGTTCCGCCGGCGTAACATAGCAGAGAAAATCGGCCCCGGCAGACGCCGCTAAGGTTCCACCGATGGCCGCAGTAATATGATCATAGCCCGGAGCCACATCCGTCACCAACGGACCAAGTACATAGAACGGCGCACCTTTGCAAACGCGTTTTTCCAGAATAACATTTGCTTCAATCTGATTATAAGGCACATGTCCCGGTCCTTCAACCATAACCTGCACTCCTTTAGCCCACGCCCGGTCCACCAATTCGCCCAATGTCAATAATTCCTCAATCTGGGTCCGGTCAGTGGCATCAGCCAAACATCCCGGCCGCATCCCATCACCCAAGCTTATCGTAACATCATAACGGGCACATATCTCCAAGAGTTCGTCGTAGCGCTCATATAAAGGATTTTCCCGGTCATTATGCAACATCCAGCCAGTAATAAATGAACCACCGCGACTCACGACATCAGTGACTCGGCCCTGATGCCGCAGTCGTTTTATGCCCGCTTGAGTAATGCCGCAATGCACCGTCATAAAGTCGGCGCCATCTTGGGCCTGCCGTTCAATAACCTGAAAAATAGCATCGCCAGTCATAGCAACAATTGACCCCTGCTTCTTAATAGCATCAACAGTCGCCTGATAAATCGGCACCGTGCCTACCGGGATAGTAGAATGTTTTATAATTTCGCGACGAGAATAATCAATATTATCGCCGGTACTCAAGTCCATTACCGCATCAGCTCCGGCGTCAATTGCCACCCGCAACTTCTTCAGTTCAGGTTCAACCTCCGGAAACGCACTTGACGTACCAATATTAGCGTTGACTTTAGTCCTCAGCCCCAAACCAAACCCCCGGGGTTTTAAACTGCTGTGATTTACGTTGGCCGTGATAGTTATTGTTCCTTGAGCAACCCGCTCCCGAATTACCTCCGGGCTTAATCCTTCATGTTCGGCGACAGTTTCTATTGCCGGGGTAATTTTACCCGCGCGAGCCGCTTGCATTTGTGTAGCCATATTAATCAGACCTCCTAATATATTTTTTTATAAATAAAAACAGCCATCTAACAATAGTTAAATGGCTGCGATAGGGCTATCCCAATCGACTTAAACCACTTTCCTACGCTGGCATTATCCAGAATCAGGTTCTAAGGGTCGGCTTAAACCTCTCAGCACATTAGTGCCCCCCTAGTGGTATTACTATTAAGTTGTCTTCTTCATAGTATCAAATAATCTATCCCGCTACAAGTTTTTTGAATTTTTTCCTATTTATATTAATAGTACTTTTTTACTTTGTTGCCCCTTAATCTATCCCTACTTTGCGGCTTGAGCAAAGAAATCTTCTATTCCGTCAACGATTCCCCGGGCTATTTTCTGCTGAAAATCGCTGTTTACCAGCAACTTCTCTTCATCCGGATTAGATATAAATGCCATTTCAACCAACGTCGCCGGCATAGTAGTCCGCTTTACAACATAAAAGTTCGCCGGAAATACGCCCCGTTCATACAAATTGCCTTGCGCAATCATTTTAGCTTCCAAGCTTTTTGCCAGTAAAGCATCATAACGCGTTTTTTGATAGTAAAAAGCAGAAGTTCCGCCAGCGGAACGGCTAGTGGACGAATCGGCATGAATACTGACAAATATATCGGTTTTTCTGGTGTTGGCCACCGTAGTTCGCGCCTTTAATTCATCTACCGCCGAAGCATCAGGACCAAAGACATCCCGGTCCTCGCTACGGGTCATAACCACGGTTGCCCCTTCATTCAGCAATAATGCTCTTACTTTTAACGCAACTGCCAGCGTTACATCCTTTTCCTGGGCTTTATTCAAACCGATAGCTCCCGGATCAGTCCCGCCATGCCCAGGATCAATAACGATAACTTTATTTTTAACGCCGGAAGTAAATACAATTTCAGGCGGCGGTACTGGTTTATTTATGTCTACAATAATCCGGTTGGGCCTTTTGGTAACAGCATCCTTCCTCAGCGTAAACACTTTATAGTCGCTTTCTTCAATCATCATCGGCAATTCGATAACAATTTTAGTAGTATTCTTATCAACTGCTGAAATACATACTGTATCGGCTATTTTACCATCAAGCCTAATCGACTTAGCAACGCTTCCCGGACTAGCCCCCCTTACGGTGATGATTAGGCGGGGAGTCGGCGACTCCATTATATTGCTTTCAATTTCAATTTTATCTGATACATCAAAAACAAGCCGGACTGAGCTTCCACCGGTTACCGTATCCTTATGTAAAGCCCAGCGAACTTGGGTAATTTCAGCAGTTCCTGTTGGCTTAATAGCTATAGGTTTTATATTACCCTGAGAAGCTGCCAATACCAGTTGAGATTGCTCCAGAGTTATTAATAAAATTGCCAATAGACCTATTACAAAATATATTGCGCGACTTGCCACTATACTTCCTCCTGTTTTTCGACGTACCGCGGTAATATTCGCGCATTTTTTTATATTTCCTGCACCGTTTTTGTCCTATATTAGGTTTTTATATTAAAAAAGCCAAATTTTAGCTCGGTTTCAACTGTTATCGTATTTTGAGAGCACAAACTAAAAATAGGCAGTTACCCGCCTATCTCTGAGTTAAATTTGCACTAACCCCAGACTTATTCTTATTGCTTCATCAACTTTACCCATTATTTCTTCACTTAAATGGGTAACTTTTTCTTTTAAACGCCGCTTATCAATTGTCCGCATCTGTTCGAGCAGAATAACCGAGTCTTTATCAAGACCAAACTGTTTGGCCGTAATCTCAATATGCGTAGGCAGTTTTGCTTTTGATATCTGCGATGTTATGGCCGCAACAATAACCGTTGGACTATATTTATTGCCGACATCATTTTGAACCACCAGCACCGGCCGATGTCCGCCCTGCTCCGAACCTACCACAGGGCTCAAATTGGCATAATAAATATCACCGCGCTTAACGACCATGCTATTCACGCTCCACTAGCAAAGTGGGCATCATGTCGTATACATCAACATCAGCGGATAAACCTTCTTCCGCCAGTGTCAGATTGATGACGGCCATCTCTTGATACCCTTTTCGCATCATGTCCCGCACAGCTTTGCGCTTTCGGTCCTCGATGTATAGACGCATAGCCTCCCGCACAAACTGACTGCGACTAAGTTTTTCCATGGCGATTATGCCATCAACCTCTTGAAGCAGACTGTTCGGGATGCTTATCATTATACGTCTTAACTCGGCCACATCATCACCCCCGGTATTTTAGCCCGCTGATTATACACTAATTATAGCGATATTTATATACTAATGTCAAGATTTATATATACATTTTGTCGAGCAAACCGACATCCTTATTCTCATATCCCACTCTATCATGTTTAAGTATGCTTGTTCAAGTCACAATTTATGCCAAAGGATTCAACATTTTACATCTTAGTTATATATAAAGTCTTCCCGGTTAGTTTGCACTGTTTTAATCGCCTTGGGCAATGACCCGACAAGGTCCCCGGCCATCATCCCAATCATTCCCGCTTCGGCAACAATATCACCGGCAAGACCATGGATATAAACTCCGACAATAGCAGCATCATGGCTTGATAACCCTTGCGCAATAAAGCCGGCAATGACCCCTGTCAAAACATCGCCGGTGCCGCCAGTAGCCATACCGGCGTTACCAGTAGTATTGATGAATGCTTCTCCATCGGGAAAAGCCACTACCGTTCCCGGGCCTTTAAGTACTACAATTGCCTCCCACTCTAGCGCTGCTTTTCTAGCCACGGCTAGTTTATTGGCATTGATATAGTCAACAGCCAACCCCGTCAAACGACTCATTTCTCCGGCATGCGGCGTAAGTATGGCGACCGCCGCCGCCTCGGTCAAAATTTGGCTATTCCCCACCAAAGCGCTTAAACCATCCGCATCAACAACCAGCGGACAATCTATATTACTAACTATGTCTCGCACCACGGCGGCGGTTGCTTCCGCTCGCCCAAGACCAGGACCAATAGCTAAAACATCACTTGCTGCCGCAAGAGTTTTAATATTCCCGGCCGCCTCGCCGCCAATAACACCGTCAGCAGTCTCCGGCAACGCTTTGGTCATTACTTCCGTTACCTTTCCGGCTAATATCGCCTGCTGCCCAGCAGCGGTTGCCAAAGTAACCAACCCGGCTCCCGCCCGCACCGCCGCTGACGAAGCAAGCGCCGCTGCTCCGCTAAGTCCCGGTGACCCGGCCACCACCAGCACCCGACCACAAGCTCCCTTGTGCAGCCACGCTTGGCGCTTCGGCAGCATCCGTCTAACGGCATCAGCAGTAATAACCTTCTGTTTAATCATCCCGGCGGCTATAACTGCCGGGGGAATACCAATATCAGCCACGGTAATTTTACCAGCATAAGTTGCCCCCGGCTGAAACAACAGGCCCGGCTTAGGCAAAGCCAGGGTAACCGTATGATCCGCCTGTACCGCTACCCCGCGTACTTGACCATTATCCGCATCAATCCCTGATGGAACATCGACCGCTACCACCTGTGAATCCGCGGTACTGATAATTTCAATAAGTCCGGCTAAATTACCGCTGATCTCGCCTCTAAACCCAGTACCTAGAAGCGCATCGACTAAGCAAGGGGATAACGCCGCCGCAACTTTGGCTTTATCCATATCCCGTTCGCTAATTATCTCAACAATATCGAAGCCCGTTTTGAGTAAAATATCAAGGTTTACTCTAGCATCACCACTAACATCCGCTTTTGCCCCAAACAAGAATATTTTGACTTTCGCCCCAAGATTTCCGAGGTGCCGGGCGGCAACAAAGCCATCCCCCCCATTATTGCCTTTGCCACTAAAAATACAAATTTTTTTATTTCTGGCCCCACCAACAACTTCATCTACCTTTTTTGCCACCTTATAACCGGCATTTTCCATAAGTACAATGCTGGGAATGCCAAATTTACTTACTGCCTGGCTGTCAATTTGACGCATTTCAGCTGCTGTAGTTACCTTCACTGGTTAAACCTCCCCACAAAACCACTTGCGCGGCAGCCCACGCCTGCGCATGGGTTAATGAAATGTGAATCTGACTTATCCCCTTTTGCCGGGCTAAGTTCAAATAATACCCCCCCAACTCTACTACCGGACGCCCCGCCTTATCTGGCAGCACTTCTAAATCAAGCCATTTGCCACCTGTCATCCCGGTCCCCAGTGCTTTAAGCACGGCTTCTTTAGCGGCAAACCTAGCAGCGTAGGATGCCACCCGCTGACTTTTCCGGCTGTCACAATAGGCTTGTTCTTTTTCAGTAAATACCCGCCCCGCAAACCGCGGCTGTTTGAGTGCCGAAGCAATTCGATCTATTTCCACAATATCAATCCCAATGCCCACAATCACTTAACAACATCCCTTCTACTGCCTCAGGCCTTCACCTCATCAAAGACGTAAGCTAAAATTACCATTTAGGTTCAGCAAACCGTTTATTATTTCCTGCTCCAGCAAGCCAGTTTTTTGAATACTGCCTACTATTCAAAAAAGGCCGACCTAAATTGTCAGCCTTTTTCTACACAAAATACTCTACTTTAGCTGCCGGGAAGCTTTCTGCTAATCGTTCAGTCATAATATTTTTTAATTCAGCCATTGTTTCTTGATTATACACATACTTGCCATAGCCAAATTGGCCATATTTATATTTACGTTCTTCCTCCGCCAACGGCAGCCGGGTATTAGGAAAAACTTCAGTAATATTCAGTTTAGCCCGTTTAGTAAAACGGTGAGTAATTAATTCAAAAGTTAAATCTTTTTTAGCTAACGCCGGCAACGCTGCCGCAAGCTCGGTTACAAGACGGCTATAATCAAGTTGCCAGCCAGGAGCAAAAAAGATGGGAGCAATAATGAACCCTAACGGATACCCAGCTTGGGCTACTTTAACCGCAGCCTCGATTCTCTGGGCTAATGAAGGAGTAGCATGTTCATAACTAGAAATAACCGTCTCGGTATTCAAACTAAACCTAAATCTGGTATGACTATTATGCTTTGCCGTCAGTAATGCATCGATATCGTTGTGTTTAGTAACAAATCTAAACCTAGCGTTTTCTTGACCGCCAAAGAACTCAATCGTAGTATATAGCAAGCCAGACAGGTATTCAGTCGGCACAGGATCTGAAGTAGCCGCACCTTCAAAGATAGTAATTTCGGGCTCGCGCTCATTTATATATTTCTTGGTTTTTGCAAGAATTTCATCAATATTTACATATATCCTTAAATATGGGCGTTTGCCCAAGGTCGTTGCTAAATAGCAATATTCGCACATACTCGGACAACTGGTATTAAGCGGCAACTGATAATGCGCCGACGGCTTACAGGTAGCAAAACTGCCGGTTTTACGCACGCCCACTACCAAAGTTTTCTTAGCCTCGTTATAAGCTTCAGCTGCAGTTTTGCCTGGCAATCCGGTTACGCGGTTATGCGAACTGGCCATTCGTACCGGCACATTCATGTCCTCTAATTGGTTATAGATCTTTTTCCCCAACGGATACTCTAATGCCTGCGGTTCGAAATAAGCCCGAACAGGTAGAAAACGCATCAAAATTCATCCTTCATAATGATTTTGACTGCTAGTATTTCCAGCCTTAAGTCTTTTAATCCACCACCAGTAAAACCACAACTAAGTATAAATTTTCCCGTTATCGGAAAATCTATACAAAACACCAAAGGAGATGGCGCGTTTGCTACAGAGGTTGCCCCAATGGCTAGCCACCGGTTTAACCACGGGGTTAGTTTTGTTGGTTGGTTTTTGGCTCATTGCCATTATTTTTCTCAATACCTATATCTGGGGACAACAGCGCTCAGCCATTGATCAAAAGCTGGTCACCACCGTCATTGATGCCAGCATGACTAATCCCCAAGTCCAGGCCGAGCTTAAAAAACTAATTATCAACTATCTAACCTCACCGGAAGGCAAGGCCCGGCTGACAGATGTTATCAAATCACCGGAAATGACTGCCGCCATTGCTGAGACCGTTCAATCACCGGAAATGCAGTCCGCGATTATTAAGCTGATGAATAATCCTGAATTTAAAAATGCCCTCCTAAAAACCATCAAGGATACTCCCGAAATGCAAAAACTAATTTTATTATCTACCGCCATTACCATTGATGGCTCAGCCCAAAACCAAGTTGCTAACCCCAGTCAATGAAAACCTAATTATATTTTGTGTTTATGCTAGTTCGCCAAGCAACATAACTTCTACCTCGCTGCCCTTATCCAGCGGCGGACTGTTTTCCGGAATAATAATTAGCGCATTGGCAATAAGTACTGATTTCTGCATACCATTCCCCTGTAATGCTAAAGGTTCAACCACAAACCCTGTTGGTTGACTATAGCAACGGGCCCAGACAAACCTCACCGTCCCCGAGCTTTTGCCAAAGGCCGCAGTAAGCACCGCCTGAACCTTGACCCGCCACAGTTTACTATGACCGCCCATTTTTAACAGCAGCGGTCTGACCAGTTGTTCAAAGGCGTTGACCGCTGCCGCCGGATTCCCCGAAAGCCCAATAAATAATTTGCCATCTTTTAACCCCGCCAGCACCGGCATTCCCGGTTTCATCCCGACTCGTTCGAATAGCAAATTAATCCCCAATTGTTTATAGACTTCACCAATTAAATCATAGTCCCCTACCGAGGCTCCGCCGGTTGTCACCACCATATCGCAATCGTCAGCCGCGGTTATTTTGTCTAAGATCTCCGCAACACTGTCTCTGGCAATTCCGCCAAACACGGGCTGCGCCCCAGCCTCTTCAACCTGAGCCGCCAGCATATAGCTGTTAGAGTTACGAATAAGCCCCGGCGCTAACTGGTCATCAACACCAATCACTTCACTCCCGGTAGCCAGCAGAAATACCCGCGGTTTTTTATATACCCACGGTTTTGCGTAGCCAAGAAGTGCCAATACGCCCATTGACCCAAAATTGATAACCGACCCCACCGATATTACTTGTTCCGACCGGCGAATTTCTTCACCACAGTGACAGATGTTCTTATCCACACCCAGCCCCGCAAAAATTGCCACTGTATCACCGGCTACCGATGTATCCTCTAACCTGACCACGCCAGTAGCGCCTGCCGGAACTGGCGCCCCAGTCATAATCCGCGCCGCTGTTCCCGGCTCAATCACGACATTTGATGTACTGCCAGCCGGAATATTATCCACTACCTTGAGTTTTACCGGTCTATCGGCAGTCGCACTTTTCACTTCACCGGCAATAAGGGCATACCCGTCAAGCGGCGAACGGTTAAACGGCGGAAAGTTACTCCCCGCAATAATCGTTTCTGCCAACACCCGGCGGTTGCACTCTGCCAGCTTTATTTGTTCTTTAGGCATAAGTATGGCCTCTTTCAGCAGAATTTGCTGTGCCAAATCAAGCTTTACTGCCATATATAATACCTCCCCTCATTAAGTAAATATCCTTAATTTTTACATAAAATTAACTTTTTTCCATTTAGGCATTTTCGCCATACGCCAATAATATCCCTGCCTTCTCATCCTTAACGCATATTGTCACCCAAGCATTTTCCCTGACTGATTTAAAAATACTTCAATATAGTCAGCCCCAATAAGGCGGTAATAATCGTAATTGGCAGGCCAACTTTGAAATAATCCCCAAACCTAATATTAACGTTCTGGCGCTTAGCAATTTCAACAACAATCAAATTAGCGATAGAACCGGTAATCGTTAAGTTACCGGCAAAGGTGGAAAATAGGGCTAAGGCTTTCCACAAGACATCCGCGCCAGTTGCCGGTAAAAAAAATTTCAGTAGCAAAACCGCCGGAACATTACTTACGATATTAGATAAAACAATAATAAGCGCGGCAAAAACTATTTGATTTTGAAAATCAATATAGTGTACTGTATTTTGCACTACAACCGCCATTAAACCACTATGTTCCAAACCACCAACTAGGACAAATAATCCCACGAAAATAACCAATAAATTGAAGTCAATACTGGTATAAATTTTATTTGGCTCTACCCGCCTAGTCATCAGTAATATTGCTGCCCCAAGACTAGCAGCAATCGCCAAATCCTGTCCGGCGATATAGCCGATAATAACCAGCACCAACACTATTAAACTTTTAATTACCAGATACTTATGAACCGCAATCTTACCATACTCTGTTAACTTTATCCGCCCTTGAAGCTGTTGGCGATAGCCGTACATAATAACTAAATAGCTTACAACTAGACCTATAAGAACTATCGGCAGAGCAGTAAAAGAATAGTCCGTGAACGCCACGCCTGATAAATTGGCAATTAAAATATTTTGCGGATTACCCAAAAAAGTTGCCGCGCTGCCAACATTAGAAGCTATTGCTATTCCCAATAAATGCGGCAGCGGATTACAACCTGATCTTTGACATACCAGTAAGATAATCGGCGCAAATAATAAACAAATTATATCATTTATACAAAAAGCCGATAGCACCCCACTGGTAATAACCGTAGCCAAAAGAAGTTGTTTTTTCGTAGAAACATTACGCAAGATAAATGCACCAATTAACTCGAAGAAACCTGCTACTTTAAGATTCGCAATAACAATCATCATAAAAAATAATATAACTATTGTTCTAAAATCAATAGCTTTTACCGCTTCTTCAAAAGTTAACATCCCAAAATCCACCATCAAGGCCCCGGCAATTATCGCAGCCCCGGCACGATCAACCCGAAATACGGGACTTTTGCCCAATGAGAAAACAACTAGAATAAAAATCAGCAATACTCCAGCCTGCCACATGTAGTATAACTCCTCTTCTCACGTAATCTTATTAAAATATTTACTAAATCGCCTTGCGTTATCTATATTCCTATTTTTACTATTCCATAAAAAATAATCCGAAGCCTTTTTTTTAAGCTTCGGATTATTTTCTGCGGAATAACAATTAGCCTTTTACTTCATTGTCTTCCGATATAGCCTGTTCACCGCGTTTAATGGCTTCTCTAACCATCATCCCAACTTCACGGGTTGTTACGTCGCCCCAGTCACCGTCTTCAACTTTATCACCAAAACCGAGGTCATTGGCCAATTTCACTTTGCTTTCTTCAGACATAACTTTGTCGCCCATTTATAATTACCTCCCTATAAATGTTGAGACATCGTTAATAATATGAGCAATTATGAACCAGACTATGCCTGGAAACAATGAACTAATTAATCCGTATTTAATTATATAAAGACGATAAATACGGATTAATTAGTTGGAAACCGCACATAAATGTTTGTCCCATAACTACTAGTCTGGACCTGGATTGTCGCGTTATGCCGCTCAGCAATACGGTAGCATACCGCTAATCCCAAACCGGTCCCATTAGGTTTAGTTGTTAAAAACGGCATGCCTAATTTATCAAGGACTTCCGAGGAAAAGCCAGGCCCGCTGTCACTAACCAATAAGACCACTTTATTTGATTCTTTATAAACCCTTACCAAAATCGATTTACCAGTTGCTGAAGCTTCGATGCTATTACGAACAAGGTTCATGAGTAACTGTTGAATATCTTTTTCATCAAGATAAAGTTCGCTTGTCCCGTCAAGCGCCGCATCAATAAGGATAGTATTGGCATTTCCCGCAGCATTAGCTTCCATTAATGGAATCATCCGCTCAACAATAGCCTTTAAAGAGATCAATTTCATTTCCGATGCTCTATTTTTAGCCAGCGCTATATATTCAGTAATTATTGCATTAGCCCGATCAAGTTCGCCAATCATAATTTTGTATTGCTCGTGGTAAGCTTTCTGCTTTACCGCTAAAAATTGCAAATAGCCGCGAACCGTGGTCATGGGATTACGAATTTCATGACCAATGGCTGCTGCCATCTCCCCTACCAAGTCCATCCGGCTCAGCCGCGCCATCTCCCGCTGATATAGCAATTCCTCCGTGATATCCCTAATAATATAGGTACGTACCGGGCCGGCTACGGCCTGGCGGCTCGTTACGCCGATCTCAACCGAACACCAATTATCTCCATCAATTTTAACTTTCGCTACAATTTGCGGACACGCAGCCTCACCACTAAGTTCAGGGGTATGATAGCAGGCTTCATCGTCAAAAACAACTACTTTCGGAAAATCATCTCCTAAAACCTCCAACCGATCTACTCGTAGCAGTTCTTCGGCTCGATCGTTAAAAAGAATAATTTTATTATCATAATTTACTAAAATAATTGCGTAAGGCAGGGTCTCAACCATGGCTTTATAATTATTCTCAGCTTCAGAAAAAAAAGCGGTTACAATTTTATCCATGCCAATCCATTTATTTTTAGTTATTTGCCCGCTAGCCCAAATCGCGAACACACCAAATATATAACACTCATATTGCATAAACCACCCGAAAAAGTTTACCATGTATCCACTACCTGACTTAAAAACTATTGTCACCAAACCCACGACCAGGGCCATAAAATATACCATTAGTCGGTTACGTCTTGTACTAAAATATCTCATCAGCAACAGAGCGCCAATTTGGGCATCTAAAATCATATTAATTTCTTGCATTTTGTGGTTTAAAGCATTGAGATCGAAATAAATGCCCCCCCAAATCGGCGGCATTAATAATAGCGCAAGAACACCCAAAATCATAAATACTCCGGAATAAACAGCTACAAGGGTTGCCAACCTAAATTTATTAATCCGATAAGGATAGTTAATTATCATCAACAACACCACATTAAACAGACACACCGCTGAAAGTAGCATGCCTAAGTTATGGACTGTTCCCAGAATCTTGCATGGACCAGAAAAATAAGACAAATATCCTTCTAACAGCCCGCTCACGCCGGCAAACATGGCCCCAGCCCCCATCAACAGCACCGCTAAATAACCATGTTTCAGAAAAATTTTTCCCACAAAAAAGCTCATCGCACAAGTGGGAATAAAAATAAACAAAGTGTTTAAATTTATGATCGTCTTCCCCATGCCTTGCAAAAATGCATCAAAGATCACCCAATCGATTACAAAATAAACGAGCAAAAGCATTGCAACTAAGTATCTATTTCTTTTTATATGAAAATATGCAACATTATGTATTATATCTGTAATCATATTATCAATACCTTTGCTTTCTTTATTAAATGTCAAAACACGACTTAAAAATATTTCGCTCAATTTATTTTCAGTTCTATAAATATCAAAATTAGCACTTATTTTTTTCGACCAATAGTGACTAATTTCCTTCTAATCCAGAGTTTGCTTTTTTCAATATGCTTATTATTATGTATATTGATTTTACAATATTTTTTTAAAAAACAAATCATTTTCCAATAATATAAAAAGAACAACTTTATGGTTACCCTAAAATAAAAACTGCCCCCCAAATTTGGTGGGCAGAATAACCACACATATATTATTGAATTTTTTCTTAAACCTAGGCTATAACATTCGTTGTAAGGCTTCCACTTCTACGATCGGAGCCTGACAAGTGAAATTCTGACAGATATAGGCTGAAGCCCGTCCATCTACCGGGGCTTTTTCCGCAATATGCGGTAATATTTCAACAATCTTGCCGTTATTATCCATATCATTCAGCAAAATATCAGTAGTTGGCAAAAAACTAGCCCCCAATACGCGGAGCATTTGCTCTGTCACTGAATCGCCCCGGTTACCAGCAACTACAACCTGACGCGGCGGTTCTAAATAATAGTCCAACGCCAGTAAAAAGAAAGTGTAGGCTTGAGGATAAGCCGCAGCTTCATTGACGAAAGTAATCAACGCCTTTTCACCATATCCCATCAGTTCTTCGCTGCTGCAGAGACGACCTAACTTTAAAAATGCCAGCGCCGCCACTGAATTGCCGGAAGGCATCGCCCCGTCATAGAGTTCCTTAGGACGGGCAATCAAGGTTTCCCCATCTGCACCATAAAAATAAAACCCGCCTTCTTTTTCGTCCCAAAACAGTTTTATCATCTCTTTGCTGAGTTTCGTGGCCTTATTAAGATATTCAGTAGAATAAGTAGCCCCATACACCTCTACCAAGGCCCATAATAGAAATGCATAGTCATCAAGATATGCGAGGTAATCCGCTTGGCCGACCCGGTAGCGAGCTAACAGCCGCCCGTCCTCACGCATAAGGTTAGTGAAAATAAACTTTACCACCTTACCCGCAACTGCGGCATATTGTGGCCGGTCCAACACCTTGGCTGTTTTGGCTAGAGCTACAATCATCAAGGCGTTCCAGGCCGTAAGTATCTTGTCGTCTTTGAACGGATGCACCCGGCTGTCCCTAAGCTGAAAGAGTTTTTCCCGGCCTTGACGCAATATTTGTTTTACTTCAGCCTCGCTCAGACCTCTTTTTTGGGCGAATTTCGCCCGATCCATCCCAATCAAATTTAATATACTAGCCCCCTGCTCAAAGTTTCCTTCCGGGGTTGCATTATAATAATCGGCAAAAATTTCACCATCTTTTTCCCCGAGCGCCGCAAAAATTTCACGCCGCGTCCACACATAAAACTTGCCCTCTTCTCCCTCGGAATCAGCATCCTCTGCCGAATAAAACGCTCCAAGATGATTAGTCATATCGCGCAACACATACTGCACGATTTCCTCAGCAACTTTAGCAAACCGCCATTCACCGCTGCATTGATATGCTTCTAGATAAGCACAGCACAACAACGCATTGTCATAAAGCATTTTTTCAAAGTGCGGCACCAGCCAGCGCCGGTCGGTGGAATAGCGGGAAAAACCATAGCCCAGGTGGTCGTAAATTCCGCCCTGGTGCATCGCTTCTAGTGTTTTTAGTACCATCGACAACGCCTTTTCTTCCCCGGTCCGCTGCCAGTACCGCAGGAGAAACATCAAATTATGGGGGGACGGAAACTTCGGGGCATGTCCAAACCCGCCATACTCCGCATCAAACGCCGCTTCAAGCTGGGAATATCCCAATTCTAAAATCCCTGTGTTTAACTTACTAGCTCCGTCGACATTGCGCACTGTCCGGCCCTGGATAGCGGCAGTAATATCCTCGCCGTTTTGAATCAGCCGTTCACGGTTGTTAGCCCACTCATCAGCTACCGCCGCCAAAATATCGAGCAGTCCAGGGCGACCGCCCATACTATGCTTGGGAAAATAAGTTCCGGCAAAAAATGGTTTCTTATTCGGCGTCATAATAACTGTAAGCGGCCAGCCGCCTGATCTTGTCAGGGCCTGACATACCGACATATATATCGCGTCAACATCCGGACGTTCTTCCCGGTCAACCTTAATGGCGACAAACTTTTCATTCAACACCAGCGCGACATCTTCCGCCTCAAATGACTCCCGCTCCATGACATGGCACCAATGGCAGGTAGAGTACCCACTGCTAAAGAACACCGGCTTATCTTCTTCCCTGGCCTTAGCAAATGCTTCTTCACCCCACGGATACCATTCTACCGGGTTGTATGCATGCTGCAACAGGTACGGACTTTTCTCCTCGATCAACCGATTTGGCTTCTTGTCCACAAAACCACCCCCACAAGTTAATCCCTTACATGGCATGTTCCTTATTAGTATGTACAAAAAAAGTATCAGCATTACGCTGATACTTCTCTTCTCTTTCGTTCAAGCTCATAATATAATTCGCCCTCATAAAAGTCATACTCTTTTGATAAACCCTCGATAACTTCAACAAAATTAAAACCATTCTTCTCTATTATTTTTTTAGATGCCGTATTTTCCGTTTTTACAAGTGCAACAAGCTTGTCGATATCATAAATATCGAATATATATTCGATTAAGCCTCTCACAGCCTCGCCTGCATATCCTTTTCCCCAGTACTTACGGGAAATTGTATAGTATATCTCTTTTTTACTTTTATCAAAATCAAGAACTCCAAAACCACACCATCCAATGTACTTATCACACTCTTTTAAAGTAATTGCATAGCTATACTTAAAATGCTCGTCAAACTGCTTATCATAATTTGATATAAGCCAGGATACTGCATTCAGCGCCTCATCAAAAGAGACTATAGTTTCAGGAATATATTTAGTTACATCTTTATCATTCAAAACTTTTAATAGGTCTGTGGCATCATCAGTCTGATATCTTCTTACTATAAGTCTCTCAGTTTCAAATATAAATCCATTACCGCCCATTCACAATACCTACGCTTTCCCTGCCTAGCTATACGCAGACATATTATTTCATTTCTAAACCCTATTTTCTGATAATTATTTATTATGCATTACTTGTGTATTATTTCTCTTCTTTTATTTTTGTCCTGCCGTAGTAACGCAAGAGCACTAAATTTTACACATAAGCTTTACACATAAGCTATCATTTAAACCTTTACAGAATGTTAATATTCTAGTAAACTATTACATAATTTATATTTTATCAGTGATGATTGGGAGCATAAACGTATATTTGCTGCAGAGAGCCGGTGGGAGGTGCGAACCGGTGCAGATTTAGTTTATTTCTCGCCCAGGAGCTCTTGTGTTGAAGGGCCTTTATGTTGGGGCCTATAGTCATAAGCGTGATCAAGCGTTAATTGGAGTCGGACTGTTTTTTTATTCGGCGTAATGAGAACCAATTTAGGGTGGTACAGCGGTTAATTCGCCCCTAACGATGTTAGCAGCATCGTTAGGGGCGATTATTATTTTAGCGAGGAAGGGGAACGCAAGTTGATTAAGTAGCAGACAAGTTGTACTAGCATATGTTGAGTGAATGGCAGCTTAGTTAAATTAGCATCGAAAGAAAATTTGGAGGAAAATATGTCTGAAAATAAAATATTCAAAGTACCAAAAGTCATTTTGCTGCAATTATTTTTGTTGGCGTTAGGGTATGCTTTTTATTCTGCAAATCGTCTGTCGTTTGGGATCGGACTAAAATCAGTAGCCAGTCAGTTGGCGCTATCCACTCTACAAATTGGTACCTTAGGCACAATTTTTACCTTAGGACAGGCTTTGATTGATATCCCTGCCGGCTATATCGCCGATCGCTTCGGCCGCAAGCGGATGCTAGTTATGGGAATGATCGGCATGGGTATTACGACTATGCTGGTAACCACCTCAAGCAGTTTTAGCGGAGCGGCTACCTGGCGATTCCTGTTTGGCGCGACCGAAGGAATTTGGAATATTGTCATGTATTCTGTTGCCGGATCCATTTTTCCGTCAGCCAGAGCCATGTTAAACGGCTTAATGATGACTTTTTATTCGGTCGGAGCCTATGTCGGCCCTTCGTATTATGGTTGGAATCTTGAGGTTACAGGCGATTGGAAATTCGGCTTGCTGACAATGGGGGCCGCCACGGTTGTTTTTGCGGTAATATTAATTTGGGGCTTCAAAGCACGTTACACCGATCAGTCTAAAGCTATCAAGCAAGCCCATTTGCTTGAAGCGCTGCATACCGTTGGCGCTAATCGTATTGTGTGGCTTGGGGTGCTAATTCAAATTCTAAACATTGTTCCCTACTGGGGTTTTGCCTCAATGGGACCGTATTTATTTATGACCTATAAAGGTTTTTCACCGGTTGATGCCGGTCAGTTTTTTGGGATTATTTATGGAATTGGCGGGTTAAGTTCCGTTGTTCTGGGCTATTTCGCGGATCATTTTGGCCGCAAACCGATGATCACGTTTTTGGCAAGCTTAAACACGATTTGCGCCATACTGATCTTTCACTTTATTCCCCAAAGTTCAGAAGTATTGCTTTATTTGGTGGGCGGCCTGATGGGCATTGGCCTGCACGCGATTTATGTATTAGGTTATACGATTGCTCAGGATGGGGTTAAACCGCATCAAATTGGCCTGGCAACAGGAATTGTCGGGGCTTCCAGCTACTTTCTTTCGTTCTTTTCAGGTCCTCTGATGGGGTACTTAACAAATGCCGCCGGCTATCTTATGGCTTTAGACATCGTTGTTGTTGCTTTTGAAGCTGTTCTTATCGTGATTGCCCTTGTCATGGCGGAAACCCAAAACAAAGAAACTGGAAACGACGAAGTAGCTAGCAACCTAAGCGTTGAAGTGCAAGATTAATTATCTACCAAAAAAGTATCAGCGTTACGCTGATACTTTTTTTATCGGTCATTTTAAGCCAAGTCTATTTTACATTGCACCTTCCAGAATCTTTCGGCTTACTTCCAAGGTAACTTTTCCTGATTCCGACAACGCGGTCATGCCATGTTGTTGCAAAGCCTTGACAACATCATCGATTTTATCTTCTGTAACATTGTAATCCGCCAAACGAGTCTTAATTCCCAGACTTTCAAAAAACTCCCTGGTTTTACTGATGGCTAAATCAACCCGACTAGCTTCATCACCATCGGTTATATTCCAAATGCGCTCGGCGTATTGTAGCAGTTTGGCCCGTTTTTGTTCTTTAAGCACCGTCAGCACCGCCGGCAATAACACCGCCAGGGTTTTTCCATGGTCAATGCCAAATATCGCCGTTAGTTCATGCCCAATCATATGGCTTGTCCAGTCCTGGGGAACACCGGAACAAGTCAGGCCATTTAACGCCATCGTTGCACATACGACAAGATTAGCTCGTGCTTCATAATTAGTTGGCTCGTCAATCGTTGTTCTGCCGATTTCAATTAATGTCTGCATAATCCCTTCAGCGGTACGGTCCTGAAACCTCCCGTCTACCGGAAAGGTCAGATATTGTTCGGTAGTATGAATAAACGCATCAACAACGCCATTTGCTACTTGCGTCGCCGGCAGAGAAAAGGTAATTGTCGGGTCCAAAAATGAGAATTTGGGGAATACTTCGGCACTGTAAATTACATATTTACCATGATTGTAACTAATCACCGCACAGTTATTCATTTCTGAACCAGTCGCCGGTATCGTAACAACGGTCCCCAACGGCACAGCCTTACAGCCAGGGATCGGTGTAAAGCCAAACTTCAGTAATTCTTCAGGGTTTTCTCTTTCGTATTTTGCTGCTAAGGAAATAAATTTTGTTCCATCGATTACCGAACCGCCGCCAACAGCTAACAGAAAATCTATGTTTTCTTTTTTGACAATATCGACGGCTTTCATTAACGTTGTGAACTGCGGATTAGGCTCAATGCCGCCAAATTCAACTACCTTATGATTTTTTAACCCTGCCAGAACTTTCGCCAAGGTGCCAAATTTTTTAACACTGCCCCCGCCATACAATACCAGGACCTTGGCCGCTGGCGGTATGAGATTATCCAATTCTCCCAGACGCTCTTTGCCAAAAACAAGGTGGGTTGGGTTGTAAAAATCAAAATTATTCATAACTACTCCCCTCCTATAATTCTATAGTTTAGTTTTTAACTTCATTTTTTTCCATAAATTCCTTCTATTTACAATGTTTTTAGGAAAATATCCCTATCACTTCCGGGACATACTAGCGTTATTATTGGATATTGTGAGGCATACAGCCATGGTTGATAACATTGTCTTTAAGCTATACCGCTCAGCTAAAAATATCCTTGGTTACCAGCCTCC
>JAGGAD010000030.1 GCA_017889625.1 Bacillota bacterium | reverse complement strand
ATATCTTTATGTACTGTGCTTTTACTTACGCCAAATACAGTCGCAGCTTGCCGGACTGTTTGCTTGCTTTCCAGAATGTAATCACAAATATCCAGTACCCGCTTCCGGATATAATCTTTCATGTATTTCACTTCCCCCTCGCCCTCTGTTTGCTACCATGTATATGCGGACAAAAACAAAAAATGCGTGACTTATCACGCATTAAAGTATTCTGCCGCACCTGTTTCCTGGGATAGGGGTATTTTTGAGCTATCCAAAACGGGTAGACAACCTTATCGTTTTATTTAATTCTGTCCAAAAGGTCCGCGACATTAATATAACTATTGCCTTCTTTTGATGAAAAGTGCAAATGTGGGTATGGTTCTCCGCTGGAAGTGCCTACTGTACCGATTTTTGTCCCTGCTACTAGTTCTTGCTGCCCCCTAACAGCTACCTCCCCTAATGAAGCATAGCATAATGTTGTTCCCTTAGTTTCTACAATAACCATCCAGCCATAATAGTTATCCTGTTTTACAACTACAACTTTACCGTCTGTTGCACTGACTACTAGACTTCCTATTTCAGCCTTGATGTCAATACCCGTATGAAATCGCCAATCATTAAAAACTGGACGCTGTTGCCATCCGTAGCCAAGTATCACCTCACCAGTAAGTGGTCGCTTGCTCAATGATACAGGTTTTGGCAAATCACCATCAACGCCAACTGTATGAGGTTCTACCTTTTTATCCGGCAGCGGCTCATTTGTCGATATGTTAGGCGGCGATTCTTCTTGTTTAAGCACAGCAAGCGGGGTCGCCGATTCATAGCGGGTCAGCTTTGGTTCTGGCATTTTTTTTGTATATAAACCCCCATTGCTACTTAGCACTGATGCCAGTACGGCTGCCACTATTAGAAAGACTACGGCAACCCACACCGACAACCAGCGCAACACAAACTTACTTTTGCTGCATTTTTTTAAGTATAAAAAAAATGGCCATAATTTGCCAGGCATTTTATCACCTCGCTATCATTATGCCCACTAGCCCCCGCTTTAAGACCCAAAAATATTTTTTAAGGCAATTCCGGTATAATAATACGATAAAATTTGTTGGTAGGTTTTCCCTTCTTTGGCCATACCATTAGCCCCATACTGCCCCATTCCTACCCCATGTCCATAGCCAATAGTCTTAAATAATACTTTATCGCCAGTAGTCTCCACGGTAAAATTACTTGACCGCAATTCTAGTTTTTGTCTCAATTCAATACCCGACAAAGTTTTACTACCAAGACGTATTTTGTTCACTCTACCTGAATCTGTTCGATCAATAATTTGAACAATACCATTCCCACCCTGCACTGCCGCCATTACTCCGGCCTCCGGACCTAATCTCGCTTCTAGTTCAACATAAGAATACTCTTTAGTCTCAAGGTATCGCGGCGATTTTTGGTCCCAGGGAGATGCTACGCTTTGTAAGTACGGATAATCTATACCCCAGACTTCTTTGGCACTGGCAGTTCGATCGCCACTAGTAGAATGGAAAAATGCATTAATTGGCTCACCATTATATACAGCAATAATACCCCGTGTCCCTTCAACAGCTTGACTTATTTTATCCCAATAACGGTTGTAGGCAACTTCTCCCCAACGTTTTTTAAGCTCTTCACAGCTTACCCACGCCTGACCCTGCCGTTGGTCAGTACTGACATCTGCTCCTTCATGACCACTAAGTCCACTTCCTCCAAATAAGGCCATATTCTTTACAGCGTACGTTCTTGCGGCCACGGCCTGCGCCTTTAAAGCTTCAAGCTCAAATTCTGCTGGCATCTCCGCTGCCACGACTCCTTTTACATATGTTTCTAGACTAAGTTGAATTATTTGATCTTGGCTCGCTACATATACTTTTATGCTTACATCTTCCCCTGCCATCGGTTTACTGGAATTCGTCATTATTGGCCCCCCCAACACGTAAATAACTAGTACCGGAATAATAATGACTGCCCCAATAATAAATCCAGTGATAAGTGCTATAAACTTTTTCACGCCTGCCCCTCCCACCCTATTTTAGCAATACAATGATATGCTAACCGACTTTAAGGTATGACAGGCTATAATTCACTTTCTAGCAACGCTAAGCAACCGGGAACCATATTTTTATTGTTGTACCACTTATTCCCGTTGCAATATCTAATTTTCCATGATGCCTTCCGACGATTCGATAACAAATAGCCAACCCCAATCCAGTACCACTTTCTTTCGTCGTAAAAAATGGTTTACCTATGTTTTCTAAGATATGTTGTGGTATACCAGCTCCATTATCTATTACTGAAAATATAATACCTTCATCGGTTTCAGTGGTAACAAGTCTAATTTTTCCACCACCCGGCATAGCTTCAATAGCATTCCGTGTAAGGTTTAGAATTAGTTGTTTTATTTCTTTGTCATCTAACCATATATCTGACTTTGTCGCTAAAGATAATTCTACTTCAACATTTGATGCATTACCATCCGTCTGCAGCAACGGGTACATAATCTTTACTATATCGTCAATTTTGCGTTTTTTCATATCAACAACTTTATGTTTGCTCAATGCCAGGTATTCGGTAATAATTGTATTTGTTCGATCTACTTCTTCTAGCATAAGGCTAAATCTAGCTTTATATTCTTCAAATTCCTCTTTTACACCAAGAAATTGCAAATATCCTCGCAAGGTTGTCAATGGATTACGTACTTCATGAGCTAGATTTGCCGCCATCTGACCGGCAATATTAAGTTGGTCCAATCTAGCCACGTCATTTTCTAATCGAACTCTTTGAGTTACATCTCTAATAATTCCATCTACCGCAATGGGACGACCTTTATCATCGTAAATTATCGATTTTTTTTGTTCAGCCCATCCAATGTCACCATTTTTATGCCGTACTCTTATTGTGGCAAAGTCATCTTCCGTACCAGCTGTTAGTGAAATTTCACGGAATTTAGGACGATCAGCCGGATAAATAGCCTTTAAAACCTGCCAAAGGCTGCGAAAGTGATCCGGATTATATCCGGTTAACTTTTTTACCGCCGGGCTTACATATTCAACGCCGATGGGGTCTATCAAGCGATAGCGATAAATTATATCAGTTGCATTCTCAGTCAACAACCGAAAATACGTTCCTTGTTCAGCTAGTTTCTTCCGCACTTCTTCAAAATAAACAATGACTATGGCAATAGCAATAGTCATTCTAATTAAACCGTCCACTAAAAATCCCCATTCCAATAACTTATGGCAGGGAAGCAAAAATATCATATTAAGTGAATGTACTCCCAGTATAATAAAAGCCGTACCAGCAAACATATTTCCCAATCCCTTTACATATATCTTTAAAAAAATTATACCCGTAGTTATATAGGTAAATCCCGTTACTATTATTACTGGCAAGGTACAAGCAGAAATCGGTAGCTTTAATAGTACTCCGCAAATGATTATAATAGTCATACCAACGGTTATAATCATTTTGTTTAAGTGTGGTGCTCTTAGCTTAGCAAACGCCATGGTTCCCGAAATCATCAACAAGCTATATATTAGTGTCATTGCACTATATACAATCATCAAACTTGGCGATAATTGCTGTTCAACAAATAGTTGCTCTAAAAACACTTGTCTAAGAAGATATATAACCCAACCCGCCATCCACTTAGCAAGGCATTCCTGGCGATATTGGACATAAAGGTATATATAGGCCATTAAAGTTAATACTGTCGCACTAATATTTAACGCTAAACCAGATTCCATACTCAGTATAGCCCTCCCTGGTTTTAGTTATTTTTTCTATAATTTCTATTATTTTACATATTTATTGAAATTCCTTTATTTTTTATATTTAGTTAACTAATTGTACAAAAATATAAAGGGACTATCTCTTAATAGAGACAGCCCCTTAAAATTTATAAGTGCAAATTAGCCAATGCGGTCAATCTTGGCCCCTATACCGCGCAGTTTATCAACCAGCCCTTCATAGCCACGATCAATATGGTGAATACAACCAATTTCAGTCTCACCCTTAGCAATCAGTCCCGCCAATACCATCGCAGCACCAGCTCTCAGATCCGTTGCTTTAACTTGGCAACCATTAAGCGCTTCCACGCCCTCAATAACTGCACTGCGTCCATCAATTTTAATATTGGCCCCCATCCTTTTGAGTTCATCGACATGCATAAATCGATTTTCAAACACGGTTTCAGTAATAACACTAGTACCACTAGCTACCGTCATCAACGCCATAAATTGGGCCTGCATATCAGTGGGAAACCCTGGATAAGGCAATGTCTTTATATCTACAGCCCGCAAGTTAGTACATCCTGAGACCCTAACCCCGTCAACTCGTTCCTCGATTAGCACTCCGGCTTCTTTGAGCTTAGCGACTAATGGCTTCAAATGTTCGGTAATAGCATTTTCAATCCATACATCGCCACCGGTTATCGCTGCAGCCACCATATACGTACCGGCTTCGATCCGATCCGGAATTACGACATGCGTCGTTCCTTTCAATTCGTCAACGCCCTCAATACGGATAACATTAGTTCCTGCCCCGCGAATTTTACCACCCATGGCGTTAATATAGTTGGCAAGATCGACTATCTCTGGCTCCTCTGCCGGATTTTCCAAGATAGTCTGTCCTTTAGCTAAACTTGCAGCCATCATTATATTCTCGGTTGCACCTACACTTGGAAAATCAAGATATATCCGCGCTCCGGTTAATCCCCTCGGTGCCCGTGCTTCAATAAAGCCATGGCCTAATTCAATTTCAGCCCCTAAAGCTTCAAAGCCTTTTAAATGTAAGTCTATCGGCCTAGTTCCGATAGCACAGCCTCCAGGCAATGAAATCTTAGCTTGACCTTTTCGCGCTAATAGTGGCCCCATAACATAAAATGATGCACGCATCTTGCGAACAAACTCATATGGTGCCTCGCAATTTGTTATATTAGTTCCGTCAATTACCAATGATCCCGGTTCATCACGGGTAATAACCGCTCCTAAATGGCTAAGCACCTCAGAAATCGTACGCACATCATCAAGATCAGGTATCTCTTCCAATCTACTCGGAGTTGAGCTTAAAAGTGATGCTGCAATTATCGGCAACACCGCATTTTTTGCACCACTAACCTTGACACTCCCCGTCAACCTCTTGCCCCCGCTGATAATAAGTTTTTCCACTTAAGTACCTCCCATAGCTAATATTCCCCGGCAATAACCGGCGAACCGATAATTACATAGGTACGGTCATCGTACGAACTGTAGCGCATGGCCAGATTGACATTTACCGGCTTGTCCCCCATCTTTAGCCACTCATCGAGCAGCGGTGAATAACCAGTGATGCTTATAAAGTCCGATTGAACGAGACTCTGTGCCTCTGAAACACCTAGTACCCTAAGAGCATTTGAGAGTTTTTTCACCCAAATATCCTGTTCTAGTTTACCATCAAGCCAGCCTACCAGGCAAGTAGATATCTCTGGATTATCATCTTTTCTAGTTAAAGTATCTTTTACTCTATTTAACCAAAGCTTAGCACCATCTTCTCCTCCCTCGGTTGCAACATATACCGATAGATATGTTTCGGACCTACTTTTAGGCGGACGAATAATTTGTTCGACAATAATATCAACGTAAAAATTCCCATCTTTTACTTCACCTTTGGATACTGCCAATTGATTGTTTACATTATTCGTTATTTTTACATCATCTATTTTTAGGCCTAGTTCTTTTGCCGAAGAAATTATTATATTGTTAACAGCATTTTCATCTAAATCCTCATATGCCAGTTTGCACCAACCGCTAATATTAATTTCTTTTACGCTAGCGCCAGACGCTATCATGGCATTACTCAATATACCAGCAGCGTCAACCGGTTTAACCGCCGCTGAATGTTCAACCCCAAATATGACCAATAAACTGATAATAATTACCACACTAAACCAACGTTTTAACATAACACTCCCCATTCCAGCCTTTAAGAACATTCTTGCCAGTTTTTAGGGGTGCTATGCAATGTAAAATTAACCACGTTTATATAAAGTAAAAACCGACCGGGAAATATTCCCGGCCGGTTTTTACTAAACAATCATTGACTTTTAAGCTTTGACACACGCAAGCGAATAATAGCTCGCTTTAGCGCTAATTCAGCACGCGCTAAATCTACAGACGAGTCCTTTTCTTTAAGACGCATTTCTGCCCGGTTTTTAGCGTTTTCAGCCCGTTCTACATCAATTTCTTCAGGCAGTTCTGCACAACTTGCCAATATGGAAACTTTTTCGGGACGAACTTCGATAAATCCACCACAAATGGCAATTTCTTGTTCACCTTCGTCCTTCATAATCCGTAGCGGCCAAATATCAAGTCCAGCAATAAGCGGGGCATGACCCGGCAAAACGCCCAAGTCACCATCAGTGGCTCTAGCTATAACCATATTAACGTCTTCAGAAAAGATAATCCGCTCAGGGGTAACAATGTCTAGCCTTATTTTATTGGACATTTGTTATGCCCCCTTCATTGTCCGCGCTCTTTCCACCGCTTCGTCAATAGTACCAACCATGAAAAATGCCGCTTCTGGCAAATCATCATGCTTGCCGCTCAATATTTCCTTGAACCCTCTAATGGTTTCCTTCAATGGTACATACTTACCTGGAGTACCAGTAAAGACCTCACCCACGAAAAACGGCTGACTGAGGAAACGTTGTATTTTTCTCGCGCGGGCAACGGTAATTCTGTCCTCATCTGACAATTCTTCCATTCCCAATATAGCAATAATATCTTGCAGTTCTTTATACCTCTGCAACATTTCTTGCACACCGCGAGCTACCTCATAATGCTCTTGGCCGATAATGTTCGGATCAAGTATTCTTGAAGTGGAGTCCAGCGGGTCAACCGCCGGATAGATACCAAGTTCAGCGATTGAACGCGACAATACAGTAGTGGCATCCAAATGGGCAAATGTTGCCGCTGGTGCCGGGTCAGTAAGGTCATCGGCCGGAACATAAACTGCTTGAACCGACGTGATTGACCCTTTTTTAGTCGAAGTGATCCGTTCTTGTAAAGCCCCAACGTCAGTTCCCAGCGTAGGCTGATAACCAACCGCCGATGGCATACGACCTAAAAGTGCGGATACTTCAGACCCTGCCTGAATAAAGCGGAAAATATTATCAACAAAAAGCAGTACATCTTGTCCCGCTTTGTCGCGGAAATATTCCGCCATGGTAAGACCGGTAAGCGCAACCCGCATTCTAGCACCAGGTGGCTCATTCATCTGCCCATATACCAAGGCAGTCTTTTCAATAACTCCGGACTCTTTCATTTCAGACCACAGGTCATTACCTTCACGAGTACGTTCGCCAACTCCGGCAAAAACTGAATACCCGCCATGTTCCGTGGCAATGTTTCGAATAAGTTCCATTATCAAAACTGTTTTCCCTACACCTGCACCACCAAAAAGTCCAATCTTACCACCCTTGGAATACGGAGCGATAAGGTCAACAACCTTGATACCAGTTTCGAGAATGCTAGTCCCGGTCTCCTGATCTTCAAAGTTTGGTGCCGGACGGTGGATAGGCCAATAATCATCAGCCTCTACCGCAGTATCATCATGGTCAACAGTTTCTCCCAGAACATTAAATACCCTACTCAATGTAGCTTTACCTACAGGAACTTTAATTGGTGCCCCAGTGTCTACAGCCTTCATGCCACGGGTCAAGCCATCAGTGGATGACATCGCAACACTTCGTACAGCATTATCACCTAAATGTTGCATTACTTCCACGGTTATGTTGACTTTAGCTTCGCCAACTTCACCTTCTATTTTGATGGCATTGTAAATCGCGGGAAGTTGTTCTGGGGGGAATTCTATATCGACTACAGGACCGATAACTTGTATTACTCTACCAGTATTCACGAGTTCCCCTCCTTATTTAAGCGCCTCGGCACCGCCCACAATTTCAGTTATCTCACGGGTGATATTAGCCTGGCGTACTTTGTTGTAGTTGAGAACGAGTTTAGAAATAAGCTCTTGAGCGTTGTCGGTAGCGGATCCCATTGCCGACATTCGTGCTCCAAGCTCGCTCGCAGCGGATTGAACCAACGCGCCAAAAATCACTGTTTCCAGGTACTTCGGCAACAAAAGGCTCAGCACTTCTTCTGCTGATGGCTCAAAAATATATTCTCCAGTGGCTTGGGCTTTTTCGCCTGAAGTATCCTCAAGTGGCAATAGCTTAATCACTGCCGGTTCATGATGAATCGGCGAATGGAATTTAGTATAAGCTAAATAAACTTCATCGTATTGCCCGGAAGTATAAGCTTTCGCTACTTCGTTTGCTATTTCCACAGCATGTTGAAAGGTTGGTCTTTCGGAAAAGCCGGTGAATTGCTGACCAAGCTTATAGTTACGCCGACGAAAATAATCATTGACTCTTCGACCAACAGCGATAATTTCTACATCTTGCTTTTTCTGAATCTGCGGTAAAACTTCCCGCATCAAGTTGGAGCTATAAGCCCCAGCTAAACCTTTATCAGCTCCCAAAACCACAAACCCTGTACGGTTTACTTCCCGTACCTCAAGCAAAGGATGCTTAGCATCTCCGCTACTACTAGCCACACTGGCTAGTATCTCACGCATTTTTTCTGTGTAAGGACGTGAGGAATTTGCTCTTTCTTGCGCGCGCCTCAAGCGAGCCGCTGCGACCATTTTCATTGCTTTGGTTATTTGTTGGATACTTTTTACACTTTTTATACGGCGACGTATATCCTGTACGCTAGGCATCAGTTATCACCTCGCCGCTTGCAAATTGGTTTGATCATAGGCCGCAAATGTTTCCAGAAATTCTTTTATTGCCTTTTTCAGCGTATTCTCAATATCGCTGTCAAGGGTACGCTTCTCTCTAATCGCCTTAGGAAGTTCAGCGTAATTAGCTTTGACGAATTTTAGGAAATCTTCTTCAAACCGGCCTACTTCTTCGGCGGGCACCGTATCAATATAACCATTTACCCCAGCATATATTGTAATTACTTGATCTTCAACCGCCAGCGGATGATATTGCGGTTGTTTCAAAATTTGCTGCATTCTCTGCCCGCGTTCCAATTGCGCTTTAGTTGATTTATCCAAATCAGATCCGAACTGAGCAAACGCTGCTAATTCACGGTACTGAGCTAAGTCAAGTCTAAGACGTCCAGCAACTTGCTTCATCGCCTTAATTTGAGCCGAACCACCAACACGTGATACTGATATACCAGCATTGATAGCAGGCCGAACCCCAGAATAAAACAATTCGCTTTCTAGAAATATCTGGCCGTCAGTAATAGAAATAACGTTTGTCGGAATATATGCTGACACGTCGCCAGCCAATGTTTCAATAATCGGCAGTGCCGTAATCGAACCACCGCCAAGTTCATCTGATAATTTAGCTGCCCGTTCAAGCAAGCGAGAATGTAAATAGAACACATCACCAGGATAAGCTTCACGTCCTGGTGGACGCCGTAATAACAAACTCATAGCCCGGTAAGCGGTGGCATGCTTGGACAAATCGTCATAAACACAGAGCACTGCTCCACCTTTATACATGAAGTATTCGCCCATTGCTACCCCGGAATACGGTGCCAAGTATTGAAGCGGTGCACTGTCAGATGCAGTAGCTGTTACAACGATAGTGTATTCCATTGCTCCAGCTTCTTCAAGCGTCCGCACAACGCGGGCAACTGTTGAAGCTTTCTGTCCAATAGCAACGTAAATGCAGGTAACTCCCTGACCTTTTTGATTAATAATGGTATCTATAGCAATCGCCGTTTTACCTGTTCCACGGTCACCGATGATAAGCTCACGTTGACCACGGCCGATTGGAATCATTGCGTCAATCGCCTTAATCCCGCTCTGAAGAGGTTCTTTAACCGATTGACGGTCAGCAATACCAGGTGCATTAAATTCTACTGGACGATATTCCTTGGTAGCAATGTCCCCTTTGCCATCAATTGGCTGTCCCAATGCATTTACAACCCGGCCGACCATTGCCTCACCAACCGGTACTTGCATTATGCGGCCTGTACGCCGTACAGTGTCGCCTTCTTTTATTAAGAGCTCGCCACCTAAAAGTACTGCGCCGACATTGTCTTCTTCGAGATTGAGCACCATGCCATAGACTTCATGCGGAAACTCTAAAAGTTCACCAGCCATGGCTTTTTCTAGCCCGTGGATACGGGCAATACCGTCACCAACCTCGATAACTGTGCCAACATCGTCAACATTGAGGTCGACCTGATAGCGCTCTATCTGTTCTTTAATGATTGCCGTGATTTCTTCTGGCCTCAGTTTCATACTCAGTTAGTCACCCCAATCTTAGTCACTTCTGTTTTAAGCAGCGCCGCTTTAAGAGTCTTAAGTTGGCGTTCTACGCTGCCATCAATCAGTTTATCGCCAATTTTTACAATGACCCCACCTAAAATACGTTTATCAACTTGCGTCTTTAATATAACATTCTTGCCGGTTACAACGCTCAGTTTTTCAGACAGCCCTTTTTCTTGATCTTGCGCCAACGGCATCGCTGTGGTAACTTCGGCTTCAATTATGTTCCGTGCCCGATTGGCAAGAGTGCGAAATTCCTCAACTATAGCCAAAAGCGCTGTCTCACGTCGCCGATCAAACAAGAGAAACAAAAAGTTACGTACGTATTCAGACAGGTCTGAACTAAATAGTTTAACGACTGTGTCTTTTTTTACTTCTGCAGGAACCTGCGGATGGCACAATAGCGATGCTAAGTCCTTACTCTCATTCATCGCCTCTGTTATTAACAGCAGTTCTCGTTCTACAGCATCAATAATTTTTTTATCGGAAGCTAATTCAAAGATAGCATGTGCATAACGGGCAGCTAGTTGGCTAACTAACATTTCAAATCACCCAACTTCTGATCATCAAGCCTGTTAATAAAATCAGTTACCAACCCAGCATTAGCGGCAGCATCCAGATTATTTCCAATGACTTTACCAGCTGCCGCAATCGACAGGCTGACTACTTCACTACGCATCTGGGCTAATGCCCGTTCGCGTTCCCGGGAAATTTCATCAGCTGCAACCTTTAAGAGGCGTGCATGTTCAGCCCGGGCTTCTTGTAGAATTTCGTCTTTGGTCTGCTCTGCCAATTTAGTCGCCTTTTCGACAATTGCCTGGGCCTGACTGCGGGCCTGAGCCAATTGCTGCTGATACTCTAGTTTAAGCTCTTCAGCTACCACTTTTTCTCGTTCAGCGGTTTCCAGGCTCTCAGCAATATGAGCCTGACGGTCAGCCAACGCCTTCATTAACGGTTTATAGCCCACCCAGGTAAGGATGACAACTAGAATTAAAAAATTTATGATCTGCGCAATAAGCGTAGCATTCAAGTCAACCAATTAAGGCCCCTCCTCTTGTAGGCGTTAAGGGAGGCGACAAGACTTACTTAGACTACGTCACCTCACCTCTTTTTACTTTACGAACGGATTGGCAAACACAAGTACAATCGCAATAACGGCAGCAATAATTGGCAGTGCTTCAATCAAACCAACGGAAATAAACATGTTAACCATGATTGATCCCTTTGCTTCTGGTTGTCTAGCCATACCTTCAATTGCTTTTGCAGTAACCGATCCATCACCAACACCTGCACCAATAGCAGCCAGACCAATGGCCAACCCTGCACCAATAGCCGAGCCGGCAATAATAATAGCATGTTCCACAGTTACTTCCTCCTTCATAAATCGAAAATTTTCTTATTTTTTTTGATATTAGTGACTATCATTCATCGAATTAGACAAATATGACATGGACAGCATCGTGAAGATAAACGCTTGTACAACGCCAACAAAAACACTGAACGCTAACCATATAACATTAGGAATAGGAATCCACATTGGAACAAGTATTCCCAAAATTATAATCAACACTTCACCAGCAAAAATGTTGCCCATAAGCCGGAACGACAGCGTAACAGGTTTTGCTATTTCTTCAATAAGGTTAATAACAACAAACGGAAAATATGGTTGAAAATAATGTTTTATGTACGCGACCGGTCCTTTGTTGACTATTGACAGGACGTGTACTAACGCAATAACCAGCAATGCCAACCCCAATGTAGTATTTAAATCACTCGTTGGAGAGGAAAATCCTGGTATCAACCCTAACCAGTTTGCCACCAACAAAAACAGGAACAGACTAATAAGCAACGGTGCCATTTTCCGGCCTTTCGACCCCATGTTTGAATCAATTTGATCCAACAAGTACGACACAACTAACTCCATAAAATTTTGCCACTTGCCGGGAACCATTTTTAAGCCCCTTGTGGCCACAAAGACGAATACAATAACAATCGCCATACTTATCCAAGTCATGTATAACGTATCAATATTGAACGTCAACCCCGCCCAGTGAGCCAGCTTATGAGCACCTATTTCGTGAGCGCCACCCATAATATCACCCCTTTCTTATTAAGATTAATACTGATTTTAAAGCAATGACTATTGAGTCAATGAATAATGCAATTTGAAAGGAAAACATTCCAATAACAACAAAAAGAAAATCAACTTGCATTATCTTAGTTGATAATGCAAGGAATAATGCGATAAAAACCAGGGAAAGAATCCAGCCAAACTGCATCTTCGCTACCGCTTTACCTGCCGGTAATGCGCTACTACGTTTGACACGAGAAGTTAATTGCCAAAAGTAAATTATGCTAGCAATATTACCCAGCAAAAGACTTAAGGCTGCCATCTCATAACCATATCCCCAGGCAATGCCAATTTCACCAACCGCTAAAACAAGTAATTGCACCAAATTGCGTTTTATTTGAACTGTGTATTCCTGCATCAGTTTAATTTTTCAACCTCAATAATTCGCTTATATGTAACCCAAAGTCCCGCAAGCAGGCCCAATATAATGCCAACTACAGTTCCCCACGGACTAGACGTCAGCCACTGATCTACAGCCCGCCCTGCTAAAACGCCCACGGCTACCGTAGCCACCATACTAAGGCCCATACTACCAACTAAGCCAAAGGCTGCCATAAGCTGGCGCTTATCATCCTTTTTCACCAACCCGACCTCACTTTAGTAGTTTTAGCGTGCTTGTTATGTTCCCAAAATTAACTAATTTAATTTCTTTATAATTTTCGACATTTATACCGAAACCCCTTTAAAGTGTGTCGAAAAGTGTATCATTTTATCCTATACTTCAATAGTTTTTAATTATAGGAACTTTTTCAACCAATGGTACACTCATAGCCCGCCGGAACTTTGCCAGCAAGCCCATATTTCCAAAGAATATATTCAACAATACGCTTTGCTGCCAAACCATCACCATAGGGGTTGCATGCAGCGGCCATACTTTTGTATTGTTCTTTGCTTGTTAAAAGAGCTTTGGTTTCAGCGTAGACCCGCTCACGGTCCGTCCCAATAAGTTTTACCGTGCCCGCGCCAATGGCTTCAGGCCGTTCGGTAGTATCCCTAAGAACAAGCACCGGTTTTCCAAGGGCTGGAGCTTCTTCTTGAATACCGCCGGAGTCGGTAAGCACCAAATAAGAGCGAGCCAACAAATTAGCAAATGGTTGATAGTCTAAAGGATCTATTAAATGGACTCGTTCAAGCCCCCCCAGTTCGGCTTCAACAGCAACCCGCACCCGAGGGTTTTTATGTACAGGAAACACTACTTCAACATCATCAAACTCATTTACTATGTCTCTTAGTGCCTGGTATACATGGCGCATTCTCTCCCCGAGGTTTTCCCGCCGGTGAGTAGTTATAAGCACTACTCGTTTCGATTTAAAATCAATATTAGCGATAGAACCGCTGAAACTGTAGTTTTCATCAACGGTCGCAATTAGCGCATCAATAACTGTATTTCCGGTAACAAATATTTTATCCTGCTGAACAGCTTCAGTCAGTAAGTTCTGTCGTGAACTCATCGTTGGTGCGAAATGAATATCGGTCAAGGCCCCCGTCAATTTTCGGTTCATTTCTTCAGGAAAGGGAGAATATTTGTCCCCAGTTCTTAGACCAGCCTCTACATGACCTACTGTTATTTGATGATAAAAAGATGCAAGAGCACCCACAAACGTCGTAGTGGTGTCACCATGTACCAGTACTATATCAGGTCGTTCTTTAATGAATACTTCATTCAAGCCTTGCAGTGCCTTGCCGGTAATGTCAAAAAGGGTTTGTCTCTTACTCATAATATCTAAATCATAGTCAGGCTTAATCGAAAATAATTGCAACACTTGGTCTAACATTTCCCGATGTTGTGCTGTAACCGTAACTAACGGAGTAATCAAATCGGGGTACTTCGCCAATTCCCGCACAACCGGCGCCATTTTTATCGCCTCGGGCCGTGTACCGAAAACTGTCATGACTTTTATGGACACGAGCCACCACTCTCCCACTAATAAGATATATTAAAAACAGTAAAGACCTGGCTTGCGCCAGGTCTTTACCGCGCGTACGCCATAGCGTTTCACTTTCGAAACATTCTGGACTAATAATTATCGTTTAATGACTTTTTACCGAATCATGGGTTTTTAACACGCCAATTTTTCTCGCACCAAAAACAGCTAAAAAAAGTATTAATATAATAATACCTATCCCATAGCCTTGGTTGACTTCAGATAAGGCAATGGCGCTTAACCCCAAGCATCCGCTGATAACATACATCAACAGCACCGCTTGTTTCTGCGTCAATCCCAACGCTAGTAAACGATGATGAAGATGACCTTTATCCGGTTCAAAAATAGGATGTCCACTAGAGTAACGGCGAATAATGGCAAATGCGGTATCCATGATTGGCAATCCTAGTGCCACAATTGGTACCACTAAAGCAATCGTTGCCGCACTTTTGACCGTACCTAAAATAGAAATGGCGGCCAACATATATCCAAGAAACATACTCCCGGTATCTCCCATAAAAATCTCAGCAGGATTAAAGTTATGTTGAAGAAATCCCAGAGCACTACCCGCTAACGCAGCAGTAAGAACCGCCACTATCCAAAAATTCATGTGAACAGCTACAAGCAAAATAGCAACCGCGGCAATAGTTGACACTCCAGCCGCTAAACCGTCTAATCCATCAATCAAGTTAACCGTATTAGTCAAGCTAACTACCCACAAGATGGTAATTGGAATTGCAAGGTACCCAAGATATAGCATTTCACCAAACGGATTTGTCAGCCAGTCAATTTTTATGTCAAACAAAACCAACACAATAGCCGCCAAAATTTGCCCCAATAGTTTAACTTTAGCCGGCAACTGCATCAAATCATCAATAATCCCCACAATAAAGATAACCGTTCCCCCAAGAAGCAATCCTAAAACTTCGTGACTAATATGCATACTAGCAATAACTGCCAGCACAAACCCCAAGTAAATAGCCACCCCTCCCATACGTGGAATGGGTTTGGTGTGAACCTTTCGAGCATCAGGCGCATCAAGTGCCCCCACTTTTATCGCCAAGCGCTTGACCTGCGGAGTTATTAAATAAGCGACTGCCAAAGCTATTGTAAAAGCGACAATATACGCTTTAATTTCGAACACCCCATTTCTAACCATTACCCGTTAACTCTTTAATGGTATCGGTGCTATTTTACCGCAGCCATCCGAGGTTGTCAATTAACCTTGGTTTGATGCTGCCTATTATTTTTAACATAACAATCTCATTTTTTAGCATAAGTTTTTTTTATTTGTACACCTAAATACAAGTTCTGTTTTTCACTAATATGCTCACTCGCTAAAAAGTAGTGCTTATTGAGTTTTTAATGACCAATCAGCTACTAGGCTTTTCTCCAAAGCAAACAGGATTATTTTGTTTAACCCACGAAATACGGTACTAAATGCTTTTAAATTTTTAGTTCGAAGGGAGATCTCGCAATGATTTTATCTGGGTTGCAAATTAAAAATAAGCTTGGTAGCGACATTATAATTAAGCCTTTTAACGAGAAGCAACTAAATCCCAATAGTTATAATCTTACTTTACATAATGAACTAATGGTGTACTCAAACTCCATCCTGGATATGAAGCAAGAAAACCAGGTTACACGACTTACGATTCCTCCAGAGGGATTGGTGTTAGAAAGCGGCAAACTTTATTTAGGGCGTACCGTAGAATACACTAAAACAGATAACTATGTACCGATGCTTGAGGGCCGCAGTTCAGTAGGCCGTTTAGGTCTTTTTATCCACGCAACTGCCGGCTTTGGCGATGTCGGGTTTGCTGGTTACTGGACATTACAAATGTTCTGCATTCAGCCTATTCGTATTTATGCCGGTGTTAAGATTTGCCAAATATTTTACCACGCTATTGAAGGGGATTTTGAACGTTATTCTTCCTCAAAATATCAAAACAACAATGGCATAATGCCCAGCCAACTCTTTAAAGATTTTTAAGGACAATTTGCGACATTAGTATAATAGTTTAATCCACACCTTACCATAAGCGATTTTGTTTTTATATTCTACGACAAATATTAAGTTCAATGCCCGACTCTGTTAATAATTGTTCGGCCAGTTCATCTGGGTACTCTTGTTGATAAACTACCCGTTTAATCCCCGCATTTATTATCATTTTGCTGCATGCAGAGCAGGGCTGATGCGTACAATATAGCGTTGCTCCGGCAATCGCCACACCATATAGCGCAGCCTGAACAATAGCATTCTGCTCTGCATGTGTACCGCGGCAAAGTTCATGACGCTGACCTGACGGTACAGCCTGTTTCGCGCGTAAGCAACCAATTGTTTCACAATGATCAAGCCCCTGCGGTGCTCCATTGTATCCTGTGCTCAACAATCGCTTGCCTTTGACTATTACTGCGCCAACTTGTCGCCGCAAGCAGGTCGACCGCCTGGCCACCACCAGCGCAATATCCATAAAGTATTCATCCCATGTGGGCCTAATCATTTTGCCAACCTCCTTTTATTAAAGCTGGTGTTAAAAACCCCCAGCCACACTCGTGGCTGGGGGTAACTTTGCTATTTCGTCCCAAAAATCCTGTCTCCAGCATCACCCAGACCAGGAACAATGTACCCATGTTCATTAAGGCCTTCGTCGACTGATGCGGTATAAATTTCAACATCGGGATGATGATCATTGACCACCAATACGCCCTGCGGAGCAGCCACCAGACACATTAGTTTGATATTTTTTGCCCCGCTACGCTTGATCATGTCGATAGCCGCTACAGCTGAGCCGCCAGTCGCCAGCATCGGGTCAACAACTACTATTTCTCGTTCAGCAATGTCACTAGGCAATTTGCAATAATATTCCACGGGTTGAAGATTCTCTGGATTGCGGTAAACTCCGATATGTCCAACTCTAGCCGCAGGAATAATCTTGGTCACACCGCTAACCATGCCTAGCCCAGCCCTAAGGATTGGCACTACCGCTAGTTTTTTGCCAGCTAATACTTTAGACTTACAAGTTGTTACTGGCGTCCTAACTTCAATTTCCTCTAACGTCAAATTGCGAGTAATTTCATACGCCATTAACATGGCAATTTCCTCTAATAGTTCACGAAATTCTTTTGCGCCTGTATTTACATCACGAATAAATGATAATTTGTGTTGAATCAAGGGATGATCAATAACTCTTACCTGCATCGGGTATCTCACTCCTGTATTATGTTCAATTCTATACGTACAACGGATATTTTTCACACAATTGTTTTACTCGCGTTGCAACTTGTTCTCTCAAGGCTTCATCATTAGGATTATTTAGCACTTGGGCAATAATCTCTCCTATTGTATCCATAGCGTCTTCAGTCATCCCCCTTGATGTAACTGCCGGAACACCAATTCTAATACCACTGGTGACAAACGGGCTTTCTGGGTCAAAAGGAATGGTGTTTTTGTTGACTGTGACGCCAATATCGTCTAAAAGTTTTTCGGCTACTTTTCCAGTCAGCTTTTGTGGTCTAAGATCTAAGAGCATCAAATGGTTATCGGTCCCGCCAGAAACCAGCGTAAACCCTTTTTGCTGTAATTTTTCAGCCAAGGCTTTGGCATTCTTCAATATTTGTTCCTGATATAATACGAATTCTTCACTCATGGCTTCTTTTAAAGCTACCGCTTTAGCCGCAATTACGTGCATCAACGGCCCCCCCTGTATACCAGGGAAGACAGCTTTATCTATTGCTTTGGCGTGTTCAGCACGGCACATAATAAGACCCCCACGCGGACCACGAAGTGTCTTATGAGTAGTAGTAGTTACAAAGTCTGCGTACGGTACTGGTGAGGGATGCAATCCAGTCGCTACAAGTCCTGCAATATGAGCAATATCTACCATCAATAGTGCTCCCGCTTCCTTAGCAATTTCACCCAGACGAGCAAAATCAATAATGCGTGGATATGCACTAGCACCTGCTACCATCATTTTAGGATGATGCTTAAGAGCCAATTCACGAACTTCATCATAATCAATACGGTTGGTAACTGAATCAACACCATAAGGCACTACTTTGTAATATTTACCTGAAATGTTAACTGGACTGCCATGGGTCAAGTGACCGCCATGCGACAAATTCATTCCCAAAATTACGTCGCCAGGTTTTAAAAAGGCAAAGTATACTGCCGTATTAGCCTGAGCCCCCGAATGAGGCTGTACATTGACGTGTTCAGCCCCAAATAAGGCCTTCGTCCTTTCAATTGCAAGGGTTTCTACAATATCAACATATTCACAGCCACCGTAATATCTGTGTCCAGGATATCCTTCAGCATATTTATTAGTAAGTACCGAGCCTTGCGCCTCTAAAACGGCTTTAGAAACAAAGTTTTCAGAAGCAATTAATTCAATTTTGTTTTGTTGCCGCCCTAATTCCAATTTTATTGCTTGGGCAACTTCAGCATCTACTCCGGCAAGTATTGACATATTAATCCTCCTAGTACATTAATGTTAAATAAGCCACCTATTCTTTACAACCAGGAATTTGATAAACCGCTCTAGCACCGCCAATCAGTTTAGGCCTGGTTCTCGCCGCATTAATACGGGCTTGTCCAATAAAGGTTTGCTGTAAACGCACCGGTACCGCCACAGGTTTTAAGTGCATGCCGATTAGAGTTAAACCAATATCCATTCCAGCATGAGCTTGGATACTTTCAACCACCACTGGTTGAGCAAAGTCCTGCATAGCTTGGGCGGCTAACGCTCCACCAGCACCTGGTACAGGCACAACACTGACCTCATCAAGATTGTAGAACTCCATAATTGATCGCTCAACCACCAATGCCCGGTTTAGATGTTCACAGCACTGAATAGCTACTGCAACATGACTCCGATCACAAGTTTCCTTCAGGGCCGTCAAAATTGCCACGGCTACCTTTTCTGAGCCGCTCGTTCCAATATGTCTTCCCTGTACTTCGCTAGTACTACACCCCACAACCAGGACTTGTCCAGCTCTAAGTTCAGCCACTACCAATAGTTCTTCTACCGCTGCGCTGACCGCCTTACTAATAGCAGTATTTTCTGTGTCCACCTAATCACCTTCTGTAGTTTAGCTATCGCCTATATAATTTAATTTTCCAATTCCGCCAACATAGCAACCCGCTTAGCATGACGTCCGCCTTCAAACTGAGTAGACAGCCATTTATCCACAATAGCTAGCGCTAAGCCAACACCAATAACTCGCTCACCCATTGTTAAAACATTAGCATCATTATGTGCCCGCGACATCTCAGCTGAAAACTCATCATGACAAAGAGCAGCTCTAATACCTTTGATTTTATTGGCAGCAATACTTACACCAATACCTGTGCCGCATACAATAATTCCCCGTTGACATTGACCATCAGCAACCGCCTTGGCAATATCACGGGCAATAGCAGGGTAGTCAACGGACTCCGTTGAATCTGTTCCAAAATCGCTAAACGCCACCCCATTCTTTGTAAGATACTTTTTTATTTCTTCTTTTAATCGAAAACCACCATGGTCACTGCCAATAGCAACAAGCACTTTATTACACTCCTATTTTGTTAATATCTCACAGCACTTCTACATTAATTAATTTTTTCCTGCCAAAAGTGTTATTTTTCCCCACGCATTGTCTAATAGCTCACTAATATCCGTAGCACACTTCTCATATATTTCATTACTGCTGCCAAAAGGATCAAGAACGTCACTGTCTGCCTCTGCAAACTCAGCTATTGTGTAAACTTTTTTCGCTGCTTCTGGTACCGTCGCCACCACCATACGTTTATGCGCTCCGGTCATGGTCAGTACCAAATCGGCAGCTTGTACATATTCTGGCATCAATTGACGAGAACGGTGGGATGTCAAATCCAACCCCCGTCTAGCCATCGCCGCTAACGCTCCCGCCGATGCGGAATTTTCGCCGCTAACGTATAGTCCTGCAGATAAAACTTTAATACGGTCCGCCAAACCATGTTGGTTTATTTTGTCAGCCAGTAACGTCTCCGCCATTGGACTGCGGCAAGTGTTTCCCGAACAAATCAACAAAACACGCAACATACCTGCACCGCCTCCCCAGCATAGGATATCCGCCACTATTTTATCATATCTAGGCATATTTACAAATATACTGCCATCCAAAAAACATGACCTCCTAAAAGAACTAATGCTAACCCCCCCATTAGTTCGGCCCGGTCACCAATCAATTTCCCCAATCTACGTCCAATCGCTAACCCGACTATCGCCATTATAAAAATAATCACACCCAAAATAATACTCAACTTTAACATATCAACATCCATAATCCCTAAACTAAAGCCAGCAGCTAAAGCATCTAAGCTTACACTAATAGCTAATCCGACTAGACCCCAGCCTTGTAACGGACACGAAGCACCAGCATTTATGCCTTTACCAAACAAGTTTTCCTTTATCATATGCAAGCCAAGAGTTATTAGCACTACTGCGCCAAGCACTCCTGCCCAATCTTCTGCCGCACCTACTTGACAGTCAAAATGATACGTCTCCATATGTTGAACGATAACACCCAAGCAATGGCCAAGATAATAGCCAGCCAAAATCATGACTATATGAAATAAAGCAAAAACCAACGCCGCATTGAAAATAATAGTCTTACGAACTTTGTTCATACCAATGGGAATAGCTACCGAAAACAAGTCCGTACCAAGTGCTGCGCTAAGCACTACTATTTCCAACAAGCTCATGCCACCACCTCCACAGGGTAATTATATGATCTACCTTAGCAAGATAGTCATCCCGACGTTGTTAAATCGCAAACATAACCCCTTCAACTAGGTCTCCAATCACCGTTATCCCTGTTGCAACCTGCTTTCTTTATCCATTATGAAAATAATAATTTTTAATTAGCAAATCGAGTTGCACCTCCTATTTCTTCATGTTATAATATGGTTGTTTTTACATATAATGTATTTTAGAGCGGTTTGGAGGTCTCAGAGGTGCTACATTCAGGCTTTGACGATTATTTTGCCATGAAAATTCACGAGTTGTGTCAAGCATTGTCCAGTTGCCCTGAGAGCAGTCACAAGGATAAATTAGAGCAGGAGCTTGAAACAGTTCTTTTAAAATTTAATCAGTTCCGTAAAGAAAATATTAAAGAGCTTTAGATGCTAAATCATCTAAGGCTCTTTAATATTTCCGGAACTAATGGTCCTTTTACATAATATTTATTTATATTCGACGCGATTGGACTTAAGTTTCTCTTTTGTGCAAATTTAACAATATAAAAAAGACTTCCGGAATTAATCCGAAAGTCTTTGAATTTACTGGTGACCCACCGGGGAATCGAACCCCGAACCTACTGATTAAGAGTCAGCCGCTCTGCCAGTTGAGCTAGTGAGTCATATGGCTGGGGAGGAAGGATTTGAACCCTCGAATGTCGGAGTCAGAGTCCGATGCCTTAACCAACTTGGCAACTCCCCAATAACTATCGGCCAAGTGACATAATGTATTGTATTACTTTTTTATGACTTTGTCAATAAAATATTATCATCCAAATTTCAGCTATAGTTTCCATTTATTGGAGTATATTTAATAAATATACTCCAATAAATATTTACTAACAATTTACGATTCGATAGCCTGCCGCTTTACGCATACGATTCATTACCGCTAGTCCTAATCCTATTTCAGCGATACCCTCGGCGTAGATGACATCTACCGGATTACTATCAAATGCTCTCAACGCTTGATACAGACCCGCCGCTACTTCTTCAGGACACTGGCGCGATCCATAGGCAGCCACCGCTACTTTTGGCGGCAATAAAGCCGCGGTTTCAGTTGATACCACAGCGCCAACCCGTTTTGATGTCATGGCTATGGTCGCAGCATTAACAATAGCTGCACTTATATTACTTTCATCGCCTTCATATAACACCATCGGCGCTAATGGCGCATAATGGGTATATTTCATTCCTGGAGCCCGCGGCACCGCCGACTCACTGTTAAGTGCGGCATCAAGTTCAATTTCACCAAGCACCGCTAGCAACTTCTCCAGGGTTACACCGCCCGGTCTAAGCAATGTCGGTACCGGAGTTGTACAATCAACTACAGTTGATTCTACACCAATACCGCACGGCCCGGCATCAACAACTATTGAAATTTTGCCATCAAGATCAGCTAGTACCGCCTGAGCGGTAGTCGGGCTGGGACGTCCTGAAGTGTTGGCGCTTGGTGCCGCAATCGGCACCCCAGCTAACCGTATAAGTTCACGAGCGACTAAAGAATCTGGCAATCTTATCGCCACGGTGTCAAGCCCGCCAGTAACTTCATCAGGTACTGCCAAAGTTCTTTTTAGCACTAGGGTAAGCGGCCCTGGCCAAAATTTTTCCATTAGCACTCTGGCGTTAGCCGGTACTAACCGTACCAGTTTTTCAACTTCAAAGCTATCAGCTATATGGAGAATTAGCGGATTATCCGATGGCCTTCCTTTGGCTTTAAAAATTTTAGCAACCGCACTAGGGTTAAGCCCATTCGCACCAAGCCCATAAACGGTTTCGGTAGGAAAAGCCACTAAACCACCCGATTTTATTACTTCTGCCGCCCTGGCTAATGAACTGAATTCAGGACATTTAGCATCAATAGCGTAAACCTTGGTTTCCATTAATTTCTCCTTTCCAAAACAACCACTCGGTCAATCCCGGCATAGTCTTTGACAATATCGACAACTTTTAGTCCCGAAATGCCATCAGCCAATGCCACTACCTTTTCAGCTTGACCAGCACCAACTTCAAGCGCTAAAAAACCGCCAGGTTTGAGATAAGCCGCGCCTTGAGCTACAAGTTTACGATAAAAGCCCAAGCCGTCACGACCATCAGTTAATGCGTTTTTCGGTTCGTATCCCAGCTCAGGTGCCAATTCAACCATCTCAGCAAGCGAAATATACGGCGGATTACTTAAAACAGCATCAAAAGTTTGTCCACGCACCGGAATAAATAAGTCACCCAATTTAAATTCAAGCCGTTCAGCCACACCCCAGGTTGCGGCATTTGTTTCAGCTATTGCAATGGCCTCCCGCGATATATCTACTGCCCAACCTTTGGCTTCAAGCGCCTTACTAAGTACACTGACAACAATTGCCCCACTCCCGGTTCCTACATCAAGCACATCAGGCTTGTTTTTACCGCCAAGCCTTTTTAGCGCATATTCTACTAAGATCTCGGTGTCCGGTCTAGGAATAAGTACCGCCGGACTAACATTGAACTTCAGTCCCATGAATTCTTTCCAGCCCAAGATGTAAGCCACTGGTTCTCTTGATGCCCGACGTTTGACCAACTCACGATAACGACTTAGTTCCTCTGCTTCTAACGGTTGATCAAAATTTACATATAGATAGATTCGTTCCTGTCTTAGCACATGGGAAAGCAGCACTTCCGCATCAAGGCGCGGACTATCCACTCCTTTTTGACTAAAGTACTGCTTGGTCCAATTTATAATTTCGCCAATTGTCCACTTTTTATCTATCATCATCACTCAACCTGCTTTAGTCGCTCACTCTGATCAGCTGTGACCAGCGCCCCAATCAATTCCTCCAAATCGCCATTCAAAACAAAGTCCAGCTTATGCAGAGTTAGTCCTATACGGTGATCTGTAACCCGGCCTTGCGGAAAATTATAAGTTCTAATCCGCTCACTGCGATCGCCTGTACCTACCTGACTTTTACGCGCTTCAGCCACCTCAGCGTGTTGCGATTCTTGAGCCAGTTCTAGCAGTCTAGCCCGAAGTACCCGCATGGCCCGATCTCTATTTTTTAATTGAGATTTCTCGTCTTGGCACTGCACGACTATACCAGTCGGCAAATGAGTGATCCGCACCGCTGACTCAGTTTTATTGACGTGCTGACCGCCTGCACCACTGGCACAATAGGTATCAATCCTAAGGTCATTAGCCTTAACATCGACCTCTACTTCTTCAGCCTCCGGCAGAACGGCTACAGTTACAGTCGAGGTATGAATACGTCCGCTTGATTCAGTTGACGGTACCCGCTGTACTCGATGAACGCCGCTCTCATATTTAAATGTTGAGTAAGCACCGTCTCCTTCTACCACGAATACTACTTCTTTAAACCCACCTAACTCAGTAGGATTAGCATCCATAACTTCAGTCTTCCACCCACGACTTTCCGCATAACGCGTATACATACGAAAAAGATCTCCCGCAAAGAGCGCCGCCTCATCGCCACCGGCCCCACCGCGAATTTCAATGATTACGTTTTTCTCATCATTAGGATCACGCGGCAATAAAAGCACTTTAAGTTCAGTAGCCAGACATTCTTCTGCTGTTTTTAAATCAGACAATTCCGCTGTTACCATTTCCCGAAAGTCATCATCAAGTTTATCATCAAGAAGCGCTTTGGCCTCATTGATACCTTGACATACATTTTTATACTCACGAAACTTTTCAACTATATTTGTCAGTTTGGAATGAGCTCTAGTCAGCTTCTGCCATTCTGCCATGTTAGCCATTATTGCTGGATCGCTAATTTGGCTCTCCAATTCTATGTACTTATCTTCAACCGCTTGCAACTTATCAAGCACTACCGTTCACCTCGTCAACATCATCAGGCTTCGCTGCTTCCAATGCTTTTATCGCTACTTCAATTTGATCATCACTCGGCTGCCTAGTGGTAAGCTTTTGTAGCCATAACCCCGGCGCAATAAGCCATGCGACCCAGCCCGCTTTACTTCGTCCCGCGAATCTCAGTACTTCATAGCTTATTCCGGCAATTACCGGCAATAGTACTATCCTTGACAAAATTCTTAGCCACAAATCAGGCCACCCTAAGAAAGCAAACACCAAAATACTTACTACCATTACGATAAGCAAAAAGTTAGTTCCACACCTGGGATGAAGGGTGCTATACGGTCGGACATTTTCAACAGTCAATGGTAATCCAGCTTCATATGCATGAATAGTCTTGTGCTCCGCGCCATGGTACTGAAAGACCCTCTGGATATCTTTTAAAGCCGAAATTCCTGCCACATACACAAAAAATATTACCAGCCTAAGCAAGCCCTCAAATAAATTGAGCAGCCTAGAATCACTGACCGTGCTATGGATATATTTAGCCCCATAGGTCGGGATTATAATAAAGAGAACTATCGCCAAGCCTAGGGCTACTAGCATCGTGATAACGATTTCTTTGGTATTAAGCGTTTCACCTTCTTCTCCAGCCGTCTGGGCCGAAAATGACAGTGCTTTAAGGCCAATCACTAATGACTCAACCAGCATGACCACCCCACGAATTAGCGGTTTTTTCAACACTGGATACTTATCGGTGACCGACGTTACAAGGTCCTTCTGAACAATAATATTCCCTGATGGCTCGCGAACCGCAGTGGCAATGTACTTAGGTCCACGCATCATTACCCCTTCGATAACCGCTTGCCCGCCAACATATACTTTAGGTCCCACGGTTAATCTCACCTCTCATATAAAAGTCCATTCTAGTTTTTTTCAATACTATAAATAAAGCAGAGCATTGCTGCTCTGCTCCTTCTTAGCCTTCTTGTCCGTAACGCTTATTGAATTTCTCAATACGTCCACGGGCAGCACCTACACGTTGCTGGCCGGTAAAGAATGGATGACACTTTGAACATACGTCTACACGAAGTTCTTTTTTTACGGATCCAGTCATAAAGGTATTGCCACAACCGCAAATTACCTTTGCCTCACTATAGTTTGGATGAATCTTTTCTTTCACTATCATTGCACCTCGCTTTGCACTGTCGGTTGATTACACGCTATGTCATTATAGCATAACCAAAAAACATGTGCAATATTTGCAAGTTTTAACTTGCTATTTTTTACTTTTTTCTTGTTTGCATATTTATCACTAAATTATTTTATCACCAATGCAAATGAATAGGTCAATCGTGCCACACGATATTTCAATAGGGATACGATATGCCCGTGGACTCGGCAATACATCGCCCTGAACTTCCTGCGGCTCTAAGTTTAACTCGAACCCAGATTCAGACATATTTACCGTAAAGATTCCGTTAGTTTCATTCAGAAATTCCGCAATACTGTCTAGCGCTAATTCATTTACTTCAATAAGTTCTTCACCACTATAACGTTTAGCCATTTCCAATAACAACTCATCATTCATTATCACTCCGGTAGATATACTTATTACACCGGTCATAGTCTGGGAAATAAGTGTACCTTGCACTTTTTCATTGCTAAGCGTTAGGATTGGTTCTTCATCGAAAAAGCGGGGAATTATTCGGAGCATCAGCGCTATGTATTCATAAAGCAGCTTTGCTTTAGTACCTGCTGACGAAAAATCAACAACCGCACGGACAATATTATCAAGATTTCCGTAAAGGGTATCAATTTTCCCATCAGCTAAATTAGTCTCAGCTTTATATTGCTCCCAGACCGCTTCTAAGCGTGACAAACTGAGATATCCAGCATCAACTATTGCCTGGCTTAATTTTAGCCGTCTTCCTCGCTGGGTTATCAATAAATCTTCAACTTGCTTGATAGTTAAAAAATTTTTTTCCACCGCAATTTCACCGAACTTTTTATCCATAGCATGCTGCAAACTATGAATTTTTTCCACTTGTGCTACCGTTAATAATCCAGCGTCTATCGCAAGCAGACCTAGTCTAGGACGAGTCAATCGCTCCCGATTTAAGATATCCCGTAATTGTTCAGCCGATAGTAGCTCTTTATTTAATAAATATTGACCAAAATACTGATTATACACTCCACCACACCCTTATCCGGAAAATTTCGCGAGTACGCAACGAATTTGTTCATCGTCATACGGTTTCTGTATAAAGTCAACCGCACCACATTTTATTGCTTCCGTTAGCTTTGTTGCTGTTCCGGTAGACGAAAGCATTATTACTTTAGCTTTCGGATCATAGTCTTTTATCATTTTTAAAGCTTCTAACCCACCTATCTTCGGCATTACGATATCCATGAATACTATGTGGGGATTTACCTGTTGGTATATCTCAAAACCCGCTTCCCCATTGCGTGCTTCCCAAACCTGGCATTCTAGTTTTTCTAGCAAGTCTTTTAGTTTCTTGCGTACCAACATAGAGTCATCGCAGATTAAAATATCCATTTTTTTCAACCAACATCGCCCCCCTTCCGGTGACTAAAAAATGTTTTGAATATAATATTTTGCATTTTTTTATAACTCCTTTCTTGACTATTTTAATGTGTAGAAGTGAAAAAATATATAATAAAGCATTTGATTTTTATCGCAACTTGTTGTATCCTAGTATAGGGATTACTACGGGTGGTGCCGTAGTAAGGTGGATGGAAAAAGGCGGGCAACGGTGAGAGCAGATCGGAAATAGCTCTCACCGTTGTTTTTTATATGTTAATATCAAAATGCTTCGCCAAGCTTGGCGAAGCATTTTAAATACATAAATTACCATTTTAAAGAGTGCTCCCAAGCACTCGAATATGCTCTTTAGCAATTTTTATCGCTTCACTATCTTGAAGCATAACGTTTGCCAGTAATTTTTTATAAGTAACAATCGCTTCTTGATATAAATGATTGTTTTCATATATATTCGCTTGAATAAGATAGCTATTGGCATTATTAGGATTATTCTGTATAGCTCGTTCACAGTCACCTAATGCTAATTCATATTGTTCACGCTTAGCAAAAATAGCCGCCCGATTGTAATAAGCCTCTTCTAGAAAAGGATTACAGATTACAGCTTGACTATAATCGTTCAAGGCTAGTTCCTCTTGTCCTAATCTATTATACGATAAACCGCGCCATAAGTAGGCATTAGCATCGCTGGTCTTAACCTCAACTACTCTAGTCAAATCTTTAATTGCCTCTTCAAAGCGATTTTTATTATAATACGCTACCCCTCGACTATAATATAATGTCGAGTCATCTGGCTTTTGTTCTATGGCTTTTGTCAGTTCTGCAATTTGTTTATCCGTTTTGCTAAGAGAAGCAGTTTCAGCGGCAAAACTTACTACTTTTAACATCGGAGAGCTTCTAAAATAATCCTACATATACGTCGATTGTGATACCATCAACTACAAAAGTAACACCAATTACTTTAGGCACTGACAACTTAATTGTTGCATCTTTACCAATTAACAGTGTCGGTGGCGAAATATCCAGTCCACCCATACCTGACTGACTAAAATTAGTGCAGGCATTAGCGCAGACCATATTTCCCATTTCGGAAATCGCGCTCTGCGCCAAGCTATCAAGCTCAGCAACTTCCATACCCATCATCATTTTTGAGGCAAACTTCTTAGCTGAATCAGTGTCCATCCCAATTAATATTGCCCCTTTAAGCGGTCCCATAACACCAATATTAACAATTAGACCCGAACTCCGCAAACTGGATTCGGCCACTTTCACCGCTTTTTTTTCTATAGTTTTAAATCCTAATTGTGGCAATATATTAACAAAAGCATCTAAAATAGGATTTATCGAATTTACATCCATAGTACTGACCCCTTCTTAAAGCCCACGCTCAGTGCCATGCGTCCAAAATCAGTTTCCGCAAATACGTTTTGGCATTGGATGTTAGGACTTACAACTTCAGTTGCTTCACCATAAAAAACACTCGGCGGAGCCACTCTAAGTCCAAAGGCCTTTTCTTTCTTGTTCAGCATCGAGCATGCTACACCACCAACGACATTAGCAAATTCAGCAACTAAGGAAACTACTTCTTCCCGGTTTTTTGCTTCGCGCCGCAAAATAACCTTAGCCATTTTATCTGCCGTGTCAACAGCTAAATCAAAAATCATGTTTCCTGAATATTTCCCAATAATTCCAATCACTACTGTAATTCCTTGAGAAACGGCCTGATTGCCCACAGTTCCATCCTCAAATTCAGCCGTGGTTTTAGTCATCCGGGTAATGCTTTGGGCTAATGCTTCTTTAAAAATATCTACTGCCGAATGCTCTAAATTTTTATACATAGAATCTGGTGCCATAACATTGTTAATTATCTTTACTAATGACTCTGCATCTACAGGTTTTTGGACATATCCCACTATCCCGACACGCTTAGCCTCCTGTTCGGTCTCCTCATCCTTCATCGAACTTACCAACACAACTTTAGCTTTGGGATCATGCATAATAAGAGCTTTACTGCATTCAAACCCATCAGCTCCAGGCATGGCTATGTCCATAGTAACAACGTCAGGTTTGCACTCATCGTATATTTTTATCAATGAATCAATAGACTCAGCCTCACCAACAACTTCATAGCCACCTTCCGCTAGCGCATCTGCAATTACCGCCCTAGAAAAAGTAGAATCATCTACAACCATAACTCTAACACCCATTTATTCAGCCTCCTTTTCATAATACATCCTACATATCAGTTGATTTTTGGTGATATTACAAAATTCGCTATTATTTCGTAATAACCTTCATATGTTTGCAACGACTAACAAAATATACTATCAAATAAATATTTCATGCCGAAATTTTTCACTTTTGATCCGACCACCCCTATAGATTTCCACTCAACTACACGCTTTATTCCCCACTATTGAGTAGGAACTATGCAATCCAACGAAAATGGCACACCATGATGAAATTGATCCAAGGTATATTTCATCATGGTGTGCCATTTTATATAATCTATTTGATTATGGTTCAATGCTTACATAGCGGCTGAAATTTCCAATTTTTACAACCGGGAATTCCCGGCGCAAGGTATCGATAAATAATCTTATGCCAATTGGCTTGTTCGTTACCGGGGCTATGGCACTCCAAACCACGTCCGGATCGATATTAAGGTTGCGAAGTTGAATCATATCTATGTCGGTTTCTCGAATAAAAGCTAGCCAAGCTGCAGTTTCCTCCGGCAAATCATTAAGTCCAGGAAGCAACAGCATATTTAAGGATACATATACCCCTTTTTCTTTGGCATAGGCAATTGATTTTTTTACCTCTTTCAAAGAATAATTGCCGCGATAATAGGCCTGATGCGTTTGTTCCCGCCCGCTGATTACACTAACGCGTATAGTGTTCAGGCCAGCATCGACAATCTTCCTTATTCCTTCTGTAAACCCAGCATTGCTATTAATGTTTATTACCCCGCGCCCTGTTTGTTTACGAATAGATTTAATTGCGCTGGCAATGGTGTCTGCCGCCAACGACGGTTCGCCCTCACAGCCCTGCCCAAAGCTTACTATTGCTTCCGGAGCACTTTTAAGATGATAAACCGCAATTGCCGCTACTTCTTCTACACTCGGTTTAAAATCAATCCTACTCTGAGCTGCCGGGCAGCAGCCTGAAGGCTGAAGTGAAATACATCCCAAACAGTTGGCATTGCAGTTTGGCGATACGGGAATGCCAGCTTCCCAACGATGGTAAAATAAATTTTCGGCTGTACAGCAATGCCATTCCAATGAGCATCTAGCTAAATGCTCCACCAAACGGTTATTACCAACTTCCTGGCGAACCTTGGAAATTTTATCTGCTAAATCCGGCGTGTTAAAACGATGTGGATGCCATTTGGTATTATCATCACTTTTGACCGCCGCCACGTATAGTTTATCTTTATGAGACGCTACCGCCGTATAGCCATAGAGCGGCAATATCGGGGCCTCATCTTGTTTAACATATGCCGGAAGATGTGTCCGGGTATAACCAACGGGCAACACTGCCGCAACCGCCAATAATGCCCCCGCAATTGGTTCTTGCTTACCAGAGTGCTCGGCAATTGCACTGCAACCCGGTAAAAACATCAAATCCGTTCCTTTAGGCAACGGAATAACATCTTCCATTGTAAGTAGCAAATCAGACGACCCACTTCGTCCTACCGCGCCATATCCAGGGGCGTCATATATTTCTCCGTTCGCATCTGCGTATAGCGCAGTCAACAAAGCGCTTCACCTCATTTAATCACTAATTATTGTCATTACCTATTATATTCGTTGGCCGCTCTAGCCAGCCCTTTTTGCAAAATAGCTTCGACTGCTTCAGTCCCGCGTTTAATTGCTTGTTCTATCAACGGTGTTTCTTCAGACGAAAACCGCCCTAACACATAATCAGCGGTTTCCATGTACTCAGGGGGACGACCGATGCCAACACGTACTCTGGAAAAATTATCCTGGCCTAGTTCGGCAAGTAACGATGCTATCCCCCTATGACCACCAGCCCCGCCTTTAGCTCGTAATCTCAGCTTTCCAACCGGCAAGTCGAGATCATCATAAATAACTGTGATATCTTCGGCGGATAGTTTATACCAATTAACTATCGACTTCACTGCCAAACCGCTCAGGTTCATATAAGTCTGGGGTTTTATTAATAGCACAGTGTCAGCGCCACGGTATTCAGCTACTAATGCGTCAAATTTATCTTTCCAAGAAGCTATTTGCCAATGTGCTGCCAATCTATCTACTGTCATAAATCCAACATTATGTCTGGTATTACTGTATTGGATTCCAGGATTGCCCAAACCTACGATTATCTTCATTTATTCCTCCGGATTAACAATCTCACTTACAGTAACAAAAATATACCCTTGGTTCTTTAGTTCGTCAATGATGCGGCGAGCTGCCGCAACCGTTTCTTCTCGCGAAGCGGCTTGCGCTGTTCCATCCCCATCATGCAAAAGAATTATTGACCCATTTTTTATTTTGCTCAATGTTCGGTTAACAATTTCGTCCACCCCGGGATTAGTCCAGTCTCTACTAGCTATCGACCATTCCACAACACTAAGGTTGCGTTTAGTCATCATTTCCATTACCACAGCATCACGAAAGCCATGCGGTGGCCTAACCAGTCTAGTTTCTTTTCCTGTAATATCCGAAATAATAGCACTTGTCCGGTCAACTTCTTGAGCAATTGTCTTGCTATCCGCTTTTAATAAATCCATATGGCTATAAGTATGATTTCCTACTTGGTGCCCTTCGTTCACTATACGCCGCACCAAGTCCGGATATTTTTCCGCATTCTTCCCTACCACAAAAAAAGTTGCTGAAACCTGTTCTTCCCTAAGTACATCTAGAATCTGTCCAGTATATGGCGGGTAAGGACCGTCATCAAAGGTTAACGCTACAACCTTTCGTGATGTCTTAACCTCGGAAAAAACAGGTCCGTAAAATTTTTCATCCGGGATTACCGCCATAAATGTAAATAAGCCCCCGGCTGCAATCCCCAAAAATGCCACCAAAAGCCCAAGCCGAAACTGTCGGCGCAGTTTACCGAAATAATCAAATGTCAGCCCAACCAGAACGATCACTGTCAACACCCCAAGGATGCTAACCAGACGTACATTCAAGTCCAGCATAGTAGCTCTTACTCCATTTCTTTAAACATGATCAGCCAAGGTCCTTGCGAATCATAGGTTAATCCACCATCGACAAAACCATGTTTTTTATATACCTTAACAGCGGCAATATTGTCGGGGCGTACTTCAAGTCGAGCCCTTCTCACTCCAGCTGACCGAAAGTATGTAAGCGCCACCGCAATAAGTTCTCCCGCAATACCCTGCCCCCGAAAACTTTTCGCCACTGCGATGGACAAAATCCGAGCATTAGCCGCCTTGGTTGGCGCTGCTGCCGACCGTAAGAAAGCTACCTTATTTAATAGGATAACTTTAACTGGCTGAAAACTAAAACCATACTGACCAGTGATCCACCGCCAAAACCATTTAAACACGTGTCCCCCCAGCACCGCTCGAATCCACAGCCTAGTAAGAAGCGCGGGAGCAAAGCAATACCCTACCACGCTACTATCTCGGCTCAAACGAACTACAAAGGCCGCTTTGGGCTCAGCTTCATACACTAAGGCAAATACGTCCCGCATCGCTTGAGGTTTTGGCACTTTTCCTCCACAGTGATGCAGGACACTAGCTTTGAAGCTCTCGGTAAACAGCGCGGCGATGGCCGGTATATCGGCCACCCCCGCCCTCTCAATTATATATTCTAACATAGTTTTACGCGTCAAACAGTTTGCTTACTGACAAGTCGCCAAAAATACGAATAATTGCCTCCCCAAAGAGTGGCGCTACCGATAATACTTTAATTTTCGGGCTGCATTTTTCTGGCGGAAGCGGAATTGTATTTGTAACAATAAGTTCTTTTATATTGGACGCTTCTACCCTTGCTATCGCCGGGTCGCTAAGTACAGCATGCGTACAACAAGCATAAACTTCTTTAGCCCCATACTTATCAAGAGCTTTAGCACCTTCTGTCAATGATCCGGCAGTATCGACAATGTCATCAATAATTACCGCAGTCTTACCTTCAACATTACCAATAAGATTCATAACTTCAGCCACACCTGGAGCCGGGCGACGTTTTTCAATAATTGCAATAGGGGCATGAAGCCTATCTGCTAACTGCCTGGCTCTAGATACTCCACCAAGGTCCGGAGATACCACTACTAAATCATCCATCTGTTTAGCTGATATATAATCTGATAAAATTGGTACACCTAACAAATGATCGACTGGAATATCAAAGAATCCTTGAATCTGTCCAGCATGGAGGTCCATCGTGACAACTCTGGTCACCCCGGCAGTGGTCAATAGGTTGGCCACTAACTTGGCGGAAATAGGTTCACGGCCCCGGGTTTTACGATCCTGACGAGCGTACCCATAATAAGGAATAACTGCTGTAATCTGAGTAGCCGAAGCTCTCCGGACAGCGTCAACCATAATTAAAAGCTCCATCAGCGTATCATTTACCGGTTGACAGGTTGGTTGAACAATAAATACATTGGCGCCACGCACACTTTCATCAATCATAACCTGCGTCTCACCATTATTAAACCGTCCAACAAAGGTTTCTCCCACCGACAGCCCTAAATAAGCTGCGATTTCCTCAGCTAATTTAGGATTAGCGTTACCTGTTAAAATTCTAAGCCGTTTTCCATTCTCTAATACCATTTTTCTCCCCCCACTATTTTCGCCCTTTATGTTTCGTTGTCCAATCTGCAATATTATTCTGTCGCGCTCTAGCAACCCCCAGTGCCTCAGACGGCACATTCTTAGTGATAGTTGAGCCAGCAGCCACATAGGCTCCCTTTCCAACAGAAACCGGAGCCACCAAGTTAGTATTGCAGCCGATAAATGCATCATCTTCAATGATAGTGCGGTGTTTATGAGTCCCGTCATAATTTACTGTAATTGTTCCTGAACCAATATTAACCCGCGCACCCATGTCAGTATCACCCACATAGCTAAGATGCGGAATCTTACTGCCAATGCCGACATTAGTATTTTTCACTTCAACAAAGTTACCAACTTTAACATTATCAGCCAAAACCGTGCCCGGCCGTAAATGAACATACGGCCCAACTGTTATGTTATTACATAACCGGCATTGATGAGCATAAGTAAAATGTACCGTTACATTTTCGCCAACAACAGTGTCCGTAAATCTTACATTTGGCCCAATTACTGACCCTGTACCAATTGTGGTCTTTCCTTCCAGCCACGTAAATGGATAAATAATCACATCAGGAGCAATGTTAACCTCTTCATCAATGAATGTTGAGTTTAAATCCATAATAGTAACGCCGCTGTCCATAAGCCTAGTTAGCTTATGCTGTCGCAAAATACCCTCGGCTTCAGCTAATTGTGCCCTAGAATTGATACCCATAGTTTTTTGGTAATCATCGGCAGCAACAGCCCATACCTTCCCCCCGCCACAGACCATCATTCCAATTACATCTGTTAAATAATACTCACCTTGAGCGTTATCGCAGGTGATGCCGCTTAGTAGCGAAAATAGTGTCTTACTTTCAAAGCAATAAATTCCAGTGTTTATTTCGCACACTAAAAGTTCATCAGGTGTTGCATCTTTTTGTTCAACAATTTTAACTACCCGCCCAGTCTGATCACGGATTACTCTTCCGTATCCATTTGGGTTTGGCATTATTGCTGTTAAAACAGTTGCCTGTGCCCCCGCATTACGATGTTCAAAAAATAATTTAGTTAATAGTTTTTCGTCAAGCAGCGGCGTATCGCCACAAAGTACCATAACCGTACCATCGTAATCGGCTAGCATATCTCGTGTCTCCAGCACAGCATGCCCTGTACCTAGTTGTTCGACCTGCACTTTGTATTCAGCATCAGATCCAACAACTTCACGTACGCGCTCACCGCCAAATCCTATAACCAAGATATTTCGTGTAGACCCAGAAGCTTTCGCGGCATCTAAAACATGCTTAACCATGGGCTTGCCGCCAACCTCATGCAATACTTTAGGCAGTGTTGATTTCATTCTGGTACCCTTACCAGCCGCCAACACAATGGCCACAAAATCCGCCATCCCTGATCCCCCTGTTTTCAACGTACTCTCAAACATTTTACTCTTCGACATGATACTCTGATTTCCTTTTAAATTATTGTCATATTATAGCCGGATTTAAGCAAAACAACCAATATCTCTTCCGCATACATCACATCACACGTTTTTATACTAAGTTATCCCGTCATTCATCCGATAAATACACCCTACTCCACAGGGTATAGCTACAACCGTAGTATCGTTATCCACAACAACTATATCATCGACACACTTATAAATGATCTTAAACCTCTTTTCACCGGCAACTTTTACCGTTTGCCTCAACCACTGTAAGAGCATCAGTTCTAGGATAAAACTGATGCTCTCTTTTAAATATATTAGTCCCTTCTAGCCGGTCGAATGTCCGTTATTTTATTATGCTCATCTACCGCTTGTAAGATAAGCAAGGGTACATAGTCTTTTACCAATTTTTCTTCCGGCTGTGCAGTCGCTACCAATACTCCAATACCCACAACCTCCGCGCCCACTTCTTCTGCTAACTCCACCATCCCCCGTGCCGTACCACCGGCTTTCATAAAGTCATCAATAATCAATATCTTTGCTCCTTCGGGAATAGCCCGGCGCGGTACTGACATTGTTTGGATGCGTTTAGAAGATCCGGTAACATAATTTATGCTTACCGTCGGACCTTCAGTCACCCTGCTACCACTCCTGACAGTTATTAACGGCAGATTAAAAGCTTTTGCCGTTGAATAAGCCAACGGTATCCCCTTCGTCTCGACTGTCATTATATAGTCCGGTGCGGAAGTATTAAAACGAGTCATAAACACCTCTCCCACCGGAGACATTAACTGGGCATTAAACAAAATATCAGACATATAAATAAATCCACCAGGAATAATCCGATCCGGAGTTGACAACTTTGCCGCTAACTCAAGTAAAATTTCTTCTATCTTAATAGCAGCCTTAACCGGGGTATATTTAATTCCTCCAGCAGCACCTGAAATTGTCTCTAATTTTCCCAATTGAAATTGTTCCATTGCCAAGCGAATAGCATCAACGTCTTCACAAACAGTTGATTTTGCAGCCATAAATAATCCACTGAAAAAACTTAGTGAAAACAAATGATTTGGATGATCAACTAATATCTTGGTTAACGCAATTCTTCGTTCCTGCCGCCGTATCTTTTCCATATCTGTCCTCCATAACCAGCAGAAAATCCGAACGATTTCCTTGCCATAAACATTTTTATTCATTTTCTCTGCATCAAGAACAAATCCTGCAAAAAATATATAAATAAGTTAAGATTCACAAAATAAAGTAATAAAGCGCGACATTATATCGCGCTGGCGCTAAACACTATCATTTTTTATTTATACCCGCACTGAAAAAGTCGATCTAACCAACTCTAAATCACTCAGTTTATCTACATCAATCCCTAATTCAGGATATGGCGACTGAATAACCGCTCCCGTTATACCTAGAAGAGTCTCTACTCTTGCCTCTACATCAGCAAGGTGCAAAATTCCAAATATAAACCGAATAACGAATGGCCAACCCAACAACTGGCACAGACGTAACGGATTTTTTCGATTGGCAATTATTTTATCAGCCATCTGAGCACAAGAATCAACAATCGACGGCTTAACTAAAAATAAATTACCACCCGTATAAGTCCCCTCGCAAAACCGGACATACGTACGACGAACACCCGGATAATGACGTTCATTAATTTCTTTTCGAACAATCGGATAATATAAATCAGCTGATACCCGCTGACACTGCTCCAGAAAGTCATTCACCGCCTCTGCCGTCAAGAGCGGTATGTCCGCCGTAGCTACGAGCGTCATTTCATTATGGCCAAGTTCCACCATCCCCCTACGAATGGTTTCTACAATGCTTTTACCGCCTTCAAGCACAATAGTATTAGCCGGGAACTGGCATTTTGCCAACTCTTCTGACGGTCCTAAAACAAAAATACGTCTTACCTGCCCACTCGCAGCCAACGCCTCCGCAACAAAAGTAACCATGGGCTTACCGGCAATATCAATTAACGCCTCAAAGCAACCTTGATTTAACAGTTTGTTGTTTTCGCCGCCCGCCAGAATAATGGCGTCATGCATCCACGCGTCCCTCCTTAGGTAAAGCTATGGTTCCCGCCTACGTTCGCTTAGATCAATAAGAAGTATCTGCTCGGCATTTTCCATATGCTCGCGGGCATATTCTTTGGCTAATTCCGCATCGCGTTGAGCAATAGCCTCCACCAAACGCCGATGCTCTTCCAACGTATTTTTCAACCTTCCAGGGTAAGCCATAGAAATAGCTCTAAACCTGGTAAACTGTTCTCGTAAATTGTTAATTATTCCTACCAACCGATCATTGCGACTGGCTTGATACAAAATATCATGGAACTTACCGTCAGCTTCAACGATTTTATCAACATCGCCACTGTCAATATGCTCACTAATTTGAACCAATAGCCGTTCCATTCGTTCAAGTTCTTCTTCCGTTATCCGTTCAGCCGCCAGTTCCGCTGCTAACACGTCAAGTGCCGTACGAATTTCAAACACTTCATTAACATCGCGAATCGACAAGTTAGATACATATGTTCCCCGTCTAGGCACCGTAACTAAAAATCCTTCTAACTCCAAGCGGCGAATAGCCTCTCGCACCGGAGTACGGCTAACTCCCAGTTCTTCAGCCAGCTGAATTTCCATTAGCCGTTCACCAGGCTTTAATAGTTCGGTGACAATAGCTTCACGCAAAGCTTCACTTACCACTTCCCACAGAGGCTTATAGCCATTAAGTTTTATCGGCGATAACCGGCGTTCCATTTTTCCCCTCCCGCATTAACACTCTCGGTAACAGTGACCCAGCCAGCCGTATAATGCCTAAGTTGTTCGGCAACATTACATGCTTGCCGATAATCATTAGCCAACCCAAATACTGATGGTCCACTGCCCGACATCATACTAGCAACTAAACCGTTTTTTAGCATCATATTTTTTAACTCAGCAATCTCATCATGCACAGGTATAGTTACGGTTTCCAAAACATTAGCCATTCGCCTGGCTACGCCAGCAATATCATTTTCTAATAAACTGGTAACCATTCCCCGGATATCTGGCCGCAGCCCAACCCTAGACTGCTGATAATTTTGATAGGCCCAAGCCGTCGATACAGCAACTTGAGGTTTAGCCAAGACAATATAGACATGAGGCAACGGCGGCAATGGCGAAAGGGTTTCACCTCGTCCAGTGGCCAACATCGTTCCGCCATTCAGGCAGAACGGTACATCCGACCCCAGCAATCCCCCCATATTTTCCAACTCTTTTATTGATAATCCTAATCTCCATAGATTATTTAAACCAGTTAGCACCGCAGCAGCATCAGCGCTACCACCAGCTAAGCCAGCGGCCAGCGGAATTTTTTTATTTAAAAATATCCGGACTCCTTGGCGCACCCCACAACGATCAGCCACCAGCGCTGCCGCACGATAAGCTATGTTTGATGGTCCGCAATCCAACTCTGGCATATTGGTTTCTATAACGATGCCCTCAGTCCGTTCGTCCAGACTTACTTCATCCGCCAAGGCAATGGTTTGCATCACCATCTCTACTTCGTGATATCCATCGCTACGTTTATGTAGAATATCTAAAGCCAGGTTTATTTTGGCTCTTGCTTCAACAATCAATACTTATGCTCCAATCTGCCGGAAATCATTGAGTAAAATTTCTTCATTACTAGTAATTACTTTGTCAATATCTAATAAGATCAACAATCTATTATCCAGTTTACCAACACCATCCACATATTCCGCATCCAAAATAAAATTTTGTGGCGGCGGCTCAATCATGGATTCTTGCAGTCTAATTACTTCAGTGACAGCATCTACAATAATTCCTACCGTTTGACCACAAACTTCAACAATAATAATTCTGCTATTTTCATTATAATCGGATATTTTTAGTTGAAAGCGTTTTCTTAAGTCAATTATAGGAATTACCCGTTCGCGCAGATTAATAATACCTTCCACAAAATCAGGTGTTTGAGGAAGTTTAGTAATCGGGATAATTCGGTTTATTTCCTGAACTTTAGTTATTGACAATCCATATTCTTCAGTATCTAATACGAATACCACCAATTGAAGTTCGTGCTCAATTTTTTCATCTGCCATAAAAACACCCCTGCTTGCAAATTTACTTATTTTAAGTAATTTATTCTACACCCAAGTAAATTTGCCTGCAATTGGTAAATCAATTTTTTCTAAGTACAGTTTCTTATATCCAGTATATTCTCCCCCTGCCAACCAGATTTATACGAGCTGTCACAAAACACTCTCTCCGGCTATTGCATATAATGGTTTAGCTTTAGTTCACTATTTCGACAGGAGGAGTAAATAAATGCAGATTCGAGTTATTTACCTGCCCTACCGCAATCTAGCGGCTGCTAACTTTACCGAGGACAGTCACCATCCTATGATTTGTGAAATTCAAAAGTTGCTTTATAACCACGGTCTCTACCACTCCGATTTTCATGGTTTCTACGATGCCAATACCGTTGATGCTGTGAGTAATTTTCAAGAAATAAATGGTTTAGCAGTTACCGGCGAAATTAATCCTATTACCTATTGCCGACTACATAAGACCACCACAAAGGAAATAACTCCAGTCGTTAAGCCATTAAGAAATCAATTCCTTTCACGTGCTAACATTTTAATCGCTAAGTCTTCCCGTCAGCTTACCCTCTTTGAAGGCAATTCCCCATTACACCAATATCCGGTTGCCATTGGTAAGCCAGCGACGCCAACTCCAGAAGGCAACTACCTTATAGCGAGCAAAATCATTAACCCCGGCGGCGTACTAGGTAGCCGCTGGATGGGACTTAATTTCGATGCCTACGGAATTCACGGTACTACA
>JAGGAD010000083.1 GCA_017889625.1 Bacillota bacterium | reverse complement strand
CAGCATCAAATCGCTTGCCTTTCATTTCTTAACACAGCCTTTCTTATTGTGGTTATTCTATCAGCTGTTCTAAGTGTCCAGCAAGTCTGGCTACGGTCACCTAGCCGTTGAACGGTTCAGGCTGCCATTAACCAATAATACTTTCATAAAAAAAACCTCCTTAACTATAAATGATGCTACTACATCAAAAGCACCCAGCTATCGACTGAGTTACTTTTTCTTATAACGTCGCTCAATCCAACTCTTTATTCTTCAGCCATTTCGATAGTAAATCCGCAATCTGCACATTATTCAAATCGGAGAACATAAAATGTGTATTTCCACAAATTCCAATATCAGGCAAGTGGACTACGGTTGCATCACCACCATGACGATTAATCGTATCTACCCAAATTTTTGCCATTTTCAACCGTACACGCCAATTATCTTGCCCCGGATTATCTGAAGTCTCTGTAGGTATATTATCGCCATAGTAAACAATAATCGGTATTTTAGTAAGCTGCATAAAATCTTTTAATGGTACCGGATAGCCTTTTAAAGTACCTGTGCCACTCGGCATGTCTTCTGGAACTTCTCCTTCCGGAAAAACGAACTGGCTGCCTGGCTCATAGGCAACAACGGCCTTAACATTTTCACTTTTCATCGCTGTAAGCCAGCCTGGGCCCCCGCCCTGTGAATGTGTTACCAAAATGCTTGGCCCAATTTTAGCTAAAGCTGCAGTTGAAGCGTTTGAAATAAGATCCGGATCATATGCTGCTGTATTTGGTGTCATCTGACGAAAATATTGATTCAAAGCTTCCTCGTCTTTCGGGAACTGCACTCCCGGGAAAAAATTTGGCCATTCGCCTAGCCGGAACATGTCAAACCACATTTGTTCATCAGTTATTACCGGAATTGTACCTGCTATTGTACTCCGGCCAGCCTGCCCACGGCGAGGCTGATCAATAAGATATATACTATAATTTCGACGCAGAAAAATATTTTGGTAGCCTTCCCTACCGTCGGGTGTTGTCTGCCAAGTTCTCGCCGATTGTCCGGCACCATGTAAAAATACTAGCGGATATTTACGAGCTTTTGCCGGAATTTGATAAAAAACAGAAACATGATCCCCATGAAGTGTCTGCCCCGTTGGATCTGCAAGTTTTTTAGGATCAAACGTTCCTGGTGTTGTTATCACACTACCACCAGCTGAAAAAGCTCCTTGCTCCTGAATGACGATTGGTTTTTGTGATTGTACGCTTGTTTTTTCTACTGCGAATGCACTGCCAGAAAAAACGCATAAGAAAAGCACTACCAGAGCAAGATCTTTTAAAGGCTTAAGATTCATAATCGTCCTCTTTTCTCATAAAGTTTATTACCAATTCGCTTTCATCCGTCAAGATTTTTCTATCTTTTCAAACGTGTTATATATTCAACAGTTTCCGGATCATAGTGTGAAAAAAACAAACTTTCACCTGTATCCATTTGCAAAATTTCCCGCATATCAGCTTCTGCCAAAGAAAAATCAAATACATCAAAATTTTGCTCCATACGTTCTTTATGAACAGATTTCGGAATACCCCCTATACCGCGTTGGATTAAGTAACGCAAAGCTGTTTGCGGAACTGATTTCCCATATTTTTCACCGATTTTTTTTAAAATCTGATTAGTAAAGAAATTATTGCGTCCTTCAGCAAACGGCCCCCACGACTGATGAACTACATGATATTTATCCATGATTTCCCTTGCCTTTACCTGCTGATCAAATACATGAGTTTCTACCTGATTCACCATTGGTGCCACCTCGACAAACTGACAAAGGTCAATCAGCCGGTCCGGATAAAAATTTGCTACCCCGATAGCACGAAGTTTCCCTGCTTTATAGGCATCTTCCATCGCATGATAAGTGCCGTAATAATCATTAAACGGTTGATGGATAAGCATTAGATCCAAATAATCCAAACTCATTTTATTTAAGGATTCGTCAATTGAAGCTTTCGCTCTTTCATAACCACCATTAGAAATCCAGACTTTGCTCGTAACAAAAATTTTATCTCTGGAAATACCACTCTTAGCTATAGCACTGCCCACGGCTTCTTCATTCTGATAGGCCTGGGCTGTATCAATCAAACGATAACCAATCGCTAACGCATCCAATACCGAACGTTCACACTCTGCGAAATCCGTAATCTGATACACGCCAAATCCTAAAATCGGCATCTTTACACCATTATGCAGTACTAAATTTTCCATTATGTAACTCCTTAAATATTAAAATTTGTTATAAATTAAATTCTCATTGCCGTAACTGTTGTCATAACAAACAATTTTTTTAGCATCCCACGCTTTTAGCCTATAACATTTAATTACCTGCACGCTTTGCAAAATCAGATCCAGCAGGATAACGCTCGCCAGCGATCTTTATTTTATCTAAAGCCCCATTCAATTGATTAATTTCATCTATAGTAAGTCTTACTTCCGCCGCACCAAGATTTTCTTCCAACCGGCTCAGCTTGCGTGTCCCCGGAATTGGAACAATCCATGGCTTTTGTGCGGATACCCAGGCTAGTGCAATTTGGGCTGGTGTTACTTCTTTGTCTGCCGCAGTCTTCTCGATGAGTTCAACCAACACTTGGTTTGCTTCAATATTTTCAGCAGTAAAACGTGGTACAATACTGCGAAAATCTGATTTCTCAAAATTAGCATCCTTCTTAATTTTCGCTGTAAGGAATCCTTTACCTAAAGGACTGAATGGAACAAAGCCAATATTTAGCTCTTCCAAAGTAGGGAAAATTGTCACTTCTGGTTGACGCCACATCATAGAATATTCACTCTGTACAGCCGTCAACGGACAAATTGCATGGGCTTTGCGGATGGTATCTGCCCCAACCTCCGACAATCCCCAGCGGAGAATTTTTCCTTTCTTGATAAGCTCCTTCATTGTCTCAGCCACTGCTTCAATTGGTGTTTTAGGATCTACACGGTGCAGATAATAAAGATCAATGACCTCCACCCCAAGCCGTTTCAAAGACATTTCTGCCGAATTTTCGATAACTTCCGGACGTGCATCTAAAAGTTGCTTGCCATCTACAACCTGGATACCGCATTTAGTTGCTATTTGAACATTGCCTTTATATGGAGCCAATGCTTCTGCTACAAGCTTTTCATTTTCATATGGACCATAGCATTCTGCGGTATCAAAAAAGGTCACCCCAAGTTCTACAGCCCTACGAATCAATTTTACGGATTCATCATGATCTGCTGCTGCACCATAGCCAGCAGTCATACCCATACAGCCTAAGCCAAGCTTCGATACTTCTAAATTTTTTCCCAATATACGTTTTTCCATTACTTGTCCTCTTTTCTGTTTTGTTTTATATTTTAACTGTATTATATTGATATCATTATTTTTATGCGACTACGATCGGAAAATGTGATATATACCACACTAATAAATAAAATTTGTATTTTTAGCTGATTAATCTATTTTCAGTCAAAGTATTTTCTGTATCCTTCTGTTGCAGCATTACTGATAACAAAGCACCTACTGCTAAAATGATAAACCCTGCTCCATCCGCATAAAACAGTGTACGCAGATTGTTCGTCCCAATTAGGTTCTGTAAAACCAAACTAGCATACGGTGTAACAAACACACCGAGGTTGTACCCCACCAATAAAAGTGAAGTTGCCAATCCTTTATTGGGAATATCCCCGGTATTAATTTTATTGATTAAATATGGCATAGCTACCCGAAAACCAAATCCTAAAAGAAATCCTCCCACAACAGTTAAAAAAGTATTATTTGATACACCAATTAAAAACATTGATAATGCCATACAAAAAAATGCTACAATTAGAGTATATTGCTTCAACCACTCAATCAACCGACCAAACAAAAATCCTGAAAAAATAGCACCTATTCCAACAAAAGAAAACACCAAACTAGCGTCCTTTAGATTTGCATAACCACTATTTAACATAAGTGTCGCTGTCTTTATCCCCATTGTCATATATAAAATTGCGATAATAAAAATCAGTCCCATATACCCAGCAATTTTAAAACTGTTATTAGATGAAGTCTGTTGAATATTTTCTTTTTTTATCGCCCCCCTAGTTTTATCTAAAATAATTTTTGTTGGTATATTCGGAACAAAATAGCCAAACAACAAAACGCTAGGAACAGCAATCAAATAGGCATAAAAAGGTGCCTGCCAGTTAATACCCATAAGTTGTCCAGCAATATATGTAACCGCTACCCCCCCTAATCCTTCACAAGCACTTTGCATACCAAATACACTAGAACGTTCATTGCCATCATAAAAATAATTCACGATAACAACCAACAGAGAATTAAATAACCCTATTCCAAAACCTAGAAATGCTCGCGATACTAGCACAATATAAAAATTTCCTATAACAGCTGGTAAAACACCAGAAACTGCTACAATACAAAGACCTGTCATAATAGTTAATTTATAACCTATTTTTCTGGCAATAAAATCACTTGTAAGTACCGCAGCCATAAGAAAAAGCGATGATATTGTAGTTAGCATTTCAACCATTGCTAATGGCTGAGATGGCATAGCATTTGCCATGTGTGGAATATTTGCCGTAATTGCTGCCGCACTTGCAACCAATATAGATCCAGACAAAATTGCTATTTTTAAAACAACTTTATTTTGTTTCATTATTTTTTCTCCTTGTAGATCCTTAATAATTATATTGATATTATAAAAAAGCTCGAATGATATTACGACTACACAGCATTATTCAATGTGAAATATACCCCATATTATGTTTTACCGTGCATTATCTAAAAGCAACCTTATTTACAGCAACAAATATGCTTACAAGCATATAGATAATTTGCATTTGCATTTATTCAAAAACCTCTAACCAAAAATCTCTTGTCAACGCAATGTATTAAAATAAAAAATGCTTTAATATTTAAGAGGTGAATGATTATGGCCGAGCCAATAAAAAGCGATCTTCGAATCATACGCACCAAAAAAGCCATTCGCCAAACTTTTTATGAAATGCTTAGCGAAATGGATTATGAAAAAATCAGCATCAAGGAACTAACTAAACGCGCTTGCATTAATCGTCGTACATTTTACCTTCACTATTCTTTCTTAGATGAATTGTTAGAAGAGTTTATGGACGAACTTGTTTCAAATTATGTTAATCGCACACATAATATGAATGGATTATATGATCTACCAGAAATTACTCGTCAATTTTTGCTTTTTTTTGCACAACAAGATTCGCTTCATGAAAAAATCATTTGTTCAAAAAATTTTCGTTATATTAGTGACAGAATTAATCAAAAAATCATAGAACATAATGAATCTCATATTGATCACATTGGCTCAATGAATAGTTATACAAAAGACATTATTATAACCTATTTAAATACTACTGTCTTGGAAATTTATCGCAAATGGGTTAATGATAAAAAACGAATTCCATTAGAAGATCTCATCAATCTTGCAACTCATTTACTCTGCCACGGTATTTTGAGCCTTCCTAAATATCTAAGCACTAAAAAGAACTTAACGATTTAGAACAACAAAAAGTAATTCAAATTACATTTTGTTTTCAAATAAGCCTTTTTGATAAGCTATTTTTTCGTAACACTTCCATATAAAAACATAAACTATAAAAAACAACTTATCACTTGCAGAAAATTAATAGCAATTTTTCAAAGATTTTATTCTATATACCTCTTGCGATAATTCTTTTGCACACGCATGCTCCTGCTATATACCCAGCAAAAATTAGAGCTAAATCTATACTGTGCTTTAAGGGTATACTGCCGTTTTCTAGGCTTATCATATGTTCCATTACAAGCCAATCTCCAATATGATTTACAAAAGAAGCATATACTGCATAACCTATAATAGTACTTGTTATGAAATATTTTGCCCGCTGATAATATCTTTTACCAGTCACAAACCGAAGCCGCCTTTCTAAATGAGTCCATATTGAATTCCAATGCCATCCTAGATGAATGGCTATTAAAATAAAGCTGGCATAGGCACTTCCCTGATGCAGTTCATGGGCTAAAATAGTCGTGTATCCCCGAAGTTGTATGATAGAAACCATAGTTGTTGAGATCAATAACCCGGTAATAATAGTCGCCATCACTACAGCTATGAGCAAAAGATTAATATATATTCCTATACTATGCTCTATAGATTGCTTTTTCCTAAACGAGGTCTTAAAACAACCCCAGCCGGCTCTCAAATGTAGTAGTATAAACAAAATAAAGATCACACCTAGATATTCATGGGGTCGGCTTCCCAGCAATTGATGATTCATCATCAGCAACAGTATAATCACTAAAACAATATTACCTAAATTTCGCATATATTGATTCTCCTAGTCAAGACCGCCCGCTAAGCGGGGGCGGCTTGTTCTACCCCTATAAGGGGTGATTAATGGCACGTACCTCAAGGTACACGCCGGTTTCGCCAGGTGCATAAGCTGTTGTCACCCTTAAAATGGTCTTTATATCCCTTTATACTGATTGAATCTGCTCCCATGTCTTCTTGTACCTGATTTTTTATATATTCTTGTATCACTTTTTTATTTCGTCCTACCGTATCCACATAATATCCGCGACACCAAAAATGTCTGCTCCCATATTTGTACTTCAGATTTGAATGTCTCTCGAATAAAATTAGGCTACTTTTTCCTTTTAGAAAACCAACAAAGCTAGACACTGATAGCTATGTTGGTATCGATACCAACATATGTATATGGTCTAAACATGCATTAGCCTCCAGGATTTCTATCCCTTTCCACTTGCATAATTCCCGTAATATCTTTCCGATTTCAACTTTTAATTTCCCGTAAATTTCCCTTCTTCGGTATTTTGGTGCAAAAACAATGTGATATTTGCAGTTCCATTTCGTGGGTGCTAGACTGTTGTTGTCCATTCGGACACGACCTCCTTTGTCTCTATAAATTGGCTGGCGAAACCAATTTTATAGTAGCACAATTCGAGGTCGTTTTTTCTTCACTGACCGCTAAAGATCTCCCCCTCTCACCAGCATAGCTGGTGATTCTTTACAAAAGAAAGCCATGATTTAGTAAAACACTAAACCATGGCTTTTTATACACTATCATCATTTAACAAATCCTAGCTTCGTTAGCCATTGTCGTACCTCTGTCCGTACACTGTCAGGATTTTCCTGAGCACGTTTACCTTCTATACCAATGCCTTGCAATACTGTAGCACCATTAGCATATTTAGGAATACTGCTTTCCTTACCAGTCAGGCCATCGCCAGCTGATGTGCAGAATGGAATAATCGTCTTACCACTAAAGTCGTAACTTTCCATAAAGGAATACACTGCCATAGGCATATCACTCCACCAAATCGGATAGCCCATAAATATTACATCGTAGTCTTTCATGTTTTCCACCTTTGTTACAAGCTCCGGCCGTGCATCATCCGCAAGTTCCTTTTTTGCTACAACAGTACACTCCTTATAGTTTTCCGGATAT
>JAGGAD010000029.1 GCA_017889625.1 Bacillota bacterium | reverse complement strand
TTCGAATACAAAAACTGCGTTTGGTTTACAAATATTCACTTGTCGATTTACAAAATGGCGTCTCGCCTTACAAAGTGGCATCTCGCCTTTCAATTAAGCAAGCTTTTTTATTCTAACTCTAAATAATTTTAAAAAGAGGTAGATAATGCAGGAATTTGGCACAATTTGTCGAAACTGCGTATATAAGTAAATGTTAAATATTAAGGGGCGATTGAATTTGAATTTGAATTGGTTAAATAATCTTAAGGTAGTACAAAGATTAGCGTTATTAATTTTAGTTTTAATTATTGGATTGATTTGTGTTGGTGTCACCGGATACTTGTTTTTGAACAATTCTAACGTGGTTGTTAATAAGATGTATAATGAAAAATTAATTGCAGTTGAGCTTATGAGTGACAATCGAATACATGCACGCTATATTGATAAAAATATAATGGAATTAATGCTGACAAAGGATCAGAAACAAAGTCAAGGTTTAGTGGATGAAATTAATAAAAGAGCTCAATTATTTGATGAAAATTTGACAAAGTTTGAACAGATGCCAATAAGTGATAAACAAAAAGCCGAAGTCAAAGATATGCGCGATGTTCTAGGAAAATATCGCGAGGCAAGAAGTAAAGTAATTGAACTTGCTCTACAGAATAAAGATGTAGAAGCTTATGCATTGTATAAACAACAAGTTCAATCATTAATAGAACAATTTAATGAAAATCTCACTAATTTAACAAAAGAAACTAAACAATCGGCTGAAGATCTGAATAAGGAAAACCAAAAAAGTTTTGCGGCAGCCAATATAATTTTTATTAGTATTATTGTTATAGCGATTTTCTTAGGGGTTTTACTTGGTTCGATCATTTCTAAAAGTATTACAAAACGCTTGTCAGATGTTGTGCGGTTTTTGGAAACCGTTGCCAAGGGGGATTTTTCAAAAGAGGTTTCTGAACAAAATTTGCGGGACAAAAGTGAATTTGGCACGGTAACGAAATCGGTTGATGTAATGAATAAAAATATCAGAGCATTAATTAAGCAATTAGCCAATACTTCGGAAAAATTAGCGTCATCTTCTGAAGAGCTTACGGCCAGTGCGGAACAATCGGCGCAGGCATCTACTCAAGTAGCAGCTTCAGTAACTGATGTTGCACAAGGATCGGAAAATCAATTAAATTTGGCTACTAATGCAAATGAAATTGTTCAACAAATATCTAAGGCCATTAATCAAGTGGCCGACAATACGACGGTTGTTTCAACTTCGGCTGAGAAAACAGCGTTGACCGCTAATAATGGAGAGCAGGCAATAAAACAAGCGGTAAATCAAATGAACATCATTGAACAAAAAACGAATGACACTGCCAAAGTAATTGGCGAGTTAGAAGAAAAGTCAAAACAGATCGGGCAAATTGTTGGCGCTATTTCCAGTATTTCAGGACAAACTAATCTATTAGCTTTAAATGCTGCCATCGAAGCTGCAAGGGCAGGCGAGGCAGGGCGTGGTTTTGCCGTGGTCGCAGAAGAGGTCAGAAAACTTGCCGAGCAATCACAAGAATCGGCAAAACAGATAACAGAATTAATCAGTGAAGTACAAGCAAAAACGGATAGTGCGGTAGTTTTTATGAATGACAGCAAAAAAGAAGTCGATGCAGGAGCAAAAGATGTAGTGGTCGCAGGTCGGAGTTTTGAAGAAATATTAACAATGGTTCGGGAAATCAATAATCAAATTCATGAAATATCTGCCGCTATTCAAGAAGTTACAAGTGGAACCCAAAATGTAGTTAATGCTGTACAGGATATTGATAGAGAGAGTAGGAATGTAGCTGAAGAAACCCAGACTATTTCGTCAGCTACAGAAGAACAGACTGCGTCAATGGAAGAAATTGCGGCGTCAAGTCAGTACTTAGCAAAAATGGCAGAAGATTTGCAAGTGGCGATTCATAAATTTAAAATTTGATAAGCTGCGGCGAACCGCCAATTGTTAAAAATGGTAAAATAAAGGTTTTGAAGAAGATAAAAACATCGACTAATAATATTTAATGGTAGCGAAACGATAAATGAGCAGTGCTGAACCTTTTTGGGTTCAGCGCTGCTCATTTAAAATAACCGGGATATAACCGTCACAACTTGTCATTTTAGGACGTGTCTTGCTAGTTATTATCAGATTTATTTGATATCTTATGATCTAACCGGATATAGAAATGTTTCAGGAGAACACCGATTTTGCCAATGCTATCAAGGAATTTTATTTTATAGTACAGGAAAGTATGAGTTTAGTGGGGATGGAGAGCCGGCTTCGGGAAAAAAATTCTAACCGTTAAAACAGAATTATTAGGTCGATTACTAGCTGACGTAACAGGAAAAAACAGAGAAAAAGTGCGAAAAATAGTGCTGTCACTAGAACCGTCCTTGCGACAGTTTTGTTATTTAGGAGTTTTATTAGCATGGTACGTTCTTATAACATCTATGGGGTGAGAATTATTAACAAAAAGATATTTGTTTTTTGGCTTTATTAAGAGATAAACGCGATAAAAAATAAAGCTAACTGAATAAACCAATAATGCAGCGACTGATATTGTCCAATATTCCAAAAAAATCACCCTATTTTCTTTTTTCTCTGGTCGCTATTGACAATAAAACACTAGCATCTTGGTGCGAAAAAAATTAACACCAATCTAAAAACAGACTAGTGCCAATTAACTACAATTCATTATTGAATCGGCAACCAGGCAATCATAGACTATTCATCCTTAGACCCACGGCTTTGCGTCCTTATCTTTCAATAAGTTTGCTAAAATTTCAATTTTCTACTCAATAATACACAAAACTACAAATGAAGTCAAGACTAAAGTCCTGCTTTTCAATACTTAAGTCCTATTGACAAATCTGTAGTTGAATAAAACGATGGTGAAAATGCTTGGTTACTAGTACTAATGGTTTCGACTAAATATTGGCAGAAAAGTAGGAATTTATTACAGTTATTATCGTCAGAGGATAAGATTAGGCTGTAATTTGTTGTAAAAGTTAATAACTGATGATATTGAAAAATATTTTTGAAAGTTATTGAGAAAAGGGTAAGAAATGATTGACAAAATCTTTTTAGAAGCGTATATTACAGTTAATAAGAATATACTGAAACCAATGATTAAGAAGAGTAGGTTTTGTGCTGGTCTCTTACAGAGAGTTGCGGGTGGTGGAATCGCAACAGGGAAGCCTTAGCTGAATGGACTTAGGAGGGCAGGGCGAAAAGCAGTTACAGGTAGCTGGCTAGTAGTACTTGACGGGAACTTCACCCGTTACCAAGGAAGTGCATATCATAGTGTATGCAGAAAAAGTGGGTGCGTTTTCGCATCAATTTGAGTGGTACCACAGAAGTATAGACTTTTGTCTCAGTGAAGGTTGAGACAAAAGTCTTTTTTGTTTATAAAAATTTAGATAACTGAAGGGAGAACTTATCATGACAAAGAAAATTCCACACAGATTATATTTAACTGAGGATCAGATGCCAACACAATGGTACAATTTGCGTGCAGACATGAAAGCAAAGCCTGATCCTATGTTAATTCCAGCAACAGGAAAACCGGCAGTACCGGAAGATTTGTACCCTGTATTCTGCGAAAAGTTGTCTCATCAGGAACTGGATGAGACAACGAGGTATGTTGATATACCTGAAGAAGTTTTGGAAATGTATAAAAATTACCGGCCTTCACCATTGTGCCGTGCATACAATTTAGAAAAGGCGTTAGAAACTCCGGCGAAGATTTACTATAAATTCGAAGGAAATAATACATCCGGAAGTCATAAACTGAACTCGGCTATTGCGCAGGCGTATTACGCAAAGGAGCAGGGCTTAAAGGGACTTACGACAGAAACGGGGGCTGGGCAGTGGGGAACGGCGCTGGCGGAAGCTTGCTGTTATTTCGGAATTCCGCTCACAGTATATATGGTAAAGGCATCTTATGAACAAAAGCCTTTCCGTAAATCAATCATGGAAACCTTTGGTGCAACCGTAATATCCAGTCCCAGCAATACGACAGAAGCCGGAAAAAAGATTTTAGCAACGAATCCGAATACTACAGGAAGTCTTGGCTGTGCAATTTCTGAAGCGGTAGAAAAGGCTGTTACTACAGCGGGCTGCAAATATGTGTTAGGTTCCGTGCTGAATCAGGTACTGCTTCACCAGTCAATTATCGGCTTGGAAAGTGAGCAAGCGATGAAAATACTTGGAGAATATCCCGACGTAGTAATTGGCTGCGCAGGCGGCGGTTCGAATCTTGGTGGCCTAATTGCACCGTTTATGAGGGATAAGCTTTTAGGTAAGGCTAATCCACGCTTGGTAGCAGTGGAGCCGGCATCATGTCCATCTTTGACAAGAGGACGGTATGTGTATGATTACTGCGACACAGGGAAAATTACCCCTATGGCAAAAATGTACACGCTGGGCTGTACGTTCACTCCCTCACCAATCCATGCAGGTGGACTGAGATATCACGGAATGTCACCAGTCCTTTCCAAGCTGTATCACGATGGATATATGGAAGCGGTATCAGTAGAGCAAACCGCGGTATTTGAGGCGGCTACTTTCTTTGCAAAGTATGAAAGCATCCTGCCAGCTCCAGAATCTGCTCATGCTATTCGTGCTGCTATTGATGAAGCGTTGAAATGTAAGGAGACCGGGGAAGAAAAAACCATCCTTTTTGGACTAACTGGAACCGGATTTTTTGATATGACAGCATACAATTCCTTCCACGCAGGAACAATGAGTGACTACATTCCAACAGATGAGGAGCTTCAAAAAGGCTTTGACGAGCTTCCTAAAATACCGGGAATTCAAGAATAGGATAATCACGTAATAGTCGCCCTCTTATTTTGAAGGGGGCGCTTTCGATAATTGATAAAAATTATGAGGAGTTTTATTGTTGGCTACCAGTATTGTCATTTTATAGGAATGTAAAAAATGAAGGTATTGAATTTTATGCAAACTGAAATCTTGAAAGTTTAGGGTGAAGTGGATATACTGAAAAAATTAGAGTAAATAGAGCAGTACAAGGCTTAGTCAGCCTTGTACTGCTCTATTGTTTCAGGAAAGAGTCTCTGTTTTAAAATTTGGTGATTTGCCGGGCGGCTAAGATAAAGCTAGCGGCAAGATTGATGTTGAGTTACTTATTAATGTAAAAGAAGGATAAATTTTACTTAAAATAGAATTGGTAGTTACGTTTATATAGAAAGGGGTTTCGTATGAAAAAGATACTGGTGGTATTAATATTATTGCTTTGTTGTTTGCCGTCAGCTATAGCAAGCCTCAATGACGTAAATATTAAGCCTGATAAGTCACAAATAGCGGTGGTTTTATTTATGGATAAGCATATTCTCGCTGACGGCAAGACTGTCGCCAAAATAAGGAATGCACTTAATGAAAAATTCAAGGCTGCAAATAGTGTAGTAATTTATGGAGATGACCAGGCAAAATCGCCGGAGTTCTTGGAGTTTGCGGAAAAGGTAAAAACTGATCCGGCTAATGAAAAAGATATTAGAGTAGTAAATATTGGTGAGTTGGCAAGGTATGCGCGGAGCATAAATTCGGATTATGTCATGCTGATTACAATTTCACCATTTAACGTATATGACAATTTTTGGTCAGGCATTCGCGTTGATATGAAGGAAAATGTTGCAGTTATTGATGTGGCCTCTCAGAAATATGTGGAATATCTTAGCTGGTATAAGGAAGGAACAAGTCCTTGGATGGATGACGGAGCTAAAGATTTAATTAATCAGTTGGTTGCAAATTTTTATTGGACTCCGCCCAATGAACTGAGTGATAATAAAAGTTGTAATCAAGTGGGAGAAAGTAAACCGGCAGTAGTTGTCTTTATGTCAGATATTATTCTTGAAAAGCCGGAATTGGTAGAAAAGGTTAGAAAAACGATTTCAGAAAAATTTCAGGTAAGTGAAGTTCCTATCAATGGAGATAATAAACCAAAATCTCCAGAATTCTTGGAGTTAATAGGTAAAGTTGAAACTAACAGTGCGAAGCAGCAAACCTTTATTCTTAAGAAAGCAAACCTTGTAGATTATGGGAGAGCGACAAATTCCAACCCAGTAATTGCTATTGATATAAGTAATGTTGGTGCGGGAGATTATGATTTTAATTATCATTTGAAAGCAGATATTTTTGTAGTTGACCCTGGATCAAATAAATACTTGTCCAACGTTGTTTTTGATACAATAGACGCCAAGAAGCGTCAAGACGGACTCGATTTTCTAATGAGTAAAATACAAAATGAGTTCATGTTACCGTAAGCTAATATTTATGAGGTAATATTTTTTGATCCAGAGCCTAATTAACAGGAACAATAGAAAAATAGTGCTGTCGAAAGAATCGTCCCTGTGACATATGCTGGTTCTAAGCAATCAGGATCCCATTAAAAAATAAGGTAGTACAATGCTTCATAAGCCAATGTACTGCCTTTCTTGTGTTCGAATTAGTCTATTTGCCGGGAGCAGAAAGAGCCTTTGTTTAAGAGGAGTATCATTTTGGCTGGGGAAATAATATAGATAATGGCAAAATTTGATATACTAGAAGTTGTAATATAAATTTTAGGATTAGGATACAGGGGGTTGTTGATGGATAAGGAGTTAGTTTGGTTAAAGGAGATTAGTGACGTGGCCGGGGCTTCGGGGTATGAGGACCGGGTTAAGGGGTTGTTAAAGGAACGGCTGGGGAAGATTGATCAGAAAAGTTATCGTGAGTTGCTCGGATGAAGCAGGTGACGATTGAACGGTTTAATAGTGTTGCGCCGGCGTTGGCAGAGGATGTGTTTTTGGCTGACGGCGTTCGGGTTATCGGGGCGGTGACGATCAGTGCGGGCTGTGGCATATGGTATAATGCGGTGCTGCGGGGGGATGTGAATTTTATCCGGATTGGCAAGTTTACGAATATCCAGGATGGTTCGGTGGTTCATGTTGATCATATAAATCCGGCGATTGTCGGCGATTATGTGACGGTTGGTCATAATGCGCTGGTGCATGGCTGTGTGGTGGGGGATAATTGCCTGATCGGAATGGGGGCAGTTTTGTTAAGCGGTTCAAAAATCGGGGATAATTGTATTATCGGCGCGGGTGCGGTTGTGACGCAAGGCAAGGTAATTCCGCCGAATTCGTTGGTGCTGGGATCGCCGGGCCGGGTGACTCGCGAGGTTAGTGAGGCGGAGATAGCTGATCTCAAGCATTCGGCACAATTTTATTATGAGTTGGCAGGACAATATTCTTCGGTAAAGTAGGTGGAGGGTTTTATGGAAAAGACGTTGGTGCTGGTAAAGCCTGATGGGGTTGCGGCGGGGGCGGTTGGGGATATTATTTCCCGGTTCGAGCGGCGGGGACTGTATCTTTGCGCGCTTAAGTTGATGCGGTTAACGCCGGAGCAAGCGGAGGCGCATTACAAGGAGCATCGGGGGAAAGAGTTTTTTGGCCGGCTGATTGATTTTATTACTTCGGGCCCGTTGGTGGCGATGATTGTGGCGGGGCCGGAGGCGGTTAAGGTTGTGCGGAAAATGATGGGGCCGACGAATCCGGCGGAGGCTGGGCCGGGGACGATTCGCGGTGATTATGCGTTGAGTGTTACTGAGAATATTGTGCATGGTTCCGATAGCCCGGAGAGCGCGGCCCGGGAGATGGCTAATTTCTTTTTGAGCAGTGAGATATTGAGGTAGAATAGAAGGGGGAGGCGTAATTATGCCGATATATGAATTTAAGTGTAAAGAGTGTGGCAAAGGGTTTGAGCAGCTTTGCCGGATTAACTGGGAAGGCTCGGTGAAGTGTCCGGATTGCGGGGCGGTTAAGGTGAATAAAATGGTATCGAGTGTATGTAGTCCCGGTACGGGCGGCAGCGGCTCGGGCTGCGGCGGTTCTTGTTCATCCGGGTGCAGCGGCTGTAAATAGTTATCAGGTTGGAAAATGAGTTTTGCCGGGTGGCAATGGGAGTTTCACAGCGTTTGCATTAGAGGTAGAATGGATTGCGAAAGTTGGATAGACATGTTACTTGCCATTGATGGCATAAATTCTAAGGTGCTATATTTGCTATGAATGAATAAACCCGAAGCTTTGAAGGGCTTCGGGTTTATTGCTTTTACGTATTAACCTATCGATTGTTAAAGCTGATAAATTTTAAAGATAGTTTATTTCTAACTGCCGATGATTGGCATAGAATGGGAAAATTCATTGTTTTCTACTTGGTCTAGCATAAAAACTGCGATGTCTTCACGAGAAATATTGAAGTCTATTTTGATATCGCCAAAACTGGTTTTTACATTTCCGGTATAGGGTGTGTCTTTAGGAGCTAGAATACGCACGATTGTCCAATTAAGGGTTGAATTTGTAATAGTATTTGCAACGGCTATAATTTCTTTTTTCGCTTTTGGGAATACAATACCAGCAATTATACCAGGGACAATTGTTGCGAATGAAGATTTATCTTTTGCAAATTTTACACTGGGAGTAGCTAAACCAATGAAGCGAGATAGACCTAATTCTTCCATCGCACGGACAATGTTTTTGTGACCATCTAAAACCGCTGTTCCTTCATAAGTCCATTTCATGGGACAACCTAATGAACTGATAACAGCGTCACAGCCTTTAATGGTGCTCTTAATGTTTTTGTAGTCATTCAATTCACCTTTAATGATAGTTAATTGTTCATGAAGAATATTGAACTTTGCTGGGCTTCTAACATAAGCATTTACGGTATAACTTTTATCTAAAGCATGTTTTACAATAAATTCGCCAATACCGCCACTGGCTCCAAAAATGGCAAGTTTCATAATCAAACCTCCTCGTATAGATAAACTTGACAGTGTAAATTTAACATAATACTATTAAAATATTCAAGTACGATCATTTTACATACATAGTATTTTTTTGAATACTAATGGGAGAAAATATGAACAATCACTATGATGAAACCAATATTACGGAGTGTCCGGTAGGCTTTGTACAAAAAGTTATTAGTGGGAAATGGTCAATGGTAATTATTTATTTTTTAAGAGCGGGTACGTTGCGGTTTGGCGAACTTCAACGGAAGTTACCTAATTTAACGCAAGCTACATTAACAAAAGAGCTACGTAGTTTAGAAAGTTATGGATTAGTTCATCGCGAAGTATATAAGCAAGTCCCTCCAAAAGTAGAATATTCATTAACGAAAATGGGCGTCAAGTTTTTACCAGTACTTTCTGCTTTAGAAGAATGGGCAATCGAGTATGAGAAAGATAATAAAAAAAGTTGAAATAAATGATTCAATATTTGTCTATTGATACTGAAAAATTACTTATACTTGTAAACAGTTTTTTAGTGCTACTTTTGTAGTGTGTAGAGCATAAAATTTTCCTGATTTTTAATGTAGGATAAAGCGAGGAATAGGGCGAATTGTCAGAAGAGAAAGTAAGCCTCTGGAGCGATAATTTTGCTATGCGGACGACGCTAAGTTTGAACTGGAGTGGGACCATTTGATTCCGCACGAAATTGACCGCAAGCTTGATACGGGATCATTACATATATTTGAGAAAATTTCGGAAACAGAAACTAGGTCGGTGTATAGAGGGATTACAATCACTCGGCCGCAGGGGAATATTACTTTTGAGCACCAGACTCAAGAAAGTTCCGCCGTCGGCATCGGGCCTGTTTATATGGTGCGTAATGAAAAATACCGCTCGGGAAAGCTATCATTGGCAGTGGATATGAGTGGCGGATTTATCGTGTATGACAAAAAATTTCCGGCCGGCGGACAATTTTATGATTTTATGTGGCGGATCGGGCCGCAAGCGATTTACAAATTCAGCGAAAATTCTTCAGTTAATATCGGATTTATGCTAATGCATGTGTCTAATGGTTTAAGAACGCATAATCCTTCGTATAACGCCCATGGAGCTTCAGTGGGGTTTGCGACAAATTTTTAAATCGGTAAAATCTTAAGTGAATAAAATTTTAAAAACACTGCTCCGGGTGAAGGTGCAGTGTTTTTGCGTCTGATTAGCGGCAGTTAATTATAATGGTTTTTAGGTAATGTCACGATATTGTTTTACAAGAAAATCGATAAAATATCTACTGGCGATGGGTAAGGCCTGTTTATTTTTAAAGGCAATGCCGATGGTACGAAGAATGGGGGGCGATATTTTTTTGGTTATGATATTATAGTTGATTCTATTTAAGATTAATTCGGGTAAGATAGAAATGCCCAAGCCTTTTTCAATCATCGACATAATTGTATAGTCATCATGAACCTGATATTGGATGTTGGGCTGTAAATTATTCTGTTTGAAAAATTCTAAGGGCTCGCTTAATTGACCTTCATCTAACAGGATAAATGGTTCGCTGGACAATTCTTTTAAGGAAACTTTCTCCGCGGCAACCAGGGGGTGATTGGTTGGGATTACGGCTAACATTTCATCTTGTTTTAGGGGAATGGTATTAAGGTTGGATACGGCAGCGGGGTTGACGAAACCGAAATCGACGCTGCCTTGTTTGATCAACTGGGCGATGCTGGTGTATTCGCCTTGGTGAAGCTCGAAATTTACGGATGGATACCGCTCTTTAAAATCTTTCATTAAGCCCGGCAGCCAATGACAAGAAACGCTGGAAAAGGTTCCGATACGCACTAGCCCGCTTTGCAGGCCTTGCATTTCTTTTTGCTTTTCGATAAGTTCCCGGTAAGAATTACGCAGTTCTTTAATGTAGGGTAATAATTCCTCGCCGTCTGGGGTGAGGGTAATACCTTTGCGTGATCGCAGCAACAGGGTGGTGGCGAGTTCTTGTTCTAAGGAATGTACTATTTGGCTGATTGCGGATTGGGTGTAGCCAAGTTTTTCGGCGGCTTTGGTAAAGCTGCCGGTTTCGATTATTGTAATGAAGGCATCATAACGGTTCATTTAGTTACCTCTAATACATTAGAGTTTCTTATTTAATGATTATAAGTATTCATTTTACTTATGTCAATTACACATGATAAAATATAAAAATCGAAAAGCTAACTTATGAAAGGTAACGCTTAATGAACGATAATATTACTAATTGGAAAAACGGGGTAAAGGATGGTATTCCGATCTTTCTTGGTTATGTTGCAGTTTCGTTTACTTTTGGTATTATGGCAAAGAATGCCGGACTTACGCCGCTGGCAGCCGTTATTATGTCGGTAACTAATGTTACATCAGCCGGACAATTTGCCGCTCTTGGCTTGATTGGGGCGTCTTCATCATATTTTGAGATGGCGGTTACACAGTTGGTTTTAAACTTACGGTATTGTTTGATGTCGTGCTCGTTATCGCAAAAGCTGGATGGTAAAGTACCTTTTGTCCATCGGTTTTTGGTTGCCTATGGGGTCACTGATGAAATATTTGGAGTGTCGGTTTGTAAGAACGGCAGATTAAGTCCATTTTATAGTTATGGATTGATGAGTATTGCGATTCCGGGATGGGTGCTGGGCACTTTTCTGGGGGTGGTATCAGGGAGTATTTTACCCGGCCGGGTAATTAGCGCGTTAAGTATTGCGCTGTAGTTGTCGATGGTGATGAGCCTGATATTTACCAAGGTTTCGGTGTTAAGTCAGATTTCAGCAGGTTTCAAAATCATTGCTTTGACAATCCTGATTGCGGGCCTTGCGGCGGTCTTGTTCCCGCTAAGGGAGGATTTGAATGAGCAATAATGTTTATTTTTATATATTAGTTATGGCGGTAGTGACTTATCTAATAAGGCTAATGCCGCTGACTTTAATCCGGAAAGAGATCAAGAATGTTTATATTAAATCGTTTCTCTATTATGTGCCGTTTGTTACTTTGGCGGTGATGACCTTTCCCGCGGTTTTGAATTCGACGGCAAGTAGCTGGTCGGGATTGGGTGGGTTTGTCGTGGCGGTCATGCTGGCGTATCGCGGCTGTAGTTTATTTAGGGTTTCGCTGGTGGCGTGTCTGGCGGTTTTTATTATTGAGTTGCTAGCTTGTTGAGGGAGCGTGAAAAATATATTGGCAGCAAGGGTTCTAAGATGATTGCCAAAATTAACTTTCGCGGACTTGTAGTAATTGTTTCAAAAATGTTTAGGGAGCTATCTCAAGTGAGATAGCTGTTATCTGTCAACATATCGTCTGTCAACTGGAATTTTTTTTGTGGAGCCAGTGGTATATTAAGTACTTTATTGTCGGCATCATAAGTTCCGCCAGCATAAGCCGCTATAGTATTAATATCGGCATAGGCCTTACCGTTTACAAGGGTGGCGGTACTTGTTCGACCGTTGGACATATTACCAAAGAGAATTAATTTCAAACTATTACCAATAGCGGGAATTTCCTGTTTGGTATTATACCGAGACGGTAAATTTTCAGTGTTACTGGTGTTATTCTGCGGATGTTCTTTGTCAATCACATAGGTATCAACCAGAGTCCCATCTTGTTTAAACGCTTTAATAGTAAGTTTTTTCCCATCAAGTTCTACGATCTGATAGTCAGGCTGATCCTGCGGATCAAAGAATTTTGCATCCCATACTTTTGGCGTCAAATCTCCATAATATTTAGCGCCGCTACGCCCGGTTACGTAATATACAGTTCCTTGAGCCGGACTTTGCACAAATTCATCATGATAGATAGGGAAGGTTCGAGAGGTTGCATGGTCATGCCCATTAAATACCACATCAACATGATATTGATCAAAAACAGGAGTAAAAACTTCTTTAAGCAGTATATTGGACCGGTTACCTTTGTTGTAATAAGGCGTTTTATGGAAAAATACAAAGGTAAATAACGCATCTTTATTTGTTGCTAAGTCCGTTTTCAACCATTCCGCTTGGGTTTCAAACATAGCTCGTTCTTTGGCAGGATCCACAGTTCCTTGGGGATCTTCACTTTCTTCTTCGCCTTGGCTGTCTAATACCACGAAATGTACTTTGCCATAATTATAGGAATAGGTTTGTCCTTTTAACCCGTCAGGACCATTTTGAAATACATTAAATTGTTGTACAAAATAAACAGGTTTTGTACTATTCCAGTCATTAGCATTATAGGTTTCATGATTTCCCTGCACTACCATATCAGGGATTTTGTCAATTACGTCTTTTGTCGCATTAAACCAATTATTCCAATGTTGATAGTCTTGACCTTTTTCTACTAAATCGCCCATGTTTATGAAAAACTTTGCATCTTGATTTGCGTTAAAGGCATTTTCGATTGTGGTATGAAAAGGAGTATAATTTGGTACTTTGGCGTTGCCGCTTTGGCTATCCCCGAAGACAATAAATTTAAATTTATTGGCGACTAAGGTTTCTTTTGATTCTGTTACAAAAGAAGAATAAGAGGTCCACTCGTTTTTATCATCGCAAATGCGATATAAATATTTTGTTCCCGGTTTAAGCTGATTCAAAGTGATTGTATATAGATTGGCTTCTCCTTGTAGATTATCTGTTGCTGCAGTTTTAAAGGCTTGCGGCTGGACTTCTATTTTAGTGGTGTTTCCATGTTCTTCTTTGTACTCAATGATGCAGGTTTTAACTTCTTTATTGGTACGCCAGGTGATGGTCATTGTTTTAGCAGGATCTGCCGACCAAGTCAGTGTTATATGATCTGGCAGTGAAACGGCGTTTAAATCACTGTTTATTACGGTCTGATCATAGTCATTTGCAAAAACAGGGTTAATTGGTGCAGCAAATACAGTAACTGCCAAGCCAGCACCTGCAAGTAAGGACAAATATTTTTTATTCATTTTTTCCTCCGATTGTATTAAAAATTAGTAACTAACGTTTATTGTAGTCCTCTTGGTTACATTTTTTGTTACCAAATGGTTAACTCTATGTAAAGTGTGCCTTAATATGGGTTTAACATTTCCATAACATTACTCTGCACAAAATTATTTATACTAGACTAGTAACGAGGGAGGTATAGCAGAACTTTGTTACTGAGGACTGGCGTAATAATGAAAAGATTAAAAATTTGTAACGATTAGGGGGGGAGCTACATAATTTTTGTGAATTGCCATAGAGATTAATATGTTCCGAAACTGCACATAAAAGATATCAATAAAAAGTGAAAAGTTAAAGCTTTTGATGTAGTATCTTTCCGACTTGCTAAAACATATTTAATTTAATTGTGGTAGGATAATCGATAGAATTTTTGTAATTTCAAATTTAATTTTAGAGGAGAGTAATCATGAAATCAAAACGTTCTTTGCTTTTTAGCGCTTTTTTAAGCATAGCTATTCTCATCATAGGGGTCCCTTGTGCATATGCTGAGGGCCAAGAAAACTTGATTGGTAAGTTTGGAATGATTACCGACATCCATCATGCGGTTAAAGCTGATGATATAAACGATTACGCATGCGAGTACTATAGTGCGGCTCTTGCTAAAGTCGACGTTTTTACAAAACAAATGAACAGCATGAACATGCCATTTATTATTGAAGTGGGAGATTTTAACGATCAACCAGCCGATGGCAGTGTCAGCGCTGAGGCGATGAAAGATGCCTGTTTAAAATACACCACAGAAGTGGAAACAGTTTTTTCACAATTTAAAGGCAACCGCTACCACGTTATGGGTAACCATGAGATGAAGTTTTGCACCAAGGAGGAATTTGCCTCAAAAATAGTTAACACGGGTATTCCGGCTAAAGAAGGGGTTCATTATTATTCCTTCAATTCCGGCAAAATTCATTATGTAGTACTCGATGCTGCCTATAAGGCAGATGGTACTCCATTAGGGGGAAATACTAGTTTCAATTGGAAAGATACTTTCATTCCTGAACAGGAATTGGCTTGGTTAAAAGCTGATTTGGCAGCCAATGACGCACCGACGATGATATTTTGCCATCAATTATTGCAGGTTCCTGCCGCTAATATTGAACCACCTCATGCTGTTGCTAATGCCGCTAAAGTCCGTGCAATTTTGGAATCCAACAAACATGTGCTGGCCGTATTTCAAGGGCATTATCATCATGGAAGTTTCGAGGAGTTGAATGGCATTCATTACATCAATTTGGCGGCAAATGATGGTATTGGAAGCGATCCTATTATCCATAATCAATACTCGGTGGTTGAGGTGTATCGAACCGGAAACGGGAAATATCAAGTTAATCTTACCGGTTACGGATTGCAACAATCTTATACTTTCCCTGCTTTGATCAAGCGCTAATTTTAATTTTTACTATAAATGGGCAAACCTAACTTGGTTATATTCAGATATATTTTATGGGGGATTACAATGAAAAAACAATTATTAGCAGTTGTGACGGCAAGTGTTATCATTTCAGGAGTAGGGACTGCGTTTGCAGCCGAAGACGCTAGTCAAGAAATTCAGATTGATGGTAGTTTTTCCGTCCATTATCGTGATCAGCGTGATACTTATAGCAGTTCAGATCTTACTAGAACGGCTTGGAAGACTACATTTACATTAGATGTAGATGTGCCATTGGCTAAAAATCTGGATGCTTATACGAGCTTTGGTTATCAAAATATTAATACTAACGCGAGTGGCGGGTTTAGTGCTGATTATTTAAACAGTACCGCTAATAATAATGCGGCAATTAGTGCCTTGGGCCTAAAATACAAAAATGGCGGATATTCTTATGTCGTTGGTTCTCAGTCAATGTCACTTGGCGGGGGACTTGCTTATGCTAATTATTATATTGGTCGGCATGATTTGCCCTATGCGTTAAATGTCAGCAAAAAAGTAGGAGCTACTGATTTTAATCTAATTGTTGCTAAGACTAATTATCAAAATGGTATCGATAACGATAAATTTTATGCAGTACAGGGGAGTTATGCCATTTCACCTGACAGCAACATAGGTGCTATGTTTGCGCATGCAGCTTACGGCAAAGATACTGTGAGCAGTTATGCCTTACAAGCTAGCAGTACCAATTTTTATAGTGTTTACGGTTCCCATAAGTTATCAGATGTGCTTAATATTTCTGGAGAATGTCTAAAAGATAGTGCTCAAACGGATAACCAAGCTTTTCAAACCAATTTGAGCTATAAAGTGGATGAAAAAAACACCTTGGCAGCAGGTTATTACTATGTAGAAGATCAAGCCAGTATTGTGGACTACAATGGTTATGGGATGACAACTGCCCCTAATAATAATACCAAAGGATATATTGTTTCATGGAAACATAATTTTGATAAAAATCTTAGTTTGAAGATTGGTGATTATAATTATAAAAAGATAAATGAGTCTTCATACATTGGTGCCGGTTCTGACCGCAATAGATTCTTTGCTACTGCAGCAGTAAATTTCTAAGCGGGTAATTATTTTGAATGTAAATATGGAAATGACTAAAAGCCACGAAATTCGAGGCTTTTAGTCAGCAAGGGTTCTAAGGTGATTGCCTTAGAACTTTTTTGTTTTTTCCCTGCCCCCTAATTGCCATAAAGAGGAGTTTAAGGTAAAATAAGAAAATGCGTTATTTCCCTGTACAGGTCTAATCTTTTTAATGAAAAGGAGTCGTTTTCGTGAAGGTAAAAACAAAGATAATATCAGGTTATGTAGTAATATCAGTACTTATTTTGCTTGTCACCGCTATTTCTGTATATGGGTTAAATAAAGTCAGGGCCGATTATCAGGATATAATAGATAATTCTGATGCGGGAATCATGACTTTGCGGGATATCCAATATTATTTGACTGGGCAGGCTAATGATGAACGGGGCTTTTTGCTGACCGGAAATGTTGAATTCAAAAAAGAGATTCAAGAAAAATCCGATAAAGTAAAGGAAAGAATTGGTAAGCTAAAACCATTGATGAGTCTGCCAAAAGAAAAAGAGTTATTAGCTCAGCTTGATGAAACTCACACTAAATTTACTAGCATTAATCTTCAAGTTATTGACCTCTATGCTCAAGGAAAAACTAAGGAAGCACAGCAACTTTCTTTTTCGGAAGGTCGGAACCTGCGAAAAGGCGTAGAGACTAGTTTTAATGAATTAATTAAAATACAGGAAGAAGAAGCAACTCAGAGTAGAAGTGATGCCGATACATATGCCACTCGTATTACTTTAATTATTTTGCTAACAGCCGGTTTGATGGTTATTCTAGGGATAATATTTGGGATAATGCTTTCTCACAGTATTGTAAAGCCAATTACCAGGATTACCGAGGATATGAAAAATGGTAACTTGAATTTTGCTGAGTTGGTAACAACCAATGATGAAGTGGGATCCCTTACTATGGAGTTCGGAAATATGGTCGCGAAGCTTCGCCAAATGGTATTGAGTGTCAAAGATACTTCGAACCAGGTCGCAGCAGCGTCGGAGCAATTGACGGCCAGTGCCGAACTGTCGGCTCAAGCGGCGAATCAGGTAGCGGTAGCAATTTCAGAGGTTGCCGGCGGGGCGGAGGAACAGCTTGCAACCGTTGATAGTACCAGAACAACGGTTGATCAAATGAATAATAGCTTTCAGCACGTGGCATTAAAAATTGATAATGTATCGGATAGTTCAACTAAAACGGCGAAGGCTGCCAACGATGGTCTTGGTACGGTAGAAACAGCGATAAATCAGATGAGTAATATTGATAAAGCTGTAAACAATTCTTCAATGGTTGTGATTAAGTTAGGGGAACGTTCAAATGAAATTGGGCAAATTATTGATACGATTTCCGGAATCGCCAGCCAAACTAATCTGCTGGCGCTGAATGCGGCCATCGAAGCGGCCAGAGCAGGAGAACAAGGGCGAGGGTTCGTCGTTGTGGCAGAGGAAGTTAGGAAACTAGCGGAGCAATCGCAGGAGGCGGCGAAGCAAATCGCGGTGTTGATTAGGGAAATTCAGTCGGAAACTAGTAAAGCGGTAACTGCGATGAATGAAGGAACCAAAGAAGTGAAAGCTGGAACTGAGGTAGTTTCGTCTGCTGGACAGTCGTTTAGGCAAATTGCGACACTTGTTAGTGAAGTTTCCGGTCAAGTTAATGAAATTTCCGGAGCGATGCAACAACTGGCTGATGGCAGCCAACAGATTGTAGAATCAGTGCAGCAGATGGAAGGTGTCATTCAAGGTACGGTGGGACAGACGCAAACTGTATCTGCGTCTACCGAAGAGCAGTCCGCTTCGATGGAAGAGATCGCCGCCAGCAGCCAAAGTCTTGCTAAAATGGCAGAACAACTTAAAAAAATAATCCAAGAGTTTAAGGTCTAACGTGTAGTTATGATGATGTTTTGTTAGCAGATAACTTAAATTGTGAAACCCCCAACAGTCAGCTGTTGGGGGTTTTTGGTGCCTAGAATTTTGTCGCGTTAGCCATTTTGATAGGAATTATTTGTAATGATTATATCAACTGAGTTTATGAATGATAATAAAATTTTAGTGGTGATTGAGCAGGTAAGAACATGGATTTCTAGTCAGGCTATTAGCTGAGGAAATGCAAATGTCCAGGGGAAAGGGAAAAAGTAAGACGTATGTTAATTGTTCTAAGGTTATCTTCTTAGAACTTTTTTATTTTTTGCTAAATGTGTTGCCCGATGAGGTAGGTAAAATAGCAATTTTGATCAAAAAAATATCCGGAATTCCTTGTATAATAAATATAGGATATGGGAGGTTGGTATGAAATATTTGGAAAGTACATATAAAATCGTAAGTTATATTGAAGATAATTTAGATAAAGCTATTTACTTAGATGATATTATCAAATTTACTTACATATCAAAATTTCATTATATCCGAAGTTTTAAAGCGCTGACCGGGACTACACTTAATGAATATATTAGAAGACGAAAGCTTAGTCAGGCTGCTTTTCAATTAGTAGAAACAAAAAAATCGATTATTGATATTGCGGTTGTTTACGGCTATGAATCGCAGGAAGCATTTACAAGGGCGTTTAAGGAAATGTATGGTTTTACCCCAAAAGTATATCGGAAAAATAAACGGCATCTTGCTAATTTAGATCAAGTAGTTTTTAATGAAGCAGTATTAACCCAAAAGCTTGGCGAAGAGGAACTTAAGCCGATTTTTGTTAAACGGAAAGCAATGAATATTATTGGGATGAAGTATTGTGGTAACAATGAAAATAGAGAAATTCCGAAGCTTTGGAGCCAATTTGCGCTAAGGGTTAATGAAATAAAAAATATAATCAATGCTAGCAACAGTTATGGCTATGAAACTTATAGCGAAGCTAGTAAAGCAACCGGAAATTTTACTTATGTTGCAGGGGTTGAAGTAGCGGGGCAGGCGGTAGTTCCGCCGGGCATGGTTTCAATCAAGATTCCCGCCAATCAATACGCAGCATTCTCTATTTCGGCGATACTTGAAGATGTACCCAAAACCATTAAACGGATATATAGTAAGTTGTTGCTTGAATTAAACCTAGAACCGGGCGATGGATATGACTTTCAATTTTTTGATGAGACATTTATTCCTAATGATTATGACTCAAAGCATTATTTATATATTCCGCTTAAGCATTCAGTTATAGCTGAGAAATGGGGTGGAGGGAATGGCGATTAGTAAGATTTTTGATAAAGAAGGCGGAAGAGAGTTTTTATATTTTGTAGTAACGATTATACTCAGTTCGGCAGCTTATTATTTTTCAACAGGAGTATATAATTGTTGGATTTTAACGTGGTTAGCACCAATTCCACTGTTGGTATATGCGCTGAGAGGAAGGTCGGTTTATACTATTCTTGCCAGTTTTATTAGTTATTTTTTCGGGCTTTCCAGTGGAATTTTAGCTTATGCAAATACGATAATTCCTATTTCTATTTTAGTTTATGCAAATATTTTAGATGCAATTGTATTTACAATTATGGTAGTGCTATTTCGTTATTTGGTTTTAAAGGAAAAACATTGGGTATGGAGTTTTGTTTTCGCAAGTGGTTGGACGGCATTTGAATTTAGTACCGCGCAGCATTCTCCGGCCGGGGCTATTGATAGTATCGCTTATACACAAGTATATAATTTGCCGGTTGGCCAAATTGCTTCGGTTACCGGCATTTGGGGCATTACTTTTTTGTTATTGCTGGTTCCGGCTAGTGTGGCCCTGGCGTGGTATTACCGTAAAAATTCAAAATTATGGTTAAGGACGATTGTTATTCCGCTAAGTATATTGATGATGATTTTAATATTTGGCGGGTATCGCTTATATGGGCAAAGCCAAGGCCCTAGGGTAAGAATCGGCATGGCCGCGATTAATATGACGGTGGAAGATCTGCTTTCGAGGGGGCAGCCGCAGGAGTCAGAAAAGATTATTGGCCGCTATATTGATTGTATTGATTTGCTTTCACGTTCGGGGGCTGAGGTCGTATTATTGCCAGAAAAGATTGCCGTATTAGATCTGAATGATCAGGCAAAGCAGTTGGAACGTTTGGCAACTGCGGCCCGGAGAAATCAAATCAGGTTAATTGTAGGGTTAAGTGTCCAGGCTGATTCTAAGCTATATAATTCGGCGTATTTGTTCTTACCAAGCGGGGAGATCGGATTAAGGTATGATAAGCAACATTTATTGCCGTATGCGGAGGGACGCTATACGCCCGGTGAGAAACTGGGGGTTAGTGAGGTGGACGGCAAGGGGGTATGGGGAATTGCTATTTGTAAGGATATGGACTTTGAAGAGCCGAGCCGGGGCTATGGTCAGGCTGGGACTAATCTGTTGTTTGTTCCGGCGTTGGACTTTAAAGCGGATGAGTTATTACGGGCGCGAATTGCGATTATGCGGGGGGTTGAGGAAAATTACGCGATAGCCCGAGCGGCGCAATGGGGCTTATTGAGTTTGAGTGATAATAAAGGAAAGATTATTAAAATGGAATCATGTGCTACGGAAAAAGACGAGGTGCTGGTACTAGGAGAAATACAACTTGATCAAGGAAAATCAATATATAGTAGATTTGGTAATTGGTTCGGCTATTTTGCGGAGGGGGTATTTGGTTTGTTAATGCTATTTTTTATAAGCTTGAGACGACAAACAAGGAAGCGGACAAAGTTATTCGGCATGTGAATACAGAGCTTTGAGCGGGGGGCTGAGGCTTTATAATTCAATATTTTTGTGATATCATCAAACGGTAATCCATAATCTGGGATTGAAAGGGGTTGTTGTTTTATGGTTAATAATAGTACGGTGGATATTGTAACAATGCGGGAGGTGCATACAAAATAAATTAATGTATATACCTCCCAAAAGTTACTTTTAAAAACTTTTGGAGGATATAAAATTGAGTAAAATAGATATGGAAAATATAGGACTCAGTCAAAGGTTCATTTCTGAGTCTAACTTATATTCGAATTTTTATATCGGGCGTGTCATTTCCCAATACAAAGACTTATACAAAGCAGTAACAGAGAATGGCGAGTTAACAGCAGAAATTTCCGGAAAGTTTCGTTTTGCTGCAAAAACTTTAGCTGATTATCCGGCAGTGGGCGACTTCGTTATGCTTGACCGGAATAATGATACTGATGGGACTGCAATCATTCATCATGTTCTGACAAGAAAAAGTGCCTTTATTAGAAAGGCGGCGGGAACGTCGAAGGATGAACAGGTTGTAGCTTCAAACATTGATACGGTGTTTATCTGTATGTCGCTTAATAACGATTATAATCTTCGCAGATTAGAGCGTTATCTTGGAATTGCCTGGGATAGTGGGGCAGTTCCGGTTATCGTGCTTACTAAAGCTGATTTATGCGATAGCCTTCCACAAAAACTGTTAGAAGTTGATGCTGTCGCTTGTGGGGTTGCGGTGCTGGTTACTTCGAGCTTGACTGGGGATGGCTGCGTAGCTGTCCAAAGTTATCTTGGTAGTGGTAAAACTATCGCAGTTATTGGTTCATCTGGTGTTGGTAAGTCGAGCTTGATAAATAAACTCATCGGCCAAAATGTTCTTCAAACCAAAGATATAAGGAACGATGATAAAGGCAGGCATACTACAACCAGGCGAGAGCTAATTGTTATTCCGAGTGGCGGCGTTGTTATTGATACTCCAGGAATGAGGGAAATCGGGATCGAAAGCGCTGATCTTACAAAAGCCTTTGCCGATATTGATGAATTATCAACAAAGTGTAAATTTCATGATTGTACCCATACTAGTGAGCCAAACTGTGCAGTACAAAAAGCCATAAACGATGGTTTGTTGTCGGCGGAGCGGCTTGTCAATTATTTAAAGTTGAAAAAAGAAGCTAAGTATGAGGGCTTAAATTCAAAGCAAATTGAGACGGAAAAGATTTCTGTGATGTTTGCGGAAATGGGCGGAATGAAAAATGCACGAGAGTTTATCAAAGCGAAAAGCAAAAGACGGCGAGGTTTTTAATATGGAGATTATGATCAGACAAAAAAGCGGCGCAGATTTGGCTAGTGTATATCATGTAGTGAAGGCGGCTTTCCTAATAAAGAGTTTTAACGATTATCATTGTCCACAAGAACATTCAGTAGACATTAGTTAAAATTTTCTTGTATTAGAATAAAAGGGAAGAATATATATTAAATAAAAGGACAATAATCATCACTCTTAACACAGTTAAATGCTTGGATAAACACCGGAAAAGCGCAGTGAAAGAAGGTGAGCCAATGGCAATATTCGACCTTCGGGTATGGTTGGCAGCCGCGTTGCTGTGGACGGTAATGTTTTTATTGGGATGGTGGTGGGCATTTGATATCTAAATATTTGGTAGTTTTTTAAAATAATTATTCTTCCTTTAAAGGTTCAGGTTTCCCTAAATAATAACCTTGGACATGATCTACGTTTAACTCTTTTAATATTTCTAATATCCTTTCATTTTCCACAAATTCAGCGATTGTTTCCTTACCTAATGTATGCGCTACCGCATTTACGGCGAGAATTAATGCTTTTTGCTTATCATCAGTATCTAAATTTCGGACAAATGATCCATCGATTTTTAGATAATCTATGGGTAGTTTGCTTAAATATGAAAATGAGGAAAATCCTACGCCAAAATCGTCCAGAGCAAATTTGCAGCCCAATGCTTTTAATTTATTAATCCAAATTTCAGAGGCTACTAAATCATTTATGGCGGTAGTTTCTGTTATTTCAAAGCCGAGTCTTTTAGGATCTATACCACTTTCTTTGAGATAGCTCTCAATAAATTCTAATAAAACTTCATCACCTAAGCTACTACCGGAAATATTTACGAATACTTTTATATTTGATCTATTTTTCATATCGATTAATACGGTTTTAATAATCAATCGGTCTAATTGCGACATTAGGCCGAATTTTTCTGCTAAAGGAATAAATTTATTTGCAGTTATTAACGTTCCATCTGAAGCTCTCATTCTAATTAAAGCTTCATAATAACTAAGCATTCCATTTAATTTATATATAGGTTGATAATGTACTTCAAAGCTTTTGGTGCTTAAAGCTTGGCGTATTTTAGTTAACATTTGATTAACTTGGGAAATCTCACCTTTGTCTTTAGTAGACCTTATAGGAGTAACTCTATTTTTTCCATTGTTTTTAGAAGTATATAAAGCTGTATCAGCATAGGCTAATAAACTTTGGGGCGAAAGATTACCATCAATAGCTACAACCCCGATACTAGCTGTAACATCGAAACAAATATCGGTCAGAGGAATAACAATTTGATTGTCTTCTAGAGATGCTCGTAACTGTTCCGCTATTTTCAATCCATCATCAATATTGGTATTTCTTAATAATATAGCAAATTCATCTCCGCCCCATCTAGCGATGGTATCAGTTTCTTTTAAATATTGATTAAATATTTTTACTAACGAAATTAAGGTGAAATCGCCCACGCCGTGGCCAAAGGTATCATTAATAACTTTAAAATTATCCAAATCGATAAATAATAATACTCCAGGATTTTTTTTGTTGAGTTCCTCTATTAAAAGTTTTTCAAAAGAATATCTATTGGGGATATTAGTTAAAAAATCATGTGTCCCTAAATATTCATATTTTTCTTCGGCTTTCTTATTTATTATTATCATATATGCTAATAACATAATTGCAACAAAAATAATAAATGACCAAATCTGAGCTAAAAATATATATTCATTTAGCAAAACATAATAGTTTTCTAATACTTTATCAACTGATCTACCAATTACGAGGATATAAGGAAATCCATCTATTTGTTGATAATTGTAGATTCTCTCAATATTGTCAATGGTACTTGTGGCGATAAATGACCCATGATCATTTGTTAATACTTGGTGCATTGTTTTTGAGTTAAAGATATTTAAATTTTTACCGACTAATGAGTTTGTGCCATATTCCCATGCAGATATTTCGCCATTGTTATCGACTAAGCCAATTGAAAAAGCGGGTCCTAAATCTAATTGTTTGTAAAAATCAGCAAAATATAAAGGCTTTAATGAGGCGACGATAACACCACCAAAAGTTCCATCTGGTTTATTGATTCTTCTTGTTAATTGAATCGACCATTCTCCTGATGAACGACCTAATATTGGACTACTAATATAAAGTTCGTCATTATCTCTAGTCATATGAAATTTAAAATGGTCTCTATCGCTAATATTAGAAAATACAAATGAATCTTGAGTACTTAGCTGAAGATTACCATATTCATCAGCCACGCTTAGTAAAGTAAACTTATCATCTCCCAGTATATTACTAGGTTTATAAATATCTATTTTCATTGAGGTACCTTCAAGTTCATATTGATGTTTCATAAATAAAAGGGTTTTATCTGCAGCTAATATAGTTTCTTTTGTATGTTCTTCCAATGCTTTACATAAACTAGCGCTAAATTTATGTGCATTACTTAGTTCATTAGCTTTTTCTAAATTTAATCGATAATAAACGATAGTCCATATGGCGATGATAAATAAGATATAAATTATAACTAAATAAAATATTATATTATATTTATGATACTTTTTATATAAGCTAAAAAGTTTATTCAATGTTTTTCACCACACTTCTCTTATTTGATCTTATTCGACATTTTAAGGTAAATAAAAAAATAGGAAATGAACGTCATTCCCTATTTTCATTTACTTCAGTGTATCATATTTTCATTCAATTTTAAATGTTTAGACAATAGAAAAACAACTAGCTAAATTTTACATTGAGACAAGTTTTCATAGTGTGGAATATATACATGGTAAGCATTTGATGGTTATTGCCGTAAAGCTTATTTATTTGAATATATTCTTTTGAAGATAGACTTTTCAGTGATTTGGCAAATATATTCGGCGGAACTAGGAAGTATGAACTATGTCAAATAAATGCATAATTTGTCGAAGGGATTAACGGGTTTCTGTAGAATATGGGTGTAAGAAATCATGTTCAATAAGAGAAGGCCTCAGCTTCGACGGGGCCTTCTTTTATTGAGCACCAAACAATAAGAGGAGATGAAATATGCAAACGTTTCGTAATTTGACAACAGGCTCAAAGATCATTGGTCTCGTCATACTAATGGCGGCATTTCTTTGTTGTGTCGGGTACGCAGGGTATTATTCTTCTAATCTTATGGCGAATCAACTGGATGACATGTATAAAAATCGTCTGTTGGCGATTAAATGGCTTAATGCTGCTCGCGGACAAACTAGGGCCACAGAGGCGCTTACGTTAGAGTTGTTCCTATTTAACGACAAAGTAAAGGAACAGCAACTGTTGCAGGAAATGAAGGAACGGATTGATGAGGTTGACAAGTTGCTTTCAGACTACAGCAAGACTAGGCTTGACCGGTATGAAGAAGAAAGGCTGTCCAAGCTGTTTGAGGAATTAAAGATTTACCGGAGTGAACGACCCAAAGCTATTGCGTTGGCACAAGCAGGAAAACAACAAGAGGCCTACTTATACTTTGATCAGAATGCGTCAAAACATATTGGCAACGTGAATGTTTTATTAAAAGAACTCGCGGATTATAATGCGGAAGCCGCGGAAGCCGAGAAAGCCAATAGTATGGCGGTGGCGTCGTTTATGAACAAGTTGATACTTGGGGTTACCCTGGTTGCGATTGCTTTATCGTTAGTAATAGGCTGGTTGGTCTCGAGAATGATTGCCAATCCACTGGGGTTACTAGTCGGAATGGCACGGGAAGTTGCGCAAGGAAATCTTGCGGTTAAAAAGCTAGATATTGCATCTAATGATGAAGTTGGACAGCTTGCCAATGAATTTAACACGATGACTGATAACCTCAGAGGTTTGGTTAAGAATGTTACTGATACAGCGGAGCATGTGGCTGCATCTTCAGAAGAACTGACGGCTAGTGCGGAACAATCGGCCCAAGCGACAAATCAAGTAGCAGCGACAATTGGTGAAGTTGCCCATGGTGCAGAGAGACAAGCAAATGTTGTTAATGCTACTGCTGCGGTTGTTGAGCAAATGTCGGAAGGAATTCAACAAGCCTCATTAAATGCGAATGTTGTGTCAGGGGTAGCTGAGAAGACTGCTGCCGCAGCTAATGAAGGGGACAAGGCAGTTAAGGCGGCAATGAACCAAATGGATAGTATTGAGCAGTCGGTTTCTAGTTCTGCGCGGGTGGTTGCAAAACTCGGCGAACGCTCGAAAGAGATTGGGCAAATTGTTGATACTATTTCAGGAATAGCGAGTCAGACAAATTTGTTGGCACTCAATGCTGCTATCGAGGCTGCTCGGGCCGGAGAACAAGGTAGAGGGTTTGCGGTAGTTGCAGAAGAAGTACGTAAACTCGCCGAACAGTCGCAGGAGGCTGCCAAACAAATAGCTAGTCTAATTTCAGAGATACAGTCAGATACAGGTAACGCCGTTATTGCAATGAACGAAGGTACTCGTGAAGTGAAGGTTGGGGCTGATGTCGTGAATAATGCAGGAAAAGCCTTCAAGGAGATAGTAGCACTCATCGGGGAGGTGTCGTCTCAAGTCAGAGAAATATCGGCGGCAATGGAGCAGATGGCTTCTGGCAGTCATCAGATAGTTGCTTCAGTGCGGGATATAGACCGAATCAGTAAGGACGCTGCTGGACAAACGCAAACTGTTTCGGCTGCTACTGAGGAGCAGTCGGCTTCGATGGAAGAAATCGCGGCAGCGAGCCAAGCACTTGCCCGCTTAGCTGAACAGTTACAAGGCGAAGTTCGGAAATTCAGCATTTAGATTTTCGTAAGTTAATTAAAGTCGGTCAGCACTTTTATGGATCTTCAACATATAATACATAATGGAAGGGGCCGTGAATATTAGTAATAACTAGGCTGGTACAAATATAGCACATGGAAACGCCTTCCGTCATAGATTATAGAGAGTATTTAGAGGGGGGCGAGCACGGTGAGATTGAAAGTTTATTTAATGTCTGTACCTTGGCCGCTGCGGAAGATTATGCGTATTTTTTGTAAAAAATCCTAATTCCGGAAATAATAATAACCGCCTAGTATATGGGCGGTTATTAATTTTCACCTAACGCAAGCCTGAAAAGAAAAAGTATATTATTATAAGAAGGTTGGTTGTTATGCCGAATTATCTGAAAAGAAGGAAAATTTAAGCTACATATAGAAATAATAGGTAAATTTTACCATAAGCTTCAAGGGCTGCGTGGGTAAAAAATATTCAATCAGGAGGGATTTGCTTGAAAGAATATAAAAGCGACAAGCTACGAAACATTGGCATCATTGCCCATGGCGGCGCTGGCAAGACTTCACTTGCTGAAGCGCTGCTACTCAATGCTGGAGCTGTTACTCGCCTCGGTCGGGTTGACGATGGGACGTCAACAACCGATTTTGAACCTGAAGAAGTCAAACGAAAGGTTACGATTAGTACGGCTTTAGCTCCGTGTGAATGGAATAATTGCAAACTAAATTTTCTCGATACTCCGGGGTATGTTGATTTTGTGGCTGAGGTAAAGAGTTCGCTGCGGGCGGTTGACGCCGCGCTGGTGGTATTGTGTGCGGCGGCGGGGGTTGAGGTTGAGACGGAGAAGGTTTGGCAGTATGCATCGGAATTGTCTTTGCCGAAGTTGGCTTTTGTTAACAAGATGGACCGGGAAAATGCTGATTTTGATAGTGTGGTAACGCAAATGCGAAATAGTTTCGGGTTAAGTATTGTCCCGGTGCAGTTTCCAATCGGGGCGCAAGAAACTTTTCGCGGGATCGTTGATTTGATTAAGATGAAAGCGTTATTGCCAGATAAGAGTGGCACTGTTTATACCGAAAGTGCGATTCCGCCAGAGCTAAAGGATAAGGCGGCAAAAGCGAGGCTGGCCTTGGTTGAGGCGGCGGCGGAAGCTGATGATGATTTGTTGGCAAAGTATCTTGATGGTGAGGAATTAGCTGATACGGAAGTTAGTGCCGGTTTGGTTAAAGGGGTAAACGAAGGGAAGTTGTGTCCGGTTTTTTGCGGGGCGGCAGCGAAAAATATCGGGGTAAAGCAATTGTTGGATGCGGTGGTAAGTTTGGTTCCTTCGCCGACAGTCCGAACGGTAAATGGGTACAACCCCCGAGGGAAAGAAACGGTTACCCTGAAACAGGACGATCCGTTTGCGGCGATGGTGTTTAAGACGACGGCGGACCCTTTTGTGGGGCGGCTGAGTTTTCTCCGGGTTTTTTCCGGGCAGATAAAGCCGGACTCGGTGCTGTATAATGCGAGCCGGGAGAAGTCGGAACGGATTGGCCATATTTTTACGATGCGGGGTAAGCATCAGGAAGTGATGACGGTTGCCAACGCCGGTGATATTGTTGTAATTTCAAAAATGCAAGAGGCTAAGACCGGGGATTCGATCTGCGATAAGGAACATCCGGTTATTTTTGAGCCGATAAAGTATCCCAAGCCAATGTTTGCGGTCGCGGTAGAGGCTCGGAACAAGGGGGATGAGGATAAGCTGGGTAATGCTCTGCACCGGATGGCGGATGAGGATACTACTTTTGTTCTGGAAAAGAATTTAGAAACGCATCAGTTATTGGCCCGCGGGCTTAGTGATATGCATCTGGAAGTAATTGCTGAGCGGATGAAGCGTAAGTTTGGGGTGGAGGTTAAGCTAAGTGAACCAAGGATTCCGTTTAGGGAAACGATTCGTTCTAATGTAAAGGTTGAATATAAGCATAAAAAACAAAGCGGCGGTCATGGGCAATATGGTCATGTGCATTTAGAGCTTACGCCGCTAAACACCGGCGCAGGGTTTGAGTTTTCGGAGAGCGTGTTCGGCGGGGCGGTTCCCCGGCAATATTTTCCCGCGGTGGAAAAAGGGGTGCGGGATGCTATGGTTGGCGGGGTGCTGGCGGGGTATCCGATGACGGATATTAAGGTTAATTTGTTTGATGGTTCGTACCATGATGTTGATTCTTCGGAAATGGCGTTTAAGATCGCCGCGTCGTCGGCGCTGCGGAAAGGGGCGCTGCAGGGGCAGCCAGTGATTTTGGAGCCGGTTTATGGGGTTGAGGTAACGGTGCCGGAGGCTTGTATGGGCGATGTTATCGGCGATTTTAATAGCCGAAGAGGGCGGATTCTGGGGATGGAGGCAGTTGGCAATGGCTTAGGGGTTGTAAAGGCTCAGGTTCCTCTGGCGGAGATTACTCGGTATACGATTGATTTACGGTCGATGACCCAGGGGCGTGGCTCGTTTGATATGAATTTTTTGCGGTATGAAGAGGTGCCGCCGCGGTTTGCGGAAAATATTATTGCGGTAGCGAAAAAGGATAAAGTGAGTTTCGAATAAAGAAAATAAAAAAAAGAACTGTGATGGTAATAAAAGGGAACTGTGTCGAAGTTCGACATGGTTCCCTTTTATTTTTAAAATAAAAGTAGAAAAAAGTAGAAAAAAATAAAATTTTGGCAGGAATGTATTTATTTATGTAGAAAAAAATTAAACTATCACTTAAAAGAGGAAAACTGAATGGAGTGAAAGGAGGATTTATGATTAGTGCCAAGTTTTGACATTAAGTGATTAGATAGGAGCTTTTTGACAAAGGAATATTGAGCAAATATGGAAACTCAAAACATCTTTTGTTTAGGCTCATTATATTAATTAAAGCCTAAGGGGGAAATTTTATGAAAAAAAGTTTATCGTTAATTTTAGTATTGTTTATTGTATTTGGCATGGCTGGAACAGTTTTTGCGGCTAATGCTAATCCTTTCACAGATGTACCTTCGGATCACTGGGCCTATAGTGCAATAAAGAAATTGGCCAAGTCTGGTGTTATTGATGGCATGGGTGATGACACTTTCCAAGGCAACAAGGCCATGACTCGTTATGAGATGGCGCAAATCGTCGCCAAAGCAATGGCTAGAGAAGCCAAAGCTGATGCGGCGAACAGAGCTGTAATTCAAAAATTGCAAGCTGAGTTTGCAGCTGAATTAACTAATCTAGGGGTTCGTGTTTCGGTTTTGGAAAAGAAAATGGATAACTTTAAAATGACGGCCGATGCTCGTGTTCGCTATGTGGAAAAAGAAAACAGCGCTACTAACCCATCTTGGGGTGAACGGTGGCGTCTAGCTTTAAACGCTGATGTAAATGATAAGACTTCATTTTACGGCCGGTTCATGGTTATGAACCATAATGAATTTGGTACAACTGGAACTAATACTGATAAAACCCAAGTCATTGATGCTGCGTTTACGACAAAAAATTTTCTTTTCGATAAAACTGATTTGACGATTGGCCGATATAGCTTAAATCTTGGTCAAACAACTTATTTTGCAGGTACATCTGGGATGACTGATGGTGTACAAGCCAATATAAATACTGGTAAAGCTAGTCTGATGGGCGGTTATGCCAGCATAAAGTCTGTTGGTTTTGGGAGTAGTGTTGCTACTTTCACCTCAGCTGACAATATTGGTTATGTACAACTTAATTATGCCTTTAATAAAAACTTCAAAATGAACGCTAACTATGTTACGAGTCAAAAGTGCGATCAAATGGATGTCCTGGGGGCTGGCTTAAACGCCCAAGTTTCTCCTAATTTGGTTTTTGTTGGCGATTACTGGATAAATAGCGCTGACGGTATTAAATCGTCATATAACGGCAACAGTGATCCGAAAGCTTTTGTTGCCCGCCTTGCGTATAAAGGCGCTAATGCCACAATTCCTGATTCTTGGGGGATGGCGGTAGAATATTTAAAAGCGGATTATGGTTCTATCAGCGGTGATATGACTGGGGCGCAAGTTGTTACGGTAGGTAGTACTAGCGCTTATCAAGGTGTTAAATCATTGGATGTTCAGGTAAGTTATACGCTTGCTAAAAACATCACCCTTGAAGGATTCTATCAATTCGACATGAAAGATCCTTTAACCGGTAAAGATCTTGCTAGCGACAAATATACCAGAATGCAAATTAACTTCATCTTCTAATTTAAATGAAAGCGGTGCCAGGTGGCACTGCTTCGTTATTTGGTGAAAAACTGGCTAAGTATGAACAAATGGTGCTAGGCGATAAAGAAAAAGCTGAAGTCAAGGAAGTAAGAGATAGTTTAGAAAATAGTTTATGAAGGAGGGTTTTTCTTGGTTTTAATCAACGGGATATCTAAATATATCGTCATGTTAGTAGTTTTGATTATGGTTAGCAGCCAGCCAGGTTGTTTGTCGACGGTACAGGCAGCGACAGCCACCCAGAATGTAGCAAATGCTACGGATACTGCCGAAAAGAATAAGACAGTTGGCGAGGACGCGGCAAATATTGCAGAAACTGATACGGCAGTTGCTGAGGACACAGCAAATATTGCGGGAAATGATAAGATTGTTGTCGGGGATGCGGTAAGTGTTGCGGAAACTGATGCGACAGCTGCCAAGGCCGCAGCAAATATTACGGAAAAGAATAAGCCGGTTGCTAAGGCCGCAGCAAGTGTTGCGGAAAAGAATAAGCCGGTTGCCAAGGCCGCAGCAACTGTTGCGGGAAATGATAAGATAGCTGCCGAGGACGCGGCAAGTGAGGCGGAAGCTGATAAGATAGCTGCCGATGGCACGACAAGTGGGGCGAAAACTGATAAGATAGCTGCCGATGGCACGGCAAGTGGGACGAAAACTGATAAGATATTTGCCGAGGACGCGGCAAGTGAGGCGGAAGCTGATAAGATATTTGCCGAGGACGCGGCAAGTGAGACGGAAGCTGATAAGATAGTTGCCGAAGACACGGCAAAGGAGGTGGAAGCTGCCGAAAATGATACGGTAGCTGAAACAAGCCTTACTATTGACAAAACTGGCATTGAACAAGCGACTGCGGCGGATAAGAGCAATGCGTATGAGGGATTAACGGAGAAAGAGAAAAGGTTGGCAATTGGTAACAATCTTGTGGGCTATTTGCTAAACAACGCAAAACAAAACGGGTCAGAATGGATGAAACGGACAGAAGTATCGCTTAGTTTTGGCGATGATAATAAACCGTTGTACTCCCTTGAAAGTCTGCAACCGTTGGGAGAAATGAATGATATTGGTGGATTATGGTTCTGGCAAGGCCGCTATGCTCACACCGGCGAAAATTCTTCTACGGCAAATCTGGGGTTGGGATGGAGAAAACTATCGCTAGACAAAAGTAGTATAGTAGGCTTTAATACCTTCTACGACTATGGGTTCCAATATAATCTGGCCCGAGTAGGACTAGGGGCTGAATATTTCAATAAGTTGGCTGAATACCGTGCTAACTGGTATCATCCGGTAACCGGGGAACGGGAAATCGACAGCGTTAATTCGCTATTTATTCGTGCGGTTGAAGGGATGGACATCGAAGCAGGTACATCTTTTGTCCATATGCCTTGGCTAAAAGTATATGCTGGGGGCTACTATTGGGACAATAAATACCATGATGATGAAATCGGGTACCGCTTAAGAAGTACCATGCAATTGACGTCGCAATTAAGAGTTGAATTAGGGTATACAAACTCCAATTTAAGCCGCGGCTTATATGGTACTGTAGCATATCAATTGGCATTTGGCAGCGGCAAGCACAGTTTGCAAACAAAGAACATGAAAACTAACTATAAACAGAATGATCTTACCGATAAAATGCTGCAAAAAGTTGAACGGCAAAATGATATAAAAACTGAAACCTACAGCAAAAACATCTCAAGGGATATTGGTATTTTAGATTTATATAGCTGCTCGGTACCGTATATAACGTTAACGGTTACCTCACCGTCAGGTGTCACCACAGATGTAACTGCTGATAGCGAAGGCCACTTCACATTGACTGGCCTACCAAATGGCACGTGGACTTACGTGGTCAAAGGCTATACTGCCGTCGCTGGGTCGTTCGTATTGACCAGCACAACCTCCACTATAACGATACCTGGCTATACCGAGTTTTTTAAGCCTACTTATAGCGGTTGCACACTTTATACGGGCAAGACCATTAGCAATGGTGTATATTACTATGATACAGGTGAAACTTCCGGCACAAATATAGCTTTCGGTGCCATAACAACAGATCCAGATACATGTATAATCGCATTTAGTTATAAAGACTTGGTTATGAATATTTGGGTCAACTCATCTATGACTACTATATTTAATTTTCATGGTCACTCATATGGATTTTAAGTAGAAGCTGAATAGTATTAACATGAGTATCTTATAATCAAACGAGCAGGAACTGACGGTTTGTTTGAGTCCGCAGTATTGCCACTGTTTGCTTTAGTCAAATGCGGTAACGCGGTAATGGGTTGCCAAACAACCTAAATAATTTCGTTCCTTCTATATTCTTAGAAAATCCCTGCGCATTTTAAATCGCTTAGAAACGATTTTTGTGCGCAGGGATTTTTAATAATTCATAGAGCTAAGCTTAATAAATTTCTATAGCCCAAAATGGAATCCTAAGCGAACTGTGCTATTTTTTTACACAGTTCATTTTTATTTTTAAAAAAATATGTAGAAAAATGTAGAAAATTATGGCGAGGTAGCAGGAAAAAATTTCTTTGTGCAGAAATGTAGTAAAGTTGTTTTGTAAATATACAAATGCCAGCAGCGATCTGTTCACTGAAGAAAACTGAGCGGGGTGAAAGGAGGTGTAACCTTAGGAACCCGGGACCGGCTTTCGTAGTAAGTGATAGATATAGGGTCTTTGACAAAGGAATATTGAGGTAACGTGGAAACTCAAACCATTCCTTGCTTAGGCTCATTATATAGTAAAAACCTAAGGGGGAAATTTTATGAAGAAAAGTTTAAGTTTAATTTTAGCATTGGTTTTTGTACTAGGCATAGCTGGAACAGCTTTTGCTGCGAATTCAAACCCTTTCACTGACGTACCAGCCAACCACTGGGCTTATGGCGCAGTAAAACAACTGGCTAAAGCTGGTATTATTGATGGTATGGGCGATGGCTCTTTCCAAGGTAACAAAACCGTAACTCGTTACGAAATGGCGCAAATCGTCGCCAAAGCAATGGCTAAGGAAGACAAAGCAACTCCGGCGGACAAAGCAGTAATTGCAAAATTACAAGCTGAATTTGCTACTGAGTTAAACAACCTTGGCGTGCGCGTTGCGAACCTGGAAAAAAAAGTCGGTAACATTAAACTGACTGCCGATGCTCGTATCCGCTATATCAGTCAAGAAAACAGTGCTACTAACCCGACTTGGGGTGAACGGTGGCGTCTTGCTTTTTCAGCTGATGTGAATGATAAGACCTCCTTTTATGGACGTTTAATGCTGATGAATCACAATGAATTTGGTGCTACTGGTACTAATGATACAAGTAAAGTTGTGAATGCTGCCTTTACTACTAAAGATTTTGTCTTGAAAAACACGGACTTGACAGTGGGCCGTTACGACTTAAATATTGGTCAGACCCTTTACTTTTCTGGTGGCAAAGGTATGACTGATGGGGTACAAGCGAATATCAAACGAGGCAAAGCTAGCTTAATGGGCGGTTATGCAGGTATAAGTGGGTTTAGCTTGTATACTACTAATATTTTCGATGATGTTGATAATATCGGGTATACCCAATTCAACTATGCTTTTAATAAAAACTTCAAAATTGACGCTAACTATATTAAGAGCCAAAGATGCAACCAACTAGATATTATTGGCGCTGGTTTAAGCCTAAAAGTTCTGCCTAATATCGTTCTTGTTGGCGATTACTGGAAAAACAGCGGTGATTATTTTAAAGCTGCTAATGGCAATAGTGATCCAACTGCGTATGTAGCCCGCCTTGCGTATAAAGGCGCTAATGTTGCAACTCCTGGATCTTGGGGGATGGCGGCAGAATATTTAAATGCTGATGTGGGATCTATCAGTACTAGTCTGACTGGCGCTAACGTTAGCGTGCTTAGTGGTAAAGGCACTACTAGTAATCCTTTTCAAGGTGTCAAAGCTTGGGATTTCCAAGTAAGCTATGCCATGGCTAATAACATTCTTTTGGAAGGATTCTATGAATTTAATATGAAGGATCCTTTAACCGGTGCTGCTCTTGCTAGCGACAAATATACCAGATTGCAAGTTAACTACATGTTCTAGTTTCGATAAAAACCGTGCCCTTGGGCACGGTTTTTATTTTATATGGGTGACTGCCGATAATTTCGGCATAGTTTGTTTAACGCGCTATATATATTACTACCCCAAGGCCATATTTCCACTTTCTTTGCATTTGGTGACTGCGATGCTGGCAGGAGCCAAATAAAGGGATTTGGGGACGAAATATATAATATTTAATTCAAACGATGATCAACCTGTCATCTTGGCCTGCTAAATCGAGAGTTTATTCCCAGTGGAAGAATATGAGGCCCCAAATGTACTTGATAAAATAGTTGAAGAGGTTGAGCTGATATGAAGTTTAACAGTCTAATACCGGAGTTAAGTGTCTCGGATATTGATAATAGTATTTCATTTTACGTGGACATCTTGGGTTTCAATATTGAATACCAAAGAGAAGAAGTGGGCTTTGCCTTTTTAGTACTAGGTAATGTTCAAATAATGATTGAAAAAAACAACGATACATGGACAACAGGTAAATTATCCTATCCTTATGGAAGAGGTATTAATTTGCAAATTGAAGTTGATGACATTTCTCTTTTGCTAGGTCGCTTGAAAAACGAAAAATATCCTATTTTTGTTGAACCGGAAGATCATTGGTATAGAATAAACAATGAATATTATGGTGTTAGAGAATTCTTGGTTTTAGATCCTGATGGATATTTATTAAGATTTTCGCAGGAGTTAGGTATGCGTCCAGAATAGCGAGAATAGGAGAACCTGCCTGACTAAGGTGCGCGCGTCAAACTCTAATGGTTTAGCGAAGGCTTGGCGGTTAATACAAAAAATACACCTAACGCATGGCGTTAGGTGTATTTTTTGTAGACGATCGGATTATGGTCGGGATGACAGGATTCGAACCTGCGGCCCCCTACTCCCGAAGCAGGTGCGCTACCAAGCTGCGCTACATCCCGATTAATTACGGCGGGGAATTTATGTCGTCAACATTTATAGATTATACATAACTAATGAGACTTTGTCAACATAATTATGTAAAAATGTTAGGCGGGGAAGTAATAAAAAACGTACTTGTAAATAGAAGGAAATAATAGAATATACTGGGTTGATATTGCAGGAAAATCATGACTTATGGCGAATATTATTATTACCAAATAAAAGTATAGGGAGGCGTTATGAAGAAAGTTTGTTTAAAATCGATTTTAGTGTTGATGGTGGTTATGGTTGTTGTTAGCAGTTCGGCTTTTGCTGAGAGCCTATTGTTGAAGCAGGGTGCTACCGGGGATTTGGTATATAAACTGCAGTCTAAGTTGCAGGGGTATGGTTATTACCAATCTGCGCCGGACGGTAATTTTGGCGCGGCTACTAGAGCTGCGGTGGTGGACTTTCAATTAGCGGTCGGTTTAAGTGCTGACGGCGTGGTTGGTCCGGCTACCTGGCAGGCGATAGCAGAGTATAATCCGGCGGTCAGTCGCGGCGTGGATAGTCGCACTGGGATTCGAATTGTCAGGTTTGCCCGGCAGTATTTGGGAACGCCGTATGTTTGGGCTGGGCGTTCAGCTTCAGGTTTTGATTGCTCCGGGTTTGTTTCTTATGTATTTGGTCATTTCGGGGTTGATTTGCCGCGGATGGCTGATGAACAATTTGATGTGGGGTTAGCAGTGTCCCGTCAGGATATTCGCCCCGGAGATATGGTGTTTTTTACAACTTATGAAGTTGGTCCATCCCATGTTGGTATTTATGTTGGCGGAGACTATTTTATTCATGCAAGTTCAGGCGCGGGCGAGGTTACGTTAACATCATTGTCGAAGCCTTATTATCAGGAACGTTATCTTGGCGCACGGCGAGTTATACGATAGTATTGTGATTAACCGGGGTAATACCCCGGTTTTTTGTGTCTAATAGGGAGTGGATAAGTTTATTGATACTTAACTGATATGATGGGGGTAATCCTGATTTCGAAGATTCGTGACCACGGCAGGTCGGCTTCGATATCAAGGTTAGTGACTAATAGCTGGCCGCCGTTTTTTGTTGCGAGGGGTTGGCGGAATAGGGTCTGGCGAAATAGGGTATCAGCCCGGCCAGTGAGGAGGGTTTTGGCTAGGCGGTTGGTTGAGTTGTAGTTATCACCTAGGTTGTTCTGGTCAATGTTACGTTGTTTGAGGGTAGCGGCGATATATGGCAGAATGTCTTTTTCATAGAACGAGTCATCTAAAAACCGGGCGGCCAAAAATTCAAGGTTGTTTTTGTAGAGCCTGATGTTAGGCGGTGAGGTTTGGTCAGCGGCCAAGGCGTGGGTGAACAGCGCCCCTTCGGTTAGAGCGGTGCCAATTGAGTTGCTGGTGGTATTCCAGCCGGCATAGGCTGCCAGACGGAAAATTTTTGTATCGTTAGCGATAAGGTAAGGCAGCAGGGTATCTTCTTGTTTAAAGCGATAGCTAAGATCGACTAGGGCTACCATGGCCCCGGAATCTAGCAAGTTTTTTACTTGGCTGGCGGCGGTGGTTAGGGAGGCTTTGGAGGTGTGGGCGGTGCCGATGTGGATGTAGAGGATAAAATCTGCTTTTTGGGGATCAGAAGTTTGAACGCCGCCGATGATGGCAAGTTTTTCGGCTACGGTTTTTGCTACTGAATGGGGCATGTAGGGCATGATAGTTGTGGGGGCGCTGGGAGTGGAGTATTGGACCAAGACTCTAGGGTGGCAGGCGGCGCGGTGCATAAGGATATGGCCAAGTAAGGTTAAGGCGACTTCATCGGTGCCGCGGGTGATAAAGACTTTGTCGGTTAGTTGTGGATAGTGTTTGATGTAATTGGTTAATTTTTGTTTGACAACGTTGGGTAACCCAAACGGTTGGCCATCATCTTGACCGAGGACTAAGCTGCTGATAATGCCTTGGTCGGCGAGGTGAATGAGTTTGATGCTTAGGTCGGTGGTTTGTTGGTTGAGGGTGAGATAGTTGCTGATTATTTCCGGGGGTAGTTCTTGCTCTATGGCTTCTAGTTCGGTTATGTCCGGCTGGTTTTCAAAGGTGTATATTTCGTCTTTAAGGACGGAGTATTTTTGCATTAGGGCTTGGTAGCGCGGATTAATGTTATTGCCGCCGATTAATAAGCGGGGGATAATATGAAATACATACAGGCTGGCGTTAGGATTAGCCCGGTGACAGGCCTCCAGTAAGGCGATGGTAGCTTCGGCAGTGCCGGGTGAAGGGGGATTTTGCCGGGAGGCGATAAGGCCGCCGTGGATTAACATGTCGGTGGAGATTATTGCGGCGTCGACGTTGGGGATTGCGGAATAAAGCCAAGTGCGCAGCTCGTTAGTTTTGCCGGGAGTCTGATAGTTATCTAATAGTTGTGGGGGCGGCAGGATGAGGTTTACGTTAGCTAAGGCGGCTAGTTTTTCGACGAATTGGGTGCAGGGGGGGCGGCTGTCTAGGGGTAGCAGCAGAATAGTAAAGTTGGGTTTAGTATTAACAGGAATCTGGACAGGTTGGGCACAATGTTGTAGACTGATTTCAGTGTATATATTAATGAAAAACGAGCCTAAAATAAAGATTATGGTTAATATGAAGCTTATTCGTTGCTGCATAAAGCACCTCAGACTAGTTTTTTACCTGCCTTTTTCGACTTTTATCGTGGTTTTATGCTGAAGAGTTGAAAAATACCGCAAAATCTATTAAGGAAAAGTAGTAAAGCTTTCAGTAAATATGGTAAAATAATAAATATTATAGAATTAAGGGATTTTATGCGAATTATTACTGGTTGTAGAAGAGGGTTAAAGTTAAAAACGCCCAAGGGAATGGACATTCGCCCGACTACTGATCGGGTGAAAGAATCGGTTTTTAATATTATCGGGGGTCGGGTTATCGAGGCAACGGTACTGGATTGTTTTGCCGGTACCGGAAACCTGGGATTGGAAGCACTAAGCCGCGGGGCTGATAAGGTAATATATACGGATAATAGTTCGATTAGTTTAAAGCTGGCGAAAGCTAATGCTGAGCTGGCCAAGCTAGCGGATAAGGCCGAGTTTTACCGAATGGATGCGGCGGCGGCGATTGGTACTTTTGTTGCCAAAGGGTTGAAGTTTGACCTGATATTTTGTGATCCGCCTTATAACCGGGGGTTGGTGCTGGCGATTCTGAGAAAAATAGATGCCGCTGACATTCTGCGGACTAGTGGTCTTATTGTTGTAGAGCACTCCAAACATGAACCTGTAGCAGAAGACTTGTTGAATTTACAAGAAACACGACTTGAGCACTATGGCGAAACGATGGTAAGTTTTTTGACGAGAACGGTAGATTAGAATGGGGGTAACTAAGTGCGCATCGCAGTTTGTCCAGGCAGTTTTGATCCGGTAACCAGCGGGCATGTAGATATTTTTGAGCGAGCCGCTAAAATAACTGATTTATTGATAGTTGCAGTTTTTCATAACCCGAATAAAAACCCGTTGTTCTCAATGGAGGAACGGGTTCAGATGTTAAGAGATTCGACAACCCATATTCCTAATATTGAAGTTGATTCTTTTTCCGGACTTTTGAATGAGTATGCAGAACGGCGGCAGTCTAATGTTATTATCAGGGGGCTTCGCGCATTTAGTGATTTTGAGTATGAATTCCAGCGGGCGCTGTTGATGAAAAAGATAAATTCTGAAATTGAAACCGTGTTTATGATGACTAATAATGAGTATTCGTTTGTCAGTTCTACGAGTATTAAGGAGCTGGCGAAGTTTGGCGGTAATATAGCCGGGCTGGTGCCGGCAGTGGTACAAGATAAAATTGCTAACAGGATTGCTAAATTTTAATTTTAACTGAATGAGCTAGAACGTAGGAGGTACGTATGACTATTGAGGAAATATTAGAGGAAATGGAGACTCTCTTGGAAGAGTCCGGTAAGGTTCCTCTAACCCAAAAACGATTGGTGGATCAGGATTCGCTGTATCGGCTTATTGATGCGATCCATGATAATTTGCCGAAGGAATTTAATGAGGCTACTAATATTATTAACGAGCGGCAGAGAATTATTGATGAGGCTCACCGCGAAGCGCAGAGTATTGTTGAGCAGGCTAAAAGCTATATTATTAAATTAACGGATGAAAATGCTATTACGCGCCAAGCTCAAGATCAGGCCAACGAGCTGGTTCAGCAGGCTCGGGAAAATGCCAGAATTCTGCAAAATGATTCAGTGGCCTATGCAAATGAGGTATTCAGTTATATTGAGGCTAATTTGACCAAGGCTTTAGAGGTCGTTAAGGACGGACAGAGTAAAATGCAGCCGAATAAGCCGGAACAGTAGAGCAGAACCGGCTTACAGATATTTTTTCTTAAGCCCGTGTAGTTTTCCGGCAAAATGAAAAATTAGTGAAAACGCGATAAGCAGTGCGGTGAATAGAACAAATAGATAGCCGGTTTGTTCTATTCGGAGTAACCAGAATGACAGCGGGCTGGCTGAGCCGGGTATGGTCATAACTGGCAGACTGATGATTTGCGCTGCTTGATGGGCTGGATTTATGAACAGCAAAGTTAGGATAAGGGCGAGAATGGCATGGAGAAATCTGGCGACCATGTAGGGGGCTAGCCGGATTCCTGATTCTATGACTATGCTCGCCACTTGTGCGTGAACCGAAAGACCGCTCCAGGCAATAAGGCCGCTGGCGATAGCTACTTTCTCGATAAGTGGGGCATCAGCTTGACTGGCGGCCATTGCCCCTAAATCAAGCTCAAACAACCCGCTGACCAATGCAGGGGCTAAATTGGTGCTAAACCCGAAAATTGATAATATTGTTGAGAAGAAGCTGCTTAGGATAGTGGTTAGTCCGACGATTGTAATGATGCGAATCAGTACTGAGAAAAGGATTATAAATCCGCCGACTAGCAAAATAGTATTCATCGATGATTTAACTGAGTCGCCTAATAGCTGGCCGAAACTACGGTTGTCTTGCTGGCGGGCGCTGTAAAGTTCGCGGAAGGCGCGGACCAAGATATTGCCGGATTTTTGTTTTTTTTCTTCGGTGGTCACGTCACGGTTTCGACCATGAAATCGGTAAATGACGCCGACGAGAAAGCTGGATAGGTAGTGGGCCAGAGCAATGGCTACGCCAAGTTCGGGTTGGCCGAACATGCCTACCGCTACCGCGCCGAACATAAACAGCGGGTCCGCGGTGTTGGTAAATGAAAGCAGTCTTTCGGCTTCGACGGATGAACAAAGCTTGTTTTGGCGGAATTTGCTGGTGATAACCGCATCCATGGGGTAGCCGGAGGCTAAGCCCATAGATAGAGCGAAAGC
>JAGGAD010000028.1 GCA_017889625.1 Bacillota bacterium | reverse complement strand
TATGGGCGGCATGATGTAATTAAACCCTTCAGCCCAACAAATTCAAGGGCCTAGGATTTTAAAACGCCTATTAGTACCATTTCAGTACCGGAATTAGCCTAAAAATTAGAGGTTGTCCATAAGTGCATTGAACTTGTGGGCGACCTCTTTTTTCATGTATTAACATACCGGTAAAGTTTTCTTGTCGTATCACCGTCCAAATAGCCTAGACCTTCTCGATCCCACGGAAACTTTGAATTATTCTGACCGCGACAATGTAGAGCGAATTTAAGCTTTTAAGTTAATCGGTAAAGGGTCCTTTTTTTTATCCAGATATAATGTACCCTGGGGGGTAATCGTTGCTAATAATACTTCTGAAGTGGAAGTAATACCCTGGCTCTGGAGCTGTTGGTTCAGCCAATCCCGTTGAATACCAAATGTCGTAAGATTATCTTCCATCACTTTTCCGTCAATAATCAATTCCTTCCCGGCAAACCAACTGGCAGCTTGCGGCGCGGGCGGCAAATTCATATCTTTGACCGTTAGCGGTTGATAGTGAGATTTTTTTAACGCACTGAGTTTGCCGTCCGGTTCGGCTATGGCCACCTGGACTTCGCTTGGGTCAAAAATACCAATTTCTCTTAACTCCATTAAAAGATCATTAATATTGTAATATTTTAACCCCAAATTTTTTTCGAGAATTTTACCATCATAAATCACCATAATCGGGGCTCCGTCAATAAACTTTCGGGCGGGGACACTCTTTAAGGTGAGAATATTTATAACCATAATCCAGAAAAACCATACCACCAGCGGAATCATCCCAGCTAAGAGGGGAATAGCAGTGTCAATTGCCACTACGCCCGCAATCGAGCCGATAGTTATTCCGGTGATATAATCGAAAAAGGTGAGTTGGGAGATTTGTTTACGGCCAATAAGCCTGATTAATAAAAGTAATACAAAAAAAGCGACAGTAGTTCGAAAAATTAAATTCCAAAGTTCAAGCGTATCCATAGGCTGGCCTCCTTCTTTCTTTAAAACAAGTTCGAAAAATCACTGACGATCAAATCTTTTCGATCACCGATACTAAGCAAAAAAGAATAATTATTTCCGGAATTGTTATCCCAATTATTAGCGGCATCCTTAAAACAAACCTTGAGAAATTCAGCGTTTGAAGGAATGTAGATCTTTGCTTTGTAGCCATATTCGGATTTTGTCATTATATAATCGCTAGCACTGGTCCATGCGTTATCGAAGCCAACATGTGCAAAAATCTCGGTGGCACCGTTTTTTGCTAAAAGACCGGAATAAGCTAACTCGACATCATCATAAGGAGAGGGAATAGCTGGAGTTAAGGTAACACCATTATTCAAATATTCAATTTCAAGCATTTTTTCTACTCCTTTTCCTCTTTGATTACCTATTTATATTATCCTGAGGAAAAGGAAAAATACGTACCAAAGATTGCCCGGTTATACCTAGTTGAATAGTAAACAAAAAAGTAGCCCTCCGGTTAATTTGATACCGAAAGGCTACTTTAAATTAATTACATTTCAAATTTTTGCACCGCGACCTTAAGCTCTTCAGCCAGTGTCGCCAAATGATGGGCTGAGGAAGTAATTTCTTCCATAGAAGCTGATTGTTCTTCGGTTGTGGCCGAAACAGTCTGGGCTTGACTGGAAATAGAATGACTAATAGAATTTACCTCTTCAATGGCTTCAAGCAGCTTTATACTTAGCTGCGCCTGACTGCTCATTGCGTTTGCCGCTTCTTGAGTTATTTTAGCGGCTTCTTTTAAGTGCTGGTCGATATCTCGGAACGACGTTCCGGCATGATCGACCACCTCGGTGCCGCGTCGTACTTCCTGGGTGCCGCTGGTCATACTAAGTACGGCTTCGTCGGTCTTGCTCTGGATATCGCTGATTAGTGTCGTAATCTGTTTTGCTGCATCTTGGGATTGTTCAGCGAGTTTACGTACTTCCTCGGCAACCACCGCAAACCCTTTGCCTTGTTCCCCGGCCCGGGCGGCTTCAATCGCGGCGTTTAAGGCCAGAAGATTAGTTTGACTAGCAATACCGGAAATTGTTTCGACAATTTGTCCGATTTCTTTAGAACGCTCACCTAATTCGGTGACAACCTGAGCCGAACTATCAACGGTTTCGCGAATACTAGTCATTTGATTGATCGCCGTGGTTACAGCTTTATTACCGGTATTGGCGGCAGCTACTGCTTGATTTAAGATAGTAACAGCCCCGTTGGTTTTTTCTGCTTCCGATTGTGCGCTTGAGGAAATATTCTTTACCAAAGTAAGCGCGTCAGCAACAGAAGTAGCTTGCTTGTCCGCACCTTGCGCAGTATCAGTAATCGATTCAGTAATATGAAGGGAAGCCTGAGCCGATTGTTCGGAGTTGGCGCTTAGCTCTTCAGAAGATGCGGCCACCTGGTCGGAAGAAGTACTGATATGCTGTACTAGGCTGCGGAGATTGCCAACCATGGTTTCAAAAGCTCGGGCTACCCGGCCTAACTCATCTTGGGTAGTAATGTTTAAATTTGTCAGCGAAAGATTACCGCTGGCGATATTATTTGCCGCTGTTTCTAAAGTAGTAAGCGGTTTGGTAATCTGACGAGCGATAAAATAGATAACGATATTGACAAGGATGAGTACAATGATGATTGTTAGCAGTGAACTCCAGGCAAGCGCCGATACTTGAGAAGCTGCCTCAGCGGTCGCCTCATTGACGCTGATTGACCAAGTAGTACCTGGAATGGGAGTATAGGCTATGTATTTACTGGTTCCATTTAGTTCATATTGCCCAACTCCGGTTTCGCCTTTAATTGTCTTTTCGACAATTGCTTTAAGTGTCTGCGGCAGTTTAGAATCATTAAGGACATTATTATTTAACTGGGAATTGTCTTTATGAAAAATAGTAGTTCCGTCATTTTGGAGTACGTAAGCGTAGCCGGTTTCACCTACTTTAATGTTGTCAATGATTGTGGTTAGGGATTCAATATTAATTATGCCAAACAATACTCCGGTTATCTGACCGGCATTTTTTGTGGGGGTAGCGATAACTACTACTCGTTTACCGGTCTTTTCTGCGGTTGATGGACCAAAGATAATGGTCTGTCCGCTAAGCGCCGGTTGAAAGAACGGCGCTTGAGCGTTATCTCTTGTTGCGCCAAAAGCATCAAGGGACTTACCGTTAACATCGCACCAAGATATTGCCTCGTATAAATCTTTATTATTGCTTGTTTCTGCATACAAATAAGACTGAATTGCATTGAGGTTACCACTGCTTAGAATCGGTGAGCGGGCCATTGTCGTCAGTTCCGTTCGGCTGGTGGACAAAGTGGAGCCGATTTTTATAGCGCTGGCTTGAGCAGTTTCTACTAATTGAGTTTCGATATTTTTTTGGATTAATTTATGCGCTTGCCAATAATTTAGTCCCGCTAGAGTGCAAAGCGATATTACAAATAACAGGATCATAATTATGGTAAGTTTTAACCTAAGACTTTTCACAATAACCCTCCTTATGTTGTTTATTAACCTATTATTAAACAACTACGTAGACAAATCCTCTAATTTTATTACAAAATACTTACATTTTAGACAGGAAAATAACAAATAGTAATATAGATAATAACAATAGCATTAGGAACAAGGGCGATATTTAATACATGAACAAAGCGAGTGCCGCTCAACTAACGGCACTCGCTTTGTTCATGTATTAAGATGTTTAGGAAGTGTGGTATTATAATATATCTTTTACAAGTTGAATTTTTGAACCGCGACTTTAAGTTCTTCGGCAAGTGAGGCTAAATGTTGACTCGATGCCGTAATTTCTTCCATAGAAGCTGATTGTTCCTCAGTTGCGGCCGAAACAGTTTGGGCTTGACTGGAAATAGAATGACTAATAGAATTAACTGCTTCAATGGCTTCAAGCAGCTTTATACTTAGCTGAGCCTGATTGCTCATCGTGTTTGCCGCTTCTTGAGTTATTTTAGCGGCTTCTTTCAAGTGATGGTCGATATCTCGGAATGACGTTCCGGCATGATCGACAACCTCGGTACCGCGTCGTACTTCCTGGGTGCCGTTGGTCATACTAATTACAGCTTCGTCGGTCTTGCCCTGGATATCGCTGATTAGCGTCGTAATCTGTTTTGCCGCATCTTGAGACTGTTCAGCGAGTTTACGCACTTCCTCGGCAACCACCGCAAACCCTTTGCCTTGCTCCCCGGCCCGGGCGGCTTCAATTGCGGCGTTTAAGGCCAGAAGATTAGTTTGACTGGCAATACCAGAAATTGTTTCGACAATTTGTCCGATTTCTTTAGAACTCTCACCTAATTCGGTGACAACCTGAGCCGAACTATCAACGGTTTGGCGAATGCTAGTCATTTGGTTGATTGCCGTGGTTACAGCTTTATTACCGTTGTTAGCGGCAGCTACTGCCTGATTTAAGATAGTAACAGCCCCATTGGTTTTTTCTGCTTCCGATTGTGCGCTTGAGGAAATATTCTTTACCAAAGTAAGCGCGTCAGCAACAGAAGAAGCTTGCTTGTCCGCACCTTGTGCAGTATCAGTAATTGATTCGGTAATGTGGAGAGAAGCCTGCGCCGATTGTTCGGAACTGGCACTTAACTCTTCGGATGAAGCAGCAACCTGATCAGAAGAATTACTGATATGTTGTACTAGGCTGCGGAGATTGCCAACCATGGTTTCAAAGGCTGTGGCTACCCGGCCTAGTTCATCTTTGGTAGTGATGTTTAAACTTGTTATCGAGAGATTGCCGCTGGCGATATTATTTGCGGCGGCCTCTAATTTAGTAAGTGGCTTAGTAATTGTAATTGCAATAAAATAGATAATGATATTCACCAGGATGAGCACAATAATAATGGTTATTAGTGCGCTCCAGGCAAAAGTATTTAGCTCAGCGGCGGCTTCGTTTGCCGGAGCATTGACGCTGATGGACCAATTAGTGCCTTGGATTGGGGTGTAGGCTACATATTTTTTTACGCCATTAAGTTCGTATGAGCCAACGCCGGTTTCGCCATTAATGGCATGTTCAACAAGAGTTTTAAGGGCGGGAAGCGTAGTGGCGTCAGTAAGCATGTTATTATTTAACTTTTCTTTATTGGGATGAAAAATAGTTATTCCGTCTTTCTGGGTAACATAAGCGTATCCTGTTTCACAAACTTTAATGCCGTCAATGGCTTTGCCTAGGGAGCTAACATTGATTAACCCGTACACTATGCCGGTAATGCGATCCCCATTTTTGATTGGCACCGAGACAAATATTACCGAGTTTCCGTTTTTCTTGTCAACAAAAGGATCTGATATAAATATTTTGCCGGTCATTGCCTCAGTGAAAAATGGGGCGTCAGTAGTTTTGCCGGTTTCACCATAAGCGTCGATAAAGTTACCGCTGGAATCACTCCAAGCAAGCGCTTGATACAAATCCTTGTTGTTTTGGTTTTCAGAGTAGAGATAGGCCTGGATTGCCTTCGGGTCGCCGCTGGCAATAATCGGTGACCGGGCCATTGCCAGCAATTCAGTTTTGCTGGTTGCTAACGTAGAACTTATTGTGGTTGCTCCGGCTTGCGCTGAATCGGTTAATTGGGTTTCAATGTTTTTCAGGATTACTTGACGGGCCTGCCAATAATTTAAGCCTCCCAAAGCACCAAGGGCCAGAATAAATAACAGAACCATAATGACGGTAAGCTTTAACCTAAGACTTTTCATAATAGCATCCTCCAGTTTCATAATAGTTACAAGAATAAGTTCATGTTTATTTACTAATAGCTAATATTATACTAAAATGTAAAAAAACCTCTTTATTTTTACAAAAAACGCACAATATTTACAATATTATTATATTTTGCATTAATTATAGACAGTCTTAAGCTGGCAGCGTTTAAACGCTGCCAGCTTAAGACTGTCTATGAGACTACGCCAATGTGAGAATGGCGTAATCAGAAATAATTATTATTTACTTGTTAATTACATTTTGAACTTCTGCACAGCAAACTTAAGCTCCTCGGCTAGGGTTGCCAGATGTTGACTCGAGGCAGTTATTTCCTCCATGGATGCCGATTGTTCTTCAGTTGCAGCTGAAACCGTCTGAGCTTGACTGGAAATCGCATAACTAATAGAATTGATTTCTTCAATGGCGCTAAGCAACTTTGCGCTTAGTTGAGCTTGGCTGCTCATAGCCTCAGCTGCCTCTTGCGATATATCAGCGGCAGCTTTTAAGTTTTGGCTAATATCCCGGAACGCTGTTCCGGCTTGATCGACGACCTCGGTGCCACGGCGTACTTCCTTGGTGCCTTCGGTCATGCTAAGAACTGCTTCACCGGTCTTATTTTGGATATCGCTTATTAATGTAGTAATTTGTTTTGCTGCATCTTGGGATTGCTCAGCGAGTTTACGCACCTCTTCGGCAACTACCGCGAACCCTTTGCCTTGTTCTCCAGCCCGGGCGGCTTCAATCGCGGCGTTTAAGGCCAGAAGATTAGTTTGACTGGCAATACCGGAAATCGTTTCGACAATTTGTCCGATTTCCTTAGAACTTTCCCCTAATTCGGTAACAACCTGGGCGGAATTATCAACGGTTTGACGAATACTAGTCATTTGGTTTATTGCGGTGCTGACGGCAGCATTGCCGGCATTAGCGGCAGTTACTGCTTGAGTAAGAATTGTTACTGCACTTTGGGTTTTTTCTGCTTCACTTTGGGCGCTTGAAGTAATATTTTTCACTAGTGCAAGAGCATCAGCCACGGAAGTGGCTTGCTTGTCTGCACCTTGGGCAGTATCGGTAATGGATGCTGCAACACTGATAGCGGCCTGGGCTGATTGTTCAGAGTTGGCGCTTAATTCTTCGGAGGCAGCGGCAACTTGGCCGGAGGATGTACCGATTTGTTGTACTAGGCTGCGCAGGTTGCTAAGCATGGTCTCAAAAGCTAGGGCTACCCGACCTAGCTCATCCTTGCTAGTAATGTTTAAACTTGTCAGGGAGAGATTGCCGCTGGCAATTTTGTTTGCGGCTGTCTCTAAAGTTACAAGTGGTTTGGTAATTTTGCTGGCAATCAAATAGATAACGGTATTGACAATGAGGAGTACCACGACGATTGTAATCAACGCGCCCCAGGCAAAAGCTGAAAGTTGTGAAGTAGCTTCATTTATTGGCACATTAACATTAATAGACCAAGAAGTACCTTGAATGGGGGCGTGGGCGATGTACTTATTAACTCCATTAAATTCGTACCGGCTAACCCCGGTTTCTCCGTTAACTGTAGTTTCGGTAATGGCTTTGAGCGCCGGAGGGGTAGTTGGATCAGTAAGTACATTTTTATTTAAGATATCCTTATTTTTACTAAAAACGGTATTCCCATTGTTTTGGAGAACATAAGCGTACCCAGTTTCACATACTTGGATACTATCAATGATTTTATCAATGGCAGTAACATTAACAATTCCGAATAATATGCCGGTGATTTGATTGGCTTTCTTTATGGGGGTAGCGATAACTACTACCTGATTGCCGCTTTCTTGTGCTTTGGTGGGCCCAAAAATAAAAGTTCGTCCTTCTAAAGCGGTTTGAAAGAAAGGGGCATTGGCCATACTTCCGGTTCCGCCAAAGGCATCGACGAAGTTGCCGTTAGTATCAGACCAAACGATTGCCTCATATAAATCTTTTTTATTTTGAACTTCAGAGTAGAGATAGTTATGAATTGCATTATGGTCACCGTTAGTAAATAGTGGTGACCTGGCTAGTGTTGTCAATTCAGTTTGACTGGTAGCCAAAGTACTACTAATTTTTTCAGCTTGGGCTTTAGCGGTTTCTACTAACTGAGTTTCAATATTTTGTTGGATGGCTTGATGTGCTTGCCGATAATTTAATCCTGCCAGAGCGCTGAGAGACAATACGAATAATAGCACCATAATCACAGTAAGCTTTACTCTAAGACTTTTCATAATATAATCCTCCAGTTCCTAAATAGTTAGTTAGAATGATAAGGAAATATTTATGTATATAGTTAATATTAAACCAACTATATGGTAAATCCTCCTAATATTCTAAAAAAAAAGACAATTCTAAAAATTAAACTACATAAAACTACATTAGTTATAACAATAAGTGCTAAATATTAGCAAAATATTGTTATAAGTATCGAACGAAATAGTGAAATAATATCAAAATTTATTGTTAACTAGACAAAAGAAAGCTGACATCGCTAAAAACGCTGTCAGCCTTAAAAACAGTAATCGATTATAAACAAGGGGAATAGGGACGTGTTTTTGCTTATTTTAGGTTTGTTACATTTTAAATTGGTTAATAGCAATCCTAAGTTCTTCGGCTAACATTGCTAAATGCTGACTAGATGAAGCAATTTCTTCCATAGATGCTGATTGCTCTTCGGTGGCGGCTGAAATGTTTTGGGATTGGCTGGATATTTCCTGACTGATCTTGTTAACCTGCTCGATTGCGGTAAGTACATCTAGGCTGAGCTTGACTTGTTGATCCATGGCATTGGTAGCTTTTTGCGCCATGACAGCAGCTTCTTTTAAGTTATGGTCGATATCGCGAAAGGCGGTTCCCGCCTGATCTACTACCTCGGTACCGCGGCGTACTTCTTGCGTGCCGTTGGTCATACTGATCACTGCTTCGGTAGTCTTGCTTTGAATATCACTGATTAGCGTCGTAATTTGCTTCGCTGCCTCCTGTGATTGCTCCGCTAATTTGCGTACTTCTTCGGCAACAACCGCAAACCCTTTGCCTTGTTCGCCGGCTCTAGCGGCTTCAATCGCGGCATTTAGCGCCAGAAGATTGGTCTGGCTGGCAATGCCAGAAATGGTTTCGACAATTTGGCCGATTTCCTTCGAACTTTCACCTAGTTCAGCCACAACCTGGGCGGAATTGTCTACCGTTTGACGAATGCTGGTCATTTGACTGATCGCGGTGATGACGGCTTTATTTCCGGTATTTGCCGACTCGACCGCTTGGTTAACAATAGCTGCTGTATTTTTGCTTTGGGCAGCTTCCGTTTGGGCGCTGGCCGTGATATTTTTTACAAGAATAAGGGCATTATTTACCGCATTAGACTGGTTGTCTGTTCCTGCGGCAACATCGGTAATCGATATGGCTACTTGATTGGAGGCTTGAGCCGATTGTTCGGCGTTGGCAGTTAGTTCCTCGGATGCAGCCGCTACTTGCCCGGAAGAACTGCTGATTTGATGTACTAGCGTACGAAGATTGTTGACCATTGTTTCAAAGGCTGTTGCTACCCGGCCTAATTCATCTTCGGTGGTAATATTTAGGCTGGCTAGGGAGAGATTGCCGCTGGCAATGCTGTTTGCTGCTGCTTCTAACGTAATTAACGGTTTAGTAATTTTGATGGCGAAAAAGTAGATTACAGCAATAACAATAGCGAGCACGACAATAATGGTAAATATTGAAATCCAGGCAAAAGCTGACAACTGGGAGGTAGCTTCGCTTACCGGAACATTTACAACTATAGACCAGTTTGTTCCCTGGATAGGGGTGTAGGCAATATAAGTATTCATAGAACCAAGGTCATACTGATTAACGCCGGTTTCTCCTTTAATAGCACGTTCCGCAATTGCCTTAAGTCCCGGAGGCGTATTGGAATCCGTAAGTATATTTTTGTTTAGCCGTTCTTTAATTGGATGAAAAACAATAGTTCCGTTGTTTTGGATAATATGAGCGGACCCTGTTTCGCATATCTTGATATTGTCAACGATTTTAGCGACAGCACTAACATTGACTATCCCGAGTACTATTCCTGTTTGTTGAGTAGCATTTTTTACGGGGACAGCAATAATGACTACGGGGTTTCCCGTCTTTTCCGCTATCGTCGGTCCAAAAATAAAGGGTTGGCCTTTTAGCGCTGGTTGAAAGAATGGGGCATTGGCGATACTGCCGGTTCCCCCAAAGGCATCGACGAAGTTTCCGTTAATATCAGACCAAAGGAGTGCTTCATATAAAACCCTATTATTAGTTGCTTCTGAGTAAAGATAGGACTGAATAGCGGTAGCATCGCCACTAGCCAAAATCGGTGTTCTGGCCATTGTCATTAGTTCGGTCTGGCTGGCCGCTAAGGTGCTGCTTATCTTGGCCGCTTCGGCTTGGGTTGTTTCGACCAAGTTGGTTTCGATATTTTGCTGGATTACTTTTTTAGCTTGCCAATAATTTAATGCCGCTAGGGTGCCAAGGGCTACGACGAATAACAAAACGATAACCACGGTAAGTTTGGTTCGGAGACTTTTCCACATACCGATTCCTCCGTTTTTTATGCTTTTTATGAGGGCGAATCAAGTATATATATTTGATTTTATAGCGAGAAATCCTCTGCAAATTCGACAAAACAATACTAAACTCGACATGAAATAATTGCCATAGGCTAATTAGAATAGCTCTCATAATTTGTAATTTTTGTGCATAAATACTATTGATGGTGACGGAGGAGGGAAAATAATGCTGATCATAAATCTTCGGCGATTTGTAAAGCAGCGGTATTTTTTTTATAGTATTATTGGGCTGCTGGCGATAGGGACAGTGTATGTTCAGATTTCGGAGCAACTTGTAACCGGACCCATAGCTATTGCAGGAACTTGTACCGATCAAAAGGTTGTAGCTTTGACGTTCGATCATTCGTGGGGCAATACGTTTACTCCCTCTATTTTGGAAACCCTGAAGAATAATAATATTAAAGTAACTTTTTTTATAATGGGACCGTGGGCTGAGAAATACCCGGAAGTAGCCAAGCAAATGGTAGCTGACGGGCATGAGATAGCCAGTCATGGTTACCGTCACGAAAATTATGGCGATATGGCTGAAGAATGGGTGCGTACGGATATCCAAAAGGCTCATGCACAGATAAAAACCGTTACTGGCGTTGATCCGGTGTTTATTCGCCCGCCTAATGGCCATTATAGCCAACGTTCGCTTAAGGTTACGGAGGAACTTGGCTACAGAACGATAATTTGGAATATTGATTCGCTAGATTGGAAAAATCCTGGGCGGGATGTTATTGTTGAACGGGTTATGAAAAGGCTCAAACCGGGAGCTATAATTTTGTTGCATGCTTCAGACACTCCCGTACAGACGGCGGAAGCCTTGCCTATTTTATTGGAGCAAATTAAGGCTCAAGGCTATGAGATTACTACGGTTAGCGATTTACTTACCAGGTGCAGTGAACGAGGTGTTTTACGGCACTAAAAAAACTTCGGGGAAGGAAATGGCGTTTTAGGAAAGAATATATATATGTTTAAGACTAAAGAGAACAATGCTTGCCTGAAAGACATTTACAAGTAGAAGTAGAATATGGTATAGTTTGGTCTATTAAGGGGGAATGACAGCGTAATGACAGCAAAAAACCATGAAATGGTGCTGGTTTTAGACTTTGGCGGCCAGTACAGTCAGCTTATAGCTAGACGTATTAGAGAATGCGGCGTGTATTGTGAAATCATGCCATTTAGCACTAAGGTGGAAAAGATTAAGGCGATAGCTCCGAAGGGAATTGTTTTTTCTGGGGGGCCGTCTAGCGTATATCAGGAAAAGGCACCGCAGTGCGATAAAAAAGTATTTGAGCTGGGCATTCCTATTTTAGGAATTTGTTACGGTATGCAGTTCACAGCCTATACGCTTGGTGGAACAGTTACCAGGGCCACATCTCGCGAGTATGGCAATACCAAGCTTTTCGTTGATAAGACAGATGGTATTTTTGCCGAAATTTCATCTGAAACCCAAGTGTGGATGAGCCATGGTGATTATATTTCTCAAGCGCCGGTTGGTTTTTGCGTAACCGCGCATACCAATAATTCACCGGTAGCGGCGATGGTTAATCAGGATAAAGCAATTTATGGGGTTCAATTCCATCCGGAGGTGGTTCACACCCCTGAGGGAATGAAGCTGTTAAGAAACTTCCTATTTAATGCTTGTGGTTGTAAAGGCGACTGGAACATGGGGTCTTTTGTGGATCAGGCAGTTAAAGCTATTCGTGAGCAAGTCGGCAATAAGAAAGTGCTTTGCGCTTTAAGCGGTGGTATAGACTCTTCGGTTGCGGCAGTACTTGTACATCGGGCCGTAGGCGATCAGCTTACCTGTGTATTTGTTAATCATGGTTTTTTGCGTAAGGATGAGCCGGAAACTGTTGTTAAGACCTTCCGCGATGGCTTTAAGATGAACCTAGTGTACGCTGATGCTACTGAACGGTTTATGAACCGTATGACAGGGGTAACCGATCCGGAGAAAAAACGTAAGATTATTGGCGAAGAATTTATTCGGGTGTTTGAAACTGAGGCGGACAAGCTCGGTGATATTTCGTATTTAGTTCAAGGAACACTTTATCCGGATGTTATTGAAAGTGGCACTGAAACCGCGGCAGTAATTAAGAGTCATCATAATGTCGGCGGGCTACCAGAGGACATGCAGTTTAAATTAGTTGAACCTTTGCGCGACTTGTTCAAAGATGAGGTGCGGGCATTGGCACGGGAATTAAATCTGCCGGAGGAAATTGTCTGGCGGCAACCTTTCCCAGGACCGGGGCTGGCTATTCGAATCATTGGTGAAGTTACTAAGGAACGGCTGGATATTCTGCGTGAAGCGGATGCTATTGTTTATCAGGAAATCAAAAACGCCAATCTTTACCGTGAAGTATGGCAATCCTTTGCTATTCTCCCGGCAATGAAAAGTGTTGGGGTTATGGGGGATGAGCGGACCTATGCTTATACAGTGGGTCTGAGAATTGTATCCAGTGAGGATGGCATGACTGCGGACTGGGTTCGTCTGCCTTATGAAATACTTGATAATATTTCTCGGCGTATTGTTAATGAGGTCAAAGACGTCAACCGGATAGTGTACGATATTACATCTAAGCCACCTAGCACAATTGAATGGGAATAATATAAAAAATACCACCTGCCTTGGGATAAAGGCTGGGTGGTATTTTTCATATTTGAAGTTATAATGAATTTTTATGATAAGTTGTCAGGTAAACCCAAACGGCGTTAATGAGGAGCAAGGCTCCGGTTACCCAGAAGACCCATTGTAGTCCCCAAAATGCTGCAACTTGGCCGCCTAATAGCGAGCCGCCAAAAGAGCCAAGACCTTGAGCTGACTGATTGTAGCCGAAAATTCTTCCGGTAACGATATCCGGGGAATTGCGCTTGACTAGGGTGTTGATTGCTGGCAACAAGCCAGCGGCGGCAATACCAAGCAAAAATCGTAGTCCCATTAATTGCCAGACATTAGTGACATAGGCCTGAGGAATAAACAGTAAACCTGAAACAATTAGTGATGCCAGCATAATTTTAGCTGGGCCGATTTTGTCGGATAGGTAACCTAGGCGTGATGCGGCTAACAGGTTAGCAATCCCGGAAGCAGCAAAAACCATTCCCGAAAGTAAGGCCACATGGCCAGAATCATAGGCTAGTTGTGAAATATACACCGTAAGGATTGGTTCAATTGATAAAAGTGCCAACTGTAAGATAAAGGTAGAAATGAACATGGTCACTAATATCGATGGGTTAGGGATAAGTCGCCAAACTTCCTTAAATGAAAGCACTTTATCCTCAGTAATAGTAAAATTTTCTTGGATAAAAAGTAACGAGGCAATAAATGCAACTAAGAGCAATGCGCCAGTAACAAAAAAAATGTTGCGCAAGCCGACAGTCTCAGCGATATAGCCACCGATTAACGGGCCCAAAAGTGTACCGGCTACACCGCCAGTCGACAGAGTACCAAGCGCCCAGCCGGCGCGCTTTTTCGGTACCTGGGTTGCGACTAATATAATAGATGCCGAAATAAATCCGGATACAGCACCTTGCAGCAGCCTCAGCCCCACCAATTGATAGACGTTTTGCACAAACCCCATACAAGTTATAACAAGAGACATTCCGAGACTGGCACGAAGCAGCATAGCTTTGCGCCCGTACTTATCAGCTGCCCGCCCCCATAACGGGGAGGCGATCGCCATAATAATAAAAGTAATGCCAAATGCTAGACCGGACCATTGCTCAATCTTGGCGGTATCCAGCACTCCTAAATGCTCGATATAGAGCGGTAAAACGGGGGCGATCTGACTAAGGCCGGCTGCAGTAGCAAAGCTGCCCAACCAGCATACAAGTAAATTTCTTTTCCAAATTTCCATAATTTAACCTCAGCTAAGTTGAAGCGTCAAGGCCGCGAATAAAAGTATCAATCATAAGCCGATAACTTTCCGCCCGGTCTAAAGGTATCTGGAACCAACCGGCGGCCTCAAGAGACACAAATCCATGCATCAGGCTGCGTAAAGCACGGGCGGTGTGAGTATTGTCATTATCATCCAAAGAATACGGTTTTAATACCGTTCTAATTATGGACATAAGGCTTGTAATCGCGGTCTGAAGCTCATTATTATTTCTGTCGGGCGATGATACAATCGCCCGGTATAAGCCAGGACGCTGCCTGGCAAAAGTACGGTAAGCCTCAGCCATGGCGTGAATAGCATCAGCTTTAGCTTTGCCGATAACTGCTTCGGTAATAGTTGTCTTGAGCTCAGTTGTGCCCCGAATAGCTAATAATCCCCGTAATTCTGGCATGCCGTTTACGTGGTTATATAATGAAGGTTTACGAATCCCAAGTAAATTAGCCACAGCAGCTAATGTAACATTATCCAAACCATCTAAGTCAGCAATTTTAGCGGCGGCAATAACAATTGATTGACGGTCTAATCCGACGCGGGCAGCCATTCTTTCACCAGCTTTCTCCAAAACTAATAAGTATAATGATAAAACTAACAACGTTAGTTTGTCAATGAATAAAATTATTGAGAGCGTGAAAAAATTTAAAATATTTCTAAAATAATTCCCAAAAACTAAAGGAATGAAATGGTAAAAAGGGAAATATAACTATTAAGATAAGGTTTTATAGGGGATGATATTTTTGGGAAAGATCAATGTAGGTATTTTATTCGGTGGTAAATCCACAGAACACGAAGTATCGCTGCAATCCGCAAAGAATGTGATAGCGGCTCTTGACAAAGAAAAATATACGGTAAGTCTTATCGGAATTGATAAAACCGGACACTGGTATTTGCAGAACAGTTCCCAATTTTTACTCAATGGCAATGATCTACAACATACCGTTTTAAATAAAACAAATCACGATGTTATCCTGGTGCCTTGGCAGGAGCAGAAGGCGCTGCGTAGCTTGTCCGATGCCAGTGTCAGCAGCCAAATTGACGTAGTGTTTCCTATCTTACATGGGGCCTATGGCGAAGATGGCACAGTTCAAGGGTTGCTGAAATTAGCTAATATTCCGTTCGTCGGAGCAGGGGTGCTTGGCTCGGCAATCGGCATGGATAAAGATGTGGCTAAGCGTCTATTGCGTGATGCTGGTATTCCTATTGCGGACTTTATTGTCTGTCGGCGGGGGGAACAAGATAAACTTAATTTCCGGGAAATAACGGCCAAGTTAGGGTTACCGCTATTTATAAAACCTGCTAATGCTGGCTCATCAGTTGGTGTTAGTAAAGTAACAAATGAAATTGAGTTTAATCAGGCTATTGCAGAAGCCTTTGCATTCGATAATAAAGTTTTAATTGAAGAATATATAGTTGGACGCGAAGTTGAATGTGCCGTATTAGGCAACGAAAGGGCAATGGCCTCAAGAGTAGGAGAGATTATTGCCAATAAGGAATTTTACTCTTATGAAGCAAAGTACATTGATGAAAGCGGTGCGGCTCTCGAAATACCGGCTAAACTAGATTCCAAGGATGAAGAACGTATCAAGCAAATGGCGCTTAAGACTTTTAACGTGCTTTGTTGTGAAGGTATGGCCCGAGTAGATTTTTTTATGACCATCGACAAAAAGTTAGTTGTTAATGAAATTAATACCATTCCTGGTTTTACTACAATAAGCATGTACCCGAAACTGTGGGAAATAAGTGGTGTGTCCTATAAAGAATTGATTGATCGGCTCATTCAATTAGCGTTGACCAGACATGCCGCCGAACAGCGGTTAAAGACTTCTATATGAAAGTAAGGAGAATTAATAGTTGGCTTGTTAAGCCGATTCCTTGTGGTTAACATATTGACAGAATAAACCTGGTGTACTAGAATTATAAACAAAATGTATAGATGTCTGTGAACATAAGACATTTAGAGATATCCTTTTAGGATGACTTAGAGGTGCAATCAAGATAAGTAGCGGTGGGAAGTTGGCAGCGTTGAACCACCGTGAAAGGGTTGATTGCCGAAGTGAAGAGTATTGCCAAAGATCTTTGCTGGGGGTACAGCGAATAGTTGTATCACTGTCACCACTACTTGGTGAAGCGCTATCTCATCCGGGCAATAGGCTGACCTAGTGGTCGTTGTCTGGAACAGATTATTGACAGTCGCTGCGCTACGACTGTCTATTTTATTTTGTTTACGAAGGAGAAAAAGCTACATGTCAATGCCGAACGTAAATTTAGAACAACTATGCCCGGATAAAAAAGGTCTAAAACGCGATTTGAAATCACGCCATCTTATGATGATATCTATCGGTGGTACGATTGGTACCGGATTATTTCTTGGCTCAGGTCAGACCATCAGCCAGGCTGGTCCGGTAGGGGCTATCATGGGTTATCTGGTGGGATCGTTTATCATGCTAATGGTATTGCTCTGTCTAGCTGAGCTGTCTATTGCTATGCCTATTGCTGGCTCATTTCAATCCTATGCATCACGGTTTATTTCTCCGGCCGCTGGTTTTACTACCGGCTGGCTATATTGGGTAAACTGGGCGGTATGCATTGCGGCTGACTTTACTGCTGCTGGGATAATTGCTAACAACTGGTTCCCCGGTGTGCCGGTATGGATTTGGTGCGGGGGATTTGTTATCGTGCTGGCTGTTCTCAACCTAATATCAGTAAAAAGCTATGGTGAAGCTGAATTCTGGTTTGCTGGGATCAAAGTGACTGCCATTATCGTGTTTATAGTAGCAGGCCTTGCGCTCATGTTCGGCGCGGTTGGCCATGAAGGCGCCATTGGTTTATCTAATTTTTCTACTGGACAGGGTCTTTTCCCGAATGGTTTTTCGGCAGTATTCCTGGCGATGATTGCGGTATCATATTCTTTCCAGGGAGCTGAACTTGTGGGAATTGCTGCGGGAGAATGTGAAGAACCAAACAAAAATATTCCTCGAGTTATTAAAGGTGTTACCTTTCGTATCATCTTATTTTATGTAGTTGCCATCGTTGTTTTGGCTGGAACTATTCCCTGGCGAGAAGCCGGAGTATTAGAAAGTCCGTTTGCCCACGTATTTGGTCGTATTGGCATGCCGTTTGCTGAAACCATCATGAGTGCGGTTGTTCTTACCTCGGCCTTGTCGGCTGGAAACTCAGCACTATATGCTTGTTCACGCCTCCTGTGGTCGATGTCTAAAGAAGGACTGGCCCCATCGTGGCTGGGCAAACTAAATAAAAACGGCGTGCCGTATTATGGTGTAATCATTACATTGGTGCTTGCGGGGATGTCCCTTTTAACCCAAGTTTACGCCGCTGATACAGTATACTTGTGGCTGATGGCCAGCACGGGATTAACTGGTTGCCTTATCTGGGTGATTATCGGCTGGTGTCAAATCAAATTCCGTCAAGAATACATCCGTCTGGGAGGAAAAGTCAGTGACCTCGTTTTTCGCACCCCGATGTATCCATTGGTGCCGATTTTGACGATAGTACTAAACTTGGGGGTTGTTGCCAGTCTATATTTTGATGAAACCCAGCATATTGTGCTATTGACTGGGGCTATCTTTATCATCGCTGTCTATCTATATTATCAATTATTTATGTCTAAGAAAAAGAACGCGCTAGCTAGTGAAACATTATAGTCAAAAAATTCCGCTTTTTGCAGCTCGTCAGAAGTTGACAACATAAAATCAGTATATTATACTTCCTGTAGTTAAGTATTATTATATTAGCTGATCAGAACTACTGAAGGCTAAGGGAGCGGCCCTCGTGGGATACTTCCTTAGCCTTTTTGCGTTACATATTGGTAAATATCCCGGTGAAAGAGGCGGAAAAATGATTCAAATTGAAAATCTATCGAAGACATATATCTCGCGGCATGGTCAGCACAAAGCGCTTGAAGATGCATCTCTGACCATTCCGCGGGGGGCAGTATATGGGATTATCGGCTTAAGTGGGGCTGGTAAAAGCACCCTGGTGCGTTGCCTTAATCTGTTAGAACAACCGACTGGTGGGCGTATCCTTATCGCGGGGCAGGATTTGACGAAATTATCCGGCGCGGCACTCAGACAAGCTCGGCGGAAAATCGGCATGATTTTTCAGCACTTTAATTTACTACAATCGCGGACTGTGGCTGAAAATATCGCCTTTCCGTTGGAAATTGCCGGATTGCCCAAAGCTGAAATTGCTGCCCGGGTTAAGGAATTATTACCGTTAGTCGGATTAACTGAAAAAGCCGGTTCATATCCGGAAGAACTTAGTGGCGGACAAAAGCAAAGAGTAGGCATAGCCCGAGCGCTGGCATTAAGACCAGACGTACTATTGTGTGACGAAGCTACTTCGGCACTGGATCCGCAGACTACGGTAGCTATTCTTAATCTATTACGGGAAATAAACCAGACCTTAGGCCTGACTATTGTGATCATTACCCATGAAATGAAAGTAATCAAAGAAATTTGCACCCATGTCGCGGTGTTGCATCAATCAAAAATTATTGAATCAGCTACAGTAGAAGAAATTTTTACAAAACCTCAGTCGGCGATTGCCAAGGAATTCGTTTCCAGCGTTTTCCCCAGCGAATTGCCAGTTGAGTTATTACAAACCTTGGCCCAAAATCCCCGGTCAGAAATAATTCGGGTTCAATTTCTTGGTGATAATGCTACAAAGCCGGTTATTAGTGACCTTGTCCGTAGTTCCGATGTAGCGGTAAGTATCCTTTATGGCAGTATTGACCATTTAAGGACAACGCTTTTTGGCAGTCTAGTTCTTGAAATTCAAGGCTCTCCCGAACAATTGAGCAAGGCCAATGCTTATCTGCAAGCGCGGAACTTAGAAGTAGAGGTGATTCAACATGGAGCTTAGTCAGATTTTAGATCCGGTATATTTGGGCAAGCTGTTCGATTTATTATTTCCTGCTATCGGGGAAACGTTATACATGGTAGTAGCATCAACCTTGCTGGCTTATATATTAGGCTTGCCGCTTGGCATATTTTTGGTAGTTTCTGCTCCTGAGCATATCATGCCGAATCCCTGGGTTGAAAAGACGTTGGGAACCGTAATTAATATATTGAGGTCAGCGCCATTCATTATTTTAATGGTTGCCCTTATTCCCGTTACCCGGGCTATGGTTGGCACCTCGATTGGAACCACGGCAGCGATATTTCCCTTAGTTATTTCCACTGCTCCGTTTGTTGCCCGGATTATTGAAACTTCGCTTAAAGAAGTGCCGCATGGCGTTATTGAAGCTGCCATGTCCATGGGGGCTTCACCGTGGCAAATTATTACTAAAGTATTATTGCCGGAAGCGAAACCCTCGCTTGTTCTCGGAATAGCAATTACCACCATTAGTGTTATCGGCTATACGGCGATGGCAGGTACCGTCGGTGGCGGTGGCCTGGGTGATTTAGCAATTCAGTATGGCTACAACCGTTTCCGTACTGACATCATGCTGATTACTATTGTAGTATTGGTGATTATTGTTCAAGGAGTACAGTCTTTAGGAACGTCAATGGCCCAAAAAGTCAGCCGGAGCTAAATCGACTAATGGTTATACCATCGTTTAGCATAGCTTCGTTAAATGGTGTTAATAAACAAAAGTGTAAAGAGGAGGATGAAAAATGATTAATGGGAAAAAACATTATCTGGTAGCATTATTAGTCATAATGATCGTCGCTATGGGCTTAGTTGCTGGATGCGGCACTAACTCCCAACAACAGTCAGGCGCAGCCGTAACCTTAAAAGTAGGGGCAACTCCGGTGCCACATGCTGAAATTTTGGAATTCATAAAACCGTTGTTAGCTAAAGAAGGGGTTAACTTAGAAATAGTTCAATTCACTGACTATGTCCAGCCCAACCTAGCGTTAGATAAAGGTGAACTTGCGGCAAACTTCTTTCAACACATGCCATATCTTGAAACCTTTAATAAAGATCGCAACCTTAATTTAGTAGCGATTGCTAAAGTACATATTGAACCAATTGGTGTATATTCGCAAAAAATAACAAATTTAGATCAATTAAAAACCGGCGATACCATCGCTATTCCTAATGATCCTACTAACGGTGGACGGGCGTTAGCGCTTTTAGAAAAGGCTAGCTTAATTAAACTTAAGGACGGCGTTGGAGTAAAAGGCACGGTTCAAGATATAGTTTCTAACCCCAAAGAACTGAAAATCAAAACCCTTGATGCTGCGCAACTTCCACGGGCGCTGCCTGACATCACTGCTGCGGTTATTAATACCAACTATGCCCTTGAAGCAAAACTTAATCCGGCGAAAGACGCTATCTTCATTGAAGACAAAGATTCACCATATGCTAATATTCTAGTAGTCAAACCGGACCAAGCCAATGACCCGGCTTTGCAAAAACTGGCTAAAGTGCTGACTTCACCGGAAGTTAAGAAGTTTATCGAAGACAAATATCAAGGCAGTATATTGCCGGCCCAAGAAATTATTGCGGTAAAATAAGTTAAATAAGTTAATCGGAACAAAGTAACAGGCTGCTGAAAGGGCGTTAACGCCCTTTCAGCAGCCTGTTACTGTATACGCTAATTGTATTTGGAGACAATAGAGTGAGGTGGCAAAATACAAAATTGATAACAATGTATTTTGTATGCAGGATTATTAAAAAAAATACAGAACAATTTATCTATCTATTTAATTTTTGGGTGGCGAACTAGATGAATTTTACTACGATTTATTTATTGATGTTGTTAATTTTTGCAGTTGGGTTGATTATTACTCCCGTACTATGCAAAAAACTAAAAGTGGCCAATTTATTTGCACATGGAATAGCCTTGCTAGGATCACTGGCAGCTGTACTATGTGCAAGTTTTGTGTTTGTCACTGGGCCGCAGGCGTTTAGCCTGCCGCTATATCTGCCGTTTATGGCATTTTCCGTGAGAGTCGATTACCTAGCGGCATATTTTCTGGCAATAATCGGTTTAGTCGGAGCGGCTGCCAGTATCTACGCCGTTGCTTATGGAAGGGAATACTTTAAACGGCGGTTTATTGTCATGGCCGAATTATATTTGGCGTTTTTGCTTTCAATGCTGCTGGTAGTAAGCGTAAGTCATGTATTTGCCTTCCTGGTAGTGTGGGAAGTAATGTCTGTAGCCTCGTTCATGTTGGTTGGGCAAGAATATGACAACCCAGTTAGCACCAAAGCCGCCTATCTTTACTTGGTTATGACTCATATCGGTACGGCTTTTATCATGACGGCTTTTTTGCTTTTGGCTAAAACTAGCGGTAGTATGGAATTTGCTGAGTTAAGTGCGCTAGGTGCCGATACCTGGACAAAGAACGCTATTTTTTTATGTGCATTAATTGGTTTTGGTACTAAAGCCGGCCTGATTCCGCTACATATTTGGCTTCCTAAAGCTCATCCGGCGGCACCAACTCATGTTTCAGCTTTAATGTCAGGCGTAATGCTAAAAACAGCGATCTATGGTATGACTCGGTTTTATCTGGAATTCCTTGGTGTGGGACCGGCCTGGTGGGGCGGAATAATTTTGTTGTTCGCGATAGTGTCAGCGGTATTAGGAGTGTTGTATGCGATGATGGAGCACGACATCAAAAGCTTGTTGGCCTATTCCAGTGTGGAAAACATCGGCTTAATTATGCTGGGCATGGGGGCTGGAATGGTGCTGATGAGTAATGGTCTGACAACACTTGCTGGTCTGGCGTGGGCGGCGGCATTGTTCCATGTCCTCAACCATGCGGTATTTAAAGCATTGCTGTTTTTCGGGGCCGGGGCTGTAATTAGTGTTACTCATACCCGGGACATCGAACAACATGGCGGACTGATTAAGGTTATGCCCTATACGGCAGTAGTATTTTTGATTGGGGCGGCAGCTATTTCGGCTTTGCCACCCTTCAATGGATTTGTAAGTGAATGGCTTATTTTTCAAGTATTATTTAATTTGCCGGCGGCAATCGGGGGTGTTCTCGGTAAAATGGTAGCCGCGGTATTAATCAGCCTGCTTGGTTTGACCGGAGCGTTGGCGGCGGCTTGTTTTGTCAAAGCTTATGGCATGATTTTTTTGGCCAAGCCCCGCGGTAATAAAGCCGAACAAGCTAGTGAAGTATCAGGGTTTATGCTGGTACCAATGTTTTTGATGGCGATATTATGTCTGGTTTTGGGGATTATTGCACCCAAAATTATGGTTCTATTGCGGGATATTCTTGCTCCGTTCTTCAGCGAAGGGGTGCTTGATAGTTTAGTAAACTCAGCGTGGTATGTGCTTGGTTTTCAGCAAGGCCAAGTATCAGCTGGGTTATCACTTCCGGCGCTAGGGGTGGTATTTGGCGCTGGCATAGTGTTAGCAGCAATTTTTTACTTGCTTAATGGCTTAGGAAAAAGCGAGACTGGCGAAACTTGGACCTGTGGAATTGTGCCTAACGCCAGAATGGAATACACGGCCACCGGATTTTCCGGGCCAATTCGACGGGCTTTTGGAAAAGTATTACTTCCACAAACTGAAAAAGTAATAAATACTAATACTAGTCCCTATTCGGGTTGGCGCGTCATCTATGAAGTACATATAACCCATGTCGTTGACGAATTGGTCTATCAACCGCTTAACCGCCGAATCGTTATAGCTTCCCGGTTTATGAAAGAAATTCAGACCGGCAGTGTTCAACTATACATCGGATATATTATGGCAGTAACCATTGGGATGCTGATATGGAGTACAAGGTGGTGAATAATTTGATTAGCACATATTTAATATACTTACTAGGCAAGGCGCTGGTGTTGACGGCACTGGCACCGCTTGTCGCTGGAATAATAAAAAAAGTTAAAGCTTTTTTACAAAACCGCCGGGGGCCGGGGCTGTTTCAATTGTATTTTGACATTGGAAAATTACTAGCAAAAGATAGCATAATATCGCCGACAACCTCGTGGATATTTACCGTTACCCCGTTCATTTACTTTGCCGCCGCTTTTGGGGCTGCTGCGCTGGCACCAGTTGTTGCTGAGGTGTTCTTTGGCACAACTGGTTGGCAGCCTGATTTATTTATGTTGTTGTACTTATTCGTGTTAAGTCGGTTTTTCCTGGTGCTGGCCGGGTTAGATGCCGGAAGTTCTTTTGGCGGTATGGGCGGAGCACGGGAAATGTTTGTCGCCGTAATGGTAGAACCGGCTCTCCTGTTAGCATCATTAACCGTTGCCCTAAGAGCTCATTCCACAAACTTAACGGCGATGACGCTTAGCGCTCAAACCGGATTTGGCGGACTATCAGCTATATTTGCGGCAACAGCTTTTTTTGTCGTACTTATTGCTGAGACAGGGCGCATTCCGGTGGATAACCCTGACACCCATCTTGAACTGACCATGATTCATGAAGGCATGGTGTTGGAATATTCCGGGCGGCGGCTGGGCCTTATCGTGTGGGCGGTAGCCACCAAGCAATTGGTGCTATTAGTGCTATTTGCCGCATTATTTTGGCCATTTCCCTTGATCATAGATTCAGTCGCAGGCCAAATTGTCTGGTTAATCGTAAAAGTGGTGTTGACGGCAATTGCTCTGGCCCTAACGGAAATGCTGGCCAATAAAATGCGACTATTTAAAGTACCTGGCTTTTTGGCGGTAGCAAGCCTATTGGCGCTACTTGCGATTGTGGCTCAATAGGAGGTAATAGACTTGCAAACATTAGCAATTTTGCTTTTATTCTCGGCCTTTCTGTTAACTAGAGTTAACCGGTTAACCAGTGCGGTTCATATTTTATTAGTTCAGTCTGCCATGGTGGCGGCGGTATGTGCTATTGAAGGAACGGGGTCAATGCACATGCTGGTGGCCGCAATCTTGACCGTGGTTATTAAAGCCGGGCTTATTCCTTACGCTTTACTGAGAGTAGTGCGACAGCTTCGGCATGAACGGGAAGTTAACCCTATTATTGGGCCTAATGCCTCGTCGGTAGCGGCGGCGGCCATTATTGTTATGATCTACGCTATTGTTGACCGTACTCTGCCGAGTGTAGTTAGCTGGGATGCTGTAGCGGCCTCGTTAGCCTTAGTTTTTATCGGACTAATGCTGATAATTACTCGGCGGCAGGCTATCTTGCAAATTGTTGGGCTGATTACCATGGAAAATGGCTTGTACTTATTAGGTCTATCTACCACTCATGGCTTGCCGCTAATTATTGAACTTGGTATTTTTTTCGATGTTTTAGTAGCTGTAAGCGTTCTAGTGATACTTACCTACCGCTTAAAAAAATCATTTCAGTCTACTGATACCAGTATTTTAAAGAAATTAAAGGGATGAACAACATATGCGGGATTTGATTTGTATAGCTTTGGCGCTGCCTTTGGCCGCCGGAATAATAACGATGTTTTTCAAACAAAAATCAGCAATAAAAACAGTAAATATTTTTTTTAGTTTATGTACTAGTTCTGTGCTGCTGTGGCTTATCAGCCGGATTGCAATAGAGGGGCCATTCAAAAGCGGTTGGTTTTATGTAGATGCGTTGAGTGCAATTTTACTATTGGTCGTTGCGATCTTAAGTCTGACCGCTACGCTATTTTCAGCCTCATACATGGAACGTGAACTGGCTGAAGAAAAGATTAAGTTTAGTGCCCTTAAACGTTACTATGCACTGTTACAACTCTTCATTTTTACAATGATTGGTGTATTGGTGGTTGAAAATCTGGGGTTGATGTGGGTCGGAGTGGAAGCTACTACCTTGGCTTCCACCTTGCTGGTAGCCTTCTATTTTAATCGATCAGCGTTAGAAGCGGCCTGGAAATATGTAATGGTGTGTAATGTCGGTATTCTATTTGCCCTGTTAGGGACTATCCTGCTGTACTATACCCAGGTGGCGGCCGGCAGCCCAGAAGAAGATGCACTAAGTTGGACCGCCCTGCAGGTGATTAGCGGTCAACTAGATCCCATGCTGGTAAAATTGGCCTTTAGTTTTATTTTAATTGGCTATGGGACCAAGGCTGGGATAGCACCCATGCATACCTGGCTGCCTGATGCCCACAGTCAAGCTCCGTCACCGATCAGCGGCCTGTTATCAGGGGCGTTGCTAAGTTGTGCGCTATACGCAATTATTCGTAACCTGGTGGTGTTACAGGCTGCTGTAGATAGTGCGTTTATCCATTCGGCGCTGCTGGTGTTTGGCCTGTTATCAGTGGCGATAGCTGTGCCGTTTATTTTAATCCAGCATGATCTTAAACGACTATTGGCCTATTCGAGTGTCGAACATATGGGGATAGTCACCGTTGGTCTGGGGATTGGTACTCATCTCGCGCTATATGGCGCGATACTGCATATCCTTAACCATGCGGTAGTCAAATCACTGTTGTTTAATTTGGTTGGATTTATTAGCCAACAGTATGGCAGTAAACAAATTATGCGGATTAGAGGTCTTTTTTCGGTTATGCCGACTATTGGGACCATGTTTATGTTAGCTATTCTCGCTATTGTTGGGACGCCGCCGTTTAGTATTTTTCTAAGCAAATTTACCATTGTCATGGCAGCTTTTGAAGCTGGCAGTCCGCTATTAGGACTTGGGTTACTATTATTATTGGCGGGAGTGTTTGCGGGGATGCTGTTTTATACCACTAGAATGGTTTTCGGCGTAGCGCCCAAACGTCTCGTAAGGATGAAGATAGGAATATCGGCAATGACGGCCGGCATCCTGTCCATTATCTGGATAGTTGCGACTGGGGTGTATTTGCCGTCCGGACTAGAACAGCTTTTAGACCAAGCTGCAACCATTGCCATGGGAGGGAGGTAAGTAATGATTAAAAACTTTACTGTTTCAGTAGAAAATTTACGGGCCGCTGCTAACGTTTGTTACAGCAAGAGCAAACATGGTCTTCTCGCCATGTTTGCTAATGACGAACGCCAGCTAAACGGTAAGTTTGCTATATATTGTTTGTTCGATGGTCGGAATCCCAAGAAAATGCTGATGATTAAAGCCACAATCGATCAAAAGTCGGCAATGGAGTATCCTTCACTTACCCCGATAATTCCGGCGGCAGCCTGGTTTGAACGGGAGATACACGATCTTTTTGGTCTTACGGCGGTTGATAATGCAGATCTGCGCCCGCTGTTGCTCCACGAAAATTGGCCGGCAGATGTCTATCCTTTACGCAAGGATTTTGACGTTAGCACTATAGTGCCAGAAGCGATTAACAAAAAAATTCCCATGGCGCATGCCCATGGGGAAGGCTTATTTGAAGTGCCGGTAGGGCCAATTCATGCTGGAATTATTGAACCCGGTCACTTTCGGTTCACCCAGGCTGGTGAAGCCACCCTGCTTCTTGACGCAAAACTCGGCTTTACCCATCGGGGCATTGAAAAAACCGTAGAGGGACTGTCGTTAAACAAAGCCTTTTTTCAGGTAGAAAGGATTTGCGGTGGTTGCACGGTCTCCCATGCCTTGGCCTTTTGCCAGGCAATCGAAACGATGGCTGGTGTCGACATTTCGGAACGAGCCAAAGCTATTAGGATTGTCATCGCGGAACTTGAACGGCTCTATAACCATGTCGGTGATGCCGGTAACTTGTGCGCCGGTCTTGGATTTGCGGTGGGAACCAGCAATGGAGCACGGCTAAAAGAATATCTTATGCGGCTAAATGATGCGGTCGCTGGCAATAGGTTCTTGCGAGGCATGGTAATTCCCGGCGGCGTGCATTATGACCTTACCCCGGAACTAATTGCTGAAATAAAAGCAACGCTGGATAAAGTAGTTGTTGACTTTGAGCAAATGACGGGTCTCCTAGATGAAAATGATCAGTTTTTAGACCGGGTTAACACCACTGGTCTTTTGCCGTATCAAGCGGCTAAAGAACTTGGCGTTGTTGGTGTAGCGGCCAGAGCATCGGGCGTTGATTACGATTTACGGCGAGACAAGCCTTATAGCGGTTACGACCGGGTCAAATTTAAAGTTCCGGTGCAGCGAACTGGTGATGTTGCCGCTAGACTGTTAGTGCGATTGGAGGAAACCTTTGAATCAATTAGCATTATTCGGCAGGTGCTGGAAAATATTCCAACGACAGAACCTAAACTAGCCGTACCGATACCGTTGATAAAGCCCTATATGACCGGAGTCGGCTGGAGTGAATCGGCACGTGGCGGCAACATTCATTGGCTGATGGTGGGAGAAAACAACACGATTTATCGCTACTTTGTGCGGTCGGCATCCTATGCTAACTGGCCGGCTCTACCGATCGCAGTGCCGGGCAATATTATTCCCGACTTCCCGCTGATCAACAAAAGCTTTGAATTATGTTACGCCTGTTTGGACCGTTAGGGGGATAAGGATGTTTAAAATACTACGAAAAATTATGGCGACTGGTAATGTAACCGAGCCATATGATGCGATGATCCCCGCACCAAGAGCGCGAGGGGAAGTGGCAATAACGGGCAACTGCAATAACTGTCAGGCGTGTGTCGGTGTATGTCCGACTGGCGCGCTAACGCTGGAAGCGGGGCAGGTGATTATTGACCAGCGTGCCTGCATTTTTTGCGGCAGTTGCGTTGAAGCCTGTGAAGCGGGAACGCTTAGACAGACGGGAAACTATAAACTTGCTCAGTTATCTGGTCAGCTCGAAGAAGCCGGACAGGCGCTGCGCAACAAGATTATTAGAACTTTAGGACGTTCCTTGGCCATCCGTCACTTAGACGTTGGCTCCTGCAATGCTTGCGAATGGGAACTCAATGCCCTGAGCAATCCCCTATATGATTTGCAACAATATGGCCTGGATTTTGTGGCATCACCGCGTCATGCAGACTTATTAATGGTCACTGGCGTAGTTACCCGTAACTTGACCCAAGCTTTGATGATGACCTATGAAGCTACCCCGACACCTAAATTAGTTATGGCTGTAGGTGCTTGCGCCGCTTCCGGCAAAACCTTTGGTACGAGCTATGCCATCCGGGGCCGGGTTGATAAGTTTATTCCGGTGGATATCTATGTTCCAGGTTGTCCACCTCGTCCGCAAGCCTTATTATATGGGCTGCATCTGGCACTGGATAAAATAAAACGGTAGGATACGAAAAAAATTCCTAACCCTGGTTATAATAGTGGTTAGGAGTTTTTTCTATTATATAGGATTGGTTACTCTAAATTACTAATAAATAATGATGATTGACAAAACTGGTAAACGGCAGTATAGTTTGATACATTATGGTAGTGCGTTAATGGTGAGGTAGTATGATAACAACTGACTAAAGTCAGTATGGCGAAAGGATATGCTATGAAAAAATTTGGATATATTGCAATTACCCCCTGTACCTGGCTGGTGGTAGTGAGTGTGGTTGCAGCGGTAATTGGTTCCAGGGTATTACCAAATGTTTGGGGCGCGGAGAACGGCCCGCTGGAAGTGACGCAAGCAATTATATTACTGTGCACCTGTTTAGTAGCTCTTTCGTCCAGGTATTATGGGGTGGGAACTTTAGCCCAGCGTAAGCTATGGGTGTGGACGATGCCGGTGTGGCTGTTAATGAGTGGTCGGGAACTTAGCTGGGGACGAGTATTTTATACTAATCAAGCGGGCGACATTGTCCAATTGTCCGATCTTTGGTATGGTGCTTATGTTCATCCGACCGTTGCGGTGATAGTGATGCTTACTATTTGGGGCTTAGTTAAAACTGGCGTAATATCGCAAATGATGAATTGGCTAAAATATGGAGGCATTCCTTTAGTTGAAGTCGTTGTTATGCTAATTGCCATAGTAATTGCCGGATTTGTCGAACATGGCAGTGGCGGTATGTTTGGTGTCCGCGAAGAACTATATGAAGAATTAGCGGAGTGGGTTAGTTACATAACGGCGTTCTTTTTAATGATTGAACTGGGCTTTAACAAAAAAATACAGCCTTCACAGGAAGCCAGAAAATACAAACGCTTAACTAATTATGTTGCACGATAAGTAAATGGCTTATGGCCAGCGGTATTCTATTTTATACCGCTGGCCATATTTTCTAAAAGACGTTTTACTGGTAAGATTCGCATTAATATTAAGCAGATAATTAATTCCGGCAGTAAATAGGTGGCGTTAAACGCCAGTGAATACCAGTAGGGCGACATTTCTGGTGGTGCATAACTGGCAAAAAAGACAACCCCGGAAATAACGTGGCATATAAATCGGCCTAAGACGCCGATGATTGTTCCCACTAGTTTATTATCCTGAAAATAACCGGCTAAGCCCAAAGCCATAAACGGTAGTGGATAATCAAATAATACCTGAACCGGGTGTAAGATATATGGATCTTGCATTAAGTTAATTAAGCCGTAAACAAATCCGGCTAAGTAGCCGACTGCCGGACCATATCGAAATGAAATAAGGAGCAATGGAACCATGGCGCCAAAGGTTATACTGCCGCCCTGTGGCATATGATATAAGCGCAAGGTGTGGAGAATAATCGTTAAAGCTAGCGCCAGACCGATATGGACAATTAACCGAGTAGTTATGGCGATCTTTTTTATGTACATAAAAGCTAAGATAAGTGCCACTAAGCCGACAAGTGCGGCAACACTGGTAGGATTTTCAAAAATAGTTGAGAAATTACTGAATAAGGACGTTTCCACATAATCATCTCCATTTAAAAATTAAAATACCGCACACCCAGCTGGGCGTGCGGTTATTTATCCGTTATCGCTTCCCTACGCTGGTATTATCCAGATCAGGTTAAGGGTTAATGAATTTTCTTCATCTCTCAGCCTTGCGGCACCCCTAGCACAATAAATATTTAGTTATTCGTTATTATAATAGTTTCCGTAGAATTTTACCAGTACTATTTAAAATTACTGTGTATAACTTGTGATAATGTCACCATGTAGACTATCGTGAGATAATGTCACTATGAAAAACGAGGTGCACTATCTCATGTCACAGAAACAACTAAAT
>JAGGAD010000027.1 GCA_017889625.1 Bacillota bacterium | reverse complement strand
AAAACGCTTACCCGTTACGAATTTGCGGTTATTGTGGCTCGGGCGATGGCGAAAGAAGCTAAAGCTAATGCTGAAGATAAAGCGTTAATTGCGAGATTGGCTGAGGAATATAAGGCTGAACTTGATCAAATGGTTGATCGCGTACAACAACTAGAAGCTAAGACTGACAAAGTTGAAATCTACGGTTCTTCTCGAATCCGGTTCGACGAGCAATCCGGGGCAAAAACGTATAATGATAATCATGTAAATATCAATGTTAAATTTGTATATCACATAAATAAAGATTGGTCTGTTAAAACCGAAAGCGAATGGCAGAGACAATTTAATGCCTCGACAAGCAGTACGGGTGGCTATAATGCGTTAAATACCAGTCCGACGGTGCAAAATGCGCAAGCGGAACAGGTTTATTTTACCGGCCCGATTGGTGCCACAACCGTAAAATGGGGGAGATTTTACTATAAGCCGGTATATGGATTGGCTTTTGATACTAGAACGATGGGCGGGGAAGCGAGCTATGGTACTGATGTAAAAACAACGATAAGTAGTTCTAAAACAAATGATGAGTCGGCCCTGAACGGAATTGATATGATTTGGCAGGGGAAGACCGGCAGTGTAATGGCTGGTTACCAAGTAATTGACTATTATGGGGCGAAAACAAGATATCTGAGCGTAGGGTTTGACACCAAAGTAGCTAATGATTTTCTTATTACTGCGGCGGCAGCTAAATCGGACCAGGATACTAACAATAAAGCATATTTGACAACCTTACAATATAAAGAAGCTGACGCGGCAGTGCCTGGGAGCGGGGATGCGTTTGTATCTTACCGGAAAGTGCCGGAGAATGCGGTCTATTACACCACCACCGATACAGAGGATCGTATTCTGGATTTGAATTTCAAAGGGATTCGGTTTGGGGTTGATTATGTGCCGATGGAAAATTCTAAGCTGACTGCTTGGTACATGATCGGCAAAGAAATTGGGACCAATGATGACCGAAAAGTATACCGGGCGCAGTGGGAACTGTTTTTCTAACTTAGTATACCCGCGGGTTCGCTGGTTTGTGTTCAAATAACCTTTAATTTTGTGGAGAATAAACGGCCAGGTCATGATCGGTGATTACGAGAAATGTAATACGACGGAGTTAAATTCGGTGGCACAGATAAATTATCAGGGGCTTATTTTGTGACTATTTCGTCGCAAAGTTAGATAAAATCGTAACGCTGGTAAAGGAGGAGGTGAAGAAAAACTGCTTTGGGAAAATGGTATTAAATAAATTTTACAAGGAGGATACATATGAAAATCAACAACAAATGCGTAATAGGTCTGGTGGCAGGTCTTTTGGTGGCGTTAAGCACCTCGTTGTGCTTTGCTGGGCAGTATGTTCCCAGAAAGCTAACTTCGGAACAAATGGCGCAACGGGCGTTAGATTACCAGGAGATAGAGAACGTAATGAGTAAACATGAGTATTATCATTCGTTAAAATTAAATAAGGATGAGATTGACACAATATGGTGCAAAAAGGCCCCTAATCCTAGTTTCGGTCAGAACCAAGGCTTTTTTGTTGGGTACAAGCTACTGTATGAAACCTATCGAAATGGCTGCGAAATCATGACGAATGAAGCTACCGAAAAGATGAAAAAGATGTATCCAGAACTTGCCGGTAAAAGTGACCAGGAGATCTATGGCGTCGGTTCAATGATCTTTCATACTACGACAACGCCAATTATCGAAGTGGCTGGTGATGGTAAGACTGCCAAGGGTTTGTGGTACTCTCCCGGTCAAGTAACAGAAGTTGGCCCTGATGGTCCTTCCGGTCAGTGGATATGGGAAAAATACGCGGTGGACTTTGTTAAAGAAGACGGTCAATGGAAAATTTGGCACATGCTAGTTGTTACTGATTTAGTCGTTGATGTAGGTAAAAGCTGGACCGATAAATCGTACCAGGCGCCAATGTTTTCGGCGGGGGGCAAAGACAAAGATGGCAATGATATGACTCCGCCTAAACGTGACGGTTTCCAATTGCCTGGACCAAACTATCCGGGCGTGAATTATCAGGTTTATAGTAAAACACGGGTTCCTATGGATTATCCAAGAATGCCTGAACCCTATTACACTTTTAGCGAAACCTTCAGCTACGGTGTAGAAGGAGTGCCGGAGCAATAACTGCCGAATTATGAAAGCAATATAGCTTCCGGTAATACGCTCCACCACTATAAGTGAAAAATGGCTGTAACTCAGCAATGGGTTGCGGCCATTTTGTCATCTTGAATGAAAAACGATATGGTGACATCAATTGTTATGTGCGGTGTTTTCTATAGGTCTCGCGGTCAGAATAGTATTATAAAGGAAAGAATTATTTTGTAAGAGTTATTGAATGCCAACTAGTGACGGAGTATTTGGCTCGGAAAAGGGTGGAGGTGTAGTAAGGTGAGAATACGGTGTGTATTAATTTTATATATTCTCTTTCTGTTTTTATTGACTTTAAACAGAGTACTCTGTAATATAAAGTTAAAAACAGGAGGATATTTCAATGAAGGAAAAAGAAATGCTTGACCAAATTACATATCTGCGGGATTTAACTCGGAAAACTCGCCTGGATGCGGCCCAAGGATATAAGTACTTCCTAATATGGGGTATCGTGGTGATCTTGGGTTATATCAGTACGCTTTGGTATCAGCCTTATATGATCTGGCCAGCAGCCGTGAGCGTAGGCATCATGGTTCACTTTTCCTTAGAAAAGCCGTATAATCATTCGCAATCTCTTGCAAAACGGCTGTACTTCTTAGCACTTGTTCTAGCTATAGCTGCCTTTTTAGTATTCGGCTTATTGATAATACGCACTTCTGATCCTATTATACTTAATGCTTATTGGCCATTTCAGGTTGGCGTAATTTATATTGCAACAGGGATATTTATTGGCCGGGATTTTATACTTGTTGGTTGCTGGTTTATTTTAAGTACGTTAGCGTCGTTATATCTTTCATTGCCCTTACAAAATATTTGGCTGGCAATATCTTGCGGTGGCTGCTTAGTGCTAACCGGTCTGTTCTTAAGAAAAAGGGTAGTTAGAGGTGACTAATCCAGCAGAGTTCAACGAAGTATTTTCATCTAAAATCCGTCTTGGGATAATGACATTATTAGTTACGCTGGAGAATGTGGATTTTTCTACAATAAAAAGTCAACTTAATGCTACTGATGGGAACCTTGGGGCTCATATGCGAGTTTTAGAAGGAAAAGGGTATATTCAGGTGGAAAAAAACTTTTTAAATAGACGGCCAAAAACAAGCTATACATTAACCGATGAAGGTCGAAAGGCTTTTTCACAGCATTTAGACCATTTAGAGAAAGTTATTAAAACAGTTCGTCGCGGCACTAATTAACAAAACAACTGTTCGATAAATCAACATTATGAAAAGAGACCTTCAGGGAAAAGTGGAGGTATAAATGATTTTGGGGGAATTTGCTAAGGATGTAATGCTTGCGATTATCGTGATTTGTATCGTTATCGTAGGGGTGAGTATTATGCTCGGGCCGAAGTCACCACCGGTAATGAGTTCAATTGATAGTACTGCTAAAAGCTTAGATTATCGAGGTTTGCCGACGGTGTCGTATTTTACTGCCCGTGATAACACCCAATTAGCATATCGGGTTTATCGTGGCTCGCCGGATAAAGTAGCTATTCTTGTTCATGGATCTTCCGGCAGTAGTGTTTCAATGCACGCCTTAGGCAAGGTGTTGAGTAATAACGGAATTACAGTATTTGCGTTGGATGTGCGCGGACATGGCGATTCGGGAAGCCGCGGCGATATAAACTATGTGGGCCAACTAGAAGATGATCTGGCGGATTTTGTTAACTTTATTCGGGCAGATTATCCCGCTGCGCCAATTACCCTGATTGGTCATTCGTCTGGCGGGGGATTTGCCCTAAGAATAGCCGGAAGTCAGCTAAATGATCTTTTTTCGCAATACATCTTATTGTCCCCATATCTTAATTATGATTCACCAACTGTTCGTCCCGCCAATAAAGACTGGGCCAATGCTTCAGTACCAAGAGTTGTTGGAATTTCAATTTTAAACCGGCTCGGCATACATTATTTTGACAGCATTCCGGTTGTCGCGTTTGCGGTTCCCGAGGATGTATCTATCTTAACAAAAACTTATTCCTATCGGCTTTGGAACAATTATAAAGCCAATGATAACTACTTAGAGGACTTTCGTAAAACATCGGCCCCCATTACGATTATTGTCGGGGCCGATGATGAGCAACTATATCCTGAACAATTTGCGCCGCTAGTACAACCGGTTAATGATAAAGTAACGGTGCAAATAGTGCCGAATACAAATCATATGGCGATTGTTAGCAAGGGAGATGCCCTAAAAACGATTATTCAACACTTTTAATCTGAAAGCGTGACCTATATTTTGCTAGGTCTAGTTAGTTCCCGTTTTGTGGTTGCTGATAGGGGTTTTATTAATTAGATAATCAATTGCTGATATGTTCATTAGTTTTAACCAATCAGGAAGTTCGGCACCCCGTTTGGTGGAAAGGGCAAAGTAGCCTTTTTCAGCAAAGCTTTCTTGAAACCTTACATTAGTAAATCCCAAACCAGTTACTAATTGACGATAAAAATCTTTTTGGTTAACTATATCCCCAGTTGCCAAATGAAAAATTCCCGTCAAGTTACGCGTTATTATGTAACATAATTGTTTGGCTACGATTGTGTCGATATTTATATTAAAAAACAAATTGGGATATACAACAACTTTTTCGTTTAGACGTAGTGAGTTTAATAGATGATTCATTCGCGGCGCGGCTTTTCCAAAAACTTGGGGAAGTCTTAATATACAAGCATTATCATGTAATATTTCTAGAATTTTGTTCTCGCAGGATAACTTGAATGTTCCATACGCTGAAGATGATTTCGGTAAATCATCTTCAGCGTATGGCTTAGTTAAATCGTAATCAAAAACGTTTGCTGTAGAGAAAAAGTATAATTTGCCATGAGTTTTCTTTAAATACTTAGCGATTTTTATATGTAAAGCCAACTGTTGAGTATAATCACCTCTCAAACAGGACACGATGGTTTGAGGTTGAGAAATATTTAAGATATTACTTATTTTATTCAAGTCTTCAATGTTTAGTTTAAAGTTTCCGTCGAGAATTAATTGCTTTGGTCGACTTTGAAAGTATGTTGCATAAACCTTAAATCTACTATGCTTTTTCAGTTCATTAATTATTGCAGTTCCTAAAAATCCACTTCCTCCCAGAATTAAAACATTGTGCATAGACATTTACCTCCGAGTGAACCGCCGGTTAGGCGGTTTATTTGCTATTGTGTCTAAGAATAAAGTTATTAATTGAGTTATGCATAGTGATTTTAGCTACTGGTATTTTGTTCGTGCCAATAGATTCTATATAGTTATTAATAGCATCATTTGATTGTAGTAGGTCGTATTTAAAATCCTCGTTATCAATCTGGGTACTTAGATCATTAATTTTACGCCATGACGTGTTAAGTTTGGCGACATCCATCGTTATTATATTTTGGACATCCGGAGTTTTACTTTGGCCACTCCCGTAATCAATAAAATTATTAATGTCTTCTTCGCAAGCAATCACAAAAATTAATTCTTCCAAGGTACATCGTTTTAAATCATTTTGTTTAGCGACGTGCTTTTTATGTTCTAATATTTTTGCTTCCTCGTTTGGTGATAGTACTTCTGTCGGGAAAACTGTTAACATCGCTAACCCCAAAACACCAATAAAAATAGAAAATAAGGCCATTGGCTTTTTGTACTCTCTAAAGATTTTGCAACTCATTTTTCTTCCTCCCTCCAGAAAATTAAAAAAAACCACGGAGTCATAATGTATGACTCCGTGGTTTTTTACCACGTGTAAGGTTTCAAAAACCTTTATGCAGCTTAGGCAACTTTGCCGTATGCATACTCATTAAAGGGATTATTACATAAAATAGCAAATTTGTCAAATAAGTAAACCCGAAGATGACGAAGACAGCAGCTTTAAGCGGGAGGAGATAACCGTCTAATGAGCATCACTTTTCCAATGCCATGATTTTATCTGCTAACCACAGGGCAAAAAATAAATTTAGTCCCATAACTATAATGACTGGTGGTGTTAAAATCCCAATGTATTCCCAATTTAAGAAGCCTAAGTAATCAAGCGTGTATAAACTATAAATATTATATATTCCGGTTAAAACAGCACTGCCGACAGCCGGAATATATTTTTTTAAGGCAATAAATTGAATGACATGGACTATAACATGAGTGAGGTAAGCTAAGGCTAGGGCCGCAAAGAAGGAATAATACTTAAGCTCTACACATATTAGCGTCAAAATCACGAGAATTATAAACTCTTCAAAAACTGCCAACGCGAAGGCAGAAGAAGATTTATTCTTATAATTTAAAACAAGCTTTTTTCCTATACGAGGATATTTACTGGTTAGATATGTGGCATTATTTTTTATCCAGGCTGGTAAAAATATAATTTCTTCAAAATCATGGAACATAAAGGCGATGGGGAACAACCACATTAGTGATTCAATATGCATTTTATACCACTCCATTGGCAACGATTCAGACTATAGATATATTATAGCACAGGGGGAGAATGATTGCTGGTAAATAATGATATTTATCTGCACGGTTGAAAAAATCAAGTGATTCGCAACTGGGTAAAATGTTAAGGAGTTATGTTAAAATATTCACTAATTATTATAAAATTCGATATATATTGACAAGATATGCTATTGATGATTAAATAAAGAAAAACTTAGCAAATGGTAAAGATGTTAGGCTATGGTTTTTAAAATTATGGGTTAATGTTTTCTGGTTGCCGTTAGAAAATGATTATTAGGCACCGGCATTATTAAAAAGCCAAGTGCTATTTTTGTTTATGGACGCCGGTGAAACCAGGGGTTGGAGGTGCTATAGCGAGATTGAGAAAAGAAGAAGAATAATGTTGCTGGGGTAATTCGGACTAATATTTATAGTAATGCACATGATTTATTTTTAGATAAATTTGATTGGAGGCTTATTTATGACTGCTAACCGTACTAAGTATCGTTGGGTTGTATTATTAATCACAATTTTAATGTATACGGTCAGTTTTGCGGATCGTGTTAATATGGGAGTTGTCTTGCCGGTAGTGAGAAATGAGTTTGGTCTTACTAATATGCAGGCGGGGGAACTTGCCAGCGTGTATTTTATTGGTTTTCTGATTACGATGTTACCTTTCGGTTTTCTGATGGGCAAGTTTGGGACACGGGGTGTGATTGGCTTTGCAATCATGGGCTTTTCGGCCTTTACATATTTAATAGGCACAGCTAGGTCGGCTTTCGCTATTCTTTGCTTTCGTATCGGTATGGGGGCAGCCGAGGCGCCGATAGCTCCTGGCGGGGTGACGGTTATTAAAAATTGGCACCCGAAACATGAACAAGCTACGGCATCCGGGCTGTATATGGGTGCTTCTACGCTTGGACAGCTTGTAGTGCCGCCACTAGCAGTGTGGATTATGATGAATTATGGCTGGCGGCATGTTTTTTATTGGTTTGCGATTCCGGGTTTTATTCTCGGGGTTGTATGGTGGATTTTCACTCGCAGCAAACCGGAACAAAGTCCGTATTGCAATGCTGCTGAACAAGAGTATATCAAGGATGAGCATGGCCAGGACGAGGCTGCTGCTGTTGAACACTTGCTTGAGCGGGACAACACATTTGTAAGACTGGTGGATAAACTTGTTACTCGCAAGCCGGTCAAACTTGTTGAAAAAACGGCAGAAGTGTTCTTTTCCAAAAACATTTGGGGGCTTGCTCTGGGCTTTTGCTTCATAAACTTTCTCTCGACCGGGATGATATTCTGGACTCCAGCGTTTCTAGTTGAAGGTAAAGGAATGTCCTTTGCCTATATGGGCTGGGTTGCTGCGGCCCAACCACTTGGTGGATGTTTCGGGTGCGTCATTGGCGGGCTGATTTCCGACAAATTGCTTAAGAATCGTCGAAAAGCAAATTTGCTGTTTACCCCAATGACGATGATTGTTATGATGCTGCTGCTTATTTATGTTCCGAATGACCCGATAATGTTATCAATAGTGCTGTTCTTGACTGGGTTTTTCCTTTATAGCGCGTTTTCGTGTTATTATTCCTACACTATGCTGATTACGACCGCGAAAACATACCCATTAGCGGCTGCCTTAACGGCTTTCGTGGGTAATATAAGTGGGTTGATTTCGCCAACTTTCGCGGGATATTTGGTGGATGTTTATAAAAACTATGACCCTGTTTTTATTTTCTTCGCGGCTGCTGCGCTGATTAGTTTCCTGTGCATCGCAGTAATTACTGAACCGTCTGAAGTTAAGGCCCCAGCATAATCCTTTGGGGATGTGGCGGGAAAAACGGATTTAGTCACTGTTGAATAACTAAAGAAACCCCTTGACCGTTTTGCGGCGGTTAAGGGGTTTCTCTAGTTATTTTAATAATCCAGAAGAGTACGCCGGGAAAACCAGCGGTTGGTGGCATTATAACGGGCTAGCTGGTGGGCAAAAGCTTGTTCTAAGTTTGAAAAGAGGACGGGGACATTGCCAAAGAAATTATTTTGTTGGATTAGGTAGCGCTCGAATTTTTCGACCATGCCGAAGGTGCGGTTAGTGGGGAACCATTGGAGGCCTAGCTCGGAGAATGCTGATACTGTTTCTAATTCGTTAAATTGTTTGAGGTCGATGGCGTCCTGGGCTGAATGAAGAATGGTATTAAGTTGGTAGCTGCTGTATTTATAAGTGGGGAATATTGTGTTTTTCAGGGCGTGGAGTCCGGCGGTGACACTGCGGTCTTTGTTTAATTCGCCGAAGATACGTCCGGTATACATGTCGGCGAAGACGTGAAGGTATACTCGTCCAAAATCGCCAACACCACGCCCGAATAGTCGCTGGTATACGATAAGCTCCCCTGGTGCTGAGGACTGGAGGTCTCGGTCACGAAATTCCGGTTTGGCACGTTCAATATAACTGATTTGTCGCGAATTTAATTTTAAGCCGCTGTCGGTGGCTAGTCTTAGCAAGGTATTGCAGATGATTTCACGGTTATCGAGGTTGCATTCTTTTTTTAGTTGGGCCAGGTTTTGTTGGGTTAAGGTTAGGCCGAGCTTTTGGAAGTGATTCAAAATGCGAAAGTCGTTCCAGTAGGGGTTGTGGAGACAAAGGGCGGTAAGGTGGCGATGAAGTGGGGTAATCGTCGGTGAAACCGGGGAAGGGGAAAACTGTTCAACAAGAGATTGGGAAGGCGTATCTTCAAACAGGAGCAATCGTAAGGCACTGAAGGACCGCGAAACTTGTTCTGCGGGGATGATATTTGTGTACATATAAATCACCTTCTAACAACGAAGTGCCAGCTGCAGATGTCTACAGCTGGCACTTCGTTGTGCAATATGTTGATTATATTATATGGTTAAATTTTGATGACGGCAAGTAAATTATTTAACTCTAACTAACATAAACTAACATCTGCTAATTGACAAAAGGGGGGAGGTTTACATTTAGTTTAGGAAAAATGTTCGTAAAACGGAATATTACTTTTATGAATGAAGAATCGCACTGTTTGTTAAAGTGCAGTTTAGGGGATCGAACCGTATTTATTGGGTAGTCTTAACACCATATGTTCATATGGTGTTAACAGTATTTTTATGAACCTCTAACAAAATAGACAACTGCAACGAGTGCGGCTGCGGCTAGTCTATATATTGCAAATATGGCGAAGTTATTACGCTGGAGATATTTAAGTAAAAAACTAATACAAAATAGACCCACTAACGCCGATATAAGTGTACCAATTAAAAATAAAGGATCAGTGATGTGATGAATAATCTGCGGAGTGTGTTTTAGCGCTGCGCCAGCAATGATCGGTGTTGCTAACAAAAAAGAAAATTTAGCTGTCGTTTCTCGCGAAAACCCCAACAAACGTCCAGCGGTCATGGTTATTCCTGAGCGTGAAACGCCAGGAATTAGCGCCAATGCTTGTGCAATGCCGATTAAAAAGGCCTGCCTAAAAGTTATGCTTTCATACTTAATATACTGAGCTGAATTTTTGTCTACATAGTAAAGAATTATGCCCATAATGGCCAGACCGGCCGCTATAATAAGCGGCTGTGAACGAGCAAAATGTTCTATTACTGACTCCAAGGCTAGCCCGGCAAGGCCCCCGGGAATTGTGGCGGCCACCAAATACCAAAACATTTTTCCTGCTTTTGATTTTAATCCTTTAGTTAATCCATTCGTAACGAGCTGTACCCAGTCTTTAAAAAAATAAATAAGGACTGCGATTAATGTCCCTGCATGTAGGGCTACATCAAGAGCGATTTCAATATTTCCGCCTGCTTGGTTGATAATAGGATCCCACCCAAAGAGCCAGCGGGTAAGAATTAGGTGGGCTGAACTGGAAATTGGTAAAAATTCACCTAATCCCTGCACGATTCCTAAAATAATTGCAATAAACCACAACATATATAATCCTCCTTTTTATCATGACCAGGTAATAATGATAAATATACGGCACAACATCCCGATTGATTCCTTTAGGTTTAGTATCTATAAAGATGAAATGGATATACGAATACGCATTTTGAGCGTGCGATGCAGTGCTTTCCTCGCAAATTATATAAAATTCGTCAATTGGGCTTATTTACCTGCTGCATTACTCTGTAAAGGCAAGAAAATATTTGGAATATCCGAGGATGATTTTTTAAAAAGACAATAAGGATAAGTATGAAACTAAAGAATTGTTAGGGTATCTTCCTATTTCTAATAGGTATCGATTATATTATTTAAAAAATTTAAAAAATTCAACCCGATAATTATGGATTATGTTTACAAGTTAAGGTATAATGAAATAGTTATTTAATTTTTCGAACAATGGAGTTTGAATGGACCGAGTAGTCCGTTTAGACTCTTTTTGTTCAATAAGAGGAGGAATTTTGTAGTGTTCAAAAAAATGAGTATGTTGGCCGCGGTTGTGGTTGCGCTGGCAGTGCTTTTGACCGGCTGCGGTGGATCGGCCGGCAAGGAGCAAGTGATGCGCGTGGCTATCGGCGGTGAACCGCAATCACTGGATTCGGCCAAAGCGACTGGGGTGCCGGAAGGCAATTATCTGCAGTCAATGTTTGAAGGCTTGACTGAACTTGATACTCAGGGGTTGCCAGTTCCGGCGGCAGCAGAAAAATGGGATGTGTCAGCTGATGGTATGAAGTATACGTTCCATCTTCGAGCCAACAAATGGTCGAACGGCGATCCGGTAACGGCCCGTGATTTTGAATTTGCTTGGAAACGTTTGTTGAACCCGGCGACGGCGGCGGAATACGCATACATGTTGTTCCCGGTAAAAGGTGCAGAAGCGTATAACAATGGCAAAGGCAGCGTTGATGAAGTCGGGGTTAAGGCCGTTGATGATAATACGCTCGAAGTTACGTTGGAAAAACCGACTGCTTATTTCTTGGTGTTGTTATCTCATCAGTCAACGTATCCGGTTAACCAAAAAGTGGTCGAAGCTAATCCCGATTGGGCTGCTAATGTTGAGACCTTAGTCGGCAATGGGCCGTTTAAATTAGTGGAATGGGTACATGGCAGTAAATTGTCTTTGGCGAAAAACGACCAGTATTGGGATAAAGATAAAGTGAAATTGGATAAATTGGAATTTAACTTGGTTGAACAGACAGCGACGGCGTTGTCGATGTTTGAAAACAACCAAATTGATTTTGTTTGGGAACCGCCGATGACGGAAGCTGAACGCCTGAAACAGGAGAAAAAGTTACAGTTCTCAAAATTGCTAGGACTGTATTATTATGAGTTTAATACGAAAAAAGCACCGTTTGATAATGTTAAGGTTCGTAAAGCATTTGCTTTAGCTATTGACCGTGAAGCATTAGTGAAAAATGTGCTTCATGATGTACATAAACCGGCGTATGCTTTTATACCTTACGGTTTTACTAATCCCGAGACGAAAAAAGATTTCCGCGAAGAAGGCGGCGATTTGTTCAAAGCTAATATCGAAGAAGCTAAAAAACTTTTAGCTGAAGCTGGTTATCCTGGAGGAGTAGGACTGCCTCATATTACCTTGCTTTATAATACTAATGAAGATAATAAGGCAATGGCTGAAGCAGTTCAGGAAATGTGGAAAAAGAATCTTGGTGTCGATGTTGAATTGCAGAATCAGGAGTGGAAAGTGTACTTGTCCGCTCGGCAGTCGGGCGATTTCCAGATAGCTCGCGCCCGGTGGATCGGCGATTATACTGATCCGATGACCTTCGGCGATCTTATTTTGGGGAACGGCGGCAACAATTACGGTAAATACAGCAGTGCCGCTTACGATAAGTTAATCAAATCGGCGCAATTATCTGGCGATCAGACGCTGCGGATGCAGGCGCTGCACGATGCTGACAAAGTTGCGATGGATGATATGGCGATATTGCCGGTTTACTTCTATACCGAATGGTATTGCATGAATCCTAAAGTACAAGGTGTTATTATGGCGCCGACTTCAATTTATAATTTCAAATATGTAACGATTCAAAAATAACTTGGATTATGGTTAGAGGCGAAAGATAATGATATCTTTCGCCTCTAATATTTTGTGAATTAATTACATGGCTTTTCTAAAAAAAGAGAGGTTGGGCAAGTATGGTTATTGACTGATTTATTTATGATGCTATGGGAACGTTATAATATATTCAGTTTATAGTTATTTTAGTTTTTGCAAAGGCCGATATAGCTTCAAAGCTTTCGGTTGTATTCTTTATTGGCAAAGCATTAAAGATAATATCGCGGTAAGGCTTATCCGCTTGTAAGGATGCCCTTGAATCAAGAATGGAAACAATTCCGGTATCATTGTCGCCTCGAATAAGACGCCCTACTCCTTGACGTAATTTTATAAGCATCTCCGGGACTAAAACATCTAACCGATGGTTGGCGATCGATATTTTATAATCAATTATCGGATCGGGAACTGGGAACGGGAGTTTTACGATAATAACGGAAGATAATGGGGAACCGGGGATGTTGAAGCCTTCCCAAAACCCGGTTGAAAACAATATTCCGCCACTTGCGATAAACTCCTGTGCCACTGTTCCCTGGGCCCCGCCGTCACGCTGACGGTGCATTTTCCATGGGAGCTTCTTTTTTGAAATTGCAGTATATATTGCGGCTAAATCGTTTTTTGAGGTGAACAGAATTAAGGTTCTGCCGTTAGTAACGGTAACAAGTTTGACAATTTTGTCGGCAACTTGTGCCAGAAAGGTTTCGTGGTTTCGAGATGGATCTTCGATATCGGCAGCAACATATAACATCGAATTTTTATCGTAGGGGAATGGGGAGGGCTTAGGTGGATAAACCTCGCCGAAAAAGCCTGTGGTTTTCTTCATGTAGGAATAGGCATTGGATAGCGTTTTCCCTTGATCGCACAGGGTTGCCGAGGTCATCACAACCGGAACTTTTCGATCACTGAAAATTAATCGTTGAAGTTCTCTGTCGATATCTTTAGGGGCAGAACAAATATCAATGCGCTCGGCAATTTTATAATTGCCCTCTAACCAGCATAGGTAATTGGACTGGCCATTCAGGTATTCGGCAAAAATACGAATAGATTCTTGCATTTTAGTAAACTGATTAATTGCGTCTTCAAATGCGGCATTCATGCCGCTTCCGCCATAACGATCTGTAGCCAATAGCATAACGTTAACTAGCGCTTCTAAATTTTTGGCCCATTTTGCTAGAACTTGCGGTTTTAAAGTCTCGGGAATTGGGTAGCGAACGGCTTCACGACTTTCTCTATCGTTCTGGACGACTGTTGCCATTTTGGTTTTAAATGAATCAAATAGTTTCTGGATTACAACTTCGCTGTTGCTAAGTAGATTGAAATGAAGATCGGAAGCGTTTGCCCGGGCTAAGGGGCGTTGGATGCTTTTGAGAATTTGAAGCATTTTGGGTTTACTCCATCTTTCGGTGAGCGCGCTTCTGGTCTTGGTTTCTAAGTTGTGAGCTTCATCGATAATAACTAGTTGTTTGTTTGTATTAATAAACGGATTATCGGTCCGGAAATCATTAATCTGATTAGCGATATATAGGTCTTGGTTGGCAATAATGATATTTGCAGTACCGTTATTGCCGATTGCTTGGCGCATTTGATGACAACCACATTCGTCTTTAAAGTCGCAGCGATAGGGAGTGCAACGGTTGACATTAATAAACTCCCATGCCATATTAGTAACTTGCATCGGGAGGGAGACCCGGTCCTGGCATAAATGGGCCATATCCCAAACATCTTCGGGAACGGTAAGCAATCGTTCATCAAAATATTCTGCTTCCAGAGCATGTTCTTTCCAGGATTTAATTCGCATTTCTTGTTCAATGACTCTTTTTCTACATATGTAATTGCTCATTCCTTTGGCCAGCACGGGGTTAACTCTAATTCCAGTGATTGCTTGGGCTTGACGAGCATCCTTCATTAATTGCTCTGACAAAGCAATGGATGAAGTCGCGATTATGATCGGCCCTTGCATTGTTTTGGCGGCCAAAATACCGGGAATTAGGTACCCCAAAGATTTTCCAATGCCAACCCCGGCTTCGACCATGATGTTGCGTCGATCGCGGATTGCCTCAGCGATATCAAGAGCCATTTCGCCTTGGCCGGGCCTATCTTGAAGTCCGTAGCTATTCGGATTATCAAAGATAGTAAGGGTTGGCTCAACTATCTGTTTGTCCAAAAAACTGTATTGTTGATCTGCGTTATACAATGAGTTATTACCCCCATGTTATTTACCGTCAGTTATAGCTAATCACAATTATATCACAACATATGGTTTGATTAGGTGCCAAGATGCGCATTGTTTGCTATATAATGATAATGTAATATAGAATATTTTTATGAAATGTGTATTGAGCTTAAAGACTTAATTTGTGATAAATAAGGCGGTGAGGGTATGAAGACAGCGGAACGTGTTTTAGCAACTTCGGATATCCATGGGCAAAATACAAAATTTCTGAAATTACTCGAGAAAGCCGAATATAATCCAGCGCGGGATCTATTGGTGGTCTGTGGTGACATTGTTGACCGGGGAACGGAAAACTTGGATTGTATAGCCACTTGTAAAGAACTAGTTTCGCAAGGCGCAGTTGTTACCAAGGGTAATCACGAACTGTTTTTGGAAGAAGTTTTAACGGCAATGATTACCGATGAGGATTGGCGGAATAAACCGGTTGTAAATGTTTGGTCGAGGCGCAATGGCGGGACGAAAACAATTGAGGAAATAATGGACCTGCCAAAATCAAGACTACTAGAGATTCTAATGTTTATAAAAGACTTGCGACCTTATTTTACGGTTGGAGATTATATTTTTTCACATGCCGGGGCTGACACCAGCAAGCCAATTGAGCAAAATACAGAAAATGATTTATTATGGATGAATGATAATTTTCCTTATTGTTCGGCGTATCCGGGTAAGGTAATGATATTTGGCCATACTCCGACGTGGCAATTGTATAATGTAAAACCAACCAGGAAAAACGCTAAAATCTGGTATGATAATGTTAATAAAGATAAGCTGTGTGTGGACTGTGGCGGTGTGTTTGGCGGGAAATTGGCGGCGATAGAGCTGCCGGCGTATCGTGAGTTTTATGTGTGAGGGGAAGGTTTCGGCAGGAGATTAATAATGCGGTTTTAAAGCGGTATGTTTAATGCCGAAATGTTCTACTTTATTGTTTTTGCTAAAGCTGGGTTTTAGTAATGATAACTCCAGCATCGCCGATTTTAATTGGTGATGTATTTTTGTTACCAGTTTTCTCGATAGTTTCGTCAAGTAGCGATAGTTTCCAGATACAGTCAATATTTTCGGCGAGCCTAAAATATATTTCCTGGGCGCGGGGGTCAAAAACCCAGGAACATTGGGTCGGGTAGTCGCCGCTGGTTTGAAAAGTGTTTTTCAGAATAGCCATAGCTTTAGTGATATCTAAAGAATGTCGGGCTTTTTCGATTAGGCGGTAAGCTGTTAGATATCGTTCGGCTCCGATATAATGTAAATCCAGCGTGCTGCGGTCGGGATGAAGGGCGTGGGCGAAATTGGTCATCACTAGCTGGTGGGCGGATATTTTTTGCTGTAATAGTTTGCCGTTAATTCCTTCGACAATCGTGGCTTGCCCGTTTGGGTCGGCAAAAAGATTGTGAATTTTGTAATTTTCGGGAAGCAACAACTGGGTGTTGCAGTCGGTGGCCATTAGTTCAGCGATAGTAATCCGTTCGTTTAGGTAATCGAAAAACAACTCTAGTCCGTCTATTTTGTTTGCTGAATTAGAATCTGTACTGTTAACGACAGCGTCGTCGAGATGCAATTCTTGTAAGTTTACGAAATTGCCATGTTCGTTCATTCCTACTAACGGCGAATATTTATTAAATACGTAAATATAAAAACAAATGAATTTGACTTGGGCCGGCTTTTCGATCGTTACTTTAATGTCTACTTTGGGAAAATCAAAATTCATCCCATAGAGTGGCTTGCCGTAATAAGCGGCGAAACTTGTGCACATAAATTAAACCCTTTCTTATGATATTCGGCATAGATAGCATAATTATAACAGATGTTTTTATTGTTAACGATGATAATTTTAAAAGTTGACAATTGGGACATGGTAAATTATACTTTTCCTAGTGAAGTTGTTAAACAAGGTGTTTGGAGGAATGGTATGAATGAACAAACGGAGATTACCAAGTTGACTTACTCGGCTTTTTTTGCCGCGTTAACGGCGGTGATGAGTTTTATTGCGATACCGTTGCCGTTTACTCCGGTGCCGATTGTCTGCCAGAACTTGGCGGTCATGCTGACTGGCAGTATATTATCGGCTAGGCAGGCGGGGTGGAGTATGTTGATTTACTTATTGCTTGGGGCGGTGGGAATACCGGTGTTTGCTGGCTTTAGTGGTGGAATGGGCGTTATCCTTGGGCCTACCGGCGGCTTTTTAATTAGTTATTTGCCGGCGGTGATATTGATTGCGTTGTTAAAAGGGGCGAGCAATCAATTTTGGGTTCTTGGGTTGGCGAATTTTATCGGAGGGATTGGCGTCGTATATTTAGTCGGCGTACCCTGGCTAAGCGTAGTAACCGGCATGGACTTGCAAAAAGCGCTGATTGTTGGAGCGCTGCCGTTTATTCCCGGTGATGTTGTCAAAGTAGTTGCGGCGACAATTATTGGGGCGGCGGTAAATAAGCGACTGCAAAAAGTCCGCGCCAGAGTATAACTAAAAGAGAAAAATAGGACCAACGCCAGGCTAGGCCTGGCGTTGGTCCTATTTTTTTTTTTTTTCTTCGGCTAATTGGTCTAGCGTATTAATTGCTCGCAAATTTAACGTAACTGGTTTGGGCAAAGGGATAACGGTAAGACTATGATATTTTTGGCGGACGAGGAAATACTAAATTTGGGATGTTGGGGGTTAGTGGAATGAGTAGGAAGTATTAGGGCTTTATATATGTTCAAAACATACAAAAACTCGACAAAATTAAGTGATTCGACAATGTCACTGGCAGAAAGGCAGGCTAGCCAGCGCGAATTAGAGCGACTGAAAAAAATGATTATTGCTGGCAGTGACGTAGCGCAAGAACTGGCGCTGGTTATTGAGCAATTACGTCGGTCGGCGTCTAATGCGGAGAATCAAAAAGTCTTCGCAACTATTGACGAAAATTTTAGTTGGTTGCATGATTTTCTGGGGCAAGGTATTGGTTTGACGGTCGGGAAATATGATATTTTGGCGGGGAATGCTCAAGCCGGGATCGCTTATATTGAAAGCATTGCCGATAAACAACTTATCAGCAGTTATGTAATAGAGCCGTTACTTACCAAAAAAGTTGATTCAAATATCAGGCTGGATAACCTGCTAAATTTTATCCAGTTAGAGTCTATATATATCCATACTACCAGCAACTATATAATGACCAAGATAGTTGAAAGCCTATTAAATGGCGATGCGGTGCTGTTTATCAATGGACTACAAGAAGCACTGGTTATTGGCAGCCGCAAGATTGAAAAGCGCTCTATTGAAAAACCGGATAATGAAGGTACCGTATTGGCAAGTTTAGAGTCGTTTACGGACGACTTGGAGACCAATTGCAGTATGGTTATCAAACGACTGCCGATTACTACCCTATGCTTTGAAGCGTTTACGCAAGGCGAGCTATCCCGGACAAAACTCAAATTGGTCTGGCTTGAGGGGATTGCTAATGAAAAAGTTATTGAAGAAGTGGAACGACGGATAAAAAAAATTAATGTCGATAATCTTGATGGTGTTGGTAATTTGGCGGAACTGATTGAAGATAAGCCCTTATCGATATTCCCTAAATACCGCCAGACCCAACGCCCGGATGTTGTAGCAAAAGCGCTGACTGAGGGACACTTTGCGGTGCTGTGCAATAATAGCCCGTTCGCATTTTTTGCGCCGATAACTCTATGGGATAATTTTAAAACTATGGATGATTATGCCGAACGGGTTACTTCGTCCTCGTATTTACGGCTAGTTCGGTATGTTGCGTTTGCAATTGCGGTACTTGTTTCACCGGTATATTTGTCATTTGTCACGTATAACCATATTGTGGTACCGCAATCGCTGGCGGTAAATATATCGACAGGACGAGAGGGAGTGCCTTTTCCTTCCGGCATAGAACTGGTGATGATGACTTTGGCGATAAGTATTATTCGGGAAGCTTCCTTGCGGATACCTGGTTCGGTTGGGTATTTTATCGGAACGCTGGCGGCGGTCGTGATCGGACAGGCCGCAGTGACTGCCGGTTATGTAAGTACTTCGATTATTATTGTAGTGGCGGTTTCGGAAATTTCGTCGTTTGCTATTTCGACAACGACGTTGGTGTATACTACGCGGCTGATTAATTATTTTTTCATCACGCTGGCAAGCGTTTTGGGGATGTTTGGCTTAATAAATGGGATGATCATTGTTATGTGGTATGTGGTATCCTTAGAATCTTTCGGAGTGCCATATCTTTATCCACTAATTCCTTTTGATCTGGAAGGAATGAAAGATACCTTTGTGCGTTTGGCAGTATTGAAAAAGCGTCTAAGATTACTGGCGCCTTTTAATCGGTACAGGATTGGTCCTGAAGGGAATAGCGGCAAGCGGGAATAGGCGGGATGACATGCTGGAAAATATCAAGCTTACACGCGAACAGACGTTTTTTCTTATTTTTATTTGTGCGTTGGGAAATATTGTGTATACGCATACCTGGATTGACGATGAGGCGGACCGCGCGGCGTGGGTGGCGGCATTAGCTGGTATCTTGCTAGTGACGCCGTTTGCTGTATGGATGTTATATTTAGGGGAAAATTATCCGGAAAAAAATTTATTGGACATTGTCGAAGATGGACTGGGGAAGTTTCCCGGTGGAATTGTCAGTTGTGTATATATTTTAATTAATGTCGCCGTAGCTGTCGCTATCCTGAATTTATTTACTGAATTAATTAAATCGGTTTTTTTGCCTAAAACTCCGGTTGGGGTTATTATGTTGATTCTTGTTCTTGTAGCAGTAAGTATTATCAGTAGTGGGCTCAAGGCTTTTTCAAGAACGGCTGAATTATTGACTGGGTTGGGTCTTGCGAATTTTTTCTTTAGCTTCGTTTTTTCTGTTCCTAAATATTTTCATACCGAATATATTTTTCCTGTATTTGATACTTCTTGGCTGGGGTTCATAAAGGGAACGCTATTCATGACGGGGGCGGCGTCGGAATGTTTACTGTTGATCATGATTATTGTACGGTTTATACCCGACCCTGGTAAACACTGCCTATGGGTTGTGACGGGCTTGGTTTTTTGCGCGGTTGTATTTTCAGCGGCGATACTTGTTATTATGGCGATGCTCAGCCCGGAACTGGCCAAACGAATTGCGTTTGGCGGGGTTAACGCCGCCCGGATTATCCAAGTAGGCGAATTTATCCGCGGGTTGGAGGTATTTATATTTATTACCTATCAATTTATTGCCATTGGGAAAATATCTGTGTGTTTGTACTGTGGGTGGACTGCTGTCCAAAAAATTTTACATAACATTAAGCCTTGGCTGAGTCTGGCGGCCTTGTCCAGCGTCGTTCTGGCCTTGTCGTTTTGGCTAAATTCTTATAATAAGGCCTATCAATTGGCGGTAGTATTGGGAACATATATACTATTGCCGTTTTCGATACTAATGTTACTGATTTGTACGATCCTTCTTATCGTAAAAAAAAAGAAAAGTGATGCTATGGATTCATGAATTATTCTCGAATTATCTTGTTTGCTTTATATATATTTTTAGCCATAACCGTATCCGGCTGCTGGGATTATATTGAATATGAAGACATGGCTCAGCTTATTGGGATGGGAATTGATTATGATAACGAATCTCAAGAAATAACCGTCACCGTCCAGTATGCCTCTGTTGTTAAACAAAAAGGCGAACAGGCGGGTAGCGCTAAATTGACTCCAAATGGTATTGTTCATTCGGCAACAGATAAAACTATAGCAGGGGCAATAACCAAACTTCAGGAGGTTATTAATAAAAAACTGTTCTATGGCTATTTAAAAGTCCTTGTTATTGGCGAGGACGCGGCAAAATATCAACTGATGGAAATAATGGATCTTCTTGATCGGTCGCCAGCGTTTACGACAATGTTACTGGTGTTTTCGGCGGATAAAGCTGAGAATGTAATTAAAACGGTAGCTACTGGCGGAACAACTGCGTCCGGGTATGAAATGCATAATTTAATCCATTCTGGGCCAAATACTGGTGCTTCTTTTCCAGTTACCACAAATGAATTTCTCCAAATGCTGGCGATCAGCGGCATAGAAGCAACCGCACCGCGAGTTATTAATGTGGAAGGCAAGCAAGATGACAAGGAAGGAAAGGGCGGAAGTCAAGGAAATATCCGGTTTGATGGAGAACAGCGAGGAGATTTTAGAATGGCGGGGTTAGCAGCTTTTAAAGGAGGGCAATTTGTAGGCTGGCTGGATCAAAAAGAAACATTGGGTTTTGGTTGGATTACGGGGAAAAAACTCGAGATCTACAAAGCTAGTGAACCAAGAAGTAATGTTGGGATTGGAGATGCAAAAATCTATCGGGTGAATGAAGCAGAAACTGACCTGCGGGCCGGTTTGGATAATGGTAATCCGGTAATAGATGTCGACGTAAAAGTAACTGCAAATATAAGAAAATACCCCAGCGCTGGCAATGGTGAATTTTTATCTGACGAAGATATAAAGTTGGCGGAAAAACAGTTGGCGGACGGAATATATTCTGATATTGACGCGGCATTAATTCGAGGCCAGAAGGAATTGAAGACCGACATCTTTGGGTTCGGTTTTGCTTTCTTTCGGAAGTATCCTGAACTATGGCGAGAAAAATATGAAGAAGAATGGACGGAAATTTTTCCGGAGGTGCCGGTAAATATTAATGTTGAGGTTCATGTTATCAATACGGGGATAAATATAAGAAAACTGAAGGTTAAGTAAAACGGTAAACGGAGATAGATAGGCGCTGGAATACCTGAAATGGAGGATTAAATAGTGGAAAATACTCATAATTTTTCTATGCCTAAAACGAATTTAATCGGTGTCGGTGCAATAAAAGATTTGACCAATGAATTATTGGGTTGGAAGTTGAGTAAAGCGTTGATTGTTACCGATAAGAATATGATAAGTTTAGGTTATGTCGAGATGATTGAAAAATTATTAAAAAACCTGTTCATTTTCTACGATATCTTTGATGGGATCATGTGCCCCAATCCTACTGTTTCATTTGTCGAAGACGGGTTAGCTTACTTTCCTAAAACCCTTGAGTTAAAAAGAGATTATCAGTTAATCATATCAATCGGCGGTGGCAGCAATCATGATTGTGCCAAAGGAATAGCGGCGGTTGCGACTAACGGCGGATCAATTATCGACTATGAAGGCTATAACAAAATGACTAAACCAGGACTGCCGCATATCGCGATTAATACTTCTACTTCGGCGGCGGAAATGACGATGTTTACGATCATAACGCATGAATCGCGAAAAGTGAAAATGGTTATTGCGTCACCCAATATAATTCCGTTGATATCGGTGAATGATCCGATGTTCATGTCGACTATGCCAAAAGAAATTACTGCCGCTTCCGGGATGGATATTCTTATGCATGCTAGCGAGTCTTATCTATCAACCGAAGCGTCGCCGATAACCGATGCATTGGCGATTAAGTCTATTCAACTGGTTTTTAAGTATCTGCGCCGCGCCTATGAGAATGGAAATGATTTAGAAGCCAGAGAACAATTGATGTATGCAAATGTAATGGCGGGGATGGCGTTTAGTAACGGTGGCTTGGGATATGTTCATGCTATGGCCCATCAATTGGGTGGGTTTTATAATCAGACGCATGGTGAATATGATGCGATACTGCTTCCGTATGTATTGGAGTATAATTTTGAATCTGTGCCGAAAAATAAGATTTTAAAAATGGCGGAAGCGATGGGGGAAAAGGAAGATAATATATCCAAAGCAACGGATAAAATTATTACTGCAGTAAGAAAACTGGCAGCTGATATTTCGATTCCTAAGAGCTTAACAGCGATGGGGGTAGATGAAAACGATATTGAGCAACTTGCTAAAAATGCCTTGAAAGATATTGCTTCTTTTACAAACCCCAGAAGGGGTACTGTGGAAGAAGTGATTAATTTATATAAAGCTGCGATGTGAGTCGGGATTTAAAGGAGAATAAAAGGTGGAAAGCCTGTTTCATATGGGGATTGACATTGGATCAACTACGATGAAAATAGTTGTGTTAAACCATGAAAACGAAACAGTATATACCAGATATGAACGGCATTACTCGGATGTCAAAAAAAAATTTATTGAAATAATCGAGGATGTTTATAAAAATATTAAAAATAATTTCCTTACGGTAATGATAACTGGTTCAGCGGGAATTTCTATTGCAAAATGTTTGGGGATTTCGTTTATTCAGGAAGTGGTTTCCGGATCGAAAGCTATCCAAACCAATTACCCCGAAACTGATGTAGTCATCGAACTCGGAGGAGAGGATGCAAAGGTTACTTATTTTAAAGATGGAATAGATCAGCGCATGAATGGAATTTGTGCCGGGGGAACAGGTTCCTTTATTGATCATATGGCTGATTTATTAAAGACCGATGCTCAGGGCCTGAATGAATTAGCTCGCGACTATACTTACATATATCCGGTTGCGGGCCGTTGCGGTGTCTTTGCCAAAAACGATATTCAACAACTTATGAATGAAGGCGCAACGAAAGAAGACATTGCGGCCTCAGTATTGCAAGCGGTGGTGCAACAAATCATTGGAGGTCTGGCTTGCGGAAAACCGATCAATGGGAAGGTCGCGTTATTGGGCGGACCGTTATATTTTCTTTCCGAACTGAGACAACGATTTATTGAGACACTGCATATAAGAAAGGAAGACCTTATTATCCCGGAGCATTCCGAACTTTATATTGCGCTGGGTGCGGCGCTGGCGTCTAAAGATCAAACGCGAACTTCTTTTAAGACCTTTAGGCGTAGACTTACGTATTTTAACGACTTAGCTATAGAAACCACGGCAAGACTGCAGCCGTTGTTTCATACTATCGACCAGCTTAATGAATTTAATAATCGCCATAATCAATACACTGTCCAGCGCAAGCCATTACAAGAACACGCTGGACCGTGTTATTTAGGTATTGATGCCGGATCAACCACTATGAAAGCCGCGGTGATTGATGAAGAAGGCTCTATCCTCTATACCTATTACGGGAGTAATGAAGGAAATCCGCTAAGAACGGCAATAAAGATTATTAAAGAAATTTATTTTTTTTTACCCGATAAAGCTAAACTTGGATATACAGCTGTTACCGGATATGGAGAAGCGCTGTTAAAAGCGGCGCTAAAGATCGATATTGGTGAAATAGAAACGGTGGCGCATTATAAGGCGGCAAAGCATTTCTGCCCGGGAGTAGATTTTATCCTAGATATTGGGGGACAGGATGTAAAATGTTTAAAAATAAAAGACGGCCATATTGAAAATATTATATTAAATGAAGCTTGTTCTTCTGGCTGCGGTTCTTTTTTGGAAACGTTTGCCCACTCCCTGGGGGTAACAACAGAAAGTTTTTCCGAACAGGCGCTATTAGCTTCGAACCCGGTTGACTTGGGTGCCAGATGTACCGTGTTTATGAATTCAAAAGTAAAACAGGCCCAAAAGGATGGCGCAACCATTGGCGAACTCTCGGCGGGGTTAGCCTATTCGATTATCAAAAATGTTCTTTACAAAGTAATTAGAATTAATAATCCTGATGAACTTGGCGCTAATATTGTCGTTCAAGGCGGGACTTTTTACAATAATGCCGTTCTCCGAAGTCTGGAGATTATGCTTAACCGGGAGGTTATACGGCCGGATATTGCCGGCGTAATGGGGGCGTACGGAACGGCTCTGCTTGCTCGAGAAAAATATCAACCTGGTCAAGATACTGGTTTATTAACCAAAGAACAACTGGATAATTTCCGGCTTGAAACCTGTGGTAAGAGATGCACGGGGTGTACTAATCATTGCTTATTAACGATTATTAAATTTAACGGTAAAAATAAGTATATTTCCGGCAATATGTGTGAACGGGGCGCAGGCGAAGAAAAAGACAGAACAAATATTCCCAACCTATTTCAATATAAACATAAAAAACTATTTAGTTATGTCCCTTTATGTGAAGCGATGGCGGTAAGAGGAGTTGTAGGTATCCCTAGAGTGCTGAACTTGTATGAAGATTATCCCTTTTGGTTTACTTTCTTGACAACATTGAGGTTTAAAGTGGAACTTTCGGATAGTTCATCTTCCGATATTTATAATCTAGGTTTGGAAACTATTCCCTCCGAATCAGTTTGTTATCCGGCAAAACTCGTTCATGGGCATATTATCAATCTTATCAAAAAAGGGATAAAATTGATATTTTATCCCTGTATAACTCATAGCCGAAAAGAGTGGCAAAAAGCCGATAATCATTATAATTGTCCGATTGTTACGTCTTATCCGGAAGTAATAAGAAATAACATTGACGTATTGAGAGAAAAAAATATCCGGTTTATGAAGCCTTTTCTGCCGCTTGACAATAAAAAAAGATTGGCGGAGCGGCTCTATGAAGAATTTAGCGGTTTTAGCATTCCAAAAGCTGAAATTCGTCAAGCTGTCGAGCGGGCGTGGAAGGAGCAAGAAAGTTTTAAAAAAGACCTACAACAAGCAGGTGAACAGGCACTAGATTTTTTGGCGTATCACCGGTTGAGAGGGGTAGTGCTTGCCGGAAGACCGTATCATCTTGACCCTTTGTGTAATCACGGTATACCGGAGATTATTACTGGGTTAGGCATGGGCGTTTTCACGGAAGACTCTATAGCTCATCTGGGGGGCCTTGACCATCCGCTCAGAGTTGTTGATCAATGGGGCTATCATTCCCGGCTTTATGCCGCTGCTGCCCTGGTGGCGACAAAGAATAATCTGGAATTTGTTCAATTAAATTCTTTTGGATGTGGTTTGGACGCAATAACCATTGAACAAGTGCAAGAAATATTGCAAGATCACGCTAAAATGTATACTAGGCTAAAGATTGATGAAGGTAAACAGCTAGGAACCGTGCGGGTGCGATTACGGTCTTTGCTAGCGGCGGTGGAAGATCGAGCGAAGAATGAGTTTCAAATAAAAAAACTCGCCAATAATAATATAAAGACGGTTTTTACCAAAAAGATGCGTCAAGAGCATACTCTTTTGGTTCCGAATTTCACACCGGTACATTTTTCCATTTTAGATGAAGCTTTTCGACTTTCCGGTTATAACACAGTCGTATTGGCAGACTGTGGCAAAAAAACTATTGAAGTGGGCTTGAAGTATGTGAACAATGATGCGTGCTATCCGGCAATTCTGGTAGTTGGGCAGTTAATTGAGGCGTTGCAATCCGGCAGATATGACACGAAGAATACGTCGGTTTTTATATCGCAAACTGGCGGCGGTTGCCGAGCAACAAATTATATTAGTTTACTGCAAAAAGCGCTAAAGGATAGTGGATTCTCGCATATCCCTGTAATATCGCTAAATTTCAAGGGGCTTGTCAAACAACCGGGCTTTACTTTTACGCCGTTACTAATGCATCGAACAATGATGGGCTTAGTGTATGGAGATTTATTAATTAAAGTACTTTATAAAGTGCGGCCTTACGAAAAAAATGCAGGTTCCGCCGATAAGCTGTATAACAAATGGGTTAAAGCCTGTAAAACAGCATTAAAATTAGCTGATATAAAGACATATAAAACCAATATTTACGGTATTGTACAAGAATTTGCTGCGGTAGAAGTGTTGCCGTTAAGAAAACCACGCGTGGGGTTGGTGGGGGAAATATTTGTTAAATTTAATCCTGCTGCTAATAATCATATTGTAAATATTTTAGAAGTTGAAGGTGCTGAGGCTGTTGTGCCTGGGCTATTGAACTTTATGTTGTATTCTGCGTTTGACGCTGATTTCAATTATAAATATTTATCCGGCAGTAAAAAAGATCAATTATTAGGGCGCGCGGTAATCACTATTTTCGAAATGTATAAAAAGGTTTATAAAGAAGCAATGCTCACGAGTAGTAGCTTTGATCCGCCGAATTCCATCGACGAATTAGCCAAAGGGGCATCAGAAATTCTTTCGCTGGGTAACCAAATGGGAGAAGGTTGGCTTTTAACTGGCGAAATTGTTGAGTTAATAAATCTTGGAATAAAAAATATCATCTGTCTACAACCGTTTGGGTGTTTGCCCAATCATATTACCGGTAAAGGGATGATTAAAGAATTAAAACGAAAATATCCTGAAGTCAATATTTTAGCTATTGACTATGATCCGGGAGCCAGTGAAGTTAATCAACTAAACCGGATAAAGTTAATGTTGAATCAATTTCGTTGATTTTGGAATATTGGTGTGGAGTATAAGCGGTCTAGTATATAACGAAACTGCACTGTTGGTTTAAAGTGTAGCTTCGTTATATACTAATCGTTAAACGCCGACAACTGAGGCTCCGCCGTCAATGATCAGGATTTGTCCGGTGATCATGCTTGCGGCATCGCTAGCCAGGAAGCAGATTGCCTGGGCAATGTCGGTTGGCCCGGAAAGGCGTTTAAGGGGAACTGGTTTGGCTGCTTCGGTTAACATTTCAGGGAAAAGCTCAAATATGCTCTCGGTTTTGACGCCGCCTGGCGCAACTGCATTTGTTCGAATATTGTACTTAGCCCATTCGACTGCGGCCTGTCTGGTCAATTGTATGGCGGCACCCTTGCTGCTGCTATAGTGGGCAGCACACAATGGTTCTTGCATTCCTCTGATCCCGGCTACGGATGAAAGGTTAACAATTGCTCCGGCGTTGCGGGGAATCATTGATTGGCAAGCTACCGCCTGCATCATAAGGAACAGGCCTTTGGTATTTACGTCATAAACGGTATCCCAATCATGTTGGGTTATTTGTTCTGCCGGTTGTGCGCTTGCTTGGCAGGCGGTCTGAATTAGCACGTCAATTTCGCCGCATTCATTTTTTATTTTGCTGACAGTAGGGGCAATGCCGGCTGGGGTGGCTAAATCTAGCGGGTAACTTCTTATATCGCCGTTGGCAGTTAACTGATTGGTGGCGGAAGTTAGTTGGTCATTAGGAAGATCAAGAATAATTACTTTAGCCCCGCTTGCTAACATTAGTTCAGCGCAGGCGAAGCCAATACCGGTTGCGCCGCCGGTAATTACTGCTGTTTTGCCATCGAATCTGATGTTCATAGTCTGTCCTCCTGGTAATTGAATTTTACGGAGATGCGTTAGTTTAAGTATACGTAAAAAATGTAGTAGTGAATAATAGGTAATTCATATCACTGTTATAGGAAAAAAATATTTTAATTAGGCTGAAACAGACATGAGCGATCCCAATACAAAAAGCATGGGGCTTTCCCATGCTTTTTGTATTGCTTTTCTAACTTAGAATTTGTAGGTTACTCCTAAGCCTAAACCTTTAGCCTGGATATCGGGAGTTACGTCGTCGGCAGTAAAGTTTTTAAGTTTGAGATCACGGTAATTTACATTGAATTCCCAGCTCGGCGCAAATTGATAGCCAATACCAATTTCGTAATTGGTAAGGTTTTTCCCGGCGGCTACGCTGCCCCACAGGGTAGTATTTGTGGCTATATTTGTACTTGCGACAACGCCTACTTGCCAGTAATTCTTAGTGTCGGTTGATGCTGTGCCACCGTAATTTTCAAAGTTAAGTTCGCCTTTGGCGTTAACAACTCCGGCTAATACTGCTACATTTTTGTCTAGTTTATACAATAAATTATATTCGTTAGTCCGTAACTTAGCGGTAACATCATACCCATAAATTGATGTAGTTTTAGATTCTGGTACAAAATTACGGTACTGGAGGGCGAAATTGTTACCGAGGCCATACGTGATAGTGCCGTCGAAATTGTATTTTTTGCTAAAATCTTGGGCGTAATCAGAATTGGTGATGGAGTTTTCCGTATTTCGCCAGTTGATATCAATGGAACCTTTGCCCTGAGAAAAGTCCATTTGCGGCGAGGCCAACGCAATGCTGCTTAACATTAGCAAGCAGGTTAAGGTAATCAAGATTTTTTTCATATAATTGTCCTCCTTAGTAAGATACGTTATATGCTATGAATGATATGAAAGAATGGTGCAGAATATACGCTATATTAATAGGCAATTTATGGATAAATTTGCCGAAAAAGATAAAATTCGTCCTATTATCGACAAAACATTACAAAATATTGATAAATGTGCTAGAATAGACATTAAGTCATCAGGTGCTAGGAGTGTTTTGTGTGAAATGGGCAAATATGATAGGCGATGAAGCCGTTTTTTCTGTTGAACATCAAATGTTAAATATTCTGTTGTTAAGCGAATTTATTGTGGGACTGTTAACCGGAGTATTTAATATTATCTTTCAACTTACGGGGCCTACCATCTTGAGCGGTTCGGCGGTTATAATTACAGCGTTTCTTTATTATATTTCTCTGGTTAAAAAACAATATTTAGTCCCTGCCTATGCTACAGTATTAATGATGCTTGTCATTATTCCGGGAATTTGGCTTTGTAACGGGGGTATTGACGGCGGGGCACCGTTTTTCATTATGATAACTTCCAGTATTATTGCTATCTTATTTCGTGGGGTTAAACGGATATGCGCTATTGGGGTATTATTGCTAGTTAATTTTTTGTTAATGATAGTGAGTTATCAGTATCCGGAGCTGATTATGGGGTATGAGACCAAATTTGCTTGGTATGCTGACTATGGTTTTAGTTTAGTTATTTTACTGTTGGCAAATGTGGCGATTTACGGGATAACACTGATGCAATTTGAGCGAAAGCATGAAAGAGCCCGAAGGTATGCTGCTGAAATTGAACGGCATAAAACTGAACTGGAAATGGCTCGCTTGGAGCGGCTTAATGTTATCGGTGAAACAGCAGCGAGTATTGCGCATGAAGTGCGTAATCCGTTAACCACTGTTCGCGGCTATTTACAATTTTTCAGCAGGAAAAAGGAATTTGCCCAGAATAGCGAACAATTGGATATAATTATTAGCGAGATCGATCGGGCTGATGGAATTATCTCGGAATTTCTTTCTTTGGCGAAAAATAAAACGGTATCTTTTGAGAAGCTTAATATAAATCAAGTTATTGATTCGCTTTATCCGCTGCTTAGTGCGGTGACTTTATCTGAAAACAAAGTTATTCGGCTGGAATTAGAGGATGTGCCGGATATTAAGGGCGATGAAGGTGAAATGCGGCAGTTAATTTTAAATTTGGCGAGAAATGCTAAAGAGGCAGTTTGTGAACATGGACAGATTATATTGTCAACTAAGTTTGATGGCGAAATGGTAGAATTGGCAGTGAAAGATAATGGGAGTGGTATGTCCCAAGAAGTATTAGATAAGGTTGGCACGCCGTTTTTTACAACCAAAGAAACCGGAACAGGATTGGGCTTGGCGGTGTGCTATCGCATTGCTGAACGGCATGGTGGCATGGTGCTTGTTGAAACTAGCAGCGAAGGTACCGCTTTTTATTTTAAATTTAAAGCTATCAGCGAGGAACGGGTAGTTTAGAATGCTGCTATTGGCATGGGGGAATATGCTGTCAATAACTTGAGAAAATGTCACATGAAAAGATAGCTAATTATCGCGAGAAAATGTCACGTAGTAGGATAGCGATAATTTAAAACTAAGCGTATTT
>JAGGAD010000112.1 GCA_017889625.1 Bacillota bacterium | reverse complement strand
GGCGGCCTTGTAGCGTCTTTAACTCCGAATTGCATAATATTGCTACACCTCCTAACATTTAATCAACATCATCTTCTGGCCGAGGTCGCTAGCAGGCCTTCTGGTTTTATGGTCAAGATGATGAGTAGTACAATATAGCCGGCCAGCAGCTGATAGCCGGCGCCAAAGAAGTAGGCTCCTAGAAGCTGGGCCAAGCCTAAAATTATCCCGCCCACCAGGGTGCCGATTAAACTGCCCATTCCCCCGATAACCACAACACCAAAGGCGATAATTAAATACTGCGTTCCGGTGGAGGGATAAAAGACAAAGGTCATCCCTACTAACATCCCGGCAATCGCGGCCGAGGCCATTGCCAAGCACATCGTGTAGGAGTAGATTTTCTTAGTATTTACCCCCATAAGTTCAGCGGCAACAACATCATTGGAGGTTGCCCGAATGGAACGGCCAAAGTAGGTGTATTTCATGACATAGTGCAGCAAGCCGATAACCAATACCGCAACAACGAAGTTGAGAAAGTACACGGCTGAGATTGAAAACAGCTTAGTCGAAATAATATTGCTTGAGGTTATCGTACTTTGAATGCTTTGTGCATCAGCCCCAAATAAGAGCAACAATACGTTAGACAGTAAAATCGAAACCCCAAAGGTAACTAACAGCGGCGGTTCTGAGCCCTTATCGAGAACCCTATTAATAAGAAAGTTCTGCAGCAGAAACCCGATAACCACCATACAGACAATGGTAATAACCAGCGCCAACACAATACTGCCGGTTACTTGGCTGGCGATAATCATACACAGAAACGTTGAAACTATCACCAAATCTCCATGAGCCAAATTGGTCAGGCCCATTATTCCAAAGACCAACGACATACCGATACCAATAACGGAATATAACCCGCCTAGCAAAATTCCGTTGATTATTGATTGTAATATTTCCATATGCCTTTCTCCTCAATTGTTATTGATTATTTAGTACTTGGCATATTGATTTACACCAAAGTAAGCATCCCGGACTTCTTCCTCCGCTAGTTCAGAAGATTTTCCTTCCATTACGATTTTTCCTTTGAGCATAACATAGCTATAGTCGGAATGTTTTAAACTGCGTTTTACGTCTTGTTCTACTAGCACAATGGTCATGCCTTCCATGTTTATTTCTTTGATTTTTTGATAGATGTCTTTAATGACAACCGGGGCTAAGCCTAAAGAAAGTTCATCACAGCATAATAGTTTGGGCCCGGCCATAATCCCGCGGGCTATCGCCAGCATCTGCCGCTGACCGCCGCTGAGGAAGGAGGCGTACTGGTCGCGCTTTTCTTGTAGCACCGGGAATAAACTATATACTTTTTCCAGTGTTTCGTCCTTTTTTTGCCGGGCCGGTTTAAGATAAGCCCCCATCAGGAGATTTTCTTCTACCGTCATTTTTTCAAAAACCCGGCTGCCCTCAGGTGACAAAGAAATCCCCTGACCGACTACCTGGTTAGTCGAAAGACCGGCGATGGCTTTATTATTAAAGGCTATCGTCCCGGCACTAGGTTTGTTTATGCCCATTATCGTGTTCAACAGCGTTGATTTTCCGGCTCCGTTTGCGCCAATAATGGATACAATCGAGCCGCTGGTTATTTTTAAGGAGATGTTATGCAGGGCTTGAAAATCCCCGTAATGAACATCGACATTATCGACAGTAAGTATTGGCTTATTGTTGGTCATGGTTCATCAGCCCCTAAATATACTTCATGTACTTCCTTCGATTGCATAACGTCTTCCGGCAGACCGCAAATCACATCGCGGCCTTCAGCCAGGCACAATACCCGGTCAGTGCCTTCCCTCATAGTTTTCAAGACATGTTCAATCCAAACTACACTAACCCTTTGCTGTTTTACTATCCGGACAATTCCCAGAATATCACTTACTTCGGACTCAGTAAGGCCTCCGGCAACTTCATCAAACAAGAGTACTTTCGGATTGCTGGCCAGTGCCCTGGCTATCTCCAGCCGTTTACGGTCCAACAATCCAAGTTTGCCGGCAAGCCATTCTCTTTTGTCCCCCAGGCCAAGCAGCTCCGTAACGCTTAGTGCCCGGTTTTTAGCCTCTTTCTCACTTAATTTGTCACCATAAACGCCACCCACAATGACGTTTTCAAATACTGTCATTTTTTCAAAGGGACGCGGAACCTGAAAGGTTCGGCCAAAGCCCATCCGGCACCGTTCAGTGATAGTTTTTTTGGTAACGTCCTGACCTTGGAAGATAATTGTCCCTTTAGTGGGTTCCAAAATACCGGTCAGGAGGTTAAGCATGACTACCTAATTCAAAGCTCATTGATTTTAAGACATGATTATTGCCAAAGGATATCCCGATGTCCCGTACTTCTAATAACGCACTCACGGTTATTAACCCCTCCATTGCCGCCTGTTAATACAACCCGGGCATCTGCAAAAAGGCTACAGTCGCCCGGGCCTAGATCATTCTTATTTTGAGCCAGGAATGTACTGCATCGGTTCAGTTGACAGCGGAATTTCTGGCGCTTTTTTGTTGCTGGTAATTATGGTTTCCCACGGCCACGCGAGGCCTCGCTTCCATTGTCCGGCCACTAGCTTAGTTTCGCAGAAGTTTTGTTCGTCGTATTGGATATGGCCGACAAGGGTATCAAGGTTAGTGGCTTTAATCGCTTCGCGGATTTTTTCCCGATCAAGGGACTGGGCCCGTTTCAATACATCCACCGCAATTTCCACCAGGGCATGTTTATAGCCCATCGGCGAAGTCGGTTGTTTATTGCCCAGAGCCTCGGTCCACTGTTTGGCTAGTTCCGCCGAGGTCTGACCAGTCAGTGAAGATTTATAGGGGTGCAGCGGCGTCCACCAAACTTCGGTAGTCAGGCCTACGCCCAAGTCATCGCCCAGGGCCGCAACATCAGTCGGAAACAGCAGGGCTTTAGCCATTGTAACCACCTTCGGTACATAGCCTTGCTGATGGAATTGTTTCCAGGCGGTAGCAAAGTCAGGCGTTATCATAACCCCGACAATGATGTCTACCCCTTCATTTTTAAACTGATTGACAATCGCGGTGTAGTCTTTTGTCCCCATCGGGAACCGGCCCGGATCGATTACCGTGTAACCTCGGGCTCCGGCTTTTTCTTTTATTACCTGCGACAACGCCAGCCCTTCAGGATCGTTCGGGGCCAGGATGCCTACCTTTTTATTTGTGGCCAAGAGATCCCACGTATCAATGTATACATCGGCTTGAGTCTTTGATTTCCAGAAGGCATGGTACGACCATTTATACGGGCCGCCGGACAGCCACGCTTCCCCCGGCGCATCTACCGAAATACACGGAATTTTATGTCGTTCTGCCGCCGCCGAAACCGGATTAACGGTATCTACAGTCGAAGCAGTAATTAACAGATCAACTTTATCCTGCAGGATAAGCTTGTTGGCAGCTTCAGAAGCTTTGGTCGGATTACTTTCGGAGTCGACCGTAATCAATTTGATCGGTAGTTTTTTTCCGTATTCGGCAATGTATATGCCACCGTCTTTATTGATCGCTTCAATCGCCTGTTCTTCAATGTACGGAGTTCCAACGCCAAAACCCGCTAATGGACCAGTGGCCGGATTGACCCGCCCAATCAGAATGTACTCCCGCTGGGATTTAGTAGCTTGTTCGGATTTACCGCAACCACCAAGCGCAGCTAGCGTTACTAGCAACAACAACATAAGTAACAGTGCTGATAGCTTGGTAATCTTCTGGTTTCTAATCATCCAAATCTACCTCCTCAGTTAATTATTAATAACCATTTATTTCCATAACATCACGTTCGATAATAGTAAATTTTTTCCTGCAACCCACTTTGCTTAATTCTTATTTTTTAACAACAAAACACCACTTCCGCGCCATCTGGCGCAAAAGCGGTGCCTTTTCATTTAATACTATCGTATTTATTTTAGCTTATCGTTATAGCCCGCAGGATTTTTCCGATGCCAATTCCACGCCGAGCTAATAATATCAGGTAAAGTACTATAGCGCGGTTTCCAGCCAAGTTCTGCCGAGATTTTTTTGGCTGAGGCGACCAGCACGGCCGGATCACCGGCCCGGCGCTCAGCTTCTTTTACCGTAAAGTCTACCCCGGTAATTTGTTTGGCTTGATCAATAACCGCGCTAACACTATAACCATTCTCTGAGCCTAAGTTGTAGATTCGTGATGTACCGCCGCCCGCCAAATGCCCCAGCGCTTTCACATGAGCATCCGCCAGATCGACGACATGGATGTAGTCCCGGATACAAGTTCCATCTTCGGTTGGGTAGTCGGTACCGTAAACATCGATGGAACTGCGCTGCCCCAACGCGGTTTTGAGGATAAGGGGCAGGAGGTGAGTCTCCGGACTGTGGTCTTCCCCAATCAAGCCTCCGGCCAAAGCCCCGGCGGCATTAAAATATCTAAGGGATACGTATGATAGCTGATAGGCTCGACTATAGTCCGCCAGAATTTGTTCAATCATAAGTTTAGTGCGGCCATAAACATTGGTCGGCGCAACCGGCGCAGTCTCTGTAATCGGCCAAAGCTCCGGCTCACCGTACACCGCGGCAGTCGAGGAAAATACCAGTTTTTTAACATCTGCCGCTAGCATGGCCTCCAACAAGGACAGGGTACCGACAACATTATTAGTATAGTACTTACCAGGGTTGGTCATCGATTCGCCGACCAAACTGGCTGCCGCAAAATGAACTACCGCATCAATTTTATTTTTTTCCA
>JAGGAD010000111.1 GCA_017889625.1 Bacillota bacterium | reverse complement strand
TCGGTAATATGTATGGAAAAGACCGTTTTATCTACTTTACAGCCAAGGGCCCTGACAACGTCAAGATAACGTTCTACTACATGGCCATCGGCGTTTTCCCCAATCACTCGTTCACTTAGCCAATGGCTCATTTCACGGGTATTGCAATACACCAGCCGTTTAGGGGCACCGCTCAAAAAAGCGATAATTGCTCCCTTAAAAATAGCCTGCAGATCAAGAGCCAAGTCAAATTTCCGTTCTCGTAGTTGACGGACAAACGGCGGAGCTTCGAACAACAGGCCTTTTAGGGATTTAAATTTAGGTTTATCAAAAATAATGACTTCATCGATGTCGGGATTGTTGTTTACCAGGTCAAAAGCCGGTTTTTCAACAATCCAGGTTATTTTCGCGTGAGGATAACATTGTTTAAGGGCATGAGCCACCGGCAGCGCATGAACAACATCACCAATGGCGCTTAGTTTCACTATTAATATGTTAGAAATCGGTTGGTTAATTGTTGGCGTCAATTTACAAAGACTCCTTTATTTTCCCGATAATGTTACTGGACGACCGCCCTGGTACTTCAGGAATTAGCACGGTCTTCCCACCGTAACGGGCAACAATTTCTGCTTCGGGTAGGTTTTTTATTTCATAGTCGCCGCCTTTAACATAGATATCAGGCTTTAGGTCTGTTACCAAGCCTTCAGCGGTCCGATCCGCAAAAACTACGACATAGTCAACCGCGGCTAAAGCCGCCATTACTTCGGCCCGGTCTTCTTCGGTGTTTACTGGGCGCGTAGGCCCTTTAAGATTTCGTACTGACTGATCGCTATTTAACCCCACAATCAAGTAATCTCCCAGCGCCCGGGCTGCGGCCAGATACCGGACATGACCGGCGTGAAGAATGTCAAAACAGCCGTTAGTAAACACGACTGTTTTGCCAGATAGTTTTAGTTGTTCGGAAATGGCAGCAATAGCCTGCCTATCGACAATTTTCATGATAAACTCCAATCGCTTCTTTTAGTTCGTGCTGGGTCGTGGTGGCGGTGCCAAGTTTTTTTATGACTACTCCGGCCGCAAAATTAGCAAGCCGGGCCGCATCCACGTAGCTGGCTCCGGCCGCAAGCGCCAGCGCTGTCGCTACAACCACGGTGTCCCCGGCTCCAGATACGTCATAGACTTCACTTACATTGGCAACAGGAATATGGGTGACCTTATCTTTTTCAAACAAGCTCATCCCCTGGGCCCCCAGGGTTATCATGACAACTTCAGCGCCAAGCTTGGCTAAGAGCTTTCTCCCGGCATCGATAAGCTTATCACCATCCAGGTTTTCATAGCCAACAGCGGCGGCAGCCTCGGCTTCATTCTGTTTTACCAGCGTAACTCCCGCAAAAGAAAGTATGTCATAGCGGGAATCAACGAGGCAAGGTTTTGCTGCCTTTTTACATTCTTCAATAACAAATTGCCGAATAACCGGGGTCACAGCCCCACTGCCATAGTCGCTCATTACTACTGCCGCCATATCCCGGATGTTGTTTTTTATATATTCCAGCGCCGCGGCTTCTATTTGCGGGCTCGGCATTTGCTTTGACTCCCGGTCAATTCTCACCACTTGTTGCTTAACTGTGGCCAAACCACCGGCCATTACTCTGGTCTTGGTAATCGTCGGACGTGATTTATCAATAATAAAGCCGGCGGTATTTACCCCTTTTTCGGTTAATTTCTGAGTCAACAGTTGTCCGGCATTATCATCGCCGATCAGCCCCACCGCATACACAGCGCCGCCAAGAGTGGCGGCGTTGTGTACTACATTCGCCGCCCCGCCTGGAACCACGATTTCACCGCAATGTTCTAGCACCAATACCGGCGCTTCTCGCGAAATGCGGGAAATTTTCCCTTCAAGATAGATGTCAGCCACCATATCACCAATAACCATTACTTTGTGCCCGGCAAGTTTATCGCTTAATTTAATCAACTCGTTCTTCAACACGTAATCTCTCCCTTGAACCTAGAAGTGCAGCAACGAAACGTCCATTTTCCAGGAATCCCGCTTTGCACGGTAAGTTATACTTCCTTCAAAGCAATGCAGATTGCGATACCAAGTATAATCTAAGTCATATATTCTGTTCTTATCTACATCATATCGTTCAAGAATACCAAACCCATTCATCCGGTCAATCTGCCATTTAATCCCGAGGTCTAATTCCCGGTTCATGTCGGCAGTGTCATAGGAAAATAGTGATGTGGTGTCACTAACATAATGATAGCCTAGCAATGTGGAATACTTAGGTGACCACTTTGTTGTCAGTGTTGCGTCATAACGATATTTATCTGTTGACGAATCGTCCGTTATAGCTTTGGTGCCAACTGCTTTTTGCATCATCAATCCATTTTCCGTACGACGCCCCCACCGTGTAGTTTATCGGCAAGGATCCCAGTTGTCGTTTGTTAAAATTCAGCGTAAACTCAGGTTCTTTCTTGATCCAGTTGTCATTGCTATCCAGATAATGGCCTTCAGCCACCCCAATTTGATAGCCATTTTCATGATCAACTACCCCATATACCGGTTTATACCCAGCATGAGTATAATAGGCTAAGCCTACCGGAAATTCAAGATGCTGACGGATTGAACCGCCGTTAGCGCTGCTAAAATTCACTCTTGGAAAAGAGGTCTCGCCAGAGCCCGGCTTCAGCGACACTCGATAGGATGGCAAGGATAGAATCACGGTATCTTTTATCCAAAATTTTACGTTGTAGACAATCATATGATCGCCTGGCCAAATTTCAGCTTTAGTAGCACTCATATGATAATCAGGCTTTTTGGCTGGGCATCGGGTCCAAGTGCCGTCATGCATCACAAGTTCATCAGACTTTAATTCGACATCTTTCCCTGATATCAGTTCTTTTTCAACTTTACCAGTTGCTTGGGCCATAGTTCCAGTATGGTTGGCAAAATTATAGCGGGTTCCGGTACCGGTAATGTCCATCCCCGGTTGTCTAATTCTCCCGTTACCATCAATCCACACTTCGTTGGCTTTAGTATTACCCCGTACTACTTCCCCGGTCACTTCAGCCTTATCTTGATCAATGACGACATTCCCCTTAGCAACAAGATCACCCGTAGAGTCACTGAAATTAATTTCATCTGCCTCAACGACCATTGGCGGACGATTAATTGTTTGTCCAGTATTTTCCTGGGGCTCTGCCGCCTGAAGAACCGGCATAAAACTCCCCAGCACACTAGCCGTAAGCAAACTACATAATATTTTTTTCATTACTGACATGTTTTTCTCCTATAGCTAAAAAGTTGTATATATTATCCCCAGACTTTAAGATAATTCTACAAATTTCGTGCATTTCCTTCCCTGAAGGATCGGCAATATATAGCAAGGCCGCCAGCTGGCGGCCTTATTTACTAGCGAACATTTACTCCATACACATTAGTATCCGCCTCAATTTGCACATACAGTTCTGCTCCTGCCGGGATAACAACTTCCTGTCCTTTAACAAAGGCTCCACCCAGCAGCCCGACCGGTCCCAAGAGCAGCATACCTGTCACTGATGCGCCAGCTGCTTTAAGTTTTGACAACGTTTCGGCTTTAGCTTTATCACCCATAAGCGTATGTATAGTGCTGCCATCCATTGCTTCAACGTTTTCAAAAGCTACTTCAAGTTTCGCGTCCCGGCCAAAATTTCGCGCTGGTTTTGTTTTTATTACCCGTCCAGAACCACCCGCACCCTTGGCAATTACCAAACAATTGCCTACATATACATCTTCAGCCACTTCAAAGCCTACCGCATCGCCTACCCGAGCCGTTTGAGTATCAATAGGCACATTAATTTTAATTTTTACCAAGCTATCTTTATCTAGCTTAGCCGGCGCAACGTCAACTCGGCCACTGGCATAAGCCACTTTTAACAGTCTTTTTAGCCGGATCTCCATTGGACCATTGGTCGAAGAACCCCACATGACTTTTTCCAGGTTCGCTACTCTATCCGGTATCGGCTGAGTGCTCACCGACCGCAATAATGTCCATTCCGCGGCATTAAGTTCGGTAAGAAAAGACGGATCACTACTCTTGATGTTTCTGGCCCGAGAAAACAACCGGTCAATTCTGTCCTGCAAAACGTCACTATTTTCCCGACCATACATATCCCGTTCAAGTTTTGCGACCCGGTCCACAAGCGATCCGTTTTGCTCCGCTCCGTATATAACTCTCTCTACCGCCGTCAATTTCTCAACCATAGTCACTTCTGTCGGGTTCTTAGCTAAAGCTATACTAGTAAATATCAGAAAAAACGCTAATAGGGCGCAAGTTGTTTTGCGCAGCATCTTATCCCCTCCCTCTTTATGTATCGTAAAATTATTCTCGAATATTAAGCAATATCCTGCCACAACCAATCAGTAAAATCACTTATTTGTCTAAATAAAAAA
>JAGGAD010000082.1 GCA_017889625.1 Bacillota bacterium | reverse complement strand
TATATATCAAAAAATAGGTTTCTAACAGTAAATTGGTATGTTGTTAGTGCAGAAATAAGCAGATACTGTAGAATTTCAAATTTACAGGACATAGCCAAATAGGGTTTACTATGTATGATAGAGAGTTGTTTTGCTCGTATTATATCAGAACAGAACGTCGCTCAAAATAAGCTCAATCTGGCGTGAAGAATAGATGCGATTCATGTAGGCGTAAACTAAAATCTTGAGCAGCTGTCTTGGGGTTGGCTGGTTTTTCCGCAAACGGGAGTGTGGCGCGAACTGTGTAAATCCATCTCTTCGATAATTTGTCAACCAACCTGACCGAGTCATCTTCTGGGATAAGAACTTCGATATTTAAGGAAAGTTTTAGTTGAAGAACCGTTCCAAATTTCGTATATTTCTATGTGTTATTTTATTTGTTAGCATAAGTGAATTTTAAAAAATAATCCCTGGGCTGTTGAGTCCAGGGATTATTTTCTGCTTAGTGCAGCAGCCCCTCTATGATGGTTATCAAAAAGTGGAATTAAGAAAAAATTTGATGGCAAAAAACATGGCGCTACTCTACCAAGTCAGTAAGGTTTTTGAAAACAAAAGCAGCCACAGGCGTATGATTGATTTATAAGTAGCTGTGGATCTGAATTTAACAAAAAACGCCCATTATCAAGGAGTAATGAAAAGTTTACAAGTGACAAATCAGAGAAATAATTACATATTTGATCAAAACTATATATTCTATGCGCATTATATCGTATTTTTGGAGTTTCTCCCAGCGGAACAACAAATAATAATATCCCATTGGGAGCTAGCACTCTTTTTAATTCGGAAATTGCTTTCAAGTCTCCTTGGTAATCTACGGTATCGCCATATCTGCCAAGTCCAATGTGTTCGATGACATGCATACACGATAAAGATTTGATACTGTCATTTTCAAACGGTAATGATAAAATATTTGCTTGACCGCATTCCAGGTTATTTATTGTAAGTGGTGCTGGGCGGTAGTCAAAAAACTTAATGGGGATAAACGCCGAAACGATAGTTGCAAAGTAAATTGATGATGATATATCATAATGTACCTCAGGTTTGGTTTGACGAAGAACTCTTGCAGCCCAACTTGTATGGTATACATAATGAGCATCGAATGGTGTTATTGCGGTGTCATCGTTCAAGCAAGGATATAGATCTTGCGCGGTCCATTCCAAGCCAAAACGTAAATCGCGTTCAGTTTCTTGGCTTTTTAATAGTTCGTAGTTGTCCCGGAACCTCAATTCGTCCATAGCTACCCCTCATTCTATTTAACGGTGATTCCTCACTTTATTTTGTAATAAAAAATAGGTTATTTATGGATTTATTATATTCAACAATTAAGGAGAAGTTTACAAAGCTGGATTTGGGAAATCTTGCGCCAGACTCTTTGGTAGCAATAGTCCAGAAACAGAATACAATGATAAAAAGGAGTGCTTTAAATTTATAACTAGAGGTTACTAGCATGTTGTTAAATGCTTTGGTGAACAATTTAAGACAAATTGAGGGAGGGGCACGGGCCGGAAAACTGCCGTTGGCTATTCCTCAACAGCTTACAATGCGCAAAGAAAAGTCAACAAATAAAATCCTTCATATTGTATATGTGCTTACTCATGTTGGTGTATGCGGCGGGACTAAGATCATCTTTGAGCATGCCGAAGAACTAAATAGGCTGGGGGCAAAAGTTACGTTGGTGTCTCATTTCGGCAAGCCTGAGTGGTATCCGTTAACGGTAGACTATCTTACCATACCGTTTCAGATTGAATTAGCCCGAGGCATTCCTCAGTGTGATGTAATTGTAGCTACTTACTGGGATCATATCCAAGCCTGTGTGGAAAGTGGAATTGCCCCGGTTGTTTATTTTGAACAGGGAGATTTTCATTTATATGACTGGGGCCAAGACTTAGTTTCAGAAGATATAAAAAAAGTTGTAGAACTGCAATATAAGTTGGCTCCGTTTATTATAACCGTATCGGGAATGGCGGCTAATTTAATAAAAGAAAAATTTGCTAGAGAAGCCGCCGTTATCCACAATGCGCTGGACAATAATGTTTTTTACCCCAAAGCTGCTGATTTTGAACCGAAAAAAAAATATATGCTGATTGTCGGACGCGATCAGACAAAGTTTAAAGGAATCGATGATTTGCGTAGCGTTTACCAGATCCTTAAAGACCAGGGCTATGATATAGAGGTGCTGTGGATGACGCAGCAACAGCCGGATCTGAGTATGGGCGAGGTTGTGGTAAATCCGCCAATGCCGGTAATCGGCGATTTATATCGAAAGGCTTTTGTTTATGTGTGTGGCTCTTATTATGAGGCTTTTCCGCTGCCTCCATTGGAGGCGATGGCCTGCGGAACGCCGGTTGTCTCCACAAGCAATGTCGGGGTAAAAGAATATGCTGTACATGGGTATAATTGTTTGCTGGCAGAGCCGGGAGACATTGCGGGATTAGTTAAGGCTATTATTAGGTTATTGGAAGATAACCAATTGTACAAAGAACTTCAACAAAATGGCTATCAAACTGCCAGTAATTTTAAATGGGAGAAAAATTGTCGAAGGTTATTGGCCTATTATTCGGATGTTGCTCAATATGAGCCTGTGCCAAGATATACAGAAAATGATTGGGAACTGCTGTACCGGGATGAGGATTTTATCGATGGCGGCGATGCGCTGCGGGCTAAGTTGTTTTTAGCACATACCCCGGCGGACGTAATAGTGTTTCCGGTTGAACGCAGTTTGGTAAGTGGGATAAAGCTTATAAATTGGAAAGTTATGGCTAAGAAGAAGCAGGTAGGCACCGGATATATTGATAGGGCATATTTTAAACTGAATGGAGCAAGGTTGCCGAAGGTGGATTCCTGGGTGTGGGTTGAGCTTTATCAACAGGGGAATTTTGCTGAGATTTTACAACAAGGCGAAAATACGTTGGGGCGGGTGTCACATAATTCACCGGAGGGCGCAATAATTATGCGGTGGCTAGCTATGTCCCTGTTAGAGCTGGAACGATATGCTGAGAGCGAAAAATATCTGGAAGAAGCGTTGAGCTTACATCCGTTGTATACAGACTTGTACTACATTAAGGGCGTAATTGAGTATCTTCAAGGCAATGTTGAACAAGGAAATGTTCTAATGGAGGTATGTAAGATTATTCAGGATGCGGCCTTTTATCCGGAGTATTTTGCAAATATAGAACAGCTTGCGGTGATTAATCAAAACAGGGGGACTGCGCATGATTAGTCTAATTATGCCGGTTTATAATGCGGCTCGGTTCTTAGACGCTTCGATAACAAGCATATTGCAGCAAACTGAACGGGATTTTGAATTGATTATAGTAAATGATGGATCGACGGACCGTAGTGAAGAAATAATTTTATCGTCTGACGACAAGCGTATTCGTTATGTAAGACAGGAAAATAAGGGAGTAGGAGCGGCGAGAGAAGTTGGGGTAGGGTTAGCGAAAGGAGATTTTATTGTTTTTCAGGATGCTGATGATATTTCCTTACCCCGACGATTTCAGGCGATGAAAAGTCGCTTTATTGCTGATGATATTGGAATAGTGCATTCGGATATGCTGTTGATTGATGAAACAGATCGGCCAATTGGTTATTGGACAGCAAGCAATATTGACAAGTCGCGGCTGTTAAGATTTTTTTTGCAAGTTGGAACACCATTTAATAATCCTACGATGATGTTGCGACGGGAAGTCATGCGAGATTTTCATTATGATGCAAGGCTACGAATTGGTGAAGATAGTGATATGGTGTTTAATGTCGCAACGCAATGTGATTCGGTGCATATTCCCGAGCCTTTAGTTTTGTATCGTCGATATGCCGATAGTTTAACTAAACAAGGAGATTATGATATTCATGTTTTATATGTAAGGAAATTTTTAGAGCAGCATAGCCTTAGGGAGTTGTTCCCTGAATTTGCATGGGGGCAATATGAAGATGTAAACATAGTGGCTATGGCTTCAATTTTAATGGTACTATTTTTGGTGCGACGAGGCTTAATACCTGATGCCCAGGAATGGAGCAATAAAATTAATCGAGGTGAATGCAGTGAAAATGCTAAAAAGTTTATTGCTGCAATAGAAAGCCTCCTTGCTGGCCGGTATGAAGCTGGTATTAAACTGCTGGAACAATGTTCGCCCAGGGATTGGGTGATTGAGAATTATTTAGGGGAGGCAAAAGCTTTATTGGGAGATTTTACGCAGGCATGTGGACATTTCTTGCGGAGTTTGCGGCTTAATCCGTTATATGGCGAACCGGTAGAAAACCTTAAAGCGTTGGGGATGTGCCGCGGATTAAATTTAATTGATAATACATGGGCTAAATTTGCTAATGCAGGCAAGTAAGGTACTAGTGAGGGATTTTAATGATCGTCGTACAAGTAATGGGTGGCCTAGGAAATCAAATGTTTCAATATGCCTGTGGCCGTGCTGTGGCACTAAGGTCGGCTAAACAGCTTTATCTCGATGTTCTGGATGTGCATAGATTTCCTGTAGACACGGTACGGCCATATGAATTAGATAAGTTGAATATACAAGCCACGCCGCTGTACTCATTAGAAGAAGTACTAGCAGTTGGTCGTGGTTTAGGTTTAAAAAGTATGCAAGTTTATCAAGAACGGCAATTGTATTGTTTTGACCCAAGCATTATTGCGATACGAGATAACGCCATTTTGGCTGCTGGTTATTGGCAGAGTGAAAGATATTTTCAGGACTTTGCTGAGGTAATTCGTCAAGAGCTGACGCCTAATATTAACTGTTTGTCGGTAGAAAGTCTGGATTTGGCAAGTGAAATAAACCAATATCAATCAATTGCGGTTCATGTACGGCGTGGTGATTATAAAAAAATAAATAATGTATTACCAATTGACTATTATCAAACGGCGATTAATTATTTTACAGCTAGAATTTCAGAACCCCATTTTTATATTTTTTCTGATGATGTTGAATGGTGTAAGAATGAATTTATGAAATTTGCACCTAATGCTCAACTTGTACAGCATACCTTTGATAAAGGGAGTCATGAAGATTTGTGGCTGATGAGTCAGTGTAAACATAATATTATTGCCAATAGTTCCTATAGTTGGTGGGGCGCGTGGCTGAACAAAAATGTAAACAAAATCGTTGTTGCGCCAGAGGAATGGTGTAGTTCTCCTTGTACTACCCTGGATTTAATTCCGAATGATTGGATAAAATTGTCGATACACAACGGGAAAATTACTGCTTAACCATAATGTAAGTTGTGAAAAATTAAAAAAGAGGAAAATCTTAATGGTTGATAGAGTAATAACGCCTTATGATAATTCCGTACTATTTATTGTTACTTCTGTTATCTTTTGTACAAAAGAACCGTTATGTTATACCGATATAAGATCGATTTTTAATCCGGAAGAACGAGCTAGACAAACGGTTCGGACAATTGAATCGATTAGAGGTAGATTTTCTAACGCCAAGATATTGTTAATTGAATCTGGGTTAAGAAGAGATTTACCGCTGGATATTATTAATTTAGTCGATCACTACATTTTTATGGGGAGCGATATATTAGTCAGAAAAGCTGTCGACAGTAAATTTAAAGGATTAGGTGAGGCTATTTCGTTAATCAGGGCGGAGCCGTTTTTAAGCCAAGAAACAATCCCTTTTTTTATAAAACTTAGTGGTCGGTATTTTTTATCGGATGATTTCAATTTTAATTGCTGGAATTTACAAAAATTTAATGCGTTTATAGGAGTTCCTCATATTATTTCGACTCGATTGTATGGATTTCCCACAACAGAATATTTTATGTGGATGCAAGCTTTAAAAAAATCGATTCCTCTATTAGAAAATGGCGTATCAATAGAGGACGCTTTATACAGGAATATTAATAAAGCTAATTTTAATGGACTAAAAAAGTTAGGGGTAGGTGGTCTTATTGGGGTCGATGGCTTTTGTATAAATGAATAGTTTTACTAAGGGATATTTAACTTATTAATCATTAAGTGAGGATTAATTATGCAAAGTTCAATGCCAATGGAGAAGGTTAAGCTTCATATTGGGTGCGGTAATACAAAAATTAACGGATTTATTAATATTGATGTACGCCAAACGGCGGCAACAGATTTAGTATGGGATATTAATTTGCCAGTGCCGTTTGGATCAATTGAATGTACGTTTAGTAATGCCTTTTTTGAACATATATACCGTAATAAACGGCTTAGCCATTTAGCAGACATATATAATAAATTAACAGATACGGGATTTGTTTGTTACATTGGTATACCATACTTTAAAAATATTGCTAAATTTTATCTCGAAAATCAACCTGGAACTGCGGGTTCGGTATTTAATTTATATAATGTTTATCGTTATACCCATGGCGATCCGGAAAAAGTATTACCAGATAATTATCTCGCTCAATTGCATAAATCATTATTTGATGAACAAGAGCTGATGCAATTACTTAGTGAGGCTGGATTTACTAATTATATAATTTTTTCTTACGGTTTCCCTGGGGACTATGTTGAACTTCCGGTTACTATGGGATTCTTTGCGGTGAAGCAATCAGAAAATCAAGACTTGACTAAAAAAGTGTGTGTAGATTTTTTGAAAAATTTTGAAGGAATATATCTAAGAATGAATAGTCTTAAATTTTTAGATGAAAAAGATAGTATGAATGGGTTTCCTCCATGTATAAAAATACAAACACCACTTACAACGATAAAATATTGCCAAGCGCTAATTTCTGCGAAAAAAAATGGTGCATATATGCGTTTCGGTGATGGCGATGTTAATTTACTAGAATGCAAAGATGATATGTTGCAAGCGGGGAATAAAGAGATTGCGGGTGAGATGCAAGAAGCTTTTTCTTTAACGGGTGAGGGAATAGTAAAATGTTTGCCGCTTCATTCCCAGAAATTCGGCATGGAGCCAGGGATGAAGCCAGGAGTGCATGAGGGATCGGATCAATGGGCTGAGAATATACTTTCAAGGGTCTACAAATATTTTATTGGTGAAAAAATTTATTCGCATGTTGCGTTGGCTTATTTGGCAGTGTTTGAATCGGGTAGTGCACTTGAATTTTTACGGTTTTTAAAAATTTTAAATCCCATCTTTGTCGGTAATGAGAATGTTCCGCCTCTTACGATAACAAAGCTATTTGGCAATACGGTACACATAAAAGCACCTTCTCAAAATTCGTTTGGGGATATAGATCGAATAGAACAGGAAACTGTTCAAGCATATTTTAATAGAAAAAAAAATTATGATGTAATTGTTGTTGCTATGGGATGCTCAGGGAGAATACTGGAGAAAAGATTATTAAAAAACCATGGTTTAAATGCGTTCTTATTTGATTTTGGAAGTTTACTCGATGCTTTTTGCGGCTGGAATACCCGGGCTTGGATTGAATTGGCGAGTTTGCCGCAAGCATATTGGGAAAATATGATAAACAAAATTTAGTCGGTGAAGAAAATTGCGCCATAAATGATATTGATAGTAGACTTAATGTATACAGGAAAATAAATGTCAGCAGGTGAAAAAAGTTGATTGTATTGATGGAGCCGTTGGCAGATGGCAAGGCGGAATATCAGGTTGATGATAAGACTTTTCGATTATATTTGCAATGGAGCACTAGAGGCCTTTCTGGTGGTCCGGTAGTCGTTGCTGAAAATTTATTGCAAGAGTTAAAAAGTAGAACCGATATCGCTTGGAGTCTAGTGACGCCGGAATCGAATTTTGAGCGAAAATATTCAGTTATGTGGGTAGTTAACAATCTAAAGGATCTTGTATGGGCCAGTGAAAACAAAGCACGATTAGGTTGCCAATATCTATGGGCTGGACCGAATTTAGTGGTGGTACCCCAGGAGGGGCAAGAAATTATTGGCCATCGTCAAATAGATAGAGTTGTTGTTCCTTGCCAGTGGGTGGGAGAAGTATATTCATATTTAATGCCCACTATTAAGGAAAAGCTAATGGTATGGCCGGTAGGGATTGACGCGGAATTTTGGCGGCCGAATACAACTAGCGAAAAACAGCTTATTGTGGTTTATGATAAAGGCAATCCTGAATTAGCGGAGAAAATAG
>JAGGAD010000081.1 GCA_017889625.1 Bacillota bacterium | reverse complement strand
TTTAGCCGATCAGTAGTATCGCCGGTAATAATCCCATCCTGAGCTAATTTTTTTACTGCATCATAGGCCCAATGGCTTTTAGGAACGTCGACAAAAGGATTGGCGGCGGCAAACGCTGTACCGGCAAATGAGCAGACCAGCAGCAGCGCCAAAACAACAATTAAGCTTTTGTTCATAACTGCCTCCTTAGTTTTACGTTTTCTGGGTGCCGCGTTTTGAGTTTCCGTGTTTCCTCAAAACACTTTGATAATATAAACCATCACCCCCAAATTTTCTTTTAGTTGCTAAGGTAGTTTTTTTAAGATGTATAGTATTCTCCAATCGCGCCATTAACGCACGGCAACGATTGGAGAAGCACCAACCAAATTTTTATTGGGCGATACCGCTCGGGGTAGATTGGCTATTATTTTTCGTGGTTGCTTTAGCAAAGACAGCCGAGCCGATGACCAGTAATACGAAGACTACGCCTACCAGGCTGAATAGGAAGCGCGGGGCATCGTTTCTGGTGATAAGGACAATGATGGAGATAATGAACGGCGATATTAGGCCGGATATGGCGCAAGCGGCATTCATAAAGCCAACGGCAAAGGTCTTATGGGTTTCCGGCACCAAGGCGGTAATATGGTTATTGAAGTAGGGTCCGCACATGGCGTTCATGAAGCCGAAGATTGCCTGTGATACAAAGATCATGGTTAGGCTTTGGGCAAGACCGAGCACGAAGAAGGAGATGGCCCCAATCAGCATCAGGGCTGGTAAGGTGTTGTTTTTAAGGATTTTGTAGATTGGGCCAAAGATCAGGCCGCCGATGAAGCCGCAAATCATCTGGGCTGAAACGATGGAGCCAATGATCATGGGATCGCCAAAGTTTTCATTCATTATAAATATTGGCAATTTTTGGACAACGACAAAGCCAAAGGCGCACTGGCAAACCGCGATAGCAGTCAATATGTAAAACGCCGTACTGTATTTGGGTTTTTGCACTGTTCCCGGTTTAATTTCTTTTATTTCTGGCTTAGCAGTCGGTTTCATTTCCGGCAGGACGTAGAGCTGCAGGGCTAGTACAATTATCGCGAAGCCATATACTGCGAAGGTGTACCGCCAGCTCCACAGGGCTACATAGCCGCCGATAAAGGCCAGCAGAGCACCACCGATACTGCTTACTGCAATGGAAAGACCCATAAGGGTCGCTTTTTCATTACCGTCAAAGAATTCGGCAATAAGTCCCATGGCCAAGGGTGCGCAAATGCCAGCCCCGATACCGATGACTGCCCGCATAAGGATGATGAAGTAGATATTGGTTGCAAAGGCTGGGCCAACGCCGCCGATAATGTAGAGAGCCATCCCCCAGGTAAGGAGTTTCTTTTTGTCCATCTTGATGGACAGGGTGCCGCCAACTAGATTAAATAGAATCATTCCGGCCATTGGCAGTACCATTACCAGACCAATTAAAGCCCCGTCGGCGGTAGGAAATTCTTTAGATAGTTCCCCCAGGACCGGCATTACCAGTTGGCCTGATTCTACCGGAAGCAAACTTAGCAGTAAGATTGTGACCATCAAGGACATTTTTCTGGATCGCTCATTCATAATAATAGCCTCCTTTTTCTTATTTTTGCGGTAGGATAGTCTACGTATTTATCGACCGCCTCCTTTTAGTAGATTTTCACCGGCGATACGTCCGGACGCAAGCGACCAGCCAATGGAGTGACAAGCAGCGCTACACGCATAGGTGTCAGAGTCAGTCCCCCCGATGTCTACTCCGGCGGCGTAGAGTCCGGGAATAGGCTCGTCCTTTTTATCCAGCAGCTGCATCTTGGTATTGACTTTGAGCGGCCCCCTGGTTACGAGCATGGCTAAGGTACTTTTGGCTGCATAGAACGGCCCGGTACGAAATGCGGTAAGGGTTTTAGGGCGCTTTAGGAACATAGCATCGTAGTTGTTATCGCAGAAGCCGTTGTATTCTTCGATAGTGTTATTTAAAACTGCCGGATCGGCTCCCATCCATTCAGCAATTCCGTCCCAAGTGTCAGCAACTTTGATTCGCCCGGCTTCAATTTGCTCCTGAAGTTCTTTTTCTACGCCTGCAAAGAGCGGCAGGCCGCGGAGAAAGTCCGGCAGGATGTCAAAGTCCGGGCCTTCGGTAAGAAACTTTTTTTTCTGGCCTTCATCGAATATGATGTAGAAGGTTTTATTTTTTAGCCGGTAAATGCTGTTGGTGGCGTTCATTTTGGCTTCATCGGCAAAGCGTTCGCCTTGAGGGGTAACCCAGACTACGCCCGGATTCATGTCATTGTTGAGTAGGTTGGTCAGCGGGGATGCCGGATTTTTGAGCCACGGCATCCGGTTCATTTCCCATTCAAAGGCCACGGTGCCGTCGGAGGCCGCGCCTGCATCAAAGGCCATTTTGATACCATCGCCAGTGTGTAATAAGCCCATAATACAAACGTCGTCGTAGATATTTTCATCGGCGTAGTTGAAGTATTTGTTCATTAGTTCTTGGCTGCCGATAAAGCCACCGGTGGAAATTAAGGTGCTATTGGCATTGATCTGGATGGTATTGCCGTCTTTGGTTTCTGCCAGAACGCCGGTAGCCCGCCCGGTTTCATTTTTTAGTATTTTTTTTGCTGAGGTTTCACAAAGGATTTCAACTCCGGCATTTTTACAGGCTTTAGTTAATACGCGGGCCAGTTTGCCGCGCATATCATCGGGGGAGGGTATTAAATCTTCCGGAGTCATTAGGGTTTTTAGCCAATCAGAGTTGGTTTCAAATTTGTTTACCAGGGCACGGATAAGCCGGGCATCGCCCCGCCAATGATTCCACTCCATTGCACAGTTGAAGTTGGCATCAGCGCGAACGCGCGGATCCGGACTAAGCCGCGGGTCACCTTTTTTAACCCGGTTATCATCCATACAGGCAAAGCGTGGTATTCCATCAGCATCATTTAAAGGCAGCGGGGGAAATATGGCATTGCCCCCCGGGGCACTGAGCTTTTCCAGAACGATGATTCGACCTGCGCCGTTACTTTTCGCGGTTATGGCGGCGGACATTCCGCCTGCGCCACAGCCTACTATTACAATATCAGCATCAAATACTTTAGCTGGTTTTTGTGTACCTGGATTCATCTTGCAATACCTCCATTTGTATATAGCTTTACATTATTTACTATATTGCTTTTTTATGGTACTTTTTAACATTTCATTCTAATATTACTTTTATTTATTCTTTTTGTTAATTCCATATTTTGTAATGGAGTATTTCATTTTTTGTATCAATTTGGAAATTTTATTTGCGGTTTATTTATTGTTAATTTATTCCATAGGCAGTATAATAATTTTAAAATTCGCTATTTTCTGGAGATTGTTGCATGGATACAGAATTATTGCGCTACTTTGTAGCGGTTGCAGAGCATCTGAATTTTTCTGAAGCAGCCAAGCAGTTATATCTGACTCCGCCAACGCTTGGCCGGCATATTGCTCAACTTGAGCAGCAATTAAAGGTTCCTCTTTTTGTCCGCAATACCAGAAATGTTAAATTAACGACGGCTGGGGTAACTTTTCGCGAGGAAGCCCGCGATATTCTCGTCCGCACCGAGGCGGCTATCAACCGAACCCGTCAATTTACTGATGATGTTACCGGTATTCTATATGTCGGGTTTATGAGTCCTTTTGAGAAGCGTGAGCTGCCTTCTTTGATTAGGCTGTTTCACCAACGCTACCCCAAGGCAGTTATCCGTTTTGACAGTTTTGGCCGCCGCTCGCTGAGCGAGGCCTTGTTGATTGGCAAATTGGATATGGCATTTACTATGCTGTCAGATTTTGAACAGATGACCGATCTTTCCTGGCGACGCAAAAGTTGTTCTTCTCCCCCAGGTGTGATACTCCCACCCAATCATTGTCTTGCCGGACAGACTTCAATCAGGCTTTCTGATTTAGCCAATGAAGGGTTTGTGACTTTACCCCAATCGGAATATGCTACGGAGTTTGATGTTCTGCAGCGAATGTGCAAGGCAGCTGGCTTTAATCCGAGGATTGTCGCCCAGGCGCATTGTTTGGACACGTTATTTTTGATGGTGGAAACAGGTATTGGGATTACTATTTATCCTGATTTGTCGGATGTCTATGATAATATTGCTGTGAAATTTGTTCCCCTGGAAGACGACTTAGCTATCGACAATGATAATATTATTGCTTGGCGGACAACTAATTGTAATCCTCTGATTCCGTTGTTTCTCGATGTGTTTTGTCAAGAACGGGTCTAAGAATTAGCTGATCACAAATAGGCTGTGCAAACACGCTGGTGCGAGTGCAGTAGTTTGCCCTTAGCCTTGGTTACTATTTGTTCCGGCAACCAAGGCTAAGAGTCGTAACTTTTTTATCTTACCGCTTACCTTGGTTTGAGGCATTTTCACCGGCAATCCGCCCCGATGCGAGTGACCAGCCAATGGAGTGACATGCGGCGCTACAAGCATAGGTATCAGAGTCGGTGCCCCCGATATCTACTCCGGCGGCATAGAAGCCAGAAATAGGATCGTCTTTTTTATCGACCAACTGCATTTTACTGGTTACTTTAAGCGGGCCGCGGGTTACAAGCATCGCTAAGGTACTTTTTGCCGCGTAGAATGGGCCGGTACGGAATGCGTTTAGAACATTGGGCCGTTTTAGAAACAGGTCGTCGTGGCCTTGGTCACAGAAACCGTTATATTGTTCAACGGTGTTGTTTAAAACTTCAGGGTCACAGCCTATCCATTCCGCAATTTCAGTCCAGTTGTCAGCCGTTTTGATTCTTCCGGCCTTAATTTGAGCCTGAAGTTCGTCTTCTACGCCTTGAAACAGTGGTATGCCCCGCAGTATATCCGGCAACAAGCTGTAATCCGGACCTTCGGTAAGAATTCTGGTTTTCTGGCCTTCATCAAACAGGATGTAGAAGGTTTTATTTTTGAGACGATATATACTGTTGGTGGCATTCATTTTTGCTTCATCGGCAAAACGTTCGCCCTGCGGGGTAACCCACATAATACCGGGGTTTATATCATTATTGAGCAAGTTGGTCAAGGGTGATGCCGGATTCTTCAGCCACGGCATCCGGTTCATTTCCCATTCAAAGGCCACGGTGCCATCGGACGCAGCGCCGGCTTCAAAGGCCATTTTTATGCCATCACCGGTATGCAATAAGCCCATAATGCAAACGTCGTCATAGATATTGTCATCCGCGTAGTTAAAGTATTTGTTCATTAGTTCTTGGCTGCCGATAAACCCTCCGGTGGAGATGATTACGCTATTGCCATTGATTTGGATGGTCTTGCCGTCCTTGGTTTCGGCAAGCACCCCAGTAACTCGTCCGGTTGCATCTTTTAAAACTTTTTTCGCCGGAGTTTCGCAAAGAATTTCGGCCCCGGCATTTTTACAGGCCTTGGTTAATACTCGGGCCAGCTTACCACGCATATCTTCAGGCGAAGGAATTAAATCTTCCGGCAGCATGATGGATTTAAGCCAATCGGAGTTTGTTTCGAATTTATCTACCAGGGCACGGATAATCCGAGCATCGCCCCGCCAATGATTCCATTCCATAGCACAGTTAAAATTAGCATCGGCTCGGACTCTCGGATCAGGGCTAAGCCGAGGATCATCAGCTTTTACCCGGTTATCATCCATACAGGCAAACCGTGGTATTCCGTCATCATCATTTAGCGGCAGCGGCGGAAATATCGCATTTCCCCCCGGGGCCTTTAGTTTTTCGAGAACGATTACTCGCCCTGCACCATTGCTTTTTGCCGCGATCGCCGCAGCCATCCCGCCTGCGCCACCACCTACTATTACAATATCAGCTTCTAATATTTCAGCCGGTTTTTGTGCACATGTACTCATTATTATTAAAACCTCCATTTTGATATTTTTCGGTTGGATAATTCCAACTTTTCGAAATTATAGGAATCTTTGTGCTTGGTTTTAATAATAATCATATTTTCCAGTTTTGTTAATTTCTTATTTCGCGAAAGATTATTTCATTTTTTGCATCAATATTTGTTATGATTTTTCATTGTATAACATCTTATTTGTAGCAATATTGCATTTTTTAGCATTTTGAATCTACAAAATAAACTTTTTGGTATTGCTAAATTGATGTTTTATTTTAGATTATTTCATTTATTGTATAAATTGTCAACTTTTACCTTGTGGTTATGTATCATAGTTTTTTATTCAATATAAAAAACAGTTTGGTATCACGCTACGCTAAATCATTTTTCGACTGTTACTCACCCCCTTCTTGCTTATTGCCAGAATAATGCCAAAGTTGTATAATTGTACTAAAATTCGTTATTTTATGGAGATTTTTTGTATGGATACAGAATTATTGCGTTACTTCGTAGCTGCTGCGGAGCATCTAAATTTTTCTGAAGCAGCCAAACAATTGTATCTGACTCCGCCAACGCTTTGCCGTCACATTGCTCAATTAGAACAACAACTTGATGTTCAGTTATTTATCCGTACTACCCGCAATGTTAAATTAACCGCGGCCGGTGTAACTTTTCGTGATGAAGCGCGCGATATAATGGTTCGAACCGAGGCAGCAATAAATAAAACTCGCCAGACTGCCGGTGAGGTTACGGGTGTTCTCCATATTGGCTTTATGAGTCCTTTTGAAAAACGCGAACTACCGTCCTTAATAAAAAAGTTTCGCCAAAATTATCCTAAATCTATTATCAGGTTTGATAGTTTTGGTCGCCGCTCCTTAAATGAGGCGTTGTTTATCGGAAAATTAGATGTTGCGTTCACAATGCTCTCCGATTATGAGCATCTAGCTGATCTCTCCTGGAAACCCAGTAATTATGCCTCAGCCCCAGGGGTAATACTTCCCAAAGATCATCGTCTTGCCGGGGAAACCTCCGTAAAACTTTCTGATTTAGCTGACGAATGTTTTGTGACTTTACCCCGTTCCGAATATACCATGGAATTTGACGGCATGCAGCGAATGTGCAAAGCTTCCGGCTTTACCCAAAAAGTTGTTGCCCAGGCTCATTCATTGGATACTTTACTCTTAATGGTTGAAACGGGTATTGGTATTACCATTTATCCTGATCTATCCGATATTTATCAAAATCTTAGTGTCAAATTTGTTCCCCTGGAGGATAACTTAGCTATAGAATCCGATAATGTTGTGGCGTGGAAGACAACCAACTCGAATCCACTTATTCCACTATTTCTCGATGTACTTTGCCAAGAAAATGTCCTTACAAAATAAATAATGAAAGCTAAAATCCGCGATATAAATTCGCGGATTTTAGCTTTATACAATATAAAATAAAAATTTTAATAAACCTCTTTCCTTATTTGAATTTTTGACTATAATAGAAATGTTGACTAAAATTCTATTGGAGGTAGATAAGTGAAAAGACATCTCTCTATAATCGGCGCACCAGTTTGGTTAGGCCAGCCTCACTACGGTACTCAGTTCGGTCCTGATGCCCTGCGTTCTGCCGGTCTTACCCAACTCTTACAGTCGCTGTATAATAAAGTAATTGATCTAGGCAACATCCACATACCGCAAAATCCAACTACTTTAGCCACTACTAATCCCTGCCTGAGACATCTAGGGCAAGTTCGCTCCAGTTCCGAGTTATTAGCCGAAAAGGTCTCGGCGACGGTATTGAGCGGTAGTTTTCCCCTTGTTTTAGGCGGCGACCACAGTATTGCGTTAGGATCTTTGAGCGGTATTGCCAAACACTATAAAAACTTGGGGGTTATCTGGTATGACGCCCATGCTGATATAAATACCCCGGAAACCTCGCCTTCGGGCAATATTCATGGTATGCCCCTGGCCGCAAGTATGGGCTTAGGCCATAAAAGTCTTACCCAGCTTAGCGGATATTTTCCTAAAGTAAAACCCGAAAATATCGTAATTATCGGCGCTCGGGACATTGATCCGGGGGAAATAGCTTTAATCAAAGAAAAAAATATCAAGGTTTTCACCTCACAAGAGATGTTGAAGCGCGGCGCAAGCACTGTTATGAAGGAAGCAATTTCTTATCTGAAACCGAAATGCGACGGTATTCATTTAAGTTTCGACTTGGATGTTATCGACCCCAAGGAAGCCCCAGGTGTGGGAACACCGGTCGCCCACGGTCTGGAGTTTTCTCGAGT
>JAGGAD010000080.1 GCA_017889625.1 Bacillota bacterium | reverse complement strand
TGTAGAAAACACGGTAAAATGTTGAAATTTGGAAAAATTAACAAGAAATTAACAAAAAATACACCTGTGATTTACAATAATCTTCTAAAATATAATACAGAATCTACTTTAAGCTTAGCGCAATTGGAGGAAGGCAGGGCAGATTGATGACATACTTGTTTGAACCCGCTATTCGATTAATGAATCGTCTGAAATATGTCTATAAGTTTGCCGTAATTGGGTTGCTGATTGTGCTGCAAGCCGCTGTACTAATTTATATGCTTGTATCAGAATTAAATAAGAATATTGATTTTGCGGTTCGTGAGCGAGTCGGGGTGCAATATGTCCAGGCGCTGACAAATGTACTTAATGAGGCGCAAGCGTATCGTAGCCTTCATTATGATTATTCGCGTGGCAACAATTCTCGACGGGAGGAAGTACTTTCCCAACAAGCCAAAGTAGATGCGGCGCTCGCGACCGCAGTCGAAATAGACAAGCAGGCAGCTGGGCAAATGGATATAACCTGGAAATTAGAGATGCTGCAAAAAGACTGGGTTGCACAAAAACAGGCTGCCCTGCAGTTCGATGTGGGGCGGGCCCAAGTGGCCTTTGATTTGGATAGCCGGTGGCTGGGTGAAGTAATTGATTTAATGCAGCATGTGGGCTATGAATCAAAATTGGCGATGGATTCCGATGCAGACACGTCCTATCTTGCCGATTCGGTACTGCGTAAAATGCCTGGTTTGGAGGATAACCTGAATACAGCGCAGGGGCTAGCGCTTCAACTGCAGGATGAAAGTCTTTCCCCGGATAACAGAAACAGGCTGCTGCAGGTTGTTGGACAGGTGCGTTCCAGCTTAGAACAAGTTGACCGCAATGCGCAGTTGGTATTTCGCCACAATGATATGATCATAACTAAATTGAAAACTTTGCATACAAATCTTGTTGATTCTATACCAATTTTCGCCTGGAATGTCGAACAAAAAACGATTAGGCAGCAGGGGGGATTACCCATTCCCCAGGAATTGTTGACGGCGGCGGGAAATCAGGCTATCCAGAATACCATAGTCATGCATACAGAAGAATTGAAGGTTATTGATCAATTATTGGTTATTCGGATTGGTCAATATTTGCAATACCGTAACATAATAGTTTTCTTTACTGGTGGTATTTTGCTATTAGTTTCTTATCTATTCTTAGGTTTTGATATGTCAGTACGTAGAGCGGTGTACCAATTAGATAACGTAATGGCTTGTGCAGGAACCGGGGATTTGAATGTTCGTGGCACTATCTATTCGCGTGATGAAATGGGTTCCTTGACTAACGCCATTAACAATACCTTGGATTCGCTGCAAACGATGTATGAAGAAGTCCAGTTATCTCATTCTCGTATGGAAGCCTGGAACCAAGAATTAGAACAAAAAGTAGAAGAACGAACGGCGTCGCTAAAAAATCTTCTTGACCATGCCGGGCAGGGATTTCTCTCGTTTGGCGAAGATCTCAGCGTCCGCGGAGAATATAGCGCAGAGTGCGTGGCAATTTTTAACCGCGCCATTACCGGAGTAGCGGTTCCGGCTTTAATCTATCCTGAAGACCGGGATCAGCAAGTATTTCTTGAAGCCGTATTCAAAAAAATTCTGTCTGAAGAAAATGAACTTTTGCGGGAAACCTATTTATCTCTTTTACCTGAGGAAATCATGATTGATAGCAGCTATATCGGCGTGGCCTATAAACTTATTGACAGTATTACCACTCCCGCTCAACGGAAAATTATGCTGGTTCTTACCGATCTGACGGTGCAGAAAACGATGGAAGACCAAGTTCAGGCCGAACGGGATATCCTGGCGATGGTTGTATATGTAGTGACGCATTCTGCTGATTTTTTTGCTGCCGTTGATCAGTATATAAATTTTTGCCAGGAAGGTATGCCAAACCTGTTGCACGAGGAAAAACCAGCCGGTGATATATTGGCCGCCCTGTTCCGGACGGTACACACCTTCAAAGGCACCTTCGGTCAATTGCGCCTAGGCTGTGTAATGGCAAAATTGCATGAAATGGAAGGCCTGCTTGAACATATTCGTTCCAATGAAATTGCCGATTTAGACCACCGGCAGTTGGCGAATAAACTCAGTGCCCTTACGCCGGCGGTCATGACTGCCTGGCTTGATGAAGACTTAAAAATCTTGAAAGAAAAACTTGGTGAGGACTTTTTTCAGCAAGAAAATATGTTGGTAATTGACAATGCCCGGTTGCTGGAAATCGAAGAAAAAGTTCAACGTATGTTGCCTGTGGCTGAATGCAGTCTCTTGCTGCCAGATCTACGCCGCCTGAGGTATAAACCCATCAAAGAGCTATTGCAGTCATATTCCGGATATGTGGTTGCCCTAGCCGAACGAAACGAAAAAGCGGTGTATCCTTTTGACATCGTAGAAGGTGATACCCTTGTCGATCCCTTACGGTATGATGATTTTATAAAATCATTAGGACATGTTTTTCGCAATTCAATCGTGCATGGGCTGGAGTCCTTCGAGGAACGGGTAGAAACCGGTAAAGCTGAAATAGGTAGAATTACCTGCGCGGCTATTGAAAACCAGCCCGGCATAACAATTATTATTTCTGATGACGGACGTGGCATGGATCCAGCTCATATCCTTGATATTGCCGTAAAAAAAGGAATTTGTTCCCCGGAATCAATTAAAAACATGCAGGAAAAAGAAATTATCCAGTTGATTTTTGCTGATGGGTTTTCCGGGGCGGAAAATGTCAATGAACTGGCGGGCCGGGGAGTGGGGCTTTCGGCGGTACGCGCTGAATTGGAAAAATTGGGCGGGTCTGCTATTATCAATACCACCTTGGGAAAAGGTACAGAATTTCAGTTTATCTTGCCGTTTACGCAACCAGAAAAATGTGAACCCTATTCGATTCTCCAGTTGGCTAAACCTCTTGTAAGCGCCGCAGAGAATATTTTGAATAACGAAGTCGGGTTACAGTTAAATACCTGTACATATAGCGAAGGTAGAGTTGGGGGAAAACTTAAACTTCGTAAAGTTACGACCTTCTTGGACATAAAGGGAATTGCAACAGGCAGAATGGTGTTGAGTGCTGATCAAGAAGTCGTAGAACAACTGGTGAATAACCGCTTTGGCCAAGCAGATATAGAATCAACTCATGACAAAAAGCTGGAAAATATATTATCTCAGTATGCGAATCAAATTTTTCAGCATGCGATAAAAACTCTGCCTAATCGGGAGGCTTCCTTCACTGCCGAAGCCTTGGTCAGCATTTTGGCTGAAGCTGCTTCGGCTAAGTATCCACAAGCGGAAACACCAACCTGGGTGCTTGATACCGGTGTAGGAAAAATTACATTAAGCTTGATCTATAAAACTATGCTTAGTAAGACAATTAATAATAAAGGGGAGATTAATGGTGGCACGAATTATGATTGTTGACGATGCCTTGATGATGAGGACGACATTGCGTAGAATTTTGGAAAAAGCGGGACACGAAATAGTTGGCGAGGCGATAAATGGGGAGCAGGCCATCGTGAATTATGCAAAATGCCAGCCTGACCTAGTAACCATGGATCTAACGATGCCGGGATTAGGCGGGATTGAAGCCATTAAGCGGATAATTCAGTCCGATTCGGCAGCGCGTATTATTGTCGTGAGTGCATTAGGTCAAAAACATATTATTTTTGATGCTCTACAAAATGGGGCGAAAAATTACGTTCTAAAGCCAATTCTTGAGGACAAATTGTTGTCCGTTGTTGACCTGGTATTAGAGCAAACTGGCCGGGCTGCGGCAAAGGGATAATTCTATTTTTGCTACATGAAGAAAAACGTAGTATTGTTTATAAAACTTATTATACGAGGAGATATGGTATGCTGAATCAATTTTTCGGACATTTTTTGCTAAATAAAGGAATGCTTACCCAAGGACAGCTTTGTGCGGTGCTGCAAAGTGAGCAGCAGATTAAAGTTAAATTAGGAATTCTTGCGGTTGATGCCGGCTTGATGACGGCGGCCCAAGTGGTACGTATTCATCAGCTGCAGCTGTCGAAAGATAAAAGATTTGGTGAGTTGGCAATTCAGGAAGGATATCTTACAAGCCAGCAAGTTGATCGGTTATTGGAATTTCAGCAGCAAGGCCATCTTACCCTAATGCAAGCTATAGCGGATAATGGCTATATGACGCTAGCCGAAGTAGCGGCAGCCTTAGCCGATTTTCGTAAAGAATATGATATAACCGAGAATTCGCTGGATATAGATACTAATAATGAAGTTATAAAAAAAATGCTAGACTTTGCCGCGGCTGGTGACAGAGCCGAGCTATTATATGATTATGTAGGCTTATTGCTGCGCAACGTAGTTAGATTTCTTAATGATACACCATTTATTTGTGCGCCGATTACTGAAGGTGAACAAGACCACAAATGGTATGCTTCGCAGCAGATTATTGGTGATATAGCGTTGTCAACCGGAATGATTATGGATGAAGCCGTGATGCTGGAAATTGCCAGCCGCTTTTATGGAGAAAAACTTTCAGAAGTTGATGAAATGGCATTAGGCAGTATTGGTGAATTCTTGAATGTCAATAATGGTGTTTTTGGCAGCTCGATGTCCGATAACGATCTTATGACTGATTTACAGGCCCCGGTTGTCAAATCAGGTGATATCAATTTCTATGCCACGAACTATCGTGTTGCGGTAGGTACGTCCTTTGGCCAGTTTGAACTTATATTATCCTTCAAAAAATAAGTGCAACGAGAAATTAATAAAAGCCGAGTGCTAATGTCTACATAAATTACGAATTTCTAAATCGTAGGTCAACTTCCCTTTAGGGCATCGTAATAAATTAAGCATCCGCAAACTTTATGCGGATGCTTAATTTATTATGATGTTAAGACTTTTTCTACAGTCCATACAAAGAAAAGCAAATCGCAACTGCCTTGTTTGTTTAGAATATTTTAAAATAACGGTTATAACATAATAAAATAACAGGAAGCTTATTACAAAGTGTAGAAATAAATAATACAAATAAATTATACTCTATGAGGTGCAAATGGTGATCGCAAGGAAAATTAGTCAAGCTAACGTAACAATGTCAAGTGTAATGCTGCCCCAATATGCTAATCCGGCGGGAAATGTTCATGGTGGAGAAATTTTAAAATTAATGGATAATACGGCAGGGGTTGTCGCCCAACGCCACGCTAGAACAAATGTTGTTACTGCACAAATTGATGAAGTAAAATTTATGCAGCCGATTTTAGTTGGTGAAGTTGTTACTTGTCATGGACAAGTGATGTATGTCGGTCGAACCTCGATGGTAATACTAATTACCGTTACGGTTGAGAATATGTTAAAGGAAGAACCACCCAGAACTGCGCTGACGGCATTTTTTACCATGGTTGCTTTAGATGCTGAAGGAAACCCGCAAGATGTTCCTAAGTTAGAATTTACTACCCAAGAAGAACGGTTGCTATACGAAAAGGGCCGCCAGTATTATGTTAATCACCAAAAGTAATAAGAAGTCAAGCTAAGCAATGTTAAGGGAACCGGCACCAACAAAAAAGAACAAGGTTTGCGAGTAACCTTGCTCTTTGATGAAAAGGGAGGTTAAGTATAATATACGGTTCCAAAACTTATTATACCCGGTAAGTATTGGATTTATACATACCGGGCGAAGAGTTGTTATAAAGAAGGTGGCAAGGATAAAGCTAACCGAGGCAAGGGAGCTTTGAAGTGAGCACAAATAAAAGCAGGATAGACATAAAATATCTATCCTGGTGGTCCTTGCACCTTAATTAGTATAACTATTAAAAAATCTTAGCATTAATCGCTTTTTTGTCCCATATTGCGTTTAAATTGATGCTGGCAACAAAAGGCACACAAAACTTAACTTGTACCTCAAGATGCTGTAACATCATAAAAACCACCTCTTCCTCCCAAGGTAACTAAATACCTGAGTGCAAGGTGCCACACAATAGGGAAAACCACGTGTCTCTATCTAAATCAATGATAACATATTTACAGAATTTTTCAACAACAAGCTACGGACAAATACTGACAGATATAACCCTAAGTCAAATTAAATAATAAATATAACAAATAAGCCAGGAGACGCGGTTGTCGTGCTCCTGGCTTATTTATTATATTTATTTGTTTACAAGTACCGCTTAACCTATGTTCAGTAGCTGTTAATTAGTAAGTTTTATATTTTTTGTCAAGAAGCGACATTTTATTGAATACTTTCCCATATTAAGTTATTATTGTGAACAGGTAAAAGTTTAGGCTTGAGGCTGAGGCTCATCCTGATTAAGCAAGACTGAACAAAGTATTATGGTTTAGTTAAACTGCGTTGACCAAGGAATCCTCTTCAGTTTTCGTCAAGATTTTATCCATCGTTAAGGCAATAATTAACCGGTCGTTAACTTTTCCCAAGCACATAATATATTGCGCCTCTATTCCGCCGGCAAGCGTTGGCGGCGCGGCTAGACTTGAGGCATCAAGTGGAATAATTTCTGAAACATCGTCCACAATTATTCCGTACTTTTGCAGGTTGGATTGTACTATTACGATTCTGGTAGTATCTTTGGCTGTGGTGACCCCGAGCGAAAACCGTTTTTTTAAATCGACAATCGGAATGATATTGTCGCGTAAATTCATAACGCCTTCTATAAATAAGGGCATTCCCGGTAATTTGATTATTTTACCGGGGCGGGTAATTTCATAAACTTGTTCGATTGGAATTCCATACTCATAATTATCGTTATTAGTTTCCAGGGTAAAAACTACGAGATTAAGACTTTCTTCAGCCATAGATAGTACTCCTTCCTACAGATTGGCAGCCGTATTAGATAATTTATTGGCGAGGCTGGTCATTTCTTCGAGAGTTGCGTTAACTTCTTGGACCGAGGCGGCGGTTTCTTCTACGCCAGCCAGTGTAGATTGAGATGAATTTGAAGTAGTATTTATCGATATTTCTATTTGTTTTGTTAAATCTTTGATCTGGGCAACAGTTTTTTTCGACTCTGCCGAGAGCTTTCTAATCTCTTCAGCAACAACGCCAAAACCTCTGCCTGCCTCGCCTACCCTGGCCGCTTCGATAGCGGCGTTTAGGCCCAGCATTTTCGTTTCATCGGCAATCTCTTTAATAAAAGCCATAACATTATTGATATTGTCCAACTGTGTTTTAACTTTTTCAATCTCTGTGTTCAGCTGGTTTTGATTATTACTGGAAGTTGTGGTAGCGGCGGTGATTTGCTGAACAGCGTCAGATACTTCTGTTAGACCGTGGTCCAATGAATTGGCAATGGTTTTAAGATCATTGGCCAATTGCCGGGGCAGGGCTAAAGTGAAAGTTCCCACGGCGGTTCCAGTGTCTTCATCAAGCAAAGGTGTGGAGGTGGTCATGAATGGCATACCATAAACCGAGGCATCAACTTCTCGAGAAAGTTGTTTTTTTTGGTGAAGCGATTCGTAAGGGCCGCTTCCTTCCCGGATGGGAGTTTTTAATTGGATGTCAGGCATATCAAATTTCTGTGATCCTTGGCGTTTGATGTAGGAGGTTTGGTCGGTAATGCAAAAGAAACCGCCTTCCTGCAGCAAATCCGCTAATACAGGGGCAAATAGATCAAAACTGTTAACCAGTTTATGTTGACGCGGGATCATTAATATCCATGTACCGATAATCTCCGTAGTTTCTTTATCCCATATCGGTCCACCGTAGGCATGGGTTCTAACTCCATAAATACTTCTATCAAGCCGGAGCAGCGTGACTTTGCCCGCTTGCATGATTTGCTCAGCGGCACCGTTTTTCTTATTGGCAGTTCCGATCTCTACGCCCGGCAAATCAAACTTATTTGTTAGTTTGAATTGGACAGCATTAAGATCGGTGGTAAAAAAACATGCGCCATCTTCAAACGTGTAGATCATAATGTTAAAAAATTTTTTTAACATTTCAATATCGCTGGTATGCATTATTACATTTTCAAGATCCATTATTATTTCGATCCTTTCGTAGTTGACGTTAGCTTAAGCCGGGTTATGTCTTTGGGTCTTGGAATCACCCCTCTTATCATCATTGCTGATTTTTAATTATACCTCGCTGAAGAATCAGCGGAAGATTTTGATATGATGTAACAAAATGAGGTTTTGTTACATTA
>JAGGAD010000079.1 GCA_017889625.1 Bacillota bacterium | reverse complement strand
AAAGCTATACTCACCGATATTGGGACAGAAGAATTGGCTCATATGGAGATGATTGCAGCACTGGTATACAAGTTGACCGAAGGCGCGAGCCCGGAAGAATACGAGGCTGCAGGGTGGGGCGGACAGTGGACACAACATGACCATGGCCTATTTTGGTCGGATGCTAACGGCGTGCCATGGACGGCAAAATACATTGCTTGCTTAGGTGATCCCATAACTGACCTAACTGAAGATATGGCCGCGGAGCAAAAAGCGCGTACAACCTATGAACACTTAATCGCAGCAACCGACGATCCATTAGTTAAAGATACCTTGCGTTTTTTGTGGGAACGGGAAATAGTACACTTTCAACGTTTTGGCGAGACCCTAAACAATGTCCAAGAATGGTTGAGCAAAGGCCAACGTAGTTGGCAAGGTTGTAAAATTTAAAAGTAACGGCAAAGAAAGAAGCCTGGCACTCAACCTTGATAGTTGGCGTCCAGGCGTTTGGGTGTTCTGCTAAGTAAAATTTATTGATAAGCGAATTTAAAACACCGTTGGTAAATTCTTCTTTAACCGTTTAACACTGAGTTTATCAATAGCAATATATTTATCTTTGACAACCCTCTGGACTTTTCTCTCTAATACAAGTTCAAAAAGGGCATCTTCAACCTCGTCTAGCCCGGCATTTAAAGCATTATCAATTTCTATAGCGGTCATTTCACCGTAATCATCCAAAAAACAAAGGATATCAGCCTTTAAAAATTCGAAGCGATATAATAGTAGTTCCATAATTATTTACCCTCTTGAATAATAGTTGATGGTCTAACTAGTAGTAAACTAGATAACATACTTGAACATGTTATCACAAGTTATAACATATTTCTATATACCTTGATGAAATCTGAAATATTATAAAAATTGCGGATGGTAAAAGCAAATGAAGAAGCTTGACCGTCAACCTTGGTGGTTGGTCGCTAAGCTTCTTCATTAAATGGTAGTTGTAATTTTAAAGACTTTATACATTAACACAATATTCTGCCAACTTATTTTTAAATTTCACCATCTTCAGGTTTCAAAAATAAAACCCCGACAATATGTCAGGGTTTTATGATGCTTAAGCCCTTTTTTTATTCATGTTATGTATCTTAATTTGCTCTGCAAAAATAAATTTTCTCAATTTGCTTTCGATAGACTCATTGATATTCAAAAAATCACAGCCATAGATGTAGGAAGGCTCTTCTGCTTTATCCTTACGTATGACATTAAATATTATTGGGACATTCTCGTTCTGTAAAGCTAATTTCAAATAAAAGCAGCTACCGATAGGTAAATCCAAATTGGTTTTTACTAAAGCACCAGAACTGCTTAGGTCGACAATTTCGGCAGTGATGGGAGAATCTAGTTTTTCATATTCGTTATCATAGGTAAACTCTTGTAATAATATCGGCCTGTTGATTACAACTCTTGTATCATCGCGTTTATTTTCCATAATACCTCGCATGAAAAATTATTTTGTTAATAAAAAATATGTTGCTATAGCAATAAATAAAAGATCAAAGATATATCATACTCAAAATAGTCGCATTATCTATACTAAATTATACCTTAAATAATAAACATTAGTAATAAAAAAATTAAATAGTATTGCCACTTTGACAAAACTAGTAGTTTAATTGCATTATTTGACAGAGGGGGTGAGTAACCTATTAGCAATGTAAAGCTGTCAAACAAAAACAAAAGCATACCACGAGCAAAATAGTTCGGGTATGCTTTGTTGTATGTGTGCGGTCAATTAATACATAACCAGATACTTAATAGGATCTATGGCAGTGCCGTTAACTCTGACCTCATAATGAACATGTGGCCCGGTACTCATCCCTGTACTGCCGATATAAGAAATAATCTGACCTTTCTTCACCGTATTACCAACAGCGACTAGCACCTGAGAATTGTGTCCATAAATTGTCTCAATCCCATTTCCATGATTAATCTGAACAATATTTCCATAACCGCCGCCCCAGCCGCTCCTTACCACCTCACCATCGGCAGTCGCGACAACCGGCGTTCCTAAGCTATTAGCGATATCAATTCCTGGATGCAATTCGCTGCTGCCATCCCAAGGTGATGTCCGCCAGCCAAACCCCGAAGTAACTGCCCCGCTAGTCGGCCAAATCGAGGGGGTGTTCGCAAGCGCATCGTTGCCTTTTGCCACTTTTTCACTTACTTGAACCTGAGCAATGTCCAGTGGCTGAATAAGTTGTACTTCTGTGGTATGAGTACCGCCCGCGCTTATCGTTTGGTGATAATTTGCAAAAATCACCCCTAAAAATAAAATAAGTAGGCATACTGGCAAAATAAGCCACTTTTTTGAAATAATTGGCTTACCTTTACTATCTGCGTTCTGATTAGCAGCTGTTTTGTGTAAAATATTCATAATCTATCTCCTCTCATCGCAACTGATAAAAACGCAACATTCTTTACCATCTTCTCACTCGTTTCCTGATGTGTCAACACTTGACGTGAAAAGTGAAAAGTGAGAACATTAATAACGGCTAAGCTTTGATTATTGGAGATGACATATATGGGAAATTTTATTAAGAAACATCGAAGACCAATTGTATTAACCACCATAATAATAATAGCATTAACATTAGTAGCCAGCTGCAATCGAACATTATTCACTCGTTGGACCAACCATTTTGTTTCGCGCTCCCCGATTAACGTTTCTGCCGTAGCAATAGGGACCATAAACAAGCCCAGCCGAATTGTCCGAACTGGGTTAAGCGGAAACTCGAACACCGTTCCGGTAAATACCGAATACTCCGGTTCCATAAGTCAAATATACATCACCGAAGGTCAGCAAGTTAAAGCCGGTCAGCCCTTATTTAAGATAGAGGCCGCTTCCGTGCCATCCTCTGCCGGGGAACCTTCGACAGGGGCAATCGTAAATCAAATTACCGGAACCTCCCCGCAAGCCCAAGCAAACTATGACAGTGCTTTAAAAGAAGTTACTCGTTATCAAAAACTATACGATATAGGTGGCATTTCTCGCCGGCAGCTAGAAGAGTCCAACGCTCGCCTGCAACAAGCTCAGGAAGCCCTGAATAATACGCAGAATTCAGTTGCCGTTGCTGCTACCAATACCGTTGGCTCCGCGTCGCAGCTAACTGGCTCTGTCACGATAACCGCGCCAATTGATGGCATCGTAATGGGGCTTGCTGTAGCTCAGGGAAAGTCGGTTCAAGCTGGCGAAGCCCTGATGGCCTTGGGAAGCGGTCAAGAAGTAGAAGTTGCCGTTCAACTTGACCAAAATGACCTCTACTCGGTTCAGTTAGGGACCCCGGTGGCAATAGAAATATCGGGCCAAACCATAATGGGCCAAGTTTCCAGTATTAATCCTGAAATACAGACCAATCAAATTTCCTCTTTCCAGGCTCATATAAAACTCACGAACTGTCCGGCTGGATTAATAACCCCTGGTATGTCCGTTAACATTTACATCGACACTGGTAAATCAATAGCGGTGCTGGCTGTTCCTAATGACGCTATTTTTCAAGACGGACAGGGAAAAAAATTTGTATATGCCGCAGTTAATGGTGCCGCTGTTCGCCAGCAAATCAATACTGGTGAAACCATAGGCGATTTCACTGAAATTATCGCTAGCGTATCGCAAGAGGTTAAAGTTATTACTAGTAATCTTGATCAAATTCACGATGGCGATCCTATCTTGGTAATAGAGTAACTCGAATATATACAGGGAGGTGCTTTAACTGGAGATTTTTCGGAAACTGGCAGAACAACGAATTATTGAAGCTATGGACAATGGTGAATTTGACAATCTTCCCGGTAAGGGTAAACCGTTAGATCTTGATGATGGCAAAAGTGTTTCGCCTGAACTTAGGGCGGCTTATAAAATTTTAAAAAATTCCGGGATGTTGCCGCAAGAAATGAGCTTAAAAAAAGAACTTGCCATATTAGAAAAATTGATGTCGCAGGCAAAAAATAGTGAAGAAAAAGACAGTCTGCAAAAGAAATTACAGAATAAAACTCTTATGTACAGCATTTTAATGGATAAACGGAAAAAGCGATAAAATTAAGATAAAAGGCGACCTTCTAAAAAACAACGTTTTTTAGAAGGTCGCTTTTTTTTATATGTAAAGGTTAAAATACAGAAGTAACCAATTGTTCAATAATGTTACATAACATACACAAAATGGTAAAATATTTGAATTAATTAAATTTTACCTGGATATAAATTAGCGACGTTTTCTTGCCGCGACGTGGCAGGTCACTTCTTCATAAGTGCTAAGGTCGATAAGAAGGGAGTAAGTAAAAGAACTTCGCCTACTGTGCCAATTGTATAAATAAGCTGTTTTACACGGTTGTACCGACGTATTCAAAAAATAAAATAGAAATAGGGGTGATCGGCATGCGTGATAACTGCAACGGGATAGAAAAATAGGCTTGGCGGTGAAGTTCGGATAATAATAGTAACAACATAAACCCAACAAAAGAAGTGCACGGTAAGAAAAGTTAACATAGAGGCAGGAAAAAACGATTCGCTATTGAATACAGAACGTATGTTCTATGGAATCGGAGGGAATTGTCGTGGAACAAGAAAGCTTACTTGACTTAATAGTAATATTAATGTTGCAGGATATTATTGATGAAAAGAAGGCAGAAGAGAACTGCCAAAGTTGTCGGTAAGGAAATGTGTACGTCAAGATTCCCATATTGTCGATGGTGAGGAGGCTGGGATGGAGTGCTAATGTAGGATAATTTAAAGGTATTGTTTTTTTTGATAAGAATTGTATAAATAATCAATAAATTCTAACAAAGCCTCGAGGTCGGAGACCGAGAGGCTTTGTAATTTATTGGTAGTATAAACTATATGTTGATGCTGCTCGGTAAATTGTATTTGTTTGAAAAAGGCTGATAGTGCTGTGTGGATTTCGTTATTCAGTGGCATGTTTTGGGAATAGTCAATGAGTGTAGCTGCAGTATTTTCCATAAAAAACTCTGCGAGATTAATATTCAGGGTCTGGCAGATTAGATCTATGGTATCTATGCGTGGGTTGGTATGACCGCGCATAAGCGTCACTAGTGTTGACTGAGGGACGTTTGATTTGCGGCTTAGCTCATTGATACTTTTAAAGCCTTTTTCGTGGAGCAGCTGTTTAATGCGCTCTGGAATATTTATCATCGGTAAACCCTCGCATTATCAATTATTCGCTAAAAATAGGGAAAGTATTGTTAGAAAAAAGAGTGCTGTCATGATGAGTGCGTAAATTGGAGTATTGTTACGAGAGCCGAGAGAGCAGCTTAAGATTTTTGTCGTGAAGCATGCAAATAATCAATAAACTTAAGAGAAGCCTCGAGATCCGAAGGTGAAAGTTTAGGTAGTTTATTTAAAATTTTAATAAAACGCTGTTGTTGTTCGGCTGTTGACATATTTTTCAAAGTTTTAAGTGCCACTTGTTGTTCTTCGCTAAGCGGCATAGCTTCAGCATGCTCAATAATCTTGGTTAAAGAAGTTTCAGTAAAGAATTCCGACATGCTAACCTCTAGGGCCTGACAGATGCGGTTTAGGGTATCGGCCCGTGGGCTGGTCTGGCCTCGCATGATGGTCGCTAAAGTTGACTGAGGGACATCAGCTTTGCGGCTTAACTCGTTAATGCTGTTAAGACCTTTTTCAAAGGTCAGTTCTTTAATTCGTTCGGGGATGTTAATCATTTTTTCACTCGCCTTATCGATTATTCGCTAAGTAATAAGTATATTATTACACAGAAAAAAATAATAATAAATATCGAAAAAACACTTGACTCCTTATCGAAAAAACGATAATATCAAAGCAGAACGTAATAACGAATCGGAAAAACGATAAGAAGAGAGGAGCGCAAATTAAAATGGCGATAGGAAGATTAATTAGAAAGTTTCGGCAGGCGGCCAACAAATCACAGAAAGCCTTGCAAGATGAAACCGGAATTCCCCAGACTACTTTAAGTGGCTGGGAAAATAATAAAACCGAACCGCAAGCTACCCAGTTGCGAAAATTGGCCCTGGCACTTGGGGTATCAGTCGGCGAACTGATTGGTGAGAATGCAGAAGCTAGAAAGTCTCAAGCTGGTTAAAGGAGTGAGGCAGAATGTTGTCGGGATTAAAATACTGGCTCATTGGGGACTTGACTTGGTATGAGGTTTTTGGGGCAATATTCGTGTGCTTGTGGTGTATGGTCCAGTGGTAGAAGGCCGCTTGCTGTAATGTGGACAAGCTGGCGATAAATAAAGGGAGGGGCATATTAATGAAGCTGAGGCGAGACATTAAACTCTATATTGAGGCTGAACTAAGAGATTATCATCAGACTAAGCAGGATTTATTGGAAGCCAAACACGATATTATATTGGAAGGTTATACTATCGATGGCAGCGGAATTAGGGGCACCAATATCTCCCGCCCGACTGAAGCAAAAACCGTGCAACTAATCACCAATAAACGTATCCGACGGATGCAGCAGGTGGTTGACGCAATTGACAAAGTACTTAGAATGCTACCTGATGAAAAATATCGGTTGATAGAATTACGGTATTGGCAGGAAAAACAAGGACTGAATGACGAGGGGATTGCGCAGGAACTCAACTGTGACCGGCGGACAGTATACCGGTGGGTCGATGGGATTATGTTGGCGATTGCCATTGAAATGGGTGAATGTCACAAGGGTGCCACTATTGTCGGGGCTTGACATGATAAAATAAATACAGTAGAAAAATGCCAGATAGGCAGTTGGTAAGATTGCAATGACACAAAGATGACACTTTTACCGGGGTTTGACGTGGTAAAATGTATATAGTGAAAGAATGCCGCCAGAGTTAAACGGGCGGCTTTTTTGCTGCCCTTAATGACATAAGGGCTTAGGTCGGCCACTTGATTATACTGATGGGGGCGATACTATGCCAATCCAATGTGTCAATGTCATCTGTCCGTACTGCCAACAGGGCGAGTGTGGACGGCGTAGTCAAAACGATGAAATAACCGTCTTCTGTATGGATCGGCTGCCGCCCAAGGGCGAGTTGTCAGCAAGAGTACCTAATCACGAGGCTGAGACTAGTCTGCTCTGGGGTTCGCTAGTTCGTTATGTTGTCGCTAAATATGGTGAAGACGGAGTTCAGGCCTTAGCCAGAATTATAAGCCATAGACAAGGGCGGTTTAGACAATAAGTCCGAACCGCCACTGGTTGTTGTAAATTCGGAATAGCGCAGGTGTTTAATATAATTAGACCAGCTAAGTTGATAACATATAACGTAAAAATTTAACAGTTATCATGCAACAACTGTAAAATATGTAATAAAATGATAACCATGTAAATGTTTACAAGTATTACCAGTAATGGTATAATTTTCCTTGTAAAATAATGGCAAAAAAATCTTGCCATTACAAGGAGGGAATGGTTAAGGTGAACAATATTCTTCAGAAAAGTCTGCATGCTGCGGTGATGTTCTTTCTCATGTTTGCAGCCGAATCACCGGCAGTGACCTCAGCGGCCACTAACGCCACAGAAACCGGTACTTCTGCTTCGGCTACCGGTACCGACAGTACGGCAACCGGTGTAGATTCCGAAGCCTCCGGTGAAGACAGCACCGCTACTGGGGTAAGTGCAACCGCCGATGCCGATTCTAGTACCGCTACTGGAGTAAGCGCCCATGCGGCTGGCGACAACAGCACTGCTACCGGCGTAAGCGCCTATGCTGCTGGTGAATCTACTACTGCTACAGGGGCCAGCTCAAGTGCCTCCGGTGACTATAGCACTGCTACCGGCGCTAGCTCTGATGCTTCGGCTATTGATAGTACCGCGACCGGTGCTAGTTCAGCTGCCTCGGGTACGGAAAGCACAGCCACCGGTGCGAGCTCTACGGCGTCTGGCGCTGATAGTACGGCAACCGGTGCAAATTCAGAGGCCTCTGGTACGGACAGCACGGCAACCGGTGAAGCTTCAACCGCGACTGGCACTGATAGTACGGCAACCGGTGTAAGTGCAAATGCATCTAAGACGAATAGCACCGCGACCGGTGCTAGTTCAACTGCCTCGGGTACGGAAAGCACAGCTACCGGTGCGAGCTCTACGGCGTCAGGCACTGCTAGTACGGCAACAGGCGTAAGTGCCACAGCGACAGGGACGGATAGCACGGCAACAGGCGAAGGATCAACCGCGTCAGGTACAAAT
>JAGGAD010000026.1 GCA_017889625.1 Bacillota bacterium | reverse complement strand
CCGCGATCTTTTTTTGTAAAGGCAGTGTAGGCTGCATTTAATGCCGATCGTAAATTACCGGTGGTCATAGTTGTACTATATGGGGAGTTAACTAGTTTGCGAAAAGCACTAATTTGTAGAGAGGAAACAAAGGAAATTGCCACTGTTACAAAAATATTGGGGATCGAATTGGGGAGAAAGCCAATGATAGTGAGGACAATAATCTCGAGAATTAAAACAGCCTGTGATGAATCTTGGATAAAAGGAAAAGTGGAAGTTTTTTTTATTGATTCTGCAATTATTACTCCGGCGCAAAATGCCAAAATAGGCGGAAGGTTTAATAACGACTGTTGCCAATTTCCTAATGCTGCTTCAGCAGCTACTAACACAATATTACCCGTTTGAGCGTTAGCAAAAACCCCATCTCTTCCCACAAAAGTATAAGCATCTAAAAATCCGCCGACAATTGCTAACAGTACTCCAAGCCGAACTGACTCGGCGGTAACACTATGTATTTGCCGGATACTTTTCATGATTATATCGATAGCTTTAGCGAGCAAAATTAGAATATCCTCCTTGTGAAAAATAATCAGCTAATTCGTAAAAACCATTACGCACAAGCAAAAACCCCGTAGCAACCGCCAAAAACCATAACGGTAACTCGGAGCTGGCAGACAGAGAAGATAGTTCTTTCTAGGACTAAGTATAGCATTTTTAATAATCATTTTCAATTATGAGCGACTGAAACAACAAAATCATGAATGAGCCTGTTCGGTGGAAGCCATAGTAAATTATGAAATTATCCATTTATAAATGAAGAAGCTGCTGTAATGCTATCAATATGCCCATCAGCGTTATTACTTTCGCACCTTAGTGTATATAAAATACCTTTAATATCCTTAACCGCCTGGGCGCTGGTTACTGCCATTTCACGAAGTTTTGTACCCGCCACTGTAAGCACGCTGGTATGTACCTCAGCCTTCGCCGCTTCTATAGTTGCATTAAGACCAAGCAAAATAGAAGTAGCGGCAAACTCACTTATCAATCTCATTAATTCGTCAGTGTTTTGTATTGAAGTTGAATTTTTATCGAAATCTTTACCGGAGTTAGCAAAATTCTGTACCAGTTCTGTGACTGTAACATTCAATTCCGTCATTATGACCCCTCCATCGAATGAGTATTATAGGTTTATAATATAACTTCTAACGGAATTTTTTGTTATTTCCTAATAAACATTATGTTAAATATTAAGGCGTGATAAGCAGACGGTGCGGCGAATAGCGATAAAAAGTAGCTGTTGCCACGGCCTGAAAATTTCAGCTCGTCCCGGTTCATATTTCTACCAAATAGATGTATATAATGAAGTAGAGTAACTGCAAAGGTGGGGTTTCGTTGACTAAAATTAATTTTGAAAGTTTAATAAAAAAGGACCGGGATGAACGCAAGCAGCACCACTTTTCCGGGACGCTCCTCGATTATCTTGAAATTGTTAAGGAAAATCCTAAAGTAGCCATTTTGGCTCATCAGAGAATGCACGAACTACTAACCGCTTGCGGTATGGAAGTAATTAATACTGAGGAAAACCCCCGGCTAAAACGTGTCTATGGTAATGACACTCTAAAGCGCTACACTTTTTTTAAAGATTTTTACGGCATTGACAAGAGCATCATGAAAATTGTTCGCTATTTTCACTCCGCAGCCATGAAAGGGGAAGAAGCCAGGCAAGTACTTTATCTTGTCGGCCCGGTGGGGGCTGGTAAATCATCATTGATGGAAGCGCTAAAGAAGTCTTTGGAACTGAGTTTGTCTATTTATGTAATCCAAGACTGCCCGATGCGTGAGGAACCCCTTCACCTTATTCCCAAGCATCTTCGTCCGGAGTTTCAAGCCCTGCTGGGTATCAAAATTGAAGGAGATCTTTGTCCTATATGCCGCTATCGTTTAAAGAACGAATATAACGGTGAATTTGAACGTTATCCTGTGACGATGAGCGAATTTTCCATTCGTTCCCGCAAAGGAATTGGGGTTGTACCACCGGTTGACCCAAACAACCAGGATACCTCGGTACTTTCCGGGTCAGTTGATATCTCGAAGATGGATCTTTATGCTGAAGATGATCCCCGGGTACTTTCCTTGAACGGCGCTTTCAATGTTGGTAACCGGGGGATTGTAGAATTTATCGAAGTTTTTAAAAATGATGTAGAATACCTTCATACTATGATTACGGCTACTCAAGAAAAATCAATTCCTTCGCCGGGCAAAGGTGCAATGATCTATTTTGATGGTATTATCTTGGCGCATTCAAATGAAGCGGAATGGAATAAATTCAAATCAGATCATACCAATGAAGCGATCCTCGACCGGATTGTAAAAATTGAAGTCCCTTATTGTCTTGAACTGGATGAGGAAGTGAAAATTTATCAAAAACTATTAAAGAGCAGTAGTTTTGATGCTCATATTGCCCCAAAAACTATCGAAATAGCGTCAATGTTTGCCATATTGACCCGCCTAGCTCCATCAGCCAAGGTAGATCCACTAACAAAATTAAAGATCTATAATGGCGAAGAAATTGTTGAAAAGGGCGCAACCAAAAAGATTGATATCTTTGAACTTCGGGAAGAAGCCCCGCGGGAGGGGATGAATGGCATATCCACTCGGTTCATAATGAAGGCTCTGGATAATACCCTATCCGAATCTGAGAATAATTGTATTAACCCCATTTCCCTGTTGGATACGCTAATAAAAGCAACCAAAGAATTAGCAATTGCCGATGATGATAAAAAACGGTATCTTAGTTTTCTTCAGGATACTATCAAAAAAGAGTACAATAAAATCCTTGAAAAAGAAGTAACCCGGGCCTTTATCTTTGGTTATAAAGAACAGGCGGAAAGCTTGTTTAATAATTACCTTGATCATGCGGAAGCTTTTATCAACGCTCGCAAGATTAAAGACTCAAATACTGGTGAAGAATTAGAACCAGATAGCAGATTTCTGCAGTCGATCGAAGATCAAATCGGCATTACTACCACTGCCGCTCGCGGTTTCCGTCAGGATGTTACCGCCTACATGTTCTCGGTGCTAAGAAGCGGCGGTGTAGTAGACTACCGTTGTTATGAGCCGCTGAAAGAAGCAATTGAAAAAAAACTAACTGCATCCGTAAAAGAGCTTTCCCGGATTGTGACCAAGGCCCGGGTTCGTGACAAAGAACAAGACTCAAAATATGACATAATGGTGCAAGAAATGAAACACAACGGCTATTGTGATCATTGCTGTAATGTAATATTGAAGTACGCAGCCAATAACCTCTGGAAAGACTAGATAAAGTCCGGTTCAGAGGGGAGGGAGTGGAAATGGCTATCTTTAAAGATGGTAACACCAGTCATTCCGACCGGTCTGTTTGGGATCGAAAGCGTCATCGACAACTGGTGGAAGAAGCTATTAAAAAGAATATCGGCGACATTATTGCAGATGAAAGTATCATTGGTCAAAGTAAAAATAAAAAAATAAAGATACCGATTAAAGGTATTAAAGAATATCAGTTTGTGTACGGAAAAAATAAAGGCGGAACTTCCGCTGGCAACGGAGAGGAAGAACGGGGCGAAGTCATCGGAAATACGAATGAAAACAAACAGCCAGGCCAAGGACAGGTCGGCAATGATCCTGGGGAAGACGTCTTTGAAACTGAAATTTTGCTTGAAGAACTGATCAATTACCTGTTTGAAGATCTCGAACTTCCGGATATGGAACGCAAAAAAATTTCCTTCATCGAATCCGAACGCAAATTTAAACGCTCCGGCCATCAACGGAAAGGTATTCCCCCGCGGCTGGATAAAAAGCAATCTGTAATAGAAAAATTAAAGCGTGAGCAGGCCACTAAACGGATTGAAGATACACCTGAAGAGTACTCGGACATTGATAGAATCCCTTTCCGGGAAGATGATTTGCGCTATTTCAGGGTTAAGGAAGATATCCGCCGCAACTCCAACGCTGTAGTCATTTGTATAATGGATACCTCAGGGTCGATGGATCAGACAAAAAAATATCTGGCTCGCAGTTTCTATTTCCTGTTATATCAATTCGTTCGTTATAAATACGAAAATGTAGAAGTTGTCTTTATTGCTCACTCCACTGAGGCCAAAGAAGTCGGTGAACAAGATTTTTTTCATCGTGGCGAATCCGGTGGAACCTATATCTCAAGCGGCTACGCCAAGGCAATTGAAATCATTGAACAACGCTATAACCCAACCCTGTGGAACATTTACGCCTTTCACTGTTCAGACGGTGATAACTGGTCTGAAGATAACTCGAAGGCTGTTGAGCTTGCGCAAGAACTCTGCGCCACCTGCAATCTTTTCGGCTATGGCGAAATTACTAGTGCCTACGCCTGGGATAGTACCATCCGGTGGGAGTACGCTAAACTTATTAAAAAAGATAACTTTGTCAGCGTGACCATTAAGCGAAAAGAAGATATTTGGCCGGCCTTCAAAAGAATTCTGGATAAAGAATCCACCACTGGGGGTGAGGCTTAATGCCGGATTATTCGCTGGCTGACTTGGAATACTGGAACAAACGAATAGAAGAGATAGTCCGGGAATCAGGCCTGGACTACTATCCCCAAGAATTTGAGATCTGTAATTACGAAGATATGCTTTGTTATGAAGCCTATGTCGGCATGCCGTCTCATTATCCGCACTGGAGCTTCGGCAAAGCTTATGAACGGCAGAAAACATTTTACCAATATAACCTGGTTGGTCTTCCTTATGAAATGGTCATTAATTCCAATCCATGTATTGCTTATCTGATGCGCGACAACAGCCTATTGCTGCAAATATTGACAATGGCTCATGTATACGGACATAATGATTTTTTTAAAAATAACCGTTTGTTTAAGCGTGATACGTGGGCTGAATTGACGGTGGAAATGTTCAAAGCCCACGCCGACAGGGTTAGAAAATATATTCAAGACCCCAGTATCGGTTCAGCTAAAGTCGAACGTATCCTTGACGCGGCCCATGCCCTGCGTTTTCAAACCTCGCGAAATGGCGAACCAATTCTGCCGCTACCTGCCGAATTGGCAAAAGAAGCACCCCAGTCGGTTCCTCTTCAGTTTAAGGAAGACCTGCTGGGGTTTCTTGCAGAACAAGGAAAACTCACCGCTTGGGAGCAAGATCTTGTCAACATCGTACGGATTAATTCGCTTTATTTTATCCCCCAGATGGAAACTAAAATCATGAATGAAGGCTGGGCAAGCTATTGGCACTATAAAATTTTAAAGGATCTTGATTTGCCGCAAGGAATGCACCTCGAATTCCTTCAGCGTCATAACTTGGTCGTGCGGGCGCATGAATATAGCATAAATCCGTATTTCCTTGGCTTTAAGATTTTCGAAAGTCTGGAACAGACTGCTGGCGGAGCAAAAAAGATCATGGACATCCGTGCGGAAGACCGCGACCAATCATTCCTGCGACGCTATTTGACCAGGCAACTCTGTGAAGAACTGCACCTATTTACCTATGGTATTCAGGGCGAAAATATTGTTATCAAAGAAATATCGGATGAAGAAGGCTGGAAAAGTGTACGGGACAATCTGGCCTTATCTGTCGGCTTAGGGGGTGTCCCTGTTATAAATCCTGTAATGGTCGAAAAAGGCACTTTAAAGTTAGAGCATGTTTTCGATGGACGGGAATTGGAATTGAAATACGCCAAGGAAACGTTAAAACACATCGTTGATTTATGGGGGAGCAGGGTTGAATTAACCACTGATCTGGATGGTCACCGTAAAATTATCAGCTGTAACGAAGATAAGATCGTAATAATAAAAGATTCATAGTTAAGAAAATGTAAAGTGGGAATAATCTATTTTGATATTCATGGAAAAATACTACAAACAAAGCTTTATTAGATTTTCTCGGCTCCTGCTTATATAGTGGGAGTTCTGTTTATTGCATCTACGAATCCGTGTTAGCTTTAAATAAATCTCGAAACATGTTGGAAAATTTGTCAGTTTAGCATAGACTATGGTAAATAGGAGCGCTATAATTAGTAGATGTCGGAATTACACTGGGAGTGAGATAGTAATTATGTCAATAGCAGATAATCACAAGTCTTGGTTTAAAGATGCAAAGGTAAGATTTACTCCATATCAAATTGTTGTAATGGGGTTCTTGGGACTTATTCTTTTAGGAACGGCGTTACTTTCGTTACCTTGGGCTTCGGTATCCGGGGAACGAGTGGCGTTGATTGATGCATTGTTCACCGCAACTTCGGCGGTATGCGTTACTGGATTGGTTGTGGTTGATACAGGAACATATTGGTCACTATTCGGACAAATCGTAATTATTGGTTTAATCCAAGCCGGCGGCTTGGGCATTATGACGATGGCCACACTTATGATGATTATCATTGGGAAAAAGATATATTTTAAGGAACGGCTTATTATGCAGGAGGCCCTTAGCCAGTTGTCAGTTGCTGGGGTTGTTCGGTTAACCCTGTATATTATTAAACTTACATTAGGTATTGAATTAATAGCCGGAACCATACTTGCGGTTCGCTGGTATGGTGATTTTGGCTGGTCGGGAGTGTATTTTGGCTACTGGCATGCGATTAGTGCTTTTTGCAATGCCGGATTTGATTTGTTTGGCCAGTGCCGAAGCTTAACGGGTTATGTGGATGATGTTGTCGTGAATGTGGTGATTTCTGGACTCATTATTTTAGGCGGTATAGGGTTTACGGTAATTGCGGATGTATGGGAAAAGCGGAGTTTCACCAAATTGTCTTTGCATAGTAAAGTTGTTTTGGCAATGAGTGCGTTTTTAGTCTTCTTCGGTATGACGGTTATCTGTTTGCTGGAGTGGGACAATGCTTTGACGCTCGGCCCGCTTTCGCTCAAAGGAAAACTTTTAGCGGGGTATTTTCAGTCGGTTTCAGCTCGAACGGCCGGCTATAATTCCGTGGATATCGGAACCTTAAGCAGTGCTACGCTATTTTTTATCATTGGGCTGATGTTTGTTGGCGCGTCACCAGGATCAACCGGCGGTGGGGTCAAGACGACTACGGCGGGAGTATTGTTAACCGCAATATGGACATTAATCAGAGGAAAGCAAGATGTGGAGATTTTTGGCCGCAGGCTGTCACCAACCTTAGTATATAAAGCATTTACCATCTGGTTTATTGCCTCATGCTTGATTATATTTGTTACCATGATGATGAGTATAAATGAAAAGGTGCCGTTTTTAAATATTATGTTCGAAGTGGTATCTGCCTTCGGTACAGTTGGTTTATCGACTGGTGTTACACCAACGTTAACGGTAAGCGGTAAAGCGTGGCTTATTTTAACAATGTTTGCTGGGCGAGTTGGACCGGTTACGATGGCACTGGCACTAGCGATGCGCCAGCGCCGGGCGATGGTACAGTATCCGGAAGGCAAGATTATTGTTGGCTAATGGATTTTTATAAATGTTGATTAGTGGAGGCTATATATATGGCAAAGAAAAAAGAGTATGCAGTTATTGGGTTGGGGCGGTTTGGTTCTAGTGTGGCTCGAACACTGGTTAAAGCAGGATATGATGTTTTAGCGGTGGACGCTAACGAAGACCGAGTTCAAAGGCTAAGTGAATTTGTTTCACATGTGGTTCAAGCAGATACAACGGATGAAAATTCGCTAAAGGCGCTGGGAATCCGCAACTTTGACGTAGTTGTTGTTGCAATTGGTGAAGATGTACAGGCCAATACTTTGACTGTGCTATTGCTTAAAGAACTTGGCGTCTCATATATTGTCGCTAAAGCTCAAAATGAACTACACGGGAAGATGCTGACGAAGCTCGGTGTTGACCGGGTAGTATACCCTGAACGAGACATGGGCGTACGGGTGGCACATAACTTGGTGTCAGCAAATGTCATGGATTACATCGAACTTTCACCAAATATTAGTTTGGTTGAAGTAAGTGCACCTAAACCTTTAATCGGCAAAAGTTTGGCCGAGGCTAATCTAAGAGCTAAGTTTGGGGTTAATGTAGTAGCAATGAAACGCGATGATCAGCTGTTGGTTCCGCCTTTGCCAAGCGAAAAAATTCAAGAAACCGACATTATGATTCTTGTCGGCGGAAGTGACGGGGTGCACAAACTGGAGGAACTTGAATGACGATGGTTATAACCAGCCTCCAGAATAAGCTGGTAAAAGAAGCTGCAGGCCTAAAACAGAAAAAACACCGGGATGAATCCGGCTTATTTATGGCGGAAGGAGTCCGGCTGTGTGAAGAAGTGGCTACCTCAGACTGGCTGCTAGAAACGTGCTTTTTTACCGCGGAAGCGGCGGAAGACCGTCGCACTGGCCTAGTGCTTAACACTTTAAGCACTAGGGGCTGTACACTAATTGAAGTTTCTCCGGCAATTCTAAGCAAAATAGCTGAAACTGAAGAACCACAGGGAATACTTGTTACGGTACGCCAGAAAAAAATAACGCTTGATGAAGTTTTAGTTGCAGCTAAAGTACCGTGTATTGTCGTATTAGATGGTGTTCGTGACCCCGGTAATGCGGGAACCATTATCCGGACGGCTGACGCCGCCGGATGTACCGCGGTTGTACTTTTACAAGACTGTGTCGATTTATATGCCGGGAAAACTGTGCGCTCGACCATGGGATCATTAGTTCACCTACCAGTCATTTATAGTATTACCACTGCTGAATTTTTGGCAGTGATAAAAAAGTATGGGTTAAAATTAGCAGTTACAGCTATTGATGGTGCTAAACCATATTATGATGCTTCTTTAACTGAAGCGGTGGCTATTGTCTTTGGGAGTGAAAGTCACGGGGTTAGCGACGAACTGACGGCAGCTAGTTCAGACAAAGTTTATATCCCCATGCTGGGCAAAACGGAATCATTAAACGTTGCTTCAGCGGCGGCGATAATATTATATGAAGCGGTGCGGCAGCGGGCTTAGTAGCTTGTAATTGATGATCTGTTATGCTATAATACCACTTAGCAGGGACCTGAATTATCCAGGTTTAACAGAGAGGGCGGTGTCTTGCGTGATGACCCCCGATTTTTTATGGCGGATTTTTGAAGCTACTGGTTCTATTGCTGTGTATTTATTATATCGAAAATTATTAGTACAATAACTTTTTATGCAATGACGGAGAAAGTATGCTTTTTTAGTTTCTTCAGGGAGGTGCCTGTCATGACTGAGAGCAGGTCCGAAACGAATAGCAGAAGTTCACTCCAGAGCTTCCGGGCTGAAGGGTTTTTCTGAGTAGGCCGGACGGTTTTTCCCCGTTAGCGGAAACAAAAGTATCTATTAGGGTGGTACCGCGGAAGTAAGACTTTCGCCCCTTTGCGGGCGGGGGTCTTTTTATATTTGCCCCTGGTTTTGAAAATTAAAGAAATATAACGTTACCGATATTTTTAGGAGGTACATATATGGAGCAGCAACTTATGGCGCTCAGAGAAGAAGCGACGTTAGAGTTTACAAAAGTCACAGATCTCGATGTGCTCAATGACTTACGAGTGAAATATCTTGGTAAGAAAGGTAGTCTTACTGGAATACTTCGCGGCATGGGTGCATTAAACGCTGATGAACGGCCGCGGATTGGTCAGATTGTCAATGATATCAGAGCTGAACTTGAGAAAATTATTACTGCGCGGTCGGAGGAACTTAAACAAGCGGCAATGGCAAAACGGTTGGCTTCGGAAAAAATTGATATTACCTTGCCGGGACATCGGCCCAAACTGGGGCATAAACATCCGTTAACTCTGACCTTAGACCGGATAAAATCGATATTTATGCGAATGGGCTTTACCGTGGCTGAAGGGCCGGAAGTCGAGTCAGACTACTTTAATTTTGAAGCATTGAATTTACCCAAAGATCATCCGGCCAGAGATATGCAGGACTCTTTTTATATTACACCGGATATCTTGCTTAGAACCCATACCTCACCAATGCAAGCCCGATATATGCAGTCGAAGCAACCTAATGAACCGGTCAGAATTATTGCTCCGGGCAAAGTTTATCGCTGCGACTATGATGCTACTCATTCACCTGTATTTCAACAAGTAGAAGGTCTAGTAATCGACAAAGGAATTAGATTTTCGGATTTAAAGGGCACTCTGGACCTTTTTGCGAAGGAAATGTTTGGTTCAAGCGTAAAACTAAGATTTCGTCCCAGCTTTTTCCCGTTTACCGAGCCTAGTGCTGAAGTAGATATTTCCTGCGTAATGTGCGGCGGCCAGGGTTGCCGTACTTGTAAAGATACCGGCTGGCTGGAAATTCTCGGCTCAGGAATGACTCATCCTGGCGTTCTGGAAAAAAGTGGTTATGACCCGAACGAGGTAAGTGGGTTTGCCTTTGGTATTGGCGTAGAACGGACAGCAATGCTAGTATACGGCATTGATGATTTGCGCTTGTTTTATGATAATGATTCGCGCTTCTTGGCGCAATTTTAGGGGGAATACTTTTGCGCGCTTCGATAAAATGGCTCAAAGATTATGTTGAATTCAGCCAGACACCGGAAAAGTTAGCGGAAACAATGACCATGGCTGGTGTTACCGCTGAAAACGTAGAATATTTAGGCCAAGGCCTGGAAAAAGTTGTTACGGGAAAAATTCTTGATATAGGTCCTCATTCGAATGCAGATAAGCTTTCGGTTTGTAAAATTGATGTAGGTACCACTACCCTTACGATTATAACTGGAGCAAAAAACGTAAATAAAGGTGATATTGTTCCGGTAGCCCTTGTTGGGGCAAAATTGCCGAGTGGCATGGAAATCAAAGTGGCGGATTTTAGAGGCATAGACTCCTACGGCATGCTGTGTTCGGCAGAAGAATTAAATATGGATAGCAAGATTGTACCGCCGGAAGCCCGGTCTGGTATTTATATTCTGCCGCCGGATACGCCAATCGGGGTGGATGTACGGACGGTGCTTGGCCTTGATGATGTAGTGCTGGAATTTGACCTTACCCCCAACAGAGCAGATTGTTTCAGCATTTTGGGACTAGCCCGGGAAGTTGCAGTGCTTACCAAAGGGAAACTCAAAAACCCAATGCTTAGCGTTCATGAGACTGGTGAAGGCAAAGCCGTATCGTTAGCAAAAGTAAGCATAGAAGCTAAAGATCTGTGTTCCCGGTTTACCGCCAGAATCCTTAAAAATATTAAAATCGGGCCATCGCCGTTATGGATGCAACGGCGCATTCAGGCGGCGGGTATGCGCCCGATCAGTAACGTAGTTGACGTCACCAACTTTGTTATGCTGGAGATGGGGGTGCCAATGCATGCCTATGATTATAATATGTTGTCTCAGCATAGCATTATTGTTCGCCGGGCAATTCCAGGTGAACGTCTGACAACGCTTGATGGTGTTAAACGCGAATTGACGAAAGAGATGCTGGTCATAGCTGACCCGGTACATGCGGTGGGAATTGCCGGAGTTATGGGGGGCTTAGCTACTGAAGTAACGGCGGCTACCCAGACTGTATTGCTAGAAGCAGCGACCTTTAATGGAGCCAGCATCAGACGTACTTCCCGGGCGTTAGGACTAAGGTCGGAAGCCTCAGGCCGGTTTGAACGGGGAGTCGATCCGGCTAGTGTTGTAAAAGCTCTTGACCGGGCTGCAAGCTTATTGGAAGAAATGGGAGCAGCGAAAGTCTGCGAAGGAATCATTGATAACTATCCTAATGTTGATATGCCAAGACAAATTACCTTTGAACCTGCTAAAATTAATGCACGCATTGGGGTTGAGGTTCCAGAGACGTTTATGACTGATATTCTGCGGCGGTTAGAATTCGCTGTTGATGCTAAACCGGGGAGTATTACGGTTACCGTACCGAGCTGGCGCGGCGATGTAACTTGCTCGGCGGATATTAGCGAAGAAATTGCCCGGATTTATGGCTATGATAATATTCCGACCACCTTGCCGTTTGGGGATGTTGTGCAAGGTACCAGAAAGTATACTGAAACGATTGTTGACTTGGCTAAGGAAAGCTTAAGCAGTATCGGGTTTAGTGAAGTTATTACCTTTAGTTTTATCCATCCCACGACCTTTGATAAACTAGGGATATCTACGGACAGCCCGCTTAGGCAGACGGTAGAAATTTTAAACCCAATAACCGAAGAATTTCCGTTGCTCAAGACAACCTTGCTGGGTGGCGTATTGGATACAGTTGTTCGAAACTTATCACGCAAAAATGATGACTTGAAAATTTATGAAGTAGGTGCGGTATATAAACCCAAAAGTTTGCCGATTACTGAACTTCCGGATGAGCCGCTGATGCTGTGCGGGGCACTGTGCGGTAAACGCCAGCCGTTAGCGTGGAATCAATCGCGGGAACTTGTTGACTTTTATGATATCAAGGGCACGGTAGAAGTTATTCTGGAGAAAATGGGGATCAGCGATTATTCGGTAGTGGCTGGAGAATACGTAGCCATGCATCCCGGAAAAACCGCACTGTTCATTAAAGATGGAGTTGTACTTGGCGCAGCAGGTGAAGTTCATCCGCAAGTATCGGCGAATTTTGGAATTACCCGTCCGGTATATATATTCGAGCTTGATGTAGCTCTATTAGAAAAATATACGATGATTATTGGAAAATATCAACAACTGCCCAAATTTCCGGCGATAGCCCGTGATTTGGCGGTGGTTTTAGCTGAAACTGTACCGGCCATCGAAGTGACTAAAGCCATTAAAGCCAGCGGCGGTGAATTGTTGTCCGATGTACTCTTATTCGATGTATATTCTGGCGAACAAGTTCCAGAAGGATCAAAAAGTTTGGCTTTCTCACTTACCTTCCGGGCGGCAGGGAAAACGCTAACGGACGAAGAAGTTGACGGACCCTATAACAACATTGTGGAACATTTAAAAACCACTATTGCGGCAACTCGGCGTATTTAACCATTATTGATGACAAAAGCACTATTGGCAGACCAATAGTGCTTTTGTTGGGTTGAGGTAAACACGTTTTCGATGAATAATATACTTAGAAAGCCCACAGAGAAAAGATACATATATTGAAATTGAGCAGGAAAATACTTGCTGGGCACGAAATATTGCAGTAAGACCTAGAAGATTGGGTGAATATAAGTGACAGAAAAAAAGAACAAAGTAGTCGTTGAGATTTTTGGTGAGAGCTATTCAATAAAGGGCGAAGGCGAAACAGCCAGGATGATTGAAGTTGCCGGGCTTGTCGATGGGCGAATGAGGCAAATCGCCAAAAGTAATCCCCGCCTGTCAACAGCTAAAGTAGCGGTTTTGGTGGCGCTCAATCTTGCTGACGAGTATTTAAAACTTAAAGATGATTACCAGGAATTAGCAGAACTATTGGAACTGGTAGACGAAGAAAAAAAATAATCGTACCTGGAGGTCGGAGGCCAGTTCATGGTTATCCGGCCTTCGTTGTATACCACTTTGCTGCTTGGTTAAAAATATTAAATAGATAACCAAAAAGGAGTGGAGTCATTTGGAATTTTCGTCTGTAGGACAAATTTTTCTGCGAATGATCGGTATATTTTTAATTGCTCTGGTAGTGATTAGGTTTATGGGCAATCGTACTGTTGGTCAGTACTCGCCGTTTGATTTTGTGCTGATGGTTGGGGTTGGCGATATCGTTGGCAATGTGGCGATGGAACGGACAGAAAGTCTGCTGATCGGGGTTGAAGCGCTGGCGGGGCTGTTTGTTTTACAGCAAGTTTTAGCACGGTTGTCATTAAAAAGTACCTTTTTTCGTAAATGGTTTGAAGGTACTCCGGTAGTATTGATCCAAGATGGGGTTATTTTACGGGAGAACTTGAAGCGCTCTCAGTTTAATTATGATGATTTACGGCAGGAATTGCATAAATTCGGGATGGACTTTTCTAATTTACAGGATATAAAAACAGCCCGGCTGGAAAGTTGCGGAGATTTCTCCCTTATAAAGTCTTCTGCGGCTGAGCCGATTACTAAAAGGGATGTCGAGGCGTTTATCCAGGGGTTGGAGGATAACCCTCTAAGTCAAATGGGGATGGCGTGGGCGAAACTAGACCAGCTTACTATCAACGTGGAAGAAATCACAAGCTATATAAAAAGTCATAAGCTAGAGCCGGAAACTCAGCCGCAAGGATCACAACTCAAAGATAACCTGCATTGAGGAAGGGTAATCCCTTCTTCTTTTGCTAGTATATGGTATAATGTTTGAAGAATATAGCACGCTTTTTCGTGGTTTAGGGGGAAAAAAATTGCGGAGGGTATTACTAATATTTATCGATGGTTTTGGCTTGGGACAAAACGATAAAGCAATAAATCCGTTAGTCAAATTTGATCCGCCGCTATTTCGCCAGCTATTTGGCGTTCCGCTAACTTTAACGGCGGCCCCGGTACTAACTGATAGGGTTTGTATGGTGGCGACAGATACCGCACTTGGGGTATCTGGTTTACCCCAAAGTGCAACGGGGCAGACGGCGCTGTTTACCGGAATTAATGCTCCTAAAGTTATGGACCGGCATATTCAGGGCTTTCCAGGACCGGGACTGGCAAAAATTATTGCGGAACACAGCTTGTTGAGCGAACTTGCTGAACGGGGGTTAGCCGTAACCTCGGCCAATGCCTATTCGCCTAATTATATGGACTTAGTTGCTGCTAGAAAAAGGCGGCATTCAGTGACAACCCTTACCATGCTAAACGCAAATTTAGCCCTCAGGTCCTTACCTGAACTACAGGCGGGGCAAGCTGTTAACCAAGATATCACCAATGAAATGCTGCCTCTTATGGGAATAACTACCATCGAACCGGTAAGTGCGGCCGTGGCCGGTAACCGTTTAGCCAAGCTAGCTAAACAGAATCACTTTACCATGTTTGAGTATTTCCAGACTGACCGTTGGGGGCATAAACGTGACTGGGATATTGCTAAAAAGATAATAACCGTCCTCAATGAATTTTTGACGGCGGTATATGCAGAATCGCAAGATGAGTTACTAGTAATGATAACCAGTGACCATGGAAACTTTGAAGATTTCAGTGTAAAAACTCATACCAATAATCTGGTACCAACTATTATCTGGGGTCCGGCATGCTGCAGTGTCGCAGCTAAAATTAAAGCCTTAACCGATATAAAACCAGCAATCACCACCTATCTTAGTTGATAGAGAAGACAATAATATAAGAACTAGCATAAAACTGATAAGTATAGCAGTTAAAATATAATAAGAAATTTAAGTGAAGGTGAACTTTTGTGACAGAATTGTTAGCTCCGGCTGGTAGCCGGGAAGCGTTTACCGCGGCGTTGGAAAGCGGTGCTGATGCAATATATTTAGGCGGCAGTGCCTTTGGTGCCAGACAATATGCAGCAAACTTTACTGGTGAAGAACTGACAGTAGCGGTGCGTGATGCCCATTTGCGTGGGGTTGTGGTGTATGTTACTGTTAATACCCTGGTAGATGACAGTGAATTTGTTGACTTAGCTGAGTATTTGCAGTTTCTATATACCTGTGGTGTTGACGCCATCATTGTCCAAGATATAGGTGTGGCTACATTGGCGAAAAAAGTTGTGCCTGGTCTTAAACTTCATGCCAGTACCCAAATGACCGTTCATAATTTAGCCGGAGTAAAGTATCTTCAGGAAATCGGCTTTGAACGGGTGGTGTTAGCCCGCGAAGTACCAATAGAAGATATTCGTTATATCTGCCAAAATTCATCAGTTGAGATCGAGGTATTTATTCACGGTGCGCTGTGTATATCTTATTCTGGGCAGTGTCTAATGAGCAGTATGATTGGTGGACGCAGCGGCAACCGAGGAAAATGCGCCCAGCCTTGCAGGCTGCCATATACATTAGTTGACGCCAGCGGAGCGGATGCGCTTAGCGGTGTCGATGCGGGGAATTACCTGTTAAGTCCTAAAGATTTATGTGGAATTGAGCTATTGCCGGAATTTATCGAAGCTGGCGTGGCTTCGTTAAAAATCGAGGGGCGGATGAAGCGACCGGAGTATGTAGCCATAGTGGTAGATACTTACCGACGAGCTATTGACACCTATACCAAGAATCAAGAAGGTTTTAGTGTGCCCGGCGAAGATCCTCGAAATATGGCACAAATTTTTAATCGCGGCTTTACTACAGCCTACTGGAAAGAACAACTGGGCCGTCAGATGATGAGTGACCGCCGCCCTAATAACCGAGGAGTGCGAGCCGGACGAGTCTTGGCGTATCAACCTAAGGAAAAACTAGTTACAATTAAACTGGATGAACCCTTGGCTGTAGGCGACATTATTGATTTTTGGATTAAAGTTGGCGGCAGAACCAACACCACAGTCAAATCGATAGAAGTTGGCGGTAAAATTGTTGAGCAGGCTCCGGCTGGTGTCGAAGTAGTTATTCCGGTCGATATGGCGGTAAAGCCTGGTGATAGGGTGTTTAAAACTCACGATGCTGCCCTGATCGAGAAAGCACGGGCATTTTTTATCGGTCCCAGTGCAGTACGGCGTATTTCGGTGGATGTTGAAGTAACGGCTCGACTTGGTGAACCATTGGTTGTCACGGTTCGTGATGAGGCTGGTAATATTGGGGTGGGACGGACCGACTTTCTGGCAGAAAAAGCGCTTAAACGGCCGCTTAATGAAGAAGTCGTGTTAAAGCAGTTAGGGCGGCTTGGAACCACAGTATTTAGTTTGCGTAACCTACAGCTGGGGCTTGAAGGCGAACTTATGGTGCCGATTAGTGAACTTAACGAAGCACGGCGACGAGCAGTAGCTGAATTGGAAAAAGCAATATTAGCCCCGTATACAAGGCCGCCACTGGCCGAATTTCACATTAAAGATGTTCGACCGGTCAAAAAGGACCGACCGTCATCAAAGCCATTGGCGTTGGTCGTAAATGTAGATACTATAACGAAAGCAACTGTTGCCCTTAAACACGGTGCGGATATTATTATGTTTGGCGGTGATAGTTTAGCCGGACAGATTGTGACGCCAGCTGAATATAGTAAAGTAGTAGCACTGGTCAGAGAACAGGGGAAAAAGGTCATACTAAGTACGCCGCGCCTGATTACTGAACGGGAGACCAATGTGTTGGAAACTAGTTTAGCATTATTCGCTGAACTTGCGCCAGATGCTGTTAGTATTGGCAATATCGGGACTTTATATTGGACTCGCCAATATCCGCAACTAACTGTTCATGGCGACTATCCGCTTAATATTTTTAACAGCCTGGCGATAGAATTTTTTCGTCAGGCCGGGTTAAGCAGTGTGACATTATCGCCAGAACTAAATTTCACGCAAATTGAAACTATTAATCCGAGTTCGGGAATTAGTTTAGAATGCTTGGCCCACGGATACCTGGAACTGATGGTATCACAATATTGTGTAACTGGGTCATTCTTAGGGGCAAAAAAGGACGGTAGTTGTGCAAAAACTTGTAAGCATGGTGAGTATTGGCTGAAAGACCGAATGAACGAAAAATTCCGGATTATTGGCGATCAATTTTGCCGGATGCACGTACTAAATGGTAAAGAACTTAGTCTGCTTTCACATGTACCGAGATTTAAAGAGTGTGGCATTGAACGTATCCGTATTGAAGGTAAATCGCTCAGTGATGAACGGATTAGCCAGATTACTCGGCTTTATCGCACGGCGATTGACAGTGGGGAGGATTATTCGCCTGAGTTACTGAAAAGTATAGCAATGGCAGAGAATCAAGATATTACCCGCGGACATTATTTTAGGGGAGTTTTGTAAGGAGAAGATGATGGATTCAGCGATGCTTGTTACTTTGGAATTTAATAAAGTGCGCCTGATGCTAGCCGATTGTACCGGCAGTATTTTGGGCCGAGAAATGGCGGAACGGCTAGATCCGGTAGCTGATTACCCTCAAGTAATGGCCAGACTAGAGGAAACGCGTGAAGCGTTAGCTATACTGTCGGCTGTAGATAATGTGCCCTTGGGGGCAATCCGTGATATTAGAGCGGTTGTTAAACGCGCTGAAATTGGAGCTATACTTGAGGTGCATGAATTTTTGGCGGTTGGCAGTATGCTATATGCAGCTCGCCGGGTTAAACAGTTTTTTGCGGACCAAGACATGGCGGCGGTAAGACTTAACGAGGTTGTGGCCCGGATTACCGTGGTGCGATCGTTGGAACAGGCTATTGACAATACCGTCACTGACCAAGGCTCCGTAAAAGATAGTGCCAGTCCCGAATTAGCAAGGTTACGGCGTGAAATACGCACATCTCAGCAGCGTATTAAAGAAAAGCTTGAGAGTATTCTCCATTCCAGTGAATATCAAAAGCTGTTTCAAGAAGTATTGGTGACAATTCGCGGCGACCGTTATGTTATTCCGGTAAAACAGGAATACCGCAATAATTTCCCGGGGATTGTCCATGATCAGTCGTCTAGTGGAGCAACTGTTTTTATTGAGCCGTTGGCGGTGGTTAACCTTAATAATGATTTAAAACAAATGGTATCGGCGGAAGAGGCTGAAGTGGAACGGGTTCTCCGGGCACTAAGTGCTCAAGTGGCAAAATCTGGATCGGTACTTCATGAAACTTGTCTGGCCCTGGGCGAACTTGATTTTGCTTTTGCCAAGGCTAGTCTGGCGATTAAATTAAAAGCTGTAGAACCTCGGATTAATACCGAAGGGCGCTTGAATATTCGCCAGGGGCGGCATCCTTTGATTGCGGCTGATATTGTAGTGCCGATTGATGTAAGATTGGGTGATGATTTTTCGGTGCTGGTCATAACCGGGCCTAATACCGGCGGCAAGACGGTTACTTTGAAGACTGTCGGCCTGTTTTCGGTTATGGCACAAGCTGGATTGTTTATTCCGGCGGCGGCTGATTCGGAACTAACAGTTTTTCGTAATATATTTGCGGACATTGGCGATGAGCAGAGCATTGAACAAAGTCTTAGTACTTTCTCAGCGCATATGACCAATCTAGTTCGGATACTTAGCAAGGCTGGTGCCGGTGATATTGTGCTAATTGATGAAATTGGTGCTGGAACTGACCCCGATGAAGGGGCGGCGCTGGCTATGGCCATGCTTGAAGAATTTTATCGCCGCGGAACTCGGATTATTGCCACAACCCACTATAGTGAATTAAAAACTTTTGCTTATTCTCGACATGGAATTGAAAATGCCAGCGTAGAATTTGACAGTCAGACTTTAAAACCAACCTATCGGCTGCTTATCGGTACGCCTGGCAGCAGTAAGGCATTTTACATATCGCGGAGGTTAGGACTGGGAGAAAGTATCATTGAGCGGGCCAGCAACTTGGTTGATGAAGATTATGCCGAATTCGACCAAGTTCTAAGCGATTTAGAAGAACAAAAACGCTTGTATAGTACGCGACAGGCTGAAATGGTTGCCCTGGAACGAGAAGTGGCCGAATTAAAACAGCGCTTAGCGGATGAGCATCAATCAATAGTTGAGAAAAAACAGCAGATCATTGCAAAAGCTCAGGAAGACGCGGCTCAAGTTTTGCGGCAGGCCCGACGCGATGCCGAAGTAAGTATCGCTGAACTTAAAGCGCAATTTTCAGTGACCAACAGTCGTGACCGTCAACGGGCTATTGATAGTGCCCGCAGCCGAATACGTGACGGGTTGGCGTTAGTCCGCAGCAACAACGATGGTGAGCCGGTGCAGGGGGAGGCAGTCGCCGGTAAGGGATTGAAGCTGGGGAATATGGTTTATGTTACGACCCTTCGGCAAAAAGGCCAAGTGCTGGCCGTGAATGGTGATGAGGTAATGGTACAACTCGGTATTATGAAGATGAATGTTCCGCTATCCGCATGCCGGATGGCGGAAGAAAAGGCGGTGACTAAGAAAGCCGCGTCTTCAGGCCGGGTGAATCTGGCTAAAGTTCAAGATACAGCTCGCGAAGTGGATATTCGTGGTCTGACCGTAGTTGAAGCTGAAGATATTTTAGATAAATATTTGGATGATGCTGTTTTGGCGGGATTACATGAGGCTATTATTATTCATGGTAAAGGTACCGGTGCGCTCAGGAGCGGGGTCAAAGAATACTTAAAAGCACACCGGAGTGTACAGACAATGCGTATTGGTGAACTGAGTGAAGGTGGCTTAGGGGTGACGGTAGTAACCCTTGCTTAATATCTGCTGATGAAGGTGGGAAAAGAATGATTACGACGAGTCGGGAAATTGAAGAACGGGCCGTGGAACGAGTGGCTGATTTAATGTGCGTGGCGGCTAGAACAGCCCCAAAAGCAAAAGGCGTTGATAATCTAGTTACCATGATTGTAAAAGCACGGGAAAAAGATCAACTGGCCGAAACAATGCGGCGGTTGGCTAAGGAACATGGGACGACGTCATTTGTCCGTGATGCCGATAATGTTGATAAAGCAGCCCTTATTGTACTGCTTGGTCAAATAGTTCAGCCGCTTGGCTGTAATCCGTGCGGGTTCTGTGGGTTTAGTAATTGTGCCGAATGTGCCGCTAATCATAGTCTATGTGCCATCAGTGTAGCCGACCTTGGAATTGCCGCCGGTTCGGCAGTAAATGCGGCAGCTTTGCATCATGTTGATAATCGCATTATGTATACAATCGGTAAAGCGGCGTTGGAAATGAACCTATTTGACGATAATATTCAACTCGCTTATGGTATTCCACTAAGCATCTCCGGGAAAAACCCGTTTTTTGATCGTTAGTTGAACCGCGTCGATGTCTAAATTTTAAAAAGCCAAGGAGTCGCGATAACGTCCGTTCACGACTCCTTGGCTTTTCCTATTAGATTCTTAAATATTGGAGCAATAACCCCAGAGACACTGCTAAGCCGAAAATAGTATTTGTTTGCGCGGTAGACACCATCGCGGGCATTAATTCGTGGGGGTGGGTGGTGTTTTGCCGAAAGCCTTTGATTGCTTGAAGGGCTTTGGGAATGCTGACTAAGGCTAATAAAATCCAAGGACTGATCATACTAAAGATAACCAATAGTATTACTCCGATGTATGCCGTTATAAACATGGCGGTTAAGGCCTGAGTAGCTAGTTTTCGGCCCATCATGATCGCTAAGGTTTTTCGGCCATGGCGTTTGTCATTTTCCAGATCGCGGATATTATTGGACATCAGGATGGCTCCAACCAAAATCGAAGTTGGCAGTGAAATAAGGACACAGATGAAACTAATGGTTCTGGTTTGAATGAAAAATGAAATTAGGATAATAACCAGGCCCATGCATGTTCCAGCAGCTAATTCGCCGAAGGGAGTAGCGCAAAGCGGATAAGGTCCTCCGGAATAGAGATAGCCTATTGATACGGCAATAAGACCGCATAAAAACAACCACCAACTACTGGCGAAGGAAAGATAAAGTCCTAAACTGAAGGCTACCATAAATGATGCTTGGGCAGAACGGAGAACCGCTTTGGGGGTAATGCCGTCACGGACAATTGTACCGCTTATTCCGACAGAATATTCATTATCTAGCCCACGAACATAGTCATAATACTCGTTCAACATGTTAGTAGCCGCTTGGATCAACATACTGGCAATGAGCATAATCAAGAATAAGTTCAAATGAAACGGAGCATAATTGAGCGCTAGGGTACTGCCGATTGCTACTGGTGCAAATGAAGCTGTAAGGGTATGAGGCCGGAGCAGTTTCCACCAAATTTCTAAGCCGACGTTGGCAGTGGGGCGAGTTGCTTTTTCCATCGTACTAGGCTGCATGATATTCTCCTTTTTGTCATGATATCCGCATGAGCAGGCATTTTTAGATTATCTCTTTATATAATAAACATAGAAAGACCTAACCAAAAAAAGGGGGGAGTATTGTGAGAAAGTATGGTCTAACTGGCTGGGCTCTTATTTTGGTGGGAGTTGTTTTTCTATTAGAAAGGATTGGTATTATTTCATGGGCCTGTAGTAGTTACTTTTGGCCGCTCATTTTGATTGCTGTTGGTATTGGTATTGTTGTCAAACAACGTAATAGTTAGCTATATAATCTTTTTACATATTAGTACTTATTCCAGTTATTATTGCAATTTTTCATTATAATTATATCAAGTATTAGTGTAAATGATAGAACAAATAGTATAGGTTAGCAATAGGAAAAAAGGACAAGGTACTGCAAAGAATGTAGCACCTTGTCCTTTTTCCTATTTAATAATTAAGTTAGAAAGCGAGAATTAACGGATGACATTTTAAACTCGGAAATTTGCGATCGCCTGGTTTAATTCTTCGGCTAAGTGCGCCAAAGTAGTGCTGGCGCTGGCGATTTCTTGCATAGTAGCCGATTGTTCTTCGGTTGCGGCGGAGACAGTTTGAGCCTCAGCGGCATTTTCTTTACTTACTTTGTCAATTTCCTGGACGGAAGTAATAAATGTCTGGGTACCCTTCGCCATTTCATTGATGGATTGGGATATGCCGTTAATTTGTTCGGAAAGTCCGACAACTGCGCTGACAATCTTATTAAAAGCTTCACCTGAGGCTTGTATTACGGTAATACCATCGTTTACGCCGTTGGTTCCGGCTTGAGCGGCTTTAATGGCTTGCTCCATATTAGTCTCATTTTCTTGGATCAGGACCGCAATTTGTTCAGTGGCATTATTGGATTGTTCCGCAAGTTTCCTTACTTCTTCCGCTACTACGGCAAAGCCCCGGCCTTGTTCCCCGGCTCTGGCGGCTTCAATAGCAGCGTTTAAGGCTAATAGATTTGTTTGATTAGCGATATTGGAGATAAGGTTTACAATTTGGCTAATGGAAGCAGAACCTTTGGCTAATTCGTTAATCGACTGTTGTACCGCTGCCGATTCCTTGCCGATAACATTAATTTGGTTAATCGCATTTTCAATGGCACGACGGCCTTGTTTAGCTTCTTCGGAAGTAGCGGTTGCAATCTGCGATACTTCGCGGGCGGTACTGGAGATATTATTTGTATTAGTAGACATATTGGTGGCTACATCATTAATTTTAGCGGCTGTCGCGGCTTGCGTTTGGGTACCGGCGGCAATTTCCGTGATTGATCCGGCTACTTGGTTCGCTGCATTGGCTGTTTCGTTGGCGCTTGCGGTCAATTCCTGGCTAGAAGAGGCCATATGTTCGGCTTGACCTTGAATTTTAACAACCAATGTTCGTAATGTACTGCGCATCTCCCGGAACCCCTGAGCTAATTGGCCAATTTCATCATGTGAAGATACTTGTGCGGGACGATCACGTAAATCTCCTTTAGCTAAGAGCAGACATTCATCGCGAATTATCTGGATGGGCTTGGCGAAACGAGAACTGAACATGAAGATATAAATAATCGCCATAATGCTAAAAATGGCGGATACGAATATAGACATTTTAGTTAATGTAGAAATCGGAGCATAGACCTCGGTTTGCGGTGCAGCAACTATCATTACCCAGCGGCTGTCACCGACCAGGGTAAAGGGGGTAAAAACTGCAAACTGTGAACGACCATCACTAGATACATATTCTCCAGTGACCTGTTTGTTTTCAGTCACGGCCGTTTTAAATAAAGCCAGTAAATTAGCATCTTGTTCAGTCCGGCTAGTTTTTATTTCGGGATTATAATTTTTCTCCGTCAAATTAAGTTTTCCGACAAGGTCTTTATTTGGATGGGCGACAACTGTGCCGGAGCTAACTGCCATATAACCATAACCGCTGTCCATAAATTTGACTTCTTTAAGCATTTCGGACAACTTATCTAATGAATAGGTACCGATTAATATTCCAGTCAACTGACCGTTAGCTTTTACCGGAACCGCTAACACAATCGACAATTTGCCAGTTGTCTTTGATATTAATGGTTCTGAAATACAGTGCTCTTTAGTTGCGAGCACTTTTTTAAAATAGTCGCGGTCAGCATAAGAAATGATTGTACCGTCAGCACGAATCCCTGAACCATCTGGGGTAATAAAAACAATAGCATCAAAATCGTTGATACGCTGCTGCGCTTCGCTCAATGCTTCGGCAAGTTGCGTTTTGTTACTGATGTTACCGGTGCGAACCCGCTGGATACTAGCAAGATCATCTAATTGAATCATTTTTTTCTCAATCGTATCCTGAGCACTATTTGCAGAAGAATTTCCAAGGGCTGAAGCTGTTTCGGTCACGCTTTTGGTCAAAGATTGATTGGATAAGTAAAAACTAATAATAGATAGTACTCCAAAGGATAAAATAAAAAACGGTAACAATAAGATAAGTAATTTGGCACGTATAGTAGCTATTTTCACACTCTAACCGTCCTTTCTCTTTAAAAACTACAAGTATCATCAAAATTCGTTAAAAATAGACCAAATCCTCTTTTTTATGCGAGTTATGATGATAAAAAAGGCCTAGAAAATATTTCTCGCTAGCACACAAATATCCAACGTATAGGGCGTTAATCTTAGATAAATCTAAATATTGGGGGTAATAGTTGGATGAGTTAGCGTTTTTTTGAGCTAAGATAATTTCCGTCACATTTCTCATTTGTAATCTGGTATAATGGAGAAGGTCAAAATGAGAGTTAGCGACATGAAAGAAATTTGCCTATGGCAAGAAAGAGGGAGATAAGTGTTTATGATTTGGGGTAAAAAGAGAAGTCTTGCTTTTGTTATTGCGACTGTTTTTATGTTTTTAGGAGTAGTAGGATTCATCGTATCTCAAAACTCAACCACTTTTGCGGCCACACCTTCATCGAACATTGGGTTAGTCGATTTTCAACAGTTAATGTCTCAGCATCCTGATACTGCTGCAGCCAATACTACTATGCAGGCAGCAATTGATCAGGCAAAAAAAGATTTTGATGCAAAAACAGCTTCTATGAATGACCAGGATAAGCAGAACTATTATAATCAATTACAACAGCAATTAGCCGCTAAGCAGCAAGAAATATTTGCTCCTATTGTGGATAAGATTTCTGCTGCAATTAAACAGGTTGCCGATAGTAAAGGACTTGCCGTAGTGATTTATAAAGGGGCGGCAGTTTATGGCGGGCAGGATATCACTAGTGAAGTAGCTAAAAAGTTTTAAAAAGTATTTTAAATAATTGTTTCTAACCAAAAAGCGATTCTTTAGCCGTTGGCTAAAGAATCGCTTTTTGGTTAGAAATTTGTTTTCCAATTAAGATACCGGCCAAATTTGCGTCGCTCACCGTCTTCGGGTGAAGTATTATCACTTTCTTCAGACGCAGTTAATGCAGCGGCAGGAGGTGATGGTGGACGAGGCTGGGATTTTTCTTCCTGCTTTTCCGGTGGTGGATCTTTGGTTTTTTCTTTGTCAGTTCTGCCAGAATCGCCTTGACCGCTAAAATTGCCTAGCAAGCCTAGGACAGAAGATATTGTTGCCGGGTTAATTTTCGATTTTAGTTGGGGGCTGTTCAATAAAGGAAGCAGAGACATTAAAGTTTCCGGCCCGACTCCGCCGTCGCCTTTGGTGAGATCGCCTAATATTTTGTGGAGCGAGCTGCTAGGCGCTCCGGCCGCGGCTGTGGCTGTAGCAGAGTGGTTGCGGCTTAGTATTGATACTAGGCAAACTAGGGCTAAAACGTTGATCAGTGTCTCATAGCTTGCGCCATCGCCAACGGCAGAGTCTAGCATGCGGGTCACTGATTGCATTAGCGTTGTTGATTTATCGACGGTTTCGTTGGCCATACTTTTCCTCCTTAAAACAACCCGGGAATGCTGGGCAGATTAAAATCTTTGGCGAGCTTACCCATGGCATCTTGATGAAGTTCTCTTGATTTGGCTAGAGCATTATTGACGGTTGAGACGAGTAGATCTTGTAGCAGGGCCGCATTTTCAGTTGCTAAGTAATTGGTATTTAATTCAATGGATAAAATAGTTTGCTGGCCATTGGCAACTACCTTAATTATATCGCCACTTGATACTTCAATACGCTCGGCCTTTAACTGCTCTTCCGTTTGGCTGACATACTGCTGTACTCTTTTTACCATTTCCATAACATTGCCAAATTGTTCCCACAAGATAATCACCTCCATACGACTATATGCTAATGTATTCAACCTAATGTATTTTGTGTGTGTCCGATTGTCTAATATGAAACCGTTTGACTTGTTGCTACATATATTAGAGTAGATACGGATCAGTCTGGGGTTTTGTTTAAAACTTAGCCACCAAACTGTATAATTTTTTTGCAAGGCGTTAATAGTCTATCAAAGATGAACTTAGAATGGTGGTTAACTACATTGTTATTGAAAAAGGAGTGGGCCGGTATGCGCAGAAAACGTAAACATTCGGCACGACAGGGGACTGCTGAGGGAGCGGCTGGCGACGATAGTGTAAAAGTTGCGAAGCCGGTAAATCCGGGATTATCGCTAAAACCGTTAAAGATGCTGCGCCAGGTTATACAGAACCCTAATTTAAGTTATCAAATCATGGTGATTTTGTTGGCCTTGACCGGTGGGGATGGTAAGATGGAACGACGTATTGATACGATGACTACATCTGTAGATTCTTTGCGGGGAATTACCGATGTACTTACTAATTCAATGCAGTCACTTAGAACGGCAGCGGAAGCACCTAAGCGGATTCGTAGTTTAATAAAACCTAATGGTAATGGTAGTTCTAAAGCTAACCAGTAGAGTAACACTTTGTCGTCAAAAGCCATATATTAAATTAGAAAGGGCGGTACTTTAATTTAATAAAATTACTGCCTTTAAGATGGAAATAAGGGGGTAATAATCAATGGCTAGGGGTTTCTGTGGCGGTAACGGGTCAAGTATTGTTGTGATTATCATCATTATTATCCTGCTACTGTTCTTCTTTGAAGATGAAAGTGCCAGCATCTAAAAACTATTATTTATAGTGGGGAACACGCAAAAGCGTGTTCTTAAATTTTAGGTTGATGGTAACTTATCTTCGTTAAACACCATATATTAAACTAAAGGGGTTTATCATTACAATAAACTGGTGAATTTGAAAGGAGGACTTAGTATAATGGGTCGTTGTTTTAATGGAGGATTCAACGGGAGTATTGTGATTGTCATCGTTATAATTATTTTGCTGTTGTTCTTCCTAGAAGATGAATCAAGTGTAACCATCTAATAGGGGGAGGGAGATTATGAGCTTTAACGGTGGGAGAGGTAGTGTTCCAATCATTGTGATCATTATAATTTTGCTGTTTTTCTTTCTTGGTTGTAATGACGATGTATCGCTTGGCTTTTAAAAAATAGGTTTGCTTTAAGCTAAGGTAGTAATATATATGCAGCTAGTATAGGAAAAAGACGTGGCTTAGGGACAAAATGTTGGTTTAGTATCTAGTAATGAAAAGTACATTTTAATACTAAGACGGGGCGAATGCACCAGTCTTACCTGAAGCGTAAGGCTTGCTCCGGCTTGGTCAATAACAAAAAACCGCGCTTATATAAGCGCGGTTTTTTGTTATTGACCTTTTCCTTGCTCGTCGGTTCTAGTCGGAACCGGAGGTAGCGCTGGTTGCGCTGACTTGTCGGTGGCATCCGATTTTCCGGGGAGCGGTGGTAAGGTTTTATCTTCAGGTTTGCCTGTTGGGGATGCGGCTTTATTTTTATCATTAGGGTTAGGTTTTACAGCTTTTTTAGGGTCATCTTTTTTATCTTTCGAATCAGCCGCAGGGTCGTTGTCTGGTTCTGAGTCATAACTAGGTGCAACACCATTTGGTCCGATAAAATCGTGGGCGGGAACCCCTGCTAAGGCCGCGGTCATAAATTTGTTCCAAATGGTTGCCGGAGTTGATCCGCCGCCGATGCCCGAAAGATAACCATCGTTGTCACAGCCCATCCAGACCGCTGCGACAAGATCAGGAGTAAAGCCGACAAACCAAGCATCCTTATAGTCATTGGTTGTTCCGGTTTTACCGGCCGCCGGCCGGCCAATTTGAGCACCGGTACCGGTACCACGAGAAATTACGCCGCGCATCATATCGGTTAAAATATATGCGCTCTTTTCATTAATTACTGATCGTATTTTGGAGTGATTTTCCTCGATTGTAGTTCCGTTACGGTTGACAACTTTGACAATCGCCATTGGTTCAGCTTTAACACCACCATTGGCAATAGCGCCATAGGCACTGGCTAGTTCCAACGGTGTAACCCCGCGGGTTAGACCGCCCAAGGATGCAGCCAGGTTACGGTCATTAGTGGCTCCGTGAAGCACAAGGGTGCTAATCCCTAGCTGCTGGGCATAGTAGAGTACTTTATCTACCCCGACTTGATCGGTTACTTTTACGGTAGGCACATTAAGCGAATTTTCCAGAGCAGTTCGAAGCGTAACTGATCCACGAAATCTACCGTCGTAATTTACTGGAGACCAATCACCAAAACTAATTGGACTATCGTCAATAACAGTTCCGGGAGTCATGCCATTTTCAATGGCAGCCAGATATACAAAGAGTTTGAAAGCCGAGCCGGGTTGCCTTTCAGCAAGTACGGTCCGATTAAATTGGTCGTTGCCACGACCACCAACCATTGCTTTGATATAGCCGTTATGCGGATCAATAGCTATTAAGGCCCCTTGAGGCTGCTTGATGCCGTTAGCATCGGTACGATAAGTCGGCAATTGTTTTATGGCATTTTCAGCAGCTTTTTGCATATCTAAATCAAGGGTAGTATAGATTTTTAATCCTTCTTTATAGACCGCATTAGCGCCATACTTATCAATAAGAATTTGGGTGACATAGTCAATAAAATATGATGCGGTGGTGTTCTCTTCGTGAGGCTTGTTAGCTAACTTTATCTCGGTTTTTTTGGCTTTTTCAGCTTCAGACTGAGTAATATAGCCATATTTAACCATTTGATCTAATACAATAACTTGCCGTTCTTTGGCGGCTTTTAGATTACTTTTTGGTGAATAGTAATTAGGGCTTTTGGGAATGCCAGCCAGCATGGCACATTCAGCTAAATTTAAGTCTTCGACATTTTTGCCGAAATATATATCAGCGGCGGACTGGACACCATAGGCACCTTGGCCAAAGTATATTTGGTTAAGATACATTTCAAGAATTTCGGCTTTCGTATATTTTTGTTCAATTTGTAAGGCCAATACCGCTTCTTGGATTTTTCGTTTAAGGGTGCGTTCCTGGGTTAAAAGAGCATTTTTTGCAAGCTGTTGGGTGATAGTACTACCGCCTTCAGCTACCTCAGCATTAGTTAGATTCGACCAGACTGCTCGCAAAATACCACGGGGGTCAATACCCATATGCTGATAAAACCGTGCATCTTCAGCAGCGACAAAGGCATTTTGCAGGCCTGGTGGGATTTTATTAATATTTACCGGGACGCGGTTTTCCGCTGAGTGGATTGTGGTTATAAGTTTTCCATTTACGTCAAATATCTGTGAAGCCGCTGCGGACTGCAAGTCTCCTTTTAAACTTGGCATACTTTTAATGCTTGCAGTAAGAAATCCTAACCCAGCCCCGACAATCACAACAATAAACGCAATAACTACAATGGCCGCGAGGGTAGATACTTTAGTTTTGCGACCGTTGTTCTTCCGCTGGGATGTGCTATCCGAACTCATGAGATACCTCCTAGATGTATGCATTGCTCAACTATTATACCACAACTGACAAAATAATCTTTGTATGTAAACAACTTTGTATAACTAGCCTTGAATATTAAACATATAATAGGTAAAATCCTGCTGGGATTGTAAGGGAATGAAAAAATCGGCACTGATAATTACCATGTATTGTATTTGTCACCAATTTATTGAGTTGGCGAATATATATAATAAGCGCTATTATTATGGGGGGAATCATTGTGCGATTCGCCGTTCGAAAAAAAAAGCCGCTTCCATCGTTTGGGTTAATAATATTTTTATTTCTAATAGTCGTCGTGGTAGGATTCTGGGTCGTAGAAGCTCATTTAAAACCGTCACTCTTGGCAATTGCTGAGGCGCGGGCGATTAATATTGCTACGCAATCTATCAATACGGTGATTAATGATAATATTTCGCAAAGTATTGATCCGCAGCGTTTAGTTATTGTACAGCATGATGAACGAGGACGGGTGGTGTTTATTCAGCCGAATACGCTTGAGTTTAACCGTTTAGCGGCTGATACTACCATTAAAGTGCAAGAAGCTCTGCAGGCTATTCCGGAGGAAAAAATCTATATTCCAATTGGCCAGGTTTTTGGCAGTAAATTGCTAGCCAGTATGGGGCCAAACATTAGTGTTACCATTATTCCAGTGGGAACAGTTCAGGTTAAGGTTGTTGATAAATTTGAACAAGCCGGGATAAATCAAACGCGCCATTCAGTTTACTTGTATGCGACAACTTCGGTACGGATAGTTGTGCCTATGGTAAGTTCAGTAGTAAGCGTTAATACGCAAGTCCCAATAACTGAGTATATTGTTGTCGGCGAAGTTCCAAGTACCTATGTGCAGTTCCCATTGCCGCTGGCTAATGAACTAAATGGTGATAAATAATATGGCTTTGGTTACCTATTTGTCTTCCCAAACGCGCCGGTATATGCTAAAATATAGCCTGACTTACTTTAATTGAGAGGAGACTCTTATGTCAGGACACTCTAAATGGGCTAATATAAAACGCCACAAAGGAAAGATGGATGCGATTCGCGGCAAAATTACTACTAAAATCAGCCGTGAAATTACGGTAGCGGTTAAGACCGGTGGAGCTGACCAAACCGGAAACATGCGACTGAAACTAGCCTTGCAAAAGGCCAAGGAAAATAATGTTCCTAAAGAAAATATTCAGCGCGCTATCCAAAAAGGGCAAGGAGCTCTTGATGGTGGTAATTATGAAGAAATGCAGTACGAAGGTTATGGTCCTGCTGGTGTAGCCGTATTAATTGAAATTTTAACGGACAACCGAAATCGGACGGCTGCGGATATTCGCCACTTGTTTGCTAAAAATGGCGGTAATTTAGGAGAAACCGGCTGCGTTGGCTGGATGTTTGATAAAAAGGGCTTGTTTGTCATCGATAAACAAGCTGCAGGTATGGATGAAGAAGACCTGATGTTGTTGGCACTCGAAGCTGGGGCAGATGATATCAAGAGTGAAGACGATAAGTATGAAATCACCACTTCCCCCAAAGATTGGGAGAACGTGCGTGAGGTATTGGAACAGCATAAAGTTGAAATCGAAACTGCAGAATTGACCATGATACCTCAGACAACCGTTGAGTTAGCTGGTGATGATGCCGTAAAAATGTTAAAACTTATGGACGCTTTGGAGGAACATGATGATGTTCAAGAAGTGTACGCTAATTTTGATGTTGATGAGGACGATCCGGCTTTAGCGTAGGAATAAATTATAAACAGACAAATTTTTGCGATGAATATTTTATAATAAAAATACTTCTCTTGTATAAAAACAAGGGAAGTATTTTTATTTAAATACATATTTTTGCCTGTTTTTTAAAAATACAGAAAAATATGTATTTTATTCCATAAAAACATGAAAATGTTGTAAGATACGCAGGAAAATGGAAATTATTGTAGAAAACATAACGCAATAACTAATTCAATGGAGGATATATTATGTGTGCCTCTGAGCAGAATTTACTTACTCAAAGTGATCTCGCTATAGCTCTTAATTTAGTAAACAAGTTGCAAGCAGGGCCTGTTGTCGAAAATAGCGAACATTCAGTGGATTTTGAGAAAGAATTAGATCGTTTGGAACAGCTCAAGCTTATTGGTGAATTAGCAGCCGGCATTGGTCATGAGGTTCGTAATCCGTTGACGATTATCCGCGGCTTTCTTCAAATGTTTAAGGCAAAAAAAGATTTAGTGGAATATACTTGCTATCTAGAAGTCATGATACAAGAAATTGACCGGGCTAATTCAATTATTACTGACTTTCTAAATCTGTCACATAATAAGGATATGGCCTTTGAGCTGCTGAATATCAATGATATAATTAATAAGCTGGCCCCGTTAATTCGAGCAGATGCTTTTGGTTTGGGAAAAAATATCAATATTGATTTAGGAAAAGTTGTTGCAGTATCAGTGGACGAGAATAGTATTAGGCAGTGTATATTGAATTTGCTTCGCAATGGGTTGGAAGCAGTGGGGGTTAACGGTACAGTAACGATTAAAACATTTGTCCAAGGCGAGAGAGTCGTTTTAGCTATTAAAGATAATGGTTCGGGTATACCGGCCCCAATATATGCTAAGCTGGGTACTCCTTTTTTAACGACAAAGCCGCACGGGACCGGGCTAGGCTTATCTATTTGCTATCGTATTGCTAAACACCATGATGCTGATATAGAGGTAGAAACTAGTTCTGAGGGAACGAGTTTCTATGTAAAATTCAAAATTCCTAATCAAAGCTAAATATATTTATAGAAATATATACTGAGAGGGGCTATCCAATTTATATTGGGTAGTTTTTTAGTTTAACCTAAATTGAAAATCGAAATGCAACCCTTTCGATTTCGAATAAGTTCTTTTCGCAGTAAAATTGATAGAAGCAAGACGGTTGCGTCTTGTCTTA
>JAGGAD010000001.1 GCA_017889625.1 Bacillota bacterium | reverse complement strand
TGGTGCGCCCGGCAGGAATCGAACCTGCGCTTTCGGCTCCGGAGGCCGACGCTCTATCCCCTGAGCTACGGGCGCATATCAGTTGTTTGGCACAAGAGTCATTATACCATAGTGAAAATCACTTGTCCAACAAATCTTCAATATTTTTTATGGTTTATTTAGCCATCACTTGACTGGCGCTGGCGTTTGGCAATAAGGACAAATTCGCCATTCCCGTTCAAGTTCACGCCCGCAGTGCTCGCATTTCGGTTTTAAGGTATGCCCGCAGTAAGGACAGGCTTTAAAATCGATTTTAACTTTACCACCACACATTGAGCAGTGCATCAACTCTTCTACTGCACAACCTTCAATATCAAAAGCGTCCTCATCCCGTTTGCGGAGGTTAGGCTTACGGCCAAAAATAAGATATAGCGGTAAGCACACAATTAGGAAAGCAAAGGTTCCCACCGCCCACATTGCTGCTGATCCAGTATCATGTCCACGTCCTTTAGCATCATTATATACCCAATATGCAGCAATCGCCGCAATCGCTAAACCTAACCCCATCATATTAATTGTTTCCCCCAACCCATTGATTTTCGTCATCTAGATTATAGCATTATCATCGAGGGCTAGGCAATAGAAAAGGCCACGCCTTAAGCGCGGCCCTTTATTAATATATCACAGCACAAGCAATCAGCGTCAACACCAATGCCAGTCCCATACTATGTAATAATAATTTGCCAACTTCATCTTTAGTGACATTCATCGATGAACAACCACCCTTCCTCCTTTACTTGTTACTTTCATTTTATCAGAATTGATTGATAATTTCAATGATAAATTTTTACAATTTTCAAAATATATTATTTAACGTTAATGTCGTTTTTTTACACTTATAAAATTGTGTGGGGGTTGGTAAGATACCAACCCCCACTGCAATTATTCGCTAATAACATCCAACGCTTTTCCTTTGGTCTCTTCACCCAGCAACCAAACAACAACAGCAATACCAAGCAGCACAACAGTAAACATACCAAAAACTTTAGTAAAGCCTTCCGCGCCTCCCAGCATGTAGGCAACAGCGATCGGTGCGAGCATACCGCCGAACCGCCCAATTGCGGCGGCCCAGCCGGTACCAGAGGCCCTGATGGAAGTAGGGTATTGTTCTGGCGTATAGGTATAAACAATTCCCCAGGCTCCGAGGTTGAAGAAGGCCATAAGGCTACCCCAAACCAGCACCGTCGTCGCCCCGCCACCTTGGCCAAAATAGTATGCGCATACCGCCGACATGGCCAGGTATATGGTAAGGGTTGGTTTACGGCCCAGTTTATCTACTAGGTACGCTGCACTGAAATATCCCGGTAGTTGTGCGATGGTCATAATCAACACAAATTCAAAGCTTTTAAGTACAGTGTAACCCTGCCCTACTAACAAAGATGGCAGCCAGGTGAAAATCCCATAGTAGGAGTATACAATACCGAACCACAGCAACCACAGCATAACGGTTCGCCGGATAAATCGCCCTGTCCACAACTGGCTAAGCCTTGGTTGGGCTTGTTCCGGTTGTGACATAACGCTGGCAATGGCTATCGGTTCAAGGCCCGCTGATTGTTCAATCTTGCTCACAATTGCATGGGCCTGTTCTACTTTTCCTTTACCAATAAGGTATCTCACCGACTCTGGCGCAGATAACCGAATAATAAAGACATATAACGCCGGCAGCGCCCCGATAATAAATGCCGATTGCCAACCGTAATGCGGTATTACCAAATAGGCTACCAGCGCTGCAACTAACCAGCCTACCCCCCAGAAACTTTCTAATAGCACCATAAACCAGCCGCGTTTGGCTGACGGACAATACTCGGTTACAAGCGTAGCAGCAACCGGAAGTTCACCGCCTAGGCCAAAGCCTACCAAGAAGCGAAGCACTACCAGCACTTCAAAGCTACCGGCGGCTGCACATAAGCCCGTCGCGACACTATAAATAAGTAAAGTAACTGAAAATACCATTTTGCGGCCAAAGCGATCCGCAGCAGCACCGGACAATACTGCCCCCACTGCCATGCCCAACAAACCAATGCTGCCCAAGAGTCCTACTTGAGCCGCAGTCAAACTCCATTTTGCCATCAGCACCGGTAATACAAATGCAATAATCCCCGTATCCATCGCGTCAAACATCCAGCCCATTCCGGCCATTACCAGCAGTTTATAATGAAAACTGCTTACTGGGATTTGTTCTAATCGACTTGTGATATCCATATATACACCCCACTGTCTTTACACCACAATTGTCTAGTTGCCATTATAATACAATATCATCTTGTTGACAAGACACGAGTATGTACATAAAATAAGACTCAGTCTAAGCCAAGTCTTATTTACGGATATATTTTAGTTAACTAATATTCCTTTGTTCTTGAGTTCCGCTTCAATTTGCGCCAGTGCTTCCTGGGACGGAACTTCTACGGTATGAAGATGAATTCCACCTGTAACGGTCGACAACGGTTCAGCGCCATTTTCCAGTTTGACGAGAAACTCATTTATTTCCCGTCTAGAGGCCAACATCAGATTCGCTTTAATTTCACCATAGATCGCATGTTCAACAATGACATCCAGCACCTTTCCACCGTTATCGATAATAATCGCAAGTTCTTTCTCCAAGGCTTCCCGGTCATGGTTGCAGGCCAGCTTGGTCACAATGGTGTTTCGGTGTGGTTTCCCAGGTACTATATATCCTTGCGGCGTGGCATATATTTCGGTTCCGGCGGCTCGCAGGATGGCGATATCACCAACAATAATTTGACGGCTGACTCCCATTTCTTTTGCCAATACCGCGCCAGTTAGCGGCTGTGTGGTACTATATAGCTTTTCCAATAAGATTTTTCTTCGGTTTTTAGCTTCCATACTTATCCCCTTTTATTTAGTTGGTTTAGCTATTTTTATAATTTCAGCCAGTGCTAACCGCTGTCCCAAAACTACCATAACGTCACCCGCTAACAAAACCTCGCCAGAATCAGGATTGGTAATCATTTCGGACTGTCGTTTTATTGCCACAACAATTGAGCTATATTTACTCTTTATCCCGCTGTTGGCAAGACTAAGTCCTACCAAGCTGGCCCCCGGCTGAATGATAATTTCAGCCATGTCTAAGTGCAAATCCTGATTATAAAAGACATTGTCAACAAAATCCATGATGATTGGTCTTGTCATCGCCGACACCATTCGCCGACCACCCATAACCGAAGGAAAAATAACTGTATCAGCACCCGCCCGGCGCAGTTTTTCTTCCGCTTCGATCCGTTCTGCTCTTGCCACCACATGAATATTCGGATTAAGGCTTTTGGCGGTAAGGGCCACATAAACGTTATCAGCATCATGTGACAAGGTGGTAATAAGCCCCTTAGCCCGTTTAAGCCCCGCTGTTAACAACACTTCGTCCAAGGTTGAATCGCCTTGCACAACCGGAATCTTTTCCTGTACCAATCTATCATAAACTACGCCATCATTCTCGATAACCACCAGCAGTTCTTGCTCACGCCGCAGTTGTTCAATAACGTTTTCTCCCACTCGCCCCGCGCCGCACACAATAATATGATTAGTCATCGCCTCAATTTGACGTTTCATACCTCTTCGCCCCAATACATCTTTTAATTGTCCTTCGACCACCATGCCAATTAAATAACTAAGTGCATAGTAGGTCATCCCCACACCGATAATAATTAAGAAAATGGTAAATATCCGGCCTGCCGTAGTTACTGCAACTACATCGCCATACCCGACTGTTGACATAGTTGAAACCGTAAGATATATGGCTTCTAATAGTGTCATGTTCTCAATTAGAACAAATCCGCCGGTGCCGACCACTAATATTGAAACAAAAATCACTAATATAAGTTTTAGCCGTTCTAACGGCACTTACCTCACCCCATAATACTCTAATGTAAATCCGCTTGTTATTTTCGGCAAAAAACCGACAACTCCTGCTCCTTTATTATTATCAACACCGAATCGAACTCCTATGTTCTAGTCATTACACAAAAATAGCCTGTCCGCATTTTACAGACAAGCTATTTTTATAATTGGTGGGCGATGACAGGATCGAACTGCCGACATCCTGCTTGTAAGGCAGGCGCTCTCCCAGCTGAGCTAATCGCCCATATTTGGTGACCCGTATGGGAATCGAACCCATGTTATCGCCGTGAAAGGGCGGTGTCTTAACCTCTTGACCAACGGGCCTTTTGGCTCCTCGAGTAGGACTCGAACCTACGACCGATCGGTTAACAGCCGATTGCTCTACCAACTGAGCTATCGAGGAACAACATAAAGTATTATATTACACATATTATATTTTCGTCAATATTTTACCGCAGAATTTTTTATCTTACTGGAATTAGCCTCGCTTAATCCGGTAAACCTTCGTTAGACTACGGTTTGAAAATAATAGGAGCTGGTGATTAATTCACCAGCTCCTATTATTATTTTAAAAGTTCTTTGATAAAATTCGGCAAATAAAAACAGCTCTTGTGCAAGTCTTTATTATAATAGCGGGTGTTTAGGTCCGGAGCACCGCCAAGGTCTACTTCAAGGGGATCATATTTTTTCGAGCCGATGGTAAAGGAATGGGCTCCGCCTGGATATAGCGGAATATTCGCTAGATAAGTCCGCGTAATGGGAAACAATGATTTAATATCTTTATTTAACCGTTGTAATAGCGGTTGATGGTAAAACGGTGATTCGGTCTGTTGAACAAACAACCCGTCTGGTTTTAGGGCTTTATAAATGTCTTTGTAAAATCCATACGTAAATAACCCTTCACCCGGACCAATCGGGTCGGAACAATCAACTATAATAACGTCATATGTATTTTCGGCCTTAGTCATATGCCCAATACCATCGCCGATTTTCAGGTCTACTTTAGGATTGTTTTCAAGCAGCGCCGCACTTATTTCCGGCAAAAACTTCTTGCTGACTTCAACGACTAAGCCATCAATTTCAACCATTTCCACTGATTTAATCCCGCTATGTTTTACCACTTCGCGAATACTTCCACCGTCACCGCCACCGATGACTAATACTTTCTTCGGGTCAGGATGGGTAAAGAGCGGCACATGGGCAATCATTTCATGATAAATATATTCATCAAAAATCGAGGTTTGAAATACACCGTCCAACACCAGCATACGGCCAAATTCATAAGTATCAACCACGGCTATATCTTGAAAGTCTGATTTCCCCATATATAGCGTTTCTTTAACGCGGACTGACATACTCAAATTTTTTGTCTGGACTTCCGAAAACCACAGTTCCATAAATATAGCCTCCTCACACCATCTTCTATTAATAAGCGTTACTTTACACCAATATTATAATGAAACAACGCTTATCGCAACCCCAAATCACATTCTTCGGTAAATTTCTATGTATCTTGCTCATAATTTTTCCCCATTTGATTATTTTTCGGCAACGTAAACCCATGCCCGCGCACTTCAACCGCATCCTGAACAATCATAAATGCATTTGGGTCAACCGCATTGACAATCGGTTTCATCTTTGCTACTTGAATCAGGGTAACTACAATAAATAGGATTTTTTTATCCGCTCTGGTGAATGCACCCTGACCATAGTAAAAAGTTGCGCCTCTTCCCATTGACTTCATCAGCGCATCTGCCATTTCTTCAGGGTAATCAGATACAATTAAAACGGTTTTTTTTGTGTTAAAGCCTTCAATAACCCTCGCACTTACCGATGTTCCAGTATACATCGCCACTAAAGTAAACATAGCTAGTTTAAAGCCAAACAAAAATGCCGCTACCGACATAAGGATACAGTTTAAGGCAAATCCCACATAGCTAATGTTAAAATCATAATATTTCTTTACTATTGCCCCGATAATGTCAGTCCCACCTGAGCTACCATCAACCCGAAATACCATTCCCGAGCCAATTCCTGCAATAATCCCACCATATATTGCTGCCAACATGGTATCATCTACAATGTTTAATAGTGCCAAATCTCTAGTAGCGTCAATGGCTACCGTAAATATCACCGTCCCGTATAAGGCTGTAATACAGTAAGATTTGTTTAATAACCGATATGCCGCATAAAACAGTGGAACATTAAGAACGGCGTTAAGTACACCAATTGGCCAACCGGTCAAATAATGGACCATCAAGGCCATACCGGCAATCCCGCCACTGAGAAGATGGTGTGGAACAAAAAAAACATTAATAGCCATGGCTCCGATCATACTGCCTAAAGCTATCGTAACGTAGCGGCCAGCTTGATCACGCCATGAATAATTAAAAATCTCCATTACAAAATATATCCTCCTGACGATAACAACGCCAACAAATCTCTATAACTTATAGATTGCCTAATTTTCAATGACTCTAATCTAGCCAGACTAACTAATTCCAACCAGATCCTTGATAACTTCACCGGCCATAATCAGTCCGACTACCGAGGGCACAAAGGCAATACTGCCAGGAATATGCCGCCGTTTGGTACACCGCGCACTCGATCCTTCCGGGCAGATGCACCCAGTTAGACAACTCGAAGTAGGTTCAGTTAGCGGTATTACCGGCTGTTCTCGCGAATAGACAACTTTGAGCGACGGTATTTTGCGGCGGCGCAGTTCATAGCGCATCACCTTAGCCAACGGACATACGGAAGTGGCATAAATATCGGCCACTTCAAATCGGGTCGGATCTAGTTTATTCCCGGCCCCCATTGCACTTATAATTGGAATATTTTTTTCATGAGCTCTGACTACCAAATCAATTTTCCCGGTGACGGTATCAATAGCATCTACAATATAATCATAATCGTCACTAATAAGTTGATCGGCAGTTTCCGGCAGATAAAACTGCTGATATACCGTTACTTCTGTCTCGGGATTGATGTCTAAAACCCGGTCACGCATGACTTCAACTTTGGCTTGACCTACGGTTTTTGTGGTTGCCAAGAGCTGGCGATTGATATTCGTAAGACACACGGTGTCATCATCTATCAGTACTAGTTTACCTACTCCCGAGCGAGCCAAACCTTCGACAACATATGAACCAACGCCCCCCACCCCAAATACGGCAACCTTTTTTTTTGCTAATAAGTTAAGCGCTTCCGCGCCAATTAACAGTTCCGTTCGTGAAAACTTGTGCAACAATCTGTTCACCCTTTCCCAGCTGCCAGTTGTTCAGCGTTTTTAATAAAACAGGCAACCTATATGCCAATAAATTTAAAAAGGAAATCAACCGTATCTGGTGCTACAGTCGCAGCCAAAAGCAATACGGTTAGGGCAATTAAAATCGCCGTAAAAAGCCAGGCAATCGCATTATACCAGCGAGAATTGGCGTACTTTCCCATAAGTCGTTTATTACCGGCGATCAGCACCATGAATATAAGAATAGGCGGCAACAATAGACCATTAACTACCTGAGTAGTCAGCATGACCCCATACAATGACAACCCCGGCCATAGCACCATGCAAGCACTGATAAAAATTATTACCGAATACAGCCCGAAAAACACTGGAGCGGTTTTGTATTCTTTACTTATGCCCCGTTCAAAACCAAAGGCTTCACAAATGGCATAAGCCGTGCTCAGCGGCAATACAAATGCCGCCAGCATTGACGCTCCCAACAGGCCAAAAGAAAATAGTATTGTCGCATATTTTCCGGCCAGTGGTTCTAACGCTAAAGCCGCATCCTTAGCGGTTTCGATCGGTATATTATTTACATATAGAGTAGCAGCAGTAGCTACAATGATAAAGAACGCTATTAATCCGGTAAAAAATGAACCTATTAATACATCGAACAGGGTATATATATAGTTTTTCGCAGTAATTCCCTTATCGACAACCGAGGCCTGAACGTAAAACTGCCCCCACGGAGTAATCGTCGTACCAATTACGCCGATCGCCATCAATAAAAATTCAGCATCATGAGCAAAGGTAGGCCTTACCATCGCTGTTACAACGGTTTGCCACGGTGGATCAACGATAATCCCGGCAACTACATAGCTAAGAAAAGTAACGCATAATCCAAAAAAGATTTTTTCTGTTTTAGAGTAATCAGATTTTATCACCAACCACCAGATGAGCAATGCCACCAGCGGCACCGAAATGTACTTACTTATCCCAAAAATCTCAAAACTAGTAGCAATGCCGGAAAACTCGGATACGGTTGTGCCCAGATTAGCCGCTAACAGCACCAACATAGCAAAGAAGGTCCATTTTACCCCATACTCTTCCCGGATCAAATCCGATAACCCCCGCCCGGTAACTGCCCCCGTTCTGGCGGAAATCTCCTGTGCTACCGCCAACGCTACCGTACTGACAAGCATCGTAAACAATAACCCATAGCCATATTTAGCCCCGGCCGCAGCATATGTAGCGATCCCGCCTGCGTCATTATCCGCAAACGCGGTCACTATTCCCGGCCCCATCGCCGCCAAAAACATCATCAGGCGACTACGAAAATTTTTACTCATCTTGCCGCACCTCCATTCTAAGCAAATAAAAAAACCTCCCACCAAAGGAGGAGGCCATCAAAAAACAACCGATGCTGACCTCCCCACTCGTCGAGTTTTAGCACTGCATAACGTAGAGTATTCCCCTCAGCCACATTAAGTAAAACCTTAATCCGGTAGTACCTGTTATACCCCTTGGCGTCTCTCGACGTTTCCGGGCAGTGGCATTTGTTTATGCAGGAGCCTCACCTAACAGAGAAAAGCACTTTTTTCTTCTATCTTATCTATTATATGTTCTAGATAATTTACGGTCAATGCGTATAACAAAAAGATAACATTTGCGCACGCTAGTTGCGCCGCCACGGCCGCCTAGTTTAACGTAAATTGTAATTTTGTTAAATTCTGCCCATAGTTAATATATTGCCATACAGCTAGTAAATTAGCTAACTTTCAATAATAATCGTTAATATTAGCCATTCACGGCAATTTATAGCATGTTTTTATTAAGATTTGAATATTAGTTAATTTCATCTGGTTGTCGAAATAATAACGAAAGAAAAAACAAAGAAACATTAGGAGGATTATTTTGAAAAAGATTGCACTAATTATTATGAGCTTACTGATGGCCAGCAGCGTGGCTATGGCTTCACCGCTCACCGACTACTCCAAAAGCGAAACCAGCCTTGATTTGACATTTCGCAATAGCGAAATCGACGAAACCAGACCTAGCGATGATTATAGTTTTGGTAAAAAATCAACTATGGATGCAACGATAACTCACAGCTTAGGCAACGGAACAGCCATCCAGTATCGCCACTTTTCACCAAATATAACCAAAAGCATATACACTATGAAGGTAGCTACCGACGAATTTAATTATATCCGTAAATTAGACAATCATGTTGCCGTGTTTGCCGGGTTAATAAATACTAAACAGACTTATACACATTCTAGCGGTTTTTGGGATTCAACCAGTACTGGCACACAAATCGGTGTCATCGGCAATACAACAATTGCTCCAAAAACTACACTGTGGGGTATTCTTGCCGTCGGCGCTAACAGCATGACCAACTTCGAAGCCGGCATCGGCTATCAAATTGCTCCAAATCTTGAGTTCAATGTCAACTACCGGCAATTAAAACTCGACTTTATGTATGGTTACGAAAGTAAAGTTAAAGGCACCGGCTTCGGCGTAACCTACAAATTTTAGTTAGCACTAACCACCCATTAATATATTGATTTAAGATAACCTCGCTTAATAAGTACAATTATTATTTAGCGAGGTTATTTTTATGTATGTAAAAATAATCCCTAACTTTTGAACTATCTACGCCGTTTGGACCAGGTTTTTAGCAATAATCCCAATAAAACCACGCCAATTGTCAACGCTATTTCTATAACCAATCCATATGGGGCCAAATATACCTTCATCACGGTATCTTGAACCATCATTTTAGCAGCCGCCAGTCCCAACACCGCTGCACCAACATAAATAATTATCGGAAACCGGTCCATTATTTTTAATATGATACTACTGCCAAAAACTACGAAAGGTACGCTAACTGCCAAACCAACAATGATAACTAATATCTGATGACTGCCGCCCATACCGGTGGCGGTACCGGCTATAGCCAATACATTATCCAGACTCATAATAACATCCGCCACCACAATAACCTTTATTGCTTCTAACAACGACACCGCTTGATGACAACTTACTTCTTGCTTTTCTCCGGTCAATTTTATGGCAATATATAATAGCGCTAACCCACCAATAAATTGCAAGTACGGTATTGTGAGCAGCTTAGTAGCTACTAGAATTAATATAACCCGAAATATTACCGCGCCGAGGCTTCCCCAAAGAATCGCTTGTTTACGCTGTCTGGCCGGCAATTTGTGACTAGCTAAGGCAATAATAACTGCATTATCACCCGCTAACAATAAATCCATTAAAATTACTCCGCCTAATGCCATAATCAATTCCATATCCCGCTCTCCTTCTTTAGCAAAATTTAATTTTATCAGTTAGTCCAAGCACTAAAAAAAGACCTTTAGTATGACAAGTCATACTAAAGGTCTCGCTGTTGGCTATCTATGTACCAACGACAGGGCCAGGTATTACTACCGTGTTGGTGACCATGTCTCAAGCTACTCCCCTTTAGATATATCATATAATAGCTTACCTTTTAATAAAAGTCAATTGCTTATCTATCACACCTTGGCCGCGACATCATATTATGTTAATAGGTCACGTATTAACATTCGGGAGGTGAATACTTATGGATTACGATGATTGGGCTGATGAGTACGCTGATGATGATAATGACGAAGAAAGGGTACTTTGCAAACCAAATAAATGTTCTACCCATAATTATCATACACCCAAGTACTATCAGTCGATGGATTGCGCTGACGACTATGAGCCAGAAAAAAGTTGTGCTAAGCCGTCTAGCTGTGCCCAAAAATGTATGTATTGTATGCATGCCCCGATATGTATGACTGATTGCGGCTACGAGCCAATGCCCCGGTAAAATAAACTTAATAATAAGCTATCCTTTTACTCCTGCCCCTACAAAATAAGCCGTCTAAAAAGCATTATACGCTTTTTAGACGGCTTATTTTTTTTAAAAAAGGCCACTAATCCGGCCATCATTATCAATATCAATAATTTCTGCTGCCGGTCGTTTGGGCAGACCAGGCATTGTCATAATATCACCAGTCAGGGCCACGATGAAGCCAGCCCCAGCTGCCACCCGAATTTCTTTAACTGTAATGGTAAAGTCCGTTGGCCGACCTAACTTTGTAGCATCATCGCTAAAAGAGTACTGGGTCTTAGCCATGCAAATCGGTGTCTTGTCAAAGCCAAGAGCCGTAAGTTCATCAATGGTCTTAGCGGCTGCTTTCGAAAAATTAACCCCGTTTGCACCGTAAATGGTTTTAGCAATTGCGATTATTTTATCTTTTATCGGCGAATTAACATCATATATATATTTGAAATCATTAGGTTGTTCCATCGCCGCCATAACTTTATGCGCTAAATCCAAGCCGCCTTCGCCGCCCTTGGCCCATACTTCGGAAACTGATACTGTTGCGCCAATGCGTTGACACTGTTTAACTAACAGGTCTAGTTCAGCCCGGGTATCGGTAGGAAAAGCGTTTACAGCAACCACCACTGGTAAGCCAAAACTTTTAATATTTTCGATGTGTTTTACTAAGTTAGCCAGGCCATTTTCCAGGGCTGCAAGGTTTTCCTGACCAAGTTCGAGTTTTGGTACACCACCGTGCATTTTTAACGCACGTACTGTTGCAACTATAACAACCGCATCCGGTTTGAAACCGGCAAACCGACATTTAATATCCAAGAATTTTTCTGCGCCAAGGTCAGCACCAAAACCGGCTTCCGTAATTAAGATTTCAGCTAGTTTAAGTCCAAATTTGGAAGCCATAATCGTATTACAGCCATGCGCAATGTTTGCAAATGGGCCGCCATGTACAAATGCCGGGGTATTTTCCAGGGTCTGCACGATGTTCGGCTTGATAGCATCTTTGAATAATGCGGTAAGCGCACCAGCAACTTTGAGATCAGCCACCGTAACAGGATTGTTACTGAAGGTATAGCCGATGACAATCCGGTTTATTCTAGCTTTTAAATCGTCCAGGTCAGTGGCCAGGCAAAGAATAGCCATAAATTCTGACGCTACCGTAATATCAAAGCCACTTTCTCTCGGTATACCGTTAGCCTTGCCGCCAAGACCAATAATAGTTTGTCTGAGAGCCCGGTCATTAAGATCAACAACTCGCTTAAAAGTAATCCGGCGCTGATCAATACCAAGTTCATTTCCATGGTGAATATGATTATCAATAATCGCGGCCAGCAAGTTATGGGCGGTTGTTACTGCATGAATATCGCCAGTGAAATGAAGATTGATATCTTCCATCGGAACTACTTGGGCATAACCACCGCCAGCGGCTCCGCCTTTCACCCCAAAGCAAGGTCCCAGGGAGGGTTCACGCAAGGCAATCACGGTTTTTTTGCCTAACCGGTGAAAAGCATCGCCCAGACCTACGGTCGTCGTTGTTTTTCCTTCACCAGCCGGAGTAGGATTAATTGCCGTAACCAGCACTAGCTTGCCGTTAGGCCGGTCTTTAATTTTATCCCAGACCTTTAGGGAAACTTTTGCCTTGTATTTTCCGTATAATTCCAGATCGTCTTCAGTTAACCCAAGTTGGGTTGCAACATTCATAACCGGTAGCATATTAGCGGCCTGGGCAATTTCAACATCACTTTTCATTCGGTTACCTCCGTCAACTATTATATTTAACACTACTGATAATATTTTCTATTATACACCATTTTTTTGTTGCATTAGTACAAATTAACCCCTATTGTTTATTTTAATAGTATTGGCCGTAAAAAAAGTCTAAGCATTAACTGACGAGTATCTAGTATAAAAAATGCCGTTAGGTAAACTTTATTGCTAAAGTTCACTAACGGCACCAGGCTATGCCATCAAACTGTCATGGTCATTTCTACTTCAAATTCAGCTGGAATCTGCTCCGGTGGCAATGTCATTGCCACCAGGTTCCCCCAATCAAGGTCAACTGGTTCTGGTTCTTGCTCGCGCGCTTGCTTTTCTTCCAGGTCCGCCTTAACAACCAGTTCATCATATACTGCCAAATACTTTTCCGCCGACCGCCGCCAGCTATAATCAGCTGCCATACCATTATGGACAATCTTCTGCCATAATTCAGGATCTTTATAATACGCCACGGCTTTTTCAATAGTATATAACATTTCATGAGCGTTGTAATCAAAAAAGCAAAAACCATTACCGGTCTTTGACTGTTCTGAGTAGGGCTGAACCGTATCCTTTAACCCGCCAGTTGCCCGGACTATCGGAACCGCCCCATAGTGCATCGCAATAAGTTGGCTGATACCGCAAGGTTCAAACAAGGACGGCATCAGGTAAATATCGGCCCCCGCATAAATTCGCCGCGAAAAAGCTTCATCAAAAAATATATTTGCGGCAATTTTATCAGGATAGCGACTCTTGGCCCACCTTACCTGATCTTCATAATAGGATTCACCAGTTCCTAAAATAACTAATTGCACATCTAATGACATTATTTCATCGAGCACTCCGGCAATAAGGTCAAGGCCCTTGGCAGCCACAAGCCGTGAAGCAATCCCCACTAGCGGAATGTTAGCATCGACCTTTAAATCCAGTCGTTCCTGGAGTTTAAGTTTATTTTCAGTTTTATGTTCAAGGGATGCCTGACCATAGGGTACATCAATAAAATCGTCATGTTCCGGGTCATAGTACTCATAATCAATGCCATTTAAAATACCATATAGATTATCTTGACGGCTGTGTAATACTCCGTCAAGTTGTTTGCCACCTTCATAAGTGGTGATTTCCCACGCATACGATTCACTCACCGTAGTAACGGCGTCAGCAAAAACAATCCCACCCTTTAGAAAATTGGCTCTTCCATAAAACTCTAGTTTGTCACTCGTAAAATAGTACTCTTCATTTAATCCTAGCAGGTCACCAACTACCACTGAATCAAAAATTCCCTGGTATTGCAGATTGTGAATGGTTACAACCGTACGCAGTCTTCGGTATTCTTCGATATGACTGTAATGAGCCTTTAGTAAAACAGGCAATATCGCCGTCTGCCAGTCATGACAATGAATTATCTCCGGTTTAAAATCCATATGTGGCAAAACTTCCAACACCGCCCGGCAAAAAAACGCAAACCGCTCGGCATCATCGTAGTATCCATAGTATCCAGGTCGTTTGAAATAACTTTCGTTATCAATAAAGTAGTAGGTCACACCGTCATGTTCCAACTTTGCTAAGCCGCAATGCTGTTTGCGCCAGCCAACATAGACATTGGTATCATAAATATGTACAATTTTATCCCGCCATTCGCTCGGAATATCACCATACTTTGGTAAGACAACCCGGACATCTGCCCCTTGGCGGTTGAGTTCCTTCGGCAAGGACCCCACCACTTCACCAAGCCCTCCAGTTTTTACAAACGGAAGTGCCTCAGATGCAACAAACAAAACTGATTTCATTACCGCCACCCTTTCTAGCGCTTAAATCCCGAATAACACCAACAAGCTATCTCTAGTATTTCCAGGCAATCGCTAATTTCACCTAACTATTATAGTTTTCCCGGCAATATATTATGCGTTTTTTCCAATAAAGCGACTACATATATCTACTTAACCACCCGTACCCTAAACAAAAAACAAAAGTACTCTTAAAACTACAATTTCTCGTAGCTCTAAGAGCACTTTTGTTTTTTACGCCTCATCAACTTTTTTGCCTCCTACCATTATCTATAACTAGATTTGGCGGGTGCTTATTTGTCAAGCGGATGTTCAACCATCATATCTTGCGGCAATAAGACCGGGCCCGCACTCTTTACTACATATACCTTATTCGCCTTAGTTTGCTTAGTCAGCACGTTATCATACTTAATCGGTGCCGTCAAATAAGTTATTTTTCCGGCTTGTTCGGTTACGCCATCGGCAGAATACACAAGCACTGCTACTGGTGCTGCCATAACCAAAAAAGTGGTTATTATACTAATAATTCCACTCACAAAACGCCGCAATATTTTTTTCATCATCCATCCCTCCTTTCTCTAGTTTACATACAATGTTAATATTGTGTTTGTATTATGCCAAAATACTTTTAATTTTTTTTTAAAAACTTCTCAATCATTGCTTGAAAAATAAGGAATAACTAATTTTACCCTTTCAGTACCGGCAAATATACACTAATATTCGTTCCTTGTCCAACTTCACTATCGACGACAATTTTGCCCCGATGTTTTTGCACAATCCAGTTAGCTATTGCTAATCCCAGCCCCGTACCGCCGCTTTCTCTTGACCGGGCCTTATCACCTCTAAAAAATCTATCAAAAATGCGTGGCAGATGTTCCGGGGCTATCCCTGAACCAGTATCAGTAACCTTAATTACAATATATTTGTCTGCTCGAAACCCCTTAACCTTGACGGCTCCGCCTGCAGACGTATATTTAAAAGCGTTGTCTAATAAAATTACCACTAATTGTTGGATACGTTCTTTATCCGCCACAAGCTTTAACACCGGCTCAATGTCCAGTGCCAGACTGATTTTTTCTATTTCTTCCCTGGGTTCAAAGCTTTGAATAACATCTTCAATTATTTTATTCAGGTCTACTTGGGTCAGTTGCAATTCAGCCTTGTTAGCGTCGGCTCTAGCCAAGGTCAATAGATTGGCAATGAGCTTGGTCATTCGTGTTGACTCACCAATTATCGTATTAATCCGATGACTTTCTTCGGCAATGGTTCGTTCAGGGTGCCTCAACATTAACTCAGCATTGCTATATATCCCAGTAATCGGCGACCTCAGCTCATGCGACGCATCGGAAACAAACTGCTGCTGCCTTTCCCACGCCGCCTGGATCGGCACCATCGCCCGTTTTGCCAGTAAATATCCCGCAATAATAATAGCCAGCATGCTTACTAGCCCACCAAAAAAAGTAATTCCAATAAAACTATGTAATAGTTCTATTTCAGGATCAACCTCACTAACCGCAATAACCGATTGAATCGGAATTTTACTATCACCATGATATATATTATCTTTAAACCGATATGGGACATTGGCAATTCGAAATACATGGCCTTCATATTCACGATTTTCAATTTTACCACTACTAATTGTTGCGGCAATTTCTTCAACATTTAAGAATTTAGGCGATTGACCATAGGCCGGGTTTACAATATTGCCCTCAGTGCTGCCGAGTAATATGAACACCCGCGGATCAATTAGCGGCCTACCTATTGGTTCAACGCGCCCGTTTATCAATCTTATCGAGTTTGCTTGCGACAGCATAACCGCATCAATCCGATTGAATAACCGAAAATGCAAATAGCTATACAAAGTTGAAGTAAAAATTATAAAAATCAGCAAAAAAACTAAGGAGTTTAGTGTCGTCAACCGCCGACGCGTATTTAAAAACATTGCTATTTCTCCTTTAACATAAATCCTGCCCCCCGGACTGTATGAATCAGTTTATCCACCCCTTCCTGGGCTAACTTTTTTCGCAAATAGTGGATATAGACATCAACAATATTGACCGTAGTATCCGAAGTAAATCCCCAAATACGGTCAAATATTTGTTCTCTGGTGACAAGTTGTTCTTTATTTAAAATAAGGAATTCTAAAACTTCATATTCTTTCGCACTTAACCCCAAAATTTTCTCAGCTACAACACCATCCCGAAGTTTAGCATCTAATAAGATACCGCCATAACTCAACTGTCCGCAATCAATTAAGTTGCCTTTGCGCCTTAGTAGTGCCTTTATCCTTGCCAAAAGTTCGCGCATAGCATACGGCTTTACTAAGTAATCGTCAGCGCCCAGATTAAGACCCGTGACCCGGTCATCTATACTATCCAAAGCCGTAAGCAGCAATATCGGAATTGTAGAACCATTGGCTCGCAATTTTTTTATAATTTCTAACCCATCCATTCCCGGCAACATAACATCAAGGACTAATAAATCATGAATATCCTGTTTAGCAACGTACAGACCTTCATCACCGGCAGCTACACTATCAACAGTATATCCTTCCTCGCTTAGTAAAGCGGTAAGTGCTTCCCGTACTACTTTGTCATCTTCTACAACCAATATCCGCATTAACAGCATCCTCCAGTTTTATTCTCAGCGATTAGTATGATAAAATGCCGTTATATACATTCCAGCTTGCCTAATATTCCAATTTAGTTAGCCCAGCACCGGGGAAAATAGCACAAGGCCCTATTTTTCAACACCGTGTATAACTTAATTCTCAGCTACACCAATAACCTTTACACAAATTTACAGCACTTAATTTGCAGGATAATTTGCAAAAGGAGCAAATATTTATAGCGTACTAGAGTTAACATAAAAAGATGACAGGAAGGTGTACTGATGTTAAACAGCACGTTAAAAACCAAGCTGCTTACCAGTATTATAACGTTTTCCATTCTCAGTACCGCACTAACTACTGCAGTTAATGCCAGCCAAATCATTTATCGCGCCCCTTACTCTGCTTACCAGCAACTAACCTCTAATAGCGGCAGCCTTGTCAATGTAAGATATACTATTCCGCGCTACCGCTATACCAGGCAGTCCAATCTGTATACTATCCCCGCATCCACTTCTACCACCCCGGCCCAGACTACAACAACTACCACTCAAACCACTACAACTACCAATTCTGGCAATTACAGTTCGGAAGAACAACAAGCCCTGGCCCTCTTAAATGCTGACCGGGCAGCTAATGGATTACCGAGTTTAAGAGTTAATGCCCAATTAACCGCCTTGGCTGAAAGCTATGCCAAAGATATGATTAACCGCAACTATTTTGCCCATACTAATCCCGAAGGTAAATCCCCCTTTGACCGGATGCGCCAAGCTAATATCAGTTATCTGTATGCCGGCGAAAATCTGGCAATAGACCGAAGTGTTAGTGGGGCTGAAACCGCATTTATGGGCAGTTCAGGGCATCGTGCCAACATCTTAAATAGCCACTATACCGAGGTCGGAATTGGGGTAGTGCATAGTTCCACCGGTTCAGTATATGTTGTCCAAGAATTTATCGGTAAATAAAGTAACAAGAGGCCGTCTAGCCAGCGTTAATGCTGGTTAGACGGCCTCTTGTATTGGCTAATCACGTAAGAGTACAACCCTTATGGTCACCCGGTCTTTTAGTTTATAGCTTCCTGCTAGGGAAACCGCCTGGGAGCTGTAAGAGGTAAACTGCGCTATATTATTTCTGGTATCAAGCTTGATATGACCATCAATATTGCCGTTGCCAAAGCAATCGATATCTTCGTCTATATATTCCGGCAGTGCTGCTAGCGGCTGCCAGTCCAGCTGGACAAACCCTTCTGTAGCTTGATCGATTAACGCATCAAACACCGGGCGATGAATCAAAGTCTGGTAACTGCCATGCTCAATGATGTTGGCCACTTCACCGCCAGTATACCACGGTGACACCCTTATACCCGTGACAGCCACTAGTTTTGCGGCCAAAAAATTGCTGCCAGCAAGCGCCGCCACCGCCACAACTATCATGAGTACCGCCACTATATAGCTAAGCACAACCCGCAACCGACGCATACCTTTTCCTCCCTATTAAAACATACTACCAGTAGTAATTAATTTGAGCACCCGGATCAATGCCCCGTAGATAAACCCGCCACCCACGGCTGCCGCGAAAGTAAACGCCGGATACAAAAACAATATTTTTGCACTTTGAGTATTTACCCCCACAGGAATTCCTTTTAAGCGGAAGCTTATTGCCTGCTTGGGACAGTTATCTATACACTTACCGCATTTTGTACAGGAAAGCAGCGGTTTTCCCTGCTTAACACTGACTGTATCTAACGAAAAAGTAGGACAACCTTTAACACACCGCTTACACTCTACACATTTCTCCCGGTTAATTCCAATAGTAAAAATATTGAATTTGTTAGTTAATGCTTGAAAAGCAGCAAACGGACAAAAAAGCCCGCACTGGATACGGCGTCCAGTAAGAATTGGCAGTACGACGACTAGGCTAATAAATAACAGCAAAAAGATAATTGTTTGCACCAAAATTTTGAAGGACGTTATTGCTGAAAACTCAGTAACGGTTTTAAATGGGCACAGCCATTCGCAATAGGCAGGCGAAAAGGTCAAGGCCGAAACTAACACCACCACTAATAACACGGCCCAAGGTAAATACCGCCATTGATCAGCAATATTTTTAATAACCGGTTTACGGCATAAGCAGGAAAAGCCTTCATCCAGTCCCCCATAAAAACAAACCCAGCTGCACCAACCGCGGCCTAACGCCACCGATGCCCCAAGCCACAACACCAGCATACCGGAAATACTGGCAAACCGATCAATAATTGTTCCCGGAAAGATAATTGTTTTAGTCACCACCGCCGGGATTATGATCGCCGGTATAACCAAATGACAAAACGGCGCATCCCCGGCAAGAGTATTTTCGGTTCTTAACAGCATGCTGCCCCGTTCCTCCAATAAATTAGCGCCAAAAGCAATAATGAACGCTACGGCAACAGTTATAAATAATATTGCCCGATAGTGATACACTTTACCGGTATATATCATAAGAAAAAACAGCCCATTTATAAGTATATAGGTCATACTAAATGCCACCACTTTTAACGGTTCAACCGGCATACTACCACGTGAGATCAAAAATGCTGTTAAAATCAGCATCGGCAAACTACAGAGCAGCACTTTCAGCGGGGATACCGCCGACGGTCTTAGTATGTCTGGATTAATTACCCGGTTGGTCATAAAAGCAAGCCTCCTCCAATCATAACTATACCGGTATACAGATAATAAATAGCAGTAATCGCCGCCGCCAATTTCCCCACTACCTTAAAAGCCGGTAACCAATTAAACGTACCTAGCAACGGTGCCGGAATAAAATACACCGTCGTACCTAAAAAGAAGTTGAAAAAAAACAGTATGCTTTGACTAAGCTGGTTAAATTCACTGGCATTGGCCAACGCCAGTAAAAACGGCGGGCACAGATTCAAGCCGGTAAGAAATCCCAGACTCATTGGTATCATCGCCGGCCGCTGACCATTCAGCCATAAACCTGACCACGTTGAAGACCGTCCGGCGCAAAGCGCGCTTTTATTTGCAAGCCCATATAACGCCAAGGCAGCCGCCAAAATTATATAGATTACCCCAATAGCGCCCTCATTAGAACCTAACTGATTAACAAGTGAGCAATTAAGCCCCCAGGCTATCACCGCAAAAAAGAGATAGCCCAATAACCGTCCTCCAAGAAACTGAGCAACAATTATACTAGTCTGCCAAACACCTTTTCCTTCGCCCAATATATACGGCACTAGGGTTGGCGCACAATAAGCCAGGCACACCGCCCCAGTCGACAGCCCTAAAAAAAAGCCTTGCACCATTCTCCCCCTTCTCCTAAACATTATTTTAAGTTTATTATATATATGTCCGTCCCCTAACACCATTAACTAATGATAACAGGGTATATTCGCTATGTAAGTTGCAGATTACGCCAAATAAAAAAACCGGAGGAAATCCCCCGGAAATTAGCTGTTGAAATTCTGCCTTATAGTCGCTTGTTTTTTCTTCAATCGATCATTTAACTTTTTAGCATACCTAATATTCAAATATGCGGTTAGCAAACCCAGCACTTCGGCAATCACCAACAACACAAACAAATGGCAGAATGACACATTAAATATGTCATTCACCAACGCCATAGCTGCAGCGATAATTATAAAAATCAAACCTAACGATCGGAAAATATTATGTCCCATATAACCGCTTAATGAATACCCAACAATGCGACATACTGTGCCAATAATTGCCCCAATTACTGCACTATGAACAAAATACCTAAACATTTCCGGTTGATATACGTTCATAACAACCTCCACGCTGCAGACCACCAAACCAATAAACGCTGACCCAATGGCATTAAGTACATACGCTATCACCGCATTCCGCATAGCAAAATCCTCACTCTTACTCATAATTCCAAAAATTCTTTGAAACTTTTTACGTAGTTTCTCGTAACTTCAAGTTCATGGTTATTCTTCAACTTGAGTAATAGTCTTGATCCAAACCACGGAATAATTTCAACTACACTCATAATGTTAAGCAACACTGATTTGCCCACTCGAATAAAGCCCTGTTCCCGCAAATTAGTTTCTAATTCGTACAATTTGTTTTTAATCCGGTATTTAGCAGTGGCCGTAAGACAATAAACATTATTACCCGCCGCTTCAAAATAGATAATATCTTCGTAGGCTAATATTTCATAGTTATCACTATCAAGCCGTCTGGCACTAATTATATTTTTTGCCGGCTCATGCTTTTTAGCCATAAGGTCCAATAACTCAACAATTTCCGGCAGCGAATTATATTCAAAAACAATCGCAACTCCGTGCGGCGAATAGTCACAGCCTTTTTCCACCAGCGTAACCTTAGCTTCACTATTCACTTCAATACCTCTGGCTTTTACCAGCTCGGTCAACACTGCTTGAAGTTCAACCGAACAGACTACATTTACAATCATATAGCAACCTCGCCTCACGCCCATCTGCCGCAGATTCACTTTACGATTCATTTTTATTCCATAAGTTAAGCTTAAACTCCTCCTACCATCTAACAACCCAACAATGCTCATTAAATTCACTGACCACTACAAAATATATAAAGCCCCGATAAAAAGCTTAGCTAAACTTTTTACCGGAGCCACTTCTAGTTATTCACCAAATTTACTTTTAACTAAATCCAAAAGTTCCTTAACGGCCGCTTCTTCATCTTCACCATTAGCCTCGATAATAATTTTGGCGCCGCGCGTTAACCCCAGGGTCATTAATCCTAAAATACTCTTACCAGCGACCCCCATACCTTTGTCATTTTTTACCGTAATCAAAGACTTAAATTGATTCGCCTTCTCCACAAAAAGCTGAGCCGGACGAAGGTGGAACCCCGACGGATTTTCTAATATTGCTTCTACAGTTATCATGTCACATCTCCTATTAAATATCTTGTAAAATTTGATAAAGATCGGTTGGTGATTTTACCGCCAATAACGCTTCCCGAAACTCGGAATGGATCAGTTTTCGCGATAAAGCAATAAGTATTTTTATATGCTCATCACCAGCAGCAGCCTGTGGTACACCAATTAGGAATACCAGGTGCACAGGACTCCCATCTAACGAATTCCAGTCAATTGGTGTCTTTAGCCTGGCAAAGGCCAATCCCGGTGCAACCATACCATCTGATTTACCATGTGGAATTGCTACCTCAAAGCCAATTCCCGTTGAACCCTTTGCTTCACGTTCCTTTACTGCCGCCAAATAAGTAGTAATGTCACTAACAAAACCGGCCTTTTTCATTCCTTCAGCCATTACTTTCAGACACTCTTCTTGGCTGTTGACATCCAAACCAATAAATACGGTGTTGTCATTAATGATATCCATTATTTTCATAGTTTATCTCCTCGTTCAATATATTTACAAACTCTAAACAGTTGCTTTATTTTTTTTAACGATACTAAGAATTACCGCCGTTACCACCGTTCCAACTAACAAAGAAAGCACATACATTCCCAGATTGCCAACCGCATTAGGAATGAGGAGAACAAAAATTCCGCCATGCGGGGCGCGCAAAGTAGCGCCTAGCACCATAGATAACGCCCCGGTAACCGCCGAACCAACCATAATTGATGGAATAACCCGAAACGGATCAGCCGCCGCAAATGGAATAGCCCCCTCCGTAATAAACGAAAGCCCCAGCACCCCAGCCGCTTTTCCGGCTTCACGTTCTTCTGACAAAAACTTTTTTGGTGCCAAAAGCGTTGCTAGCCACAACCCGAGCGGCGGCGTCATACCTGCCGCCATAACCGCAGCAATCGGCCCATAAAACCCTGTTCCTAAAAGACCGATTGCAAATGTATATGCTGCCTTGTTTACCGGCCCCCCCATGTCAAACGCCATCATCGCTCCCAGAACCAATCCCAGAAGTGCGGCATTTGCTACGCCAAGATTAGCCAACCAGGCACTAAGTCCATCCATAATCGCTTTTACGGGTGTACCGATAACATAAATCATCAATAATCCAACAATAGCACTACCGATAAACGGTATAATCAAAATAGGAACTAACCCCGCAAAATTCTTCGGTAATTTTATATTTTCTTTCATAAACTGGACAACATAACCGGCTAAAAATCCCGCAATAATACCGCCAAGGAAACCAGCGCCAATCTTAGCCGCTAACATACCACCTATCATTCCCGGTGCAAGTCCCGGTTTTTCGGCAATTGAAAAAGCAATAAATCCCGCTAGGATTGGTACCATCAAGGCAAAAGCCGAGCCGCTACCAATAGTCATCAGTGCTTCAGCCAAGGTTCCTTGCTCTTTAAAAGCTTCTATCCCAAAAACAAACGATACTGCGATAATTAAACCACCTGCAATAACCAACGGCAACATATATGATACACCAGTCATGAGATGCTTATAAGGGCCTGTTATTTGGGATTTTCGTTCTTCTTTATTTTTTGCTGCCTGGTTAATATCGTTTGTTTTAGCCGGCTCCAAATTAACTGCAGCATCTATAACCTTACCCGGATCCTTAATCGCTTCAGCAATGGCAACTTTGAATATAGCTTGTCCGACAAAACGTGCTTCTTCCACATCGGTTTCGGCAGCAATAATAATGGCATGCGCTCCGGCAATATCCTCAGGAGTTAGAGGATTTTCCACCCCAACCGCCCCACGGGTCTCAATCTTAATCTCAACATTTTTTTGTGCTGCCGCCTGAGCCAAAGCTTCTGCTGCCATATAGGTATGCGCAATACCCGTAGGGCAAGCAGTAACCGCTAAAATCTTTTTCACAAGAATCCTCCTCTTAAACTGTTTTAATGCCACCAAAATCTAACTCTGACGTTGAACCTGCACATTAGCCAAAAACTGCTTTATCTCTGATAAGTTACATACTTCAGTTCCCGGTTTAGCAGCCGTTGCACTTCCAGCGGCTGTAACCCAGCGTGCTGTCTCGCTCAACGAAAACTTATTAAGCAGTGCATATACTAATACAGCGACCATCGAATCACCGGCCCCCACCGTACTTTCTGCTATCATTGAAGAAACCCGCACTCGATATGCCTCATCTTTATTTACAACTAACGCCCCCTCGGCTCCCATTGACACGATAACTATTTCAACACCTTGATCAATAATTTCCCGAACCGCACAAAGAACCGCATTATCATCCGTTAAACTTCGCCCAACCAGCTTTTCTAATTCATGAATGTTTGGCTTTATTGCCAGCGGCCGGGCTGTTATCCCCAAACGAAGCGCCGCATCATCCGCATCAAGTACTGTATGTACACCTTTGCCTTTAGCTATTCCGATTAACTCACTATAAATACTATTTTCAGCTTGGGGCGGCAGACTTCCACTCAAAACTAGATAGCAAACATTATCCAGCAATTGTTCCAAATGTTCCTTGAATTTTTCCAACTCTACTTTTCCTACCAAAAAACCAGCTTCGTTGATTTCAGTCGTAACCTTTGAATTAGCATCAACCACCTTCAAATTAGTTCTAGTTTGTCCAGGTATTGTCACAAAGCTTTCGCTTATTTTCTCGGCTGCTAAATATTGCTTTAATAGTTGACCTTGCGACCCCGCAATAATCCCAGTCGCCTGAACCGCTACCCCCAATCCAGTTAATACTCTAGCAACATTAATCCCCTTGCCACCAGGATCGATTCGCATATTCTTCACTCGATTCAATCCACCAACCTCAAATTTATCAATAACTACCGTCTTATCTAGTGCTGGATTTAAAGTAACCGTTACTACATATTGGCCCATGGCAATTCCTCCTATAGATAAACAACTTCTACTTCTATTCCGGCCTTTCTTATTTGCTCAATTGATTCCGGCGATGCTTTATCATCAACAATACAAGTATCAATTTGAGACAACTCGGCAAATTTGGCAAACGACACCTTGCCAAATTTGCTCCAATCAGTTAATACCACGACTTGCTTGGCAATGCTAATCATTTTAGTTTTTGTAGCCGCCTCAATAATATTCGGAGTCGTTAACCCATTCTCCAGACTAAGCCCATTTGTCCCAATAAACGCTTTATTCACATTAAGCATCCCCAACGCCTGCTCTGCCATTGGCCCCACCATTGCCAAGGTATTTTTCCGCAACATACCACCAACCACAACTACTTGGATATTTTCCTGACCTTGCAAAACCTGCGCCAAGATAATCGAATTAGTAACAACCGTTAAATTAGAAAACTTTCTTAATTCATTCACCATATATAGCGTTGTTGTCCCGGAATCTATAAGTATCGTGTCGCCATCCTCAATAAGCTCTGCCGCTTTTTTGGCAATTGCCACTTTTTCCTGGCGAAATTTATCCTCTTTCTCGCCAAATGTAAGTTCTAAATTTACATCCTCCAAGTAAACTGCGCCACCATGCGTTCGCTTTAACTTATTTTCATCTTCAAGTTCCTGCAAATCTCTGCGGATTGTTGACTCGGAAACTGAAAAATTACTACTAAGCTCACGCACTGAGACTCTTAAATTTAGCTGAAGATACTCAATAATTTTCTTTTTCCGTTCTTCTTCGTACAGTATACTCAACGTGTTCACACTTCCCATTCGCGCAACGTTTTCTATTATCCATGATTGTTTATGATTGTATCTGATTGTTTATGCTTATTTATATAATATTCAGATTATCGTTCACTGTCAATACTTTTATGCATATATTTAGCCCATCTATAAGTTGAAATAAACAAAGAGGGTGCCCTAAAAGACATTAATGTTTTTTAGGGCACCCTCTTTGTTTATTGAATAGCGTTTCCGCTAGTATATACAGACAGAATTTTTTATATATTGTTTTTCCTGTCCATCGCATACCATAAATACGGAACTATCCTCCGGAGCATCCGGAGCATTTTGCCAAACAATAACTTGGATCGTAGCTTTATCACATTCTGAATATTTCGAAATAATTTCCGATACTTCTTGGGCTATTTTTGATTTGTTTTCCCTACTGATGGTTGTTCCTAGATGAATTTGGACAAGTGCCATTTTTCTACCTCCTCAACTATTCTAATACAACTATTATCCCCCAATTTGTGACATACTCCGTTCAAAAGCTGGGTAACCACTGGCTCGGCAAAGCGAATGACCTTCTGGTTTTTCCCGGATAGCAGTAAAAAAAAGTTCGGTCAAATCATTGTCACTTGCCCCATTCCTAAGCGGCGTCTTAATGTCAACTTCCGTATTAGACAATAGACATGGCCTCAGGTGTCCATCCGCAGTCAACCGCAAGCGATTGCAAGCCTCACAAAAATGCTCCGATATCGGCGTAATAAACCCAAAAGAGCCTTGATACTTAGGAAAACGGTAATATTTTGCCGGACCATCGCCTTGAATTACCGAGGCTGGAATAAGCATTTCTCTTCCTGCAAGGCCTAACAATTTCTTAACCATCGCCACATCCATTCCGCGTTGAACCGGCTGATTGCCAATTGGCATATATTCAATAAATCTTACTGAAATCGGCTGGTGGTAAACCAGCTCAGTAAAATAAGTCAAATCACTTTCAGTTAAAGCCTCAGTCAAAACTACATTAAGCTTGACCGGAGTAAGTCCAGCTTTCAGTGCACTTTTAATGCCTGATAAAGTATCATCTAAACGACCGCAAGTAGTTATTTGGGTAAAATTAGCCGAATTAATCGTATCCAGACTGATATTTACCCGGTTTAATCCCGCAGTTTTTAGTCTATTCGCTAAAGGCGGCAATAAGCTTCCATTAGTGGTCATCGAAATATCTTCGATTACCCCCAGCGCCTTAATCGCTGCTACAAACTCAACTACCCCCTTGCGAACCAGCGGCTCACCTCCAGTTAATCGAATTTTAGTTATACCCGCTTTGTTAAAAACCTTGATTAATCGCAGCATTTCCTCATAAGTGAGAATTTCCGAATGTTCTAACCACTCTTTCCCCTGTGGCGGCACACAATATACACATCGAAAATTGCAACGATCAGTTAACGACAAACGCAAATAGTTAATCTGGCGGTTATGTCCATCCCGCATGTCTGCTCCCCCAAACAAAATTCAAGTATAAACAAGTTAAATTCCCAATACCACGCTAGGCCGACTGACCAACAATACATCCTTTTGCTTTTTACTGAAAATTAAATTAATTCTACTTGAAACTCTTCCTTGTTACCATTATATGACAAAGCAAATTTTAAAGCTACTGTTTATTTTTTCCCACTGCAAACCCAAACCAAAACAGTTCTATACCATTAAAAGCATAGAACTAAAATATACGCTATAATTATTTATTTATGCTTACGTACAAAGATAGCTTTTCCCCACTAACTAATACTTAAGGTTAAATCCGATATAGCGCTTCTTCCGGTTTTTTATTAGCAATAATCCGTACATTTTCGTCTTTTTTGAAAACCGTTCCTAGTACCACACCATTATCACTTACTGGCTTAACATAGCTTGTTGTTTTTACCATTGAAGCCCCGCCATTTATTTTAGTTTTACCTCTACTTATGTGAAATTTCATCCTAGCGAAGTCCTCCCTTAATCACTAACTTAATAATCCCGATATAGCTACCGTTCCGCTTCTCTAGTTCTGTCAGCAATTTATTATCCTCATTAGATGTTATGTTATTCTTGCTCCCAATGTGCACCGCCAACACAGCTTTTCGCCGTATCGGGCAACAAAAAACATACTCATAATAAAGTTCCTCGTCATCGAGAAACCGATCAACATTCTCGCCCAACAATAGCTCATTTTTCTTGTAGCACTGTACTACAATCTTACTATCATCATATAGATAAAGCTTATGATGGGACTTAATGATTCCAGAACCGCCAATTTTAACCAATTCTTGTTTATTCTCACTTAAAATAAACATTTCCGTTCCTAGTATCTTAGACTCACTTAATATTTCTGTGTTTGCATCAAAGCAATCCTTCATACAAGCCATTAGCGGATTATATTTATCTTTATCACCACTAAGACTCTCCAGTGCTACTATAAGCATCCGTTTCTTGTTTTCAAGTTGTACATAATATCGCGGCAGTTTTCTTTTAGTCATTTTTTTTAGCCGGTCACTAATTTCCGAACAGGCCACCCCCAGCGCTCCACATTTGTTAGGGTTGCCAGAGTCAAAAGTGTACGGATTACAGCCCTGTAAATACTGTGTAAGGCTACCTATATCCATATATCGCGGAACAATCATACTAAATCGTTCTGCGCCTAAAGTTCCCCGAAGAAGTCCGCTCATAAAAAGTAAATCGCCGTTCTTACTTTCCATATCTTTTTTTGAAAATACAACAATTCCATAATCGGCATCATTAACACCTTCAGTAATTCGCTGGAGATTAGAACTCATTACCCTGATTCTGCCTTGACGTTCGAGATAAGAATAACATATTTTATCCAATTCACATTGAACGATACTTGCTAGTTCTACTCCCTCATCAGAGCAGCCAATAAAAACCGACAATATTTCTTCAGCTAACGCCCCCGTCATCTAATTATAGGTCCTTCTCGTTTCATTTTAGCTAATATTGCTGTACAGGCTGGCCCTAGAGCCGCATTCAAATTAGGATGAGCATCATCATAATCCGCTGCACTAAACCCCGCTAAATCTGACGGAAGACGAAACTTTTTCCCGCGTGGCGCAATATAAAAGGTGCGATTTTTCCCATTTCTCCCAATAAATAGGCCGGTCTCAAAAATGACGTTATCTCGTACTGCAGCGTATTCTTCCAATCTCATTTTAACTACATCTTCAGGCATAAAGACAAAGATTGCAAAATCATATTGATTAAGCGCCATGATTAGATCATCCAGACTCGTACTGGACGGTTCAAATATTCCTTGCGTCCAAAGATCAACATAGGAATAGTATTCCAAGTTTTTCTGAATAGCATCAGCTATGGCTAAACCTTCTGTTGATGAGCCAATAAACACTCTTGGTTTTATACTATCCACCGTATCAACCACTCAATCATTTTATAGTATATACTTTCCTATAAATACTTCTTGTTATATTTTACCATATTTTTTTTTTTTGTACTATTGATTTTACTATGTAATCTCCCTTACTAAACCGCTTATTACAATTCAAATACCATTCCATCATAGCCAACTTTAACTCCAGCCTGTTTGGCCGCCAGTGCCGCCAGTTCACTATTAACCACCGGACGGCTGTAATGAATCGACATATGGGTGAGAACCGTCTGCCCAACACTCAGAGCCTTCCCCAATTCAATAGCCTGCTCTGCTGACATATGCACTTGGGGAAACCAATTATCACCGCAAAATGTTGCATCACAAATCAGCCAATCCACACCTTTGACCTTGTGAGCTGTGGTTGCTGGCATTCCGGATGTATCAGGAAAATATGCCAAGCGCTTATTCACCGTTTCCACCAAAAAGCCAGCAGTTTCTATACCATGACACGCCGCCAGCGGCGTAATTGACAATCCGCCAAACCAGTACTGTTCGCCAAAGCTCCAGCTTTTTACTTCAAACACCTCAAATAAATTAGGAAAGGCCGCAGCAAATTCCGGTTGAGCGCTTGGCGGCAGGTATAATGGTACTTTTTGTTTTCTAGCTAACTTACCATAGTACTCCAGTTCACCTAATCCGCCAAAATGATCATAATGCCAATGTGTCATAAAAATATTGTCAATATCCTTTATTTGTTCGCGCAATAGTTGAACCCGTAAATCCGGCGGTGCATCTACCAGGATATTGCCAATTTCGGTCTTTACCACGGCCCCACTACGTGTTCTGGAATACTTAGGGTATTGACGTGCTTCCAGACAACCCGCACATTCGCAAAAAAAAGACGGTGTCCCTGGTCCGGCACCTGTACCCATAAGTTTAAAACTTCGTTTCATCTCATCACCCAACCTCTTTAGTACCGGCTTTCCCATAAAACGCCAGAGCCATCGGTTTACATTCCTTTTGGTCAGGACACTCCCGGCATTGCAGGTCAAACGGCTCCGGGAGTTCAGCAAAACTAATCATCTGATAACCGCAGTTTTGATAAAAAGGCACCGCTGTTCCTTTAGCAATAGTAGTAATAGTATACTCTAATCCTTTAAGTTTCTCCGCTTCCCGGCAATAAGCCCATGGGAATTGACAAAGTTTATCAATTAGTTTTTTTCCTAATCCGGTACCACGTTTCGCTTTATCCACCGCAAATACCATTAAATGAAACAAGCTTTCATCCATTTGCACGAGCCGGCCCCCAGCCAATATTCGATCACCTTTTTTTAATAGCACATGGTCTTCAATTTCACCGGCAAGCCCCATATCCGTCTCAGCAAATAAACTTCTCAATTGTTCTTTCTCCTTATATTCCGCAAAAGCCACTATTTGTTCCAACGTCAACACCTCACCAACCGACTGTCAATTCTTTAGCCAGCCAGCTTTTTGCGCCCAGCATTTTTCTAATCTAATCGCTAACTGCGCCGCTTCTTTGTCGCTGATAGTTTGATTTTCTTCGCCCGGCATAACTATTCTTAGCGCAACCGCCAAGAATACCCGCCTAAACAATAATCCACCGACAAGTACCAATACTGCCGCCACTACCACAAGTTGCGGCAAACTTCCGAAAAAGCCAAGTATCAATGGCACTACAGTGCCTATTGATACTACAATACCCATAAATTTAAACCGGTAAGTCCCGGTAACCAGACTAGCAACACTGGCTTGGGCTTCCTTAGCTCCAGTTAATTTGATTCCCCATAGATAACTACTAATCATAGTTAATTGGATAATTAAGGTTATTGTTAGAATTAGATTCAGTACCATTACATACTGACTGACCCCCAAACCAAACAGCACTAGCATAATATTGACCCCAGCTAGTCCAGTAGCCGCACCATTGGTAATAAACAACGCTACCAGACCGCCGCCATTCCAAAAAGTCCGGCCCCTAGCTTCCGCCAATTCCAGGCCGGGATACGCAACTAATCCCAACGCACTTACAATAGTAAGCACTGCCACGATCTTTCTAATCACGACTAGTCCAGCCCAAGGAATAAAGTCAAAGAAAAAGGTTGCATAAATAAACGTAAGCCCCAAAAAAGCAGTCAATAAGTATGATCCAATACACATAATAGACGAAGGGCGAGCATAGATCAGATAGGCCCTAAAGATATGAGTCAATTCGACCATAAGAAAGAGTGATCCCACTCCGGCAAGAACCAAGGCGACTAAGCTTATCCAGCCATTAATTTGGCTGACTACTTTTATATCCAATATATCCATAATCGCCACAGTACTGACTATCATCGCCCCCAATGCCGCCAAAAACAAATAGCCCGCTGCCAGCCAACCCCAATACCCTTGTTTTTGTTCCATAACCAATCTGCCTCCTCTCTTATGGCATTATATAGTAAACCGATGGTTTTGTTCCTAAATGTTTATAAAGCGGCTGAGCATTATCTTTCCTAATTAATCGCATAAGTTCACCAGTTTCATCATCAAGGTCACCGATATGCCTAGCCTTAAGTTGACATGTCTCAACGCACCGGGTTACTTTCCCAGCTTCCAGACGTTCAAAGCATAACGTACACTTCTCCACGGCACCAGCTTCTTTATTCATATGCCTCACACCATAGGGACAGACTAACATGCAAAACTGACAGCCCACACATTTGTCAGCATCAATCGCTATAATACCGTCTTCGCGCCGGTGGCTCGCCCCCGTAGGACATCCTTCAACACACGGCGCCTCCTCACAATGCATGCAGGCTATAGGAATGTTGTAGGATGTAAGATTGGGATATTCTCCATTCGGACCAACCTTGAAAATTTTGCAGTATTTAAGCGCCAACGGCAAGTTGTTTTCATTTTGACAAGCTATGGTACAGGCATGACAGCCAACGCACCGTCTTAGATCAATAACCATCCCCCAATGCATTATCTTTCACCCCCGACTTTAGATATCCGACACATAACCGCCCTGGTACACCAACTGCCACATGCTTCATCGCAAGTATTGGGGTCATCATCCAGGCACACATTAACGTTAGAATCAAATGCTCCCATAAGGTCAGGGTCAACCGGCGAATTTTCCGGGAACCACCAGCCCCGCTCCGCCTGGATAACATTGGGCGCTACGGCCGAGGTAATAAGGGCCTGTTGTTTTATCCGTCCGGTCGGTGTTTCAATCCACACCCATTCCTTATCTTTAATACTAAGTTGACTTGCCAGCACCGGACTGATTGCTACTCTTGGGTACGGCTTTAACAGCCGGATTCTGGTTATTTCCCGGTGCTCGGAATGAAAGAACGGCATGAACCCGCCTCCGGCGATTAATGTTAATGGATATTCAGCTACCATTTCAGGTTTTGCCTCACTGCCAAACGGTAATTCCACATAATGCGGCAATGGATCATAGCCCAACTGTTCGAGAATAGAGCTTTTAAGTTCAACCTTACCTGAAGGAGTAGCCACCCCACGTTCCTGATACTTCCTGTATTCTCGTGGGGCAAAGGCCATCCGGTAATATTGAACAAATTCTTCATAGCTGTCGACTTCCAGTCCGATAGGATCCAATCGCTGTTTAAATATTTCTTCGTCGCTTTCCCACGGCCAGTATTCAACTTGCCCCAATCTATGCCCCAATTCACGCCAAAAATCAGCATCAGTCTTCCGTTCGAACATTGGCTCAATTGCCCGTTCAGAGGCAATAAGCCAATCCGATACCCCATAAGTCGTGGTCATTACCGGACGTTCCAACCAGGATGCCGCAGGTAAAACATAATCCGCCAACAGCGCCGATGGGGTCATCCAGTAATCCATCACTACTAAGAGGTCAAGACTTTTTAAAGCCTGATATACTAATTTAGAATTGGCGTAAGAAATCAAAGGATTATTAGCTAACACAATACAAGCTTTCACTGGATAAGGCTGTTGACTCACCATTGCTCTGAATAGGAGCGGCGCATTAGCCTCGCAGAACCACTCTGCCGGAATGCTTTTTCCCCAGACCCGCACCATATTATCGGTTAATAGCTGATAACCCGGCCAGGTGTTCAACTTAAATTTATCTGCCCCCAGTTGTTTTTGCCGCTGGGCCAACGGTAATAAATCGTTTAATTCCATTTCCCAATCAGTAATAAAGTCCGGATGCGGCCCCGGCATTACATCGCCACCCGGCACATCTAAATTGCCACAGATAACTCTTAGCGCTACCCTAGCTTGCGCTCCGGCACTGCTGCCTCGCCCAAACTGGTCGGTAGCAACCCCCCATTGGATACAGGCTGGTTTGGCAGTAGCATATATTCTAGCGGCTTCCGCAATAACTTCAGCCGAGATTCCGGTCTTTTCCGCCGCCCACTCCGGCGTGTATTCTTCAACCCGTTCACTAAGTTCGTCAAACCCAACCGTCCACTCATCAACAAATTCGTAATCATACAAGCCTTCATTGATAATAACGTTAAGCCAAGCCAGCGCCAAAGCGTTATCCGAACCAGGCCTAATCGCTAGCCAGAGGTCAGCTTTAGCCGCAGTTTCACTGAAAATCGGATCAATTACAATGATTTTAGTGCCATTAGCTTTAGCCTGGAGCAAGCCGCGCATTTCCGGCAGATATGAAGTAGCCGGGTTATGCCCCCAAATAATTACACACCGTGAACCTGCAATCTCAGGATCAAAGGCCGCCCAACCATAAGAAGCCGACTCCACCAAAAAATTTGGAATCCAACATACGGGAGCAGTATGAGCTACATTAGGACTGCCAAACAGGTTAAAAAACCGTCGTCTGGCAAAGTCATCGGTTCGGTTAGTCCCCCCTAAGCTACTAAGAGTTTCGGCTCCATAAGTAGCTTTGAGTTTTGTCAGCCTAGCAGCAATATCGTCAAGCGCCTCTTGCCAACTTACCCGCTCAAATTGCCCCGCCCCACGTTTTCCTATCTGTTTTAACGGATAATTTATCCGATTGGGATGGTTAAGGTGATCCAATGCCGAAGCCCCCCGCGGACACTGTGCACCCTGATTGAAAGGATGTTCTGGGTCTCCGGTCACTTTGGTAATCACTCCATTGTCCACTTCTGCCAACATCCCGCAATTCATATGGCAAAAATGGCAAGCAACTTTTTTTAAATCACTCATCCCCTACTTCCCTCCATTTGGAATATTACTATGCGGTTTTAACTGGATGGCCTTCTGGGAACATTGGCCTACACAGGTGTAACAACAACAACACCCGCCACTCTTGCTCACCACAGCCTTTTTTTTATCGCCCACCGCAATTACTTCCAGCATAGCTTCAGGACAAAAAGCCGCACATAGCCCACATCCGCTGCATCGTTCACGATCGATGATTATCTCTACTTGTTCTTTCTCGGCTTCCCCGACCTGAAGCACATTATCCATAATCGGTGGCATATAAATACGCCGCCGGGCTTCAGGAATACTTTTCAGCGAAAGCTTTTTCAGCGCTTCTATCAGTACCGCAAGGTCCCTATAAGGCACAGACACATAAACCTCAAAATCCGCGACATCACTTGAGGCCCTGGCCCCATAACAGCCAAACGATATATTCATTTTTTGACTGGTCATTACCTGAACAGTCAAATCCGCACAAGTCGAATTGTAGCCTGATGTATTGAAAATTTGCCGTTCTCCAGTAGAATAAGTTGATGCCGCACACAGCCACATGGCCTGCTCCGGCCACAATGTAAAAATGACCACATCAGGTTCAAACGCCGCTTCTTCTAACGGAGCAACAACACTTGCACTATACGTCCCGGCAGCAAACTCCGGCCGACTCACAATCATTTTTTTTGCACATTCAAGGTTAGGAAGTTTCTTAAATAATAAGTATAGTTCCCCTGATTTAAGTTTAGGCGACATCGGCACCAGTCCCATAATTGCCGCCCCATCCGGGCAAGCATGCCGTCGCGGGGGAAGATACAGACTATTGCCACGTCTCGCCAACGCAATAGCTTGGCAATGACGAATCCGGCTTATCGGTTCGTCTACTCCACTGGGTGCTTTCTCGCCTGGCCGCATCAGCCGGACCGCAACTGGTGACCATCTAAGATTAAGCGTAGAACGAAAGACTTCGGCTATTTGACTGTTTTGCATTATCTTCAGCCGCCCTTCAACGCTGCGGCGGCAAAGCTGAAGCCGCTAACCCTAACTCTTCCAACATTCTTAGAATATTCATCGGCGCCAGCACCGTACTATCATAGGCTGCTGCCAGTTTAATTCCTTTTACTACCGGAATCATGCTTGCCAAATCAACCGGAATGTCTACATCAGGCACCATCTCCACAAACGCAAACGGAATTTGACTGGCCTCCACCTTATCTACCACCATATCCAGCGCCGTAATTCCTTCCAGGTTATAAAAAACCTGGTCAAATTTGAACGGCGTGGTATAGGTATAACCAATCAGTGAAAAACCGCCTTCCTGACACGCACCTTCAACAACAGCTGCCCCCACCGCTTCGCCCTGACCTTTTATAGCCGCCAAGCCTGCTTCACTTACCGCCATACACTTCAGCTTCTTCACCGCTTCTTTAATAATACTCGGCTGTAATCCGGGAAGATCGCCTCCGACAATAACTACCGCTTCGGCTAAGCGTTCGCTACTATTTTCTAATAAATAGTCAGCCGCATACTGCATACATTCATCAAAAGTTCCCCCGCGATCACAATAAATTCCTTTAATTCGTGCCGGATCGTTAGTCCTCGTCAATACTTTATTTAAGTACTCCCTATCCCCCTCACAATTGTAACAAATCCAGACATCCCCACTTTGGGATGCAACACAACAATTAATTACATCAAGCAAACAGGCGGTATAAAGAAACTCAGCTTCTTCCGGGGTCAGTACACCGCCCCGGCTAGTTGTTAGCCTTGTCTTCGTCTCGCCGGCTTTGGGAACTTTAGTAAATACTACAATAGCAGTACGCATAAGTGTCCTCCTAGTATAAATTAGTTTTAACCTTTAGTTCCGGCTCCTACTAACCCAAGCTCAGAACACATATCTTTATTAATTGCAATATTCATGCCACCAGACCCGTACAAGACTATAACCTGTTACTTACTGATTGCTGCCAGCTTAAACTTCGCAATAATGCAAATTCATCTTGTCATTTTGATACTGATTTTCCCATTTCAGCAACAACATAAAAAATATGAGACCATCAAAAAATTTTTGATGGTCTCATATTTTTTATGCATCAAATTATTATATTACGCTCTTATCTACTGCGTTGAAATCATCGACAACAGCTTGAGACGGCGGCGTATCAAAGATGCTGACTAAATAAATCGCCAAACAAGCCATGATAAACCCAGGAACAATTTCATACAAGCCAAAAAACGTAAATTGTTTCCAAACCAAAACTGTAATTCCGCCAACAATAATTCCGGCTAACGCCCCATTACGAGTCATGCGTTTCCAAAACAGCGACATCACGAGTGCCGGTCCAAAAGCAGCCCCAAAACCAGCCCATGCATAAGCCACCATCTCCAAAATAAAGTTGTTAGGATCAAGTCCCATAATTACCGCAGCAATAGTTACGACAATCACCGTTGCCCGACTAACCCATACTAATTCCTTTTCCCCGGCAGCCGGACGGAAAAGAGCTTTATAAAAATCCTGCGATACCGCCGAGGCAGTTACAAGAAGCTGGGAGGACGCTGTACTCATAACTGCGGCCAACACTGCCGATAAAATAATCCCGGCAATAAAACTAGCAAAAAGATCGTTGGTCATCACCATAAACACCGTTTCAACTGCCGAACCAGTTAACGGCTGCTGCAAATATACCCTGCCAACCAGCCCAACCAGTACAGCAGCCACCAGGGATATAATAACCCAGGTCATTGCAATATTAGTGGCTTTTTTAACTTCTGCCCCCGACCGAATAGCCATAAACCGAACCAGAATGTGCGGCTGTCCGAAATAGCCCAACCCCCAGGCCAAAAGCGAAATTATTGCGATAATCGACAGCGGCTTCCCGTCAGCTGCTGTAAATAACCGAAACATATCGGTATTCCAACTAGACAATTCATTAATGGTAACACTGGGCCCACCCATCATGAACGTCGCCATAATTGGCACCGCCAATATAGCAAAAAACATCATAATACCCTGCACAAAGTCAGTCCAGCACACCGCCATGAATCCACCCAGAAAAGTATAAAACACCACAACAAATGTCCCAAGGAGTAAAGCTGTTATATATGGCAAGCCGAAAACCGTCTGAAATAGTTTGCCACCCGCTACAAAACCGGATGACGTATAAATAAGAAAAAAGATAAGAATAAATATCGCAGATACAATTCGCAAAGTTTGCGATTGATCATGAAATCGATTCTGAAAATAATCCGGCAAAGTTAACGAATCATTAGCAATTTGGGTATATTGCCGCAAGCGCTTGGCGACAAACCGCCAATTAGCCCAAGTTCCCAGCATTAAACCAATCGCAATCCAGCTGGCCTCTAATCCGGCTACATAGGCATATCCAGGTAGCCCCATCAGCATCCAGCCACTCATATCTGAAGCTTCAGCACTCATTGAGGTCACCCAAGCCCCCAATTGCCGTCCGCCCAATATGTAATCGGACATTGTCTGCTCTTTTCGCCAATAATAAATACCTATACCCATCATTACGGCCAGATATACGGTAAAGGCCGCAATGACACCTATACTGCTTTCAATCATTTATTTTTTCCTCTCTTTCAAAAACCAAACACAATTATAGCATTGTAATCTTTTAATATTTTGTATTGTACCATAAGAAAACCCAGCTTGCACAATTTTTTAGGCTAAGCCGGGTTACTTACATCCTGTATTAAGTTAATTTATTTACCAAAACAATATCGACAATGCTTCCTTAACAAATAACTCATATACAGTTGTTAGCTACTTTTCATTTTTTGGTTCACCGGCAAAACTCTCTCATTTTTCCACCACTTTTAGATTACTTAATGGTTGATGATTAACTGGCTCAACCTCATTTTTCACCCACACCGGCGTATGTTCGTTAGCTTCAGCAAAATCTATGACGCCATCACCGAACATAACTTTAAAGTCAGACCAGTTATAAACCCCGAGGAAGATATGTCCTATAATAAACAGCCCGCAAAGTACACCCAGAATTAGATGAACAACATCCACCCAGAAAATGAATATTTTTGGTAAAACGGGAATGTATGCATAAAGAATCCATCCGGTTATAATCAAGATTGGCCCACCAAAAAACAGGACAATACTGAGAATCTTCTGTCCAGAATTAATTTTCCCCATTGGTGGTACCTCGACGTTCTTACCAAACAATATTTTTTGTGGATAACCGCCTAATACTTTAAACCACCCTAGATCGTTTTTGTTCCAACTGAAAATCCGATGAACATATGCCAGCACTCTTGTAAACCGAAGAATCATATACCCAATCACCGAAACGGTAAATACAGTAGCTCCCATCATATGTATCTCTAGTGCAACATGCCTGATCCCATCACCACCAACCTTCAGCCATAATATAAAACCGCTAATCGCGGCTGGCAAAAAACCCATTATCAAGCACCAATGAAATATTCTCGAAGCCAGCGGATGCTTTAATATTCTTTTTTCCGTACTATCCCTGGCCATCAAATTACACCTCCCAGATTTATCCTGTCAACATACTTTGTATGGAATAATTCTTGGGGCACCGTACTCAACGGTTTCCCGGCAAATTGTGCATACATGTCCATAAGCGCTTTGTTATTGTGGCTTTGTCGAATAACCGATTGACCATCGTCTTTATATAACCCCTGGGCCCGCATCCGAATGTATTTTTTTCGATTTTTTACTAAATCGGTAGTAACATAAGCCCCCATCCATATAACCGCCGCGCCAACCCCCAGCAAACCAAGAAATTCTCGCCGCGAAACACTGAGTTTTTTTTCTTCGTAGTCGTAATGTGCCATCTTATTTCCCCCTTTCTTCAGCCTATTACCATGGCAACAGTGCTTTATATTTATCAATCCAGGCTGTCCCCATTGGATTTGTCGGCTGTCCGCCGCCGTTAACACACCCCCCAGGGCAATTCATAATCTCAATAAAATGATACGGGGAGTTGCCTGCCTCAACTTCTTCAATGACACTAGTTAAGTTCTCTTTTATTCCGTTTACCACTGCTACTTTTAAGATAAAGTCTTTTCCGGTTTGAGCATCATGCAACGAAATATCGGTTTTTTTTACGCCGTTAAGTCCCCGGACTGGCTCAAATGAAAGAATAGGAAGCTCTTGCCCAGTAATAACAAAGTAGGCAGTTCTAAGCGCAGCTTCCATTACCCCGCCGGTATTACCAAAGATTGTTCCAGCTCCGCTATATTGCGCAAGCGGATTATCCGCGTCGGTAATCTCAGCTACAGCTTGCAAATCAATATTTAACTTTTTCAATAACCGCGCCAAGTCACGGGTGGTCAACACTGTATCTATATCAGGGTAATTTCCCGTTCTGCCCCTTTTCCCCCAATATTGGGCGGCATTATAAAATTCAGGCCGGGATGCTTCAAACTTTTTAGCAGTGCACGGCATAATTCCTACTACATATATTTGTTGCGGATCGACGCCCCAAATGTTTTGTGCTCCATATGTTTTGGCTAAAGCACCGGCCATCATCATCGGCGACTTAGCTGAAGACATATGTTTTAGAACGCCAGGGTTGTTGAGTTCTGCATAATGCACCCACCCGGGACAACAAGATGTTAACTGCGGCAACGGCCCCACTGGAGTGACAGTGTCTTCCCCCAGAAAATAATGGCGCAGCTTTTCTACTAATTCTGTACCTTCTTCCATGATTGTCATATCAGCTGTAAAATTAGTATCTAATATTTTAAACCCGACTTGCTTTAAGGCCCCATAAAGCTTGGCCGTCGCCAAAGTTCCCGGTTCCATGCCAAATTCTTCGCCAATTGCCACCCGAACAGACGGAGCAATAGTTGCCACAACAGTGGTTGATTTATCTATAAGTCGTGCCATAACTTGATCTACCATATCAATTGTGTCAATGGGAGCTCCAAATGGACAATTAATTAGACACTGCCCACAGTCAATACATTTTTCCTGATTAATAGTATGATTTGCACCATATTTCCCTTCTATAGCCCCAGTTGGGCACACACTTTTGCAACCATCACACCCTTTACAGGCTTTTTTATCAATTTGGATAATGCCCCGAAATTCATTTTCCTGCAATCCCATCATTCGCTGTTTTCTCCCCCCTTTAAATTCATTATGAACTCCCATAATTACCTATAACTAAGTCATCTCTGGTTTTTTCTTGGGCGGAGTGTTCCACCTGCAAGGGCGCGGTTCCCCCCTTATAGGGGCTTTTTTATGCTTATCACACGGATTTGTGCATATTTGACCACTATAAGCACACAACACGGCCGGCCCCTCCGGCAATTCCGGTAAATTCGCCCCACATTTATTGCATTTTTCCCCATTGGATAAATTGTTAGCATTACAGACCGAACATTTAATAATTTTCAAGGGCGGTTTACACTTGCCACAAAAAGGATTACATACCCAGCACATGTCTTTCCTCCTTACCGCCAGCAAAACTGTTTACTCGCTATGCTGAAAAAGATTCCCCCGCTAATCGGAAAGAATCTTTTCCCCTAAAGTAAATATTTATTTTTTGTCTGGTTTTGCCGGTAAATCTGCCCCACACTTTTTGCATTTTGTATTTTTGGGGGGATTAAATGTTTTACACGCAGGACATTGCGTCATTAATTTACTTAATTCAGGCGGTCTAAAACACATAACAACCTCCATTTCGCCGCTACCGCTGGCGACACAAATAGTAATGAAAAAATGGTGTGCGGCTTTCACCACTTTGTTAATATTATTTTGAGGAAGATATGCTCAAAGCACGATGAGGTAAGTCGCAAACTGCTCTTAATTTAAGGCTTACTTTTTTAGGTCTTTAAGCAGCCTAGTTTAATGTGCCTTTTTTTCTTCAATTTAAGTTATTTTTCATGCTAACTCATCTTCTTTATTTTTTAGCAATGAATTTTTTTACTAGTTTAGCTTTCACTCCTCCTTTTTCAACATAGCCTCTCCACACTTTTTGCATTTTAGATTTTTCGGTGAATTAAACGTCTTGCAGACCGGACAACGCACCACTAGTTTACTGGCATCCGGCGGCACAAAACCACCCTTGTTATTACTACACACAAGCCTCTCCTCCCTTTTAACTACTCTTATTTAGAGTACAGTACCATTTTAGGCTTGTCAGCCATCTTTTTGACAAGTTCTTCGACTGGACCATAATACATGATTCCACTCTGACAATGATGCACACAGGTCGGTTTACGCCCTTCAGCAACCCGTTTTTCACAAAGATCACATAGCGAAGTAGGCACTGGTAGATAACTCCATTCCCATTTGCCATCACCATTCTGCCGTGGTCCGTCTTCAAGTACTTTAATGCCATATTCACCAGATTTTAACCCTAATTCTTTTTTACAGGCCACTTCACAAGTATGGCAATTCGTGCAAAATTCATAGTCAATCAACAATCCATACCGGACAGCGTCATCATTTTTTTGCATAGCTAAAGCCCCCCCTACGGGTTACTATCTCAGTCGGTGACACACGGTCATTTTCCTCTGTAACTTTATATACCTTGCAAATGGTAGATTTATATGGAGCACCATAATGAGTGGGCCCGTGCACGCCCATAGTTGTGAGATTATTTATATTGCTGTCAAACACGCCGAATAACGTAGGTTCGGCTCCTTCTTTTTCCGGGAACCACCACCCATGTTCCCCCCGCACCACTCTAGGATCAAGCCCCACATTAAATCTAGCCTTCTGCTTGCAGCGTCCCCGCCTATTTTCCAGCCAAACCCAATCCCCTTCATTAATTCCCAACTTGTCAGCGGCTTTAGGATTAATGTCCATCATTGGATCTGGATGGACTTCCCGCATTGTTGGCATTTGCCGATGCTCCGAATGGAAGCATCCCCATAGCCGGTTACCAGTTGTTAAAACAAACGGATATTCGCGCATTAACTCAGGAGTAGTGTACGGACCTTCAACCGGTTCGATATGTTTAGGCAGCATGTCGAAGCCCCATACATCAAACAGTGGCGAAGTAAATTCATATAATCCGGTAGGCGTTACAAAGCCAGGCTGCTCGTCTTTGCGCAGCATACCTTTTTCATATTTTTTATAGGTATAATCCCAATCCCAAAAATCATTTACTTTTTCTACTAACGTATCAAAATCATAGTCGACTCCTCCGTCTTCCTGCAACAGCTGATCCAAATATTCCTTTATATTGTTATATTGTGAAAAACGATCCGGCCTAATCCGCTTTCCTAAATCAAGCACAATTTCTTCATCCGATTTGCATTGCTCGTAAAGCTCGGCGCCCTTAGTAATAGACCTCAGCGGCGTCCACCAGGCCCTGAAACTATCCCGTTCTACACTCATAGCTGCTGGCAGTATCACATCAGCAAACGCGACCGCTGACGGCGTCATAAACAGGTCAACAGCAACGCAAAACGGTACTTTCTTCATTGCAGCATAAACCCGCGGCGCTTCACCCGCCATATTGGCTATCGGGTTAGTTCCCTGCAGCCATAACATCTGAACCGGATACGGCCGGCCTGTTTCTAAACACTCCAAAAGTTTATCCGGTGGAATAAACGGGGTATACCCAGACTCATGGATCGGCGACTCATAAGTACCAATACGTTTTAGCAACATTTCCTCAGAAATATATTCAATCGCACTACCATACTTTTTACTTCTGTTATACGCATAGCGCTGAATAATATTACCGCCTGGCACATCAATGTTTCCCGTCATTGCCATCAAATCAGTAATTGCGCTTGAAGCTTCCATCGCCGCCATTTGCATATCTACGGCTAGTCCCCATTGAATAGCTGCTGGCTTAGCTTTAGCATACATCCGTGCAGCTTCAATAATCTGTTCTTTCGGTATCCAAGTAATATCCGCAACTTTTTCAGGCGAATATTCCTGAACCCGTTCCACTAGATCATCAAAACCATAGGTCCATGTCTCAACAAAATCATGATCGTATAGATCCTCATTAATAATTACATTAAGAAATGCCATCGCCAATGCTGCATCCGACCCCGGTCTGACTCTCAACCAAATATCCGCTTTAGCAGCCAGCCAAGTTAGCGCCGGATCAATAACAATCAGTTTTGTTCCTAACCGCATCATATCTACAAGCCAGTGGCCTATAAACCCATCGCCGTTAGATACAAGCGGATTATTTCCCCATACCACAATGACCTCAGGTTTCTCCCATTCGGGGTTCTTTTCCCGCAAGGGATGCGCCTGCGAGCAATCGCTGATGACACAATCGCCCAACTTTATCAAGTTCGCCGTCATCCGAGGCTGATAACAAGAATCACCGCTCAAAAAACCAAACGATAAATTAGGACTGCCAAATATAGCCCGGGTAATTACTGCTGGCTGCCACATCGAATTTCGCCCAGTGCCAACTAATGATACGATACTTTCCACGCCATGATTGTCTTTTATTTCATTATATTTATTCTCGATAATGTCATAGGCCTCATCCCAAGTAATACGCTGCCACTTGTTTTCGCCTTTTTCCCCCACTCTCTTAAGCGGCCATTTCAACCGTTCACTGCTATACACCTGTTCAATCATATTTATACAGCGTAAACAAAGGCGTCCACGATTAAATGGCGCATTGGGATCACCCTCGATTTTCTCTAGTTTACCGTTTTTACTATATAGTAGTACACCGCAGCCATTATGGCACCCCGGGGCAGTCCAGACTGAAGTACGAGTTACTGTATATTCGCCCTCTTGCCAACGGCTCTCGGTTCTATACAGTTCCTTATTAAGCTCTTCGGACATACTCTTTCCTCCTCTATTCCTTGGGAATACCGTCGAAACCGCTACGATAAAAGTTTTTAATCACCCCCAGCTTCCGTAGTAATTTACTAACATCTAAATAATTAGCAACATACGTGCCAATAGCGCGATGCTCACTTTGGCTATGTTCATCGCCATCAGCCAGCCTGCAAAAGTGTACCATTTAAAGAACTACCGTACACTTTTGAGAATTATATTAATCCCGTATCATTTTTCCCAGGCAAACATCCAGTAAGTGGAGCGCCTTTAGTAGCCTTATTCAATCATCAACATTAATATTGTATTCTTTTAATTTACGATATAGGGTCGACTTACCCAACCCCACTAATTCGGCCGCCTTGGTTATGTTATTCTTAGTTTTATACAACGCATTTTCAATAATAACCCGCTCCATGGTTTCAATTGTATATATTTCGTCCTTAACACCGCTTCCCTCCGCTTTCATCGAACCGCAGTTTGTCGTCACCAGCGGCGGCAGATTGTCTGGTTCGATAAGCTGATTCTGGGCCGTATTAGCGGCATAGATAATAGCATTTTCCAATTGCCGTACATTACCGGGCCAACTATAACCGTTCAAAATTTGTAGCGCCGCCGGGGTTATTTCCATCATACTCCAGTTAACTTTTTTACAATACTTTCTAATAAAATATTGACTCAGCAATTCAACATCGTGTTCTCTTTGACGCAATGTCGGAAGAGTAACCGTCAATACCGCCAGCCTAAAATACAAATCTTCTCGGAAAAGATTTTCCTTAACCATTTGGAAAAGATCTTTATTGGTTGCAGCAACAACTCGAAAGTCTACACGTTTATACCGTCGCCCCCCCACCCGCATTACTTGCTTATCTTCGAGAACGCGCAACAATACTGCCTGCAGTTCCATCGGCATATCCCCAATCTCATCTAAGAACAAGGTTCCACCATGTGCCAACTCAATCTTACCCGGCTTACCGTTACGTTCAGCTCCGGTAAAACTTCCGCCTTCATATCCAAATAATTCACTCTCAATTAGTTCCTTAGGAACGGCAGCACAGTTTACCGCCATAAACGGCCCTTGCGAGCGATTACGGTTATGAATGGCCTGGGCAAAAAGTTCTTTACCGGTTCCGCTTTCGCCGGTTAACAAAATATTTTCCGGTGAAACTGCAAATTTCTTTCCCAGTGCTACCGATTGCTTAAAAACTTTGCTCTCCCCAACTAATTCTTCAAAAGTAAAACTAGCGGTACCAACCGACTTATTAACCGCTACGCAACTTACCTTTTCAATATTGCCAAGTTTTAGTACCGCTCCTTCAATTTCTTTGCTGCCCAAATCCCTGATTGGGCGAATACTTACCAGATACGACATTTCGTCACTACCGTTATAAATCGTTTCCACTACCTCAGTATCTTCGCCCATTAAAACAAGCGACATCAGCCGCGACCGCCGGTTCACAAACTCATCAATACTGCCCTTAGATTTTACCCCATCCCCAATTCGCAATATCTTCCGGCCTTCCGTATTTAGGAGGACTATTTTTCCTACTTTGTCAATGATAACTATCCCTTCATCAATAGTCCCCAACATCGCCGTAAGCGTATAATCAGTCGATTTTAAACGATTATTTACAACTGCCAAATAATCATAACTTTGATTAAGACGTAGTTTACTTTCAATTGCCGCCGCCAGCGCCGTTGTAAGCCCCAGCACATACGAATCCGAACTTAATGTTAAAAAACATTCCAACGGAATATTATTCAAATGCTGTCCTAGTACTAATATCGCGACTATATCGCCTTTATCATCTAAAATCGGCGCTGCCGATGCACTAGAATTTTCAAAACTTAAACAGTAATGCTCCGGTCCCAAAAGATGAACCGGACGTTTTAACTGCATGCTCAAGATATGAGCGCAAGTTCCTACCGTCTTCTCACTCCACACCAGCCCGGTCAGCGAATCGCATTCCGGCGCAAATCGCAAAATTTCGCCTTGATACCACAATAAAATTCCGTTTTTTTCAAACAAATATAATGTAATGCTCGTGGCTCGTTCAAAATTGTTTAATTGCAAAGATTCAAACAATTCTTGGGTAATATCAACTAAATGCTGATTTGAACGGATAATTTTCGCAACATTATCACCATCTAAACGCTGATCAATAGTCTTGGTATAAGGATTAACCCCCATCTCCTGGGATCTTATCCAAGACTCCGCTACCTCATGATCAATAAAATTACACCGGCGCGGATCTACATTATCCTGAATAAATTTAAGCTTGCTATCTTCAATTTCTTGCCAACGCTTTTTAACCCCGCTATATTCAGTATCAAGGCAACGTTTATTTCGATAATCATTCACCTGTAATACATTTATATACCCTTTTCCGCCTAGCTTCTCCACCTCTATCCCCCCTGCACGTATCCATCACATTATTAATAGCTAACGACAGGACCTCGCTATTGGAACCTAATGAATTAATCACAGTTGTATTGCATTCAACATAAAAATATTTTTACAGCATATTATTCACTTTTGCCCGGCAATAGTCACGGAAGTTATTTACCGCCGTAAAAAATTCCCGCATCATGATAACTCCATAATAAGGCTTACGAACAATATACCCCCCATCTTCTCCGGTTGATTTTAGTCCGCGCACAACTAGAAAAAAGAATATAATTGGATAAAGATAAAGCGTCGCCCAGAAACCATGCTTTTTTCTTATATATGCTAAGTTAAGCGACTGCCCAAAAAATTGCATTAGAAATTCATAGAGCATTATCGACTTTTTATTAAATTCCCGCTTAGCAACAACCGGAAAATTCTCCTGTTTAACCTGATTAATATACTCAGGTATGTCAAATAGGTTAGCGTATACCGTTCCATTAAGATAGCCAAACGCACCACTACCAATTCCCGCATATTCATCATAATTTACAACGTACTCGTCAATCAAGGCATCGTTTTTCGAAAAACACCAGGCAGTGCTAGCCCGATACTCCTTTTGTAGCTCTGCCGTTATCATTTCAAAGTACTTTTTGCCGCGCTTATTATTAACGATGCCGATTTTTCTTTCCATATCATTTCTAGTAGTTGCAGCAATCATCAGAGGATAAAACGTAACTTGATCAACTTTTAAATCTCGAATAATAACTAAATCCTGCTTCAGCATTTCTTCTGTCTGCAGCGGAAAGTTGAAAATCATGTCAATATTAACGGTTTTGAACCAGCCCTGAAGGTCTCGAATTTTTGGAATAATGTCTTTACCACTCCCATATTTATCATATCGACCAATTGATTTTAAAATATCATCATTAAATGACTGAACCCCTACAGACAATCGCTCTATCCCCGCAGCTTGAAGTATCTGCATTTTTTCCCTATCTAAATGATTTGGGTTTGTCTCTACCGAAATTTCATTGATAGCAAAAACGCTTCGGATTAATTTTATGGTCTCAGCAAGTTCATCAAGCAAAATGGTCGGTGTTCCTCCGCCAATGTATGCTGCTTGAAAATTATAATTTGCCTGTTTGTACATATAAATTTCTTGCCGTAGCGCTGCAAAGTACTCACGGGCAATGCTTTCCTGAAACAACACCCGATGGAAGGAACAGTACGTACAGAGTTCTTCACAAAAGGGAATATGCAAATAAAGTAATAGCGGCGCTTGCGGGGTTCTATTAAGCGAAATTTTTCCTGCTACAGCTGGCTGAAGGCGGAAATATTTTTTTACTTGTTTCCGTACAATAAAGCTCACAAGTTTCTCCGTTAGCATAAATATCCTCCTTCCTTTCAATATTTAAAACTATTAGCCATGCGTTCTTCGCATCCTTATTCTAGTATATTTTACCTTAATATTCCATTTAAAATATAAAAAATAAGAGGCGTTCAATCTACGCCTCTTTGTCAAAACCACTCACCTTATACCGCCCGTTCATTCTCCGCTTGTTCACAAAGTACCCGTTTTAGTATTTTTCCCGTATTATTTTTCGGCAATTGATTAATTTGAACAAAATCTCTAGGTACTTTATACCCGGCAAGTCTAGCATTTAAATATCCTTTGATTGCCTTTTTATCTAAACGCTGTCCTTCAGTCAGAACAACGTAGGCCCTAACCGCCTGTCCTCTAAGTGAATCCGACACACCGATAACCGTAGCCTCAATTACACCAGGATAAGAATACAATACTTCTTCAATCTCCCGGGGATAAACATTTTCGCCATTGACAATAATCATATCTTTTAGCCGATCAACAATAAATAAATATCTTTCCTCATCTTGATACGCCAAATCACCAGTATGCAGCCAACCATCCCGTATCGCCTTGGCAGTATCCAGTGGCAAGTTATAGTATTCCTTCATAACACTAGCCCCTTTTACTACCAGTTCACCAACATCGCCAAACGGTAATTCTTCTCCATCATTGCCAACAATTCTAACTTCTAAACCAGGAAGCGGCTTGCCAATCGAACAATATTTTGTCTTCTCTGGCGGATTCAACGCTACCACTGGTGATGCTTCTGATAAACCATAACCTTCAACAACATTAATGCCATACTTATTAAAAAATTGTTCAGCCACAGGTTGTGGCAATGATGCTCCTCCTGATACAAAAATTCGCACTCCCGCCAAATCTGTCTTTTCTCCCACTCTTAATAGCAAGTTGTAAATAGGCGGTACACCATACATTACAGTAACTTTATATTCTTTAATCGCGGCCAGCGTTTCCTTAGGGGCAAACGCTGGCAATACTACGATAGATGCCCCCGCAAGTAAACTATTTAATATTGAACAGGTCCAAGAAAAACAATGATATAACGGAAGCACGCATAAAACCGTATCCCCCGCATTAATCCCCAGCACCGCTTGAAACGCTTTAGCATTCTCTACTAAGTTACGATGCGTAAGCAACGCACCTTTAGGTTTTCCGGTTGTACCAGACGTATAAATTATGGCGCACGCTTCTTCGTCACTAAACTCAGCTGCAAGTTTGGGAGCCTCCGGCAGTTCCAACTCAAATAACATCGGCGAAAAGTCTGAAAGAACCAGCTGGGTAACTTGCTCCATCGCGCCAAGCTTATCAACCTCAGTAGTAAAATCCAGTCTAGCCATAGTAATAAGATACCGGATACCAGCGTCTCCAATAATATATTTTATTTCTCTTAAAGTAAGTTGATTATTGATTGGGACAACAACCGCCCCCAAGCTCACAATTGCCATATAACTACACACAAATTCTACCGAATTGCGTGAAAACAGTCCTACATTTTGACCGCTACGAACACCTTGATAATATAGGTAGTTACGATATTTACCTACCATTTCTTTAAATTGATGATAATTTATATTTTTACCATGAAATGCAACAACTTCATCTTTTCCTTCATTAATGAGTTGATGTACCAACACGAGTATCATCCTTTCTACAATACATTGCTACAACCGTGATTTTATCCCATGCTCACAAAAATGTCTAGATTTATTGCTGTAGATTTGCCCGTTCACTCAGAAAGGACCGCGTAAATCGAAGCCATTCGCGCGCAGCAAACGACAAGTACCGACCCGCGCGCCAAATTACCGCTAAATTCCAAGAAATAGTCGGTTCAATTAACGGTATCGCCCGAACATGAGAGATATCAAGTTTCCGACAAATAGGCCCAGGCAACAACGCAATTCCAAGGTTAGCCGCAACTATCCCCCCGATAAAATCCCATTGAGAACTTTCAAATATAATTTTCGGTTTAAATCCGACTTGTTCACAGGCAAAGATAATACGGTCATGAAGAACAAAATCTCTATTCAACAACGCAAAAGATTCCTGTTCAAGTTCAGCCAGTCTTACCGCGTCTCTATTCGCCATAGCATGATCAACCGGAACTAATAGCATTAAGTTTTCCTCTACAAATGGAAACCAGTCGAAAAGGGCCTCATCAATTGGCAATAAAGTCACACCAATATCCAAGGTACCAATATCAACATCCGCCTCAACTTTTTTCGCTCCGGTTTCAGTCAATTCTATAGCTACTTCAGGATATAGTTCATGAAACTTACCAATTACCCGCGGGAAAAAACTAGAACCAACCATTGGCGGTAAACCGATTTTGATATTGCCATTTTTTAAATGCATCATATCATCCAGTTCTACTGACATATTACGAACTGAGCTAAAAATATTCTGAGCATATGAAAAAAATACTTGTCCAGCGTCAGTTAATTCTATTTCTTTACCTAACCGATTGAAAAGTACAACATTTAAGTCTTCTTCAATATTTTTAATCATTTTGCTAATTGTCGGTTGCGTAACATATAACATTTGTGCCGCTTTAGTAAAGCTCTTACAGCGTGCTACCGCTAAAAAATACTCAATATGTTTAATATCCACGGCTCCTCCTCAATGGTCATAGCTAAACCGGAATAGATTTCATTCTATATATTCATTTTACCTATAATTATGATTGTTGTATACTTTTAGTAATAAGGAGGACACATCAATGAAAAATTTAATAAAAGGCACGCTGCAAGTCGCCATCTTATACGGGTTCTCATTTTTACTTAATAGTTTGCTAACTCTATTAAATATTAAATTTCCCAGCAGTCTCTTAGGGATTTTCATCCTTTTAATATTATTGCATACCAAACTAGTTCGTGCAGAATGGTTTGAGGTTGGAGCTAACTGGCTTATGACAGAACTGTTGCTTTTTTTTGTTCCTGCCGCGGTAGGAATCATCAATTATCAAGGCATTTTAAAAATTGCCGGGGTGAAAATTATGTTAGCTATTTTTCTTAGCACAGCATTAGTAATGATTTGTTCTGGTCTATCCACTCAACTTATAGCAAAATTTAAGGAGAAAAAATTACAATGCCAGCAATAATTAGCTTAATAGCCACTGTTATTATCTATTTCAGCGCAAAATGGTGTTACACACGTCATCCCAAGGTTTACTTATCACCACTATTAACAACCCCCTTGCTAATTATTGTTTTGTTAACAATAGCAAATATCTCGTACGAATCCTACTATGTTGGTGCAAAATGGCTAAATGATACCCTACAACCGGCAACTATTGCTTTCGCCTTTCCTTTATATAAATATCATACCACACTGAAAAAACACGCCAGCGAGATTTTTTTCAGTGTAGTACTTGGTTCAGTCATTGCAATTATTTCATCAAGCATGTTGGTTAGAGTTCTTTCCTTAAACTCCCAGTTGGGTACCAGTCTTATTCCCCACACTATTACTACCCCCATCGCCATGGAAGTAGCCAAAAACATCGGCGGCGTACCAACAATTGCCGCAGTATTTGTTATTATAACCGGCTTACTAGGAGCGATCATCGGTCCTACTATCATAAAAGTATTCCATATTGAAAATGAAATAGCCCGCGGCGTGCTTTTTGGCACAAGCGCGCATGGTGCCGGCACTGCCAAAGCCTTCGAATTTAGTGGCAAAGTTGGTACCATTTCCAGTTTAGCTATGATTATCAGCGCTATCGTCAGCGCCTTCACAATTCCCCCCCTTATATTCTTGTTAAGCTTTTAATCGCTTAACTAAATGTTTTAATCCAGTTAAAAGTTTTTTCAGCCGAGAACTCTTCCATGCCGTTTTTTAGTAATAAATCCGCATTTAAATAGCTACTATGCAAAGTTTTCTCATCTGGATAGGGAATAGCGATGCAGGACATCCCCGCATTTTTAGCTGCCTCCACCCCATATCGTGAGTCCTCTACGACTAGACAATGTTCCGAGGCTATACTCAATTGCCGAGCTGCTTCAAGAAAGATATCCGGAGCCGGTTTGCCGCGGTCTACTTCTTCGGCCGAGATCACTACCTTAAAATACTTACGTAACTCAGCTCCGCCCAACACAATGTCAATAACTTGTGGGGACGAACCTGACGCTAACGCGAGAGGATACTGCTCCTTTTCAAGCAGTTCCAACAACATTTTCATCTCCGTAAAAACCGGGGTATTCGCTCTGGCTAATTCTAAATAATATTTATTTTTTAATGTCACCAACGTTTCAACTGAATCGGGTATATGGTATTGGCGTTTTATATCTTCCATCATTTCTTTAGCGCCAATACCAACATATTTTTTTTTGGCCGCTAAATCAAAGTCAGTTATCCCATATTGGGATAACATCTTTTTATCAGCTTCATAATAATTGGGCTCACTGTCCACCAACGTTCCATCCAAATCAAAGATAACTGCTCTTATTTTACATTTTATCATTTTTTCCCCTTCACTGTGATAAGCTACATTTTTATTACAACGGGGCTGCCTCATTTATGAGTCAGCCCCGTTTATGTATCTACTTAAGTATTCCTAAGACAAAGCCAACTATACCATATCATGACTTATCAGCTATCACCAATATTTTCAGTATAATTTACTTTACGTATATCCACAATGACTTTACTCTAACATTAATATCAGAAACTTCTCATATGTTTCACCAAACATTAATTCCCAACACTGAGGAGGAAATAGCTTGCCACTGCGCGCCGATTTTAAAAATATCTTGGAGATTTTTATCTTTACTAACCTCCCTCAACTGACTAATCCAGCCATTGCCCAAAATGCAGTTTTCTCCGATGCAATCATACCAACTTCTCCTACCAGCCCTACATCCCCGCTTGTACCACTCGCTTCCCAAACCATATTAACAACAATTACTGCAACTAACGAAACTACTCGAACTACAACCACTACTACTGATACAGCCACAGCACCAAATTCATCTATCCCCTTGATAATTATAACCCCCCAAATACTGCTGGCTCTCCAGGCTGCGGCCTTAAATAACTTTACAGATTTAGGCTTGCGCCCCGATCTCGAAGACATCGCCAGAATTTTTTTTGCCAACCTCCCACCAGTTATTCGCTCTACAATAACGACTACAACGACTTGAGCAGTTTTTTGTTTTGAGCTATAAATCATTTTACAACAAAATAAAACACCGTTTCTGCGTAACCAAACGCCAAAACGATGCTTTATTTCAATCTCAAAAAGCTTTGCCCCACCTATTTATTTGTCTTCCAATACGGCTTTAACGACTTCTTTTACATTATAATAGCCCGGTTTATGCCATTTTTCCGGATAGGTGTTTGAAGACTCCAGACGATTACCTTTAGTATAACGTTCGATAGCTTGCAAATAACATTCACCTGACTGTTTATTTATTACATAGGTATTTATTGTATAATCGTCATCACCAAGATTACTTACATATTTGATACTGGAGCTGGGAATTACTTTAACTCTGATCTTTATGTATTGGCTCCCATTGTCCGCGCACTGTTGAGTTGAACCATTATCGATATAAAACTCTCCAATGGAATTAGTCACTAAATATTCCCATTTGTTTCCAGCAAAACAAACACTTCCCACTACCAATAGCAACATAAATACAAGTGCGGTAATGCGTTTCATTACTTTTACCCCCTTAATTAATTAGATTATTCCGAAATTCGACAACGTTTATCAACGCCAATGCGGATTATACTACTGAAGATATAATTTACCACCCATGCTAAAAATCCTGCAACAAACACTAATATTTTTTACGCAAGTGAAGAATGTTATAACTACTCACATTTAGAAATGAGGTTTTAGGATGACTACTCCGCAACAGCCTAGTTTTCCCCCACAGCATCAAACTCAACAGCCTGGCATTGAAGCACTAATGAATCCCCGCCCGGTCTCAATAAGCGAAACCTACCACGCAGCTGGCAAATTGGAAAACAAAGTAGCCGTGATCAGTGGCGGTGATAGTGGTATTGGGCGCGCGATAGCTTATGCCTTCGCCAAGGAAGGAGCAAATATAGCTATAGCCTATTTTAACGAGCACGACGATGCCAATGAGACCAAACAACAAGTTGAAAAATTTGGGCGGCGCTGTTTTAGTTTTGCTGGTGACATCGGGCAAGAAGGGTTTTGCCAACAAGTTATCGCAGAGACCATAAAAAGTCTCGGTCAATTAGATATTCTGGTTAATAACGCCGCCGAACAACATGTCCAAACAACGCTCCAAAACATTTCAGCCGAACAACTTGAACGGACGTTTCGCACTAACATTTTTTCTTATTTTTATCTCACTAAAGCAGCTATCCCTCATCTAAAGGCTGGCAGTACAATTATTAATACCGCTTCAATAACCGCTTATCAAGGTCACGAACAATTAATTGACTACGCGGCAACCAAAGGTGCTATTATTGCGTTTACCCGTTCAATGTCACTGTCCTTAGTTCCTCAAGGCATCCGGGTAAACGGAGTCGCTCCCGGTCCGATCTGGACACCACTAATACCAGCTTCTTTTTCCGAGCAGCATGTCGCCAGTTTTGGTCAGAACAGTGAAATGAAACGAGCCGGGCAACCGGCGGAAATAGCGCCTTGCTATGTGTTCCTGGCTTCAGAAGATTCAACTTATATATCCGGCCAAATATTGCACCCCAATGGCGGAACTATTATTAATAGTTAAAATAACCAGGCATTAACGCTGATACTAACAGTTGGGCGTTAATGCCTGGTTATTTCCTGGAAATACCTAACCTTTTATGCCATTCATATTCCAAATTGCTGAGTATCAATCCATTCCATACTGATAAGCGACCAAAAATCAGAGGCTAACTTGTTTAACACATATTCATAAGGCAGCCAGCCATAACCATTCTCACCCCAGTTTTTCCCCCAAGAATTTCTAAACAATAATGCCCCAACCGTAGTTTTATTACATCTTGTATTAGTTATCTGCTTACTATCATCATAACCAACTGCAGTGATTGCATGGCCCCATTGAGCTTCTTCACCTAAACAAGGGAACGGTATCGCTCCCGGGCTATCCGACTCTTCAAAGGACGAAAATCCCCAAAAGCCAAACATTGCCGGAATTCCTGCCGCAAGATACTTTTTCAAATTATCTAATACAATATTAGGCTGAAGATTAAGGCTAAGGGCATCATGACAAAAGTACTTGCCTGCTCTAAAATCATTTGCAACTGAGTACACAAAAGAAGTCGGTTCATTATCAAAGGCCGGATTCTGATCGGTGTACGGCCAATATTTTTCGTCAGGCGCTCCTAAAATCGCTAAAGCTCCCATCGTATTTCTAAGCCAGGCCCCCGTGTCGCCTTGTACGCCAAGTAAATTCCGGGTTGCTTTATATATAAACAGCCGCGATACATGACTATACTTACTGAATGACTTTTTTTCAAAGTATTCAACAATGCTTGCGGCAGCGTGTGCCGTACAAGAGCCGAGATTTCCCTGATCGTCAATTTCAGAACACCACTCTCTTAAATCGACTTTATCTGGTAAGGTTTGCAACGTTCCCGGCTCTAACCGCATTTTTTGGGTCAATTGCTTAATTTGGTCATGCTCTTCGGTAAAATCACGCAGATCTGGCAGTGGCGGCAACCAGCCAGTACCGACAATTTTGTCAATACTAGCCAACTGAACTTTACGATAAAGCGCATACATTTCTTAATCGCCTCCCATTTATGCCCTTGTTTCACTTTATGACGCCTTATCATTTTTAGCACCGCCTTTTGTTTGTGGAATTATTTTACAGTGCTCACTAGCCTACTCGATTCATAATATACTATAGGGTAGAAACCTTACTATCCATTCTAGCAAAAGGAGCGAAAAAAATGACAGATTCACGCCAACTTATTTTTCCTATAGGAGCAAGCGTGTCGGTGGTTGTTCTTACCGGAACCATATATTATGGCACTATAATTAGAGAATCCAGAGGTACTGATGGCCCCGCCCCATCATTTATTCTAATCCAATTAACCAGCGCAACCTCGCCGTACAGTGCTGGCGAAATCGTAGCTATTAACCTTAGCTCTATCATAGCCATTGGACCAGTCTCCGCCTAACAACTATTTAGTTCACCATTATTTTCTTTTATTCCCTGATAAAACAAGCTCCATTTTTTCTAGCCACTGCACCGCAAAGGGCCATTGCTACCATATTAGTAGCAATGGCCCTTTGCCCCATTAACTTTCAATAATATATGCGGTTACATGACGCCGACCATAGTCAAAGGCTTCCTCTAAAGTATCCATCGCCAAATCAATACGATGACCTTGAATTGCGCCGCCAATATCGTCGGCAATTGCATACCCATAGTCAGGAATATACAAGCGAGTCCCTAACGGGATGATATTCGGATCTACTGCGGCCAGCCCCCGACGCAAATATGTCCCATTATATGTATAATCAGTACACCCTTCATCATAACGAGTATACGCCGTAGATTCCAACGTTATTGGCCGCCAATTTGCCTGATGTTCGACCGCCCCTTGGGGATAACTTATCTTTGGTGATGCTAGGTGGCTAATTTGCGGTTTATTTTTATTAGGCACATTGGTTCTTTTTACCCCTTTGGGCGGCTTATAACGCTTAATAGCCTCAATAGTTGTTGCCCCTACCATTCCATCTGCCACCAGCTTGGCTTCTTGCTGAAAATTTCTAACCGCACTCACTGTAGCTTGTCCATAAATACCATCCGCCCGCCCCGCCAAAAAACCAAATTTTATCAGACAATTTTGAATTTCGTTTACATCATTTCCTCTAGAACCTTGCCTAAGAACTTCTACTCCCGGCTTAGCTAGCTCTGGCTTGGGTCTTTTAGCCGGCTTATAATTTTTTAACGCTTTCATGGTTACCGGACCAACAACTCCATCTGCCGGCAAATTAACTACCCGTTGAAACTGTTTTACAGCCTCCAAGGTTTTTTTATCAAAGACCCCATCCGCTGACCCCTTCAAAAAATTTGATTTAATTAGATTGCTTTGAACCGTTTTGATTTCTGATCCTTTCATACCATACTTAAATATCTTCGGGTTTTCCTTGGCATAAGCGGTAGCATTAAAAAGGATACAAACAACTATAATTAATATCATCATTCGCAATCATTATCCCCTCCATAACGCAGTATTTTTCGCTACTTTACTTATACCAATTATTTACCCAAAATAGAATAGGCGCAAAGTACCAAGTTTTTGGGGTTATACATAGTATTTTTTCCCCGCTAAATATTTAAAAAAATATTAATAATTGCGACAATTGGAGATAATAGGCCATTTTTCGGTGATAATGGCAGGATAGTTTAATTTATCCAGCTATCCTACCTTTTGTTTATATATACACACATACGTATACTTATAAATATAAATATACGTATGTGAGAGGGGTTAGATTATGTCTAGAAAATTAATTACTTTAATCATGTTAATCTCTTTAGTCGTGACTTTGGCCATGAGCGGCTGTGGCCAACAGTCGAATCAGTCGGCAGCTAAAACTATTAAAGTCGGCTCAGAAACCACCTTCCCGCCTTTTGAATTCCAAGACGACCAAACTAAGGATTATGTCGGGTTTGATGTGGATTTAGTAAAAGCGATTGGCAAACAGCTTGGCTGTGAAATCGAGTTTGTCAGTATGGGCTTTGATGGTCTTATCCCGGCCCTTGAATCGAAGCAAATTGATGTTGCAGCTTCCGGCATGACTATTACTCCTGAACGATCTGAAAAAGTTACTTTTTCCCAACCCTATTACAAGTCTGGTTTATCTGTCATCACCAAGAAAACGGATACTACGATAAACAGCTTTAACGATCTTGCCGGCAAGCGTCTGGCCGTACAAATCGGTACTACCAGCGCTGAGACCGCAAAAAAAATTCCTACGGCTACTGTTCGTGAATTTAACAGTCCTTCTGAAGCGTTCCTTGAGCTTTCAGCTGGTGGCGCTGACGCAGTTATTAACGATCTTCCGGTTAATGAGTATTATCTCAGTCAAGGCGGCAATAAAGACTTTAAATTAGTCGGTGAAGTAATTAACGCTGAAGATTACGGGTTAGCTATTAATAAAAACAATCCTGAATTAGCGGAGAAGATTAATACTGCTTTGACTGAATTGAAAAAGAACGGTGAATACGACAAAATTTACGAAAAATGGTTTGGTAAAAAACCACAATAAGGTATTAAATTTTTATTCTAGTTTGCTCCTGACTGCTTACATTAAAAATTCTGTAGGCAGTCTTTTTTATATAAAACAAAGGTCGAAACAGCTAATCTTGATATGGCTGCTTCGGCCTTTATTAATTTAAAAGCTTTAACTTTTCCGACGATCCCGGTCAAGCGGTTTGACCAGTGATGGCCGGAGCACCTTTTCCGGCATTGGCAACCGTAATATAACATCTTTCAGTGCCGGGTAGTTAAACGGAATTAACGGCCACAAATACGGATAATCAAATGATTTAGTTGTTGCCGTTAATATAAAGATCACCACAAGGCCAATGATCAGCCCCGGCACCTTCCACAACATCACCAGCACCAACAGGGCTATCCGAAAAAGCCGTATTGCCATAGAAAGCTCCACACTAGGTGTAGCAAAGGCTCCTACGGCCGCAATGGCCGTATAAAAAATTACCTCATTGCCGAATAGACCGACCTTAGTTGCAAACTCGCCCAACATAAACGAACCAATAAACCCCAGTGAAGTCGACTGGGCTGATGGAACATGGATCGTCGCCATCCGAACCAGTTCAACCCCCACCTCGGCAAGAATAAATTGTATGCCAAGCGGAATGATTCCTGGATCACGCGGTCCCAAGAAACCAAGTGCCTCCGGCAATAACTGATGCTGAAAAACAATTCCCAGCCACAACGGCGGTAAAATTAAGGCCAACATTACCCCAAACAATCTAATTATTCGTAAATAGGTACCAACTAACGCATTCTGATGATATTCTTCAACGTGCTGGACATGATGCCAAAAAGTTGTTGGTAAAATCATAACGTTAGGGGTAGTATCAACAATCACGCAGACATGACCTTCTAATAAATGTACCGCTACAACGTCCGGGCGCTCGGTGTAACGTACCTTAGGCAAAGGATTCCACCGATTGCCACCGGTAATGAACTCTTCAACGGCTTTTTCAGCCATGGGAACACCATCAATAGTAATATTATTCAGCCGCACTTTTACGGTTTCAATTAAATCCGGATTAGCAATGTCCTTAATATAAGCGACAGCCACGTCAGTTTGCGACCTAGAGCCAACCTTAACAATTTCAAATCTTAGATTAGGGTCTCTTAACCTACGCCGAATTAGTGTAGTATTAAATGGCAGCGTTTCTACAAAAGAATCCCTTGAGCCACGAGTTACTTTCTCAATATTTGATTCTTCCGGTGAGCGTATCGGGTAATTTCTGGCATCGAATACCAGCACCTGCTCTTCTTTGTCAATAAAGTAAATTAATTCGCCTGATAATAGGCTAAGTAATGCATCTTGCATATTGTCTAGCAATTTTACTTGGGAATGCGTGGCATGGGAATAAAATATGTTTTTTAATACATTAACCGATAATTCATTCTGATTAAATACCATCATATCTTCAAAAATACGAGAAAGCAGCAAATCATTGGTCATACCATTAATTGAGAAAGATGCTGCCCGTCGCCGTCCTACATTATATTCCCTGAATATAATATCAAAGGTTTCTCCTACTCCCAGCAAATCTTTCAGATGATTAATATTTACATCAATGTCTTTATCGATCTTTTTATCGATATTATCGCTTTCCATAAGCTACGCGCCACCCCATTTATTATAGTCCGGTTTCACAAGCCACCACGTTCCTATCAAATACAGCGTCAAGGACTACTGCTATATAGTGAGTTTTTCCCGGTTGTTTTCCTTATATGCAGTACGTATTTTCAGGCAGCATCATGAATAGGAATGATTATTACCTTGTAGAATTCGTGAAAATTTGCTATGATAGAGTAAATTACATAGTAGTTTAGCATCTTCGGGGCAGGGTTAGATTCCCAACCGGTGGTAATAGCCCACCAGCCATAAGGCAGACTTGGTGTAATTCCAAGGCCGACAGTACAGTCTGGATAAAAGAAGATAGAAAGAGTTTTTTTCTATCCCGGAGATTCCGGGATTTTTTATTATCTATTTTTCAGGAGGAGTCTACTATGCGTAACCATAATGTTAAATATTTAGTTAAAATCGGATTACTGGGCGCCATGGCGACGCTGCTGATGTTTTTAGAATTACCTATACCGATGATGCCAATTTTCTTGAAACTGGATATCAGCGAGTTACCGGCAATTATTGCGACATTTTCCATGGGACCGTTAGCCGGAGTATTGGTTGAACTAATAAAAAATATCCTTCATATTGCCAATACCCAAACCTTAGGCATTGGCGAATGTGCCAATTTTTTGGTGGGTACAGCTTTTCTGATTCCACTGGGATATGTATATGCCAGACGCGCTGACTACCTTGGCGCAATCCTAGCGCTACTAGCGGGAACTGTTTCGATGATGTTCTGGGCCTCGTTGCTCAACTACTTTGTTTTGCTGCCACTATACCAATACGCCCTGCATTTTCCCCTAGACCAAATCGTATCCTTGGGTTCAGCTGCTAACCCTAGAATCAGTGATTTAAAAACATTTATCACCCTAGCAATTGCACCGTTTAATGCCATTAAAGGCTTGGTAATTTCCGTATTTACCTTACTAATATATAAAAGAGTTTTGCCGCTCTTACGGGCAGAATAACCGAGCCGGCACATCATAAAGTTGGCCCATACAAAAACCCCGCTCAAGCCTTCAAAAAAGGATTGAGCGGGGTTTTTACTGTTCTTCTAGCGTAACCTCTAGCCTCCAAGTTGAGTCTTTAAGCCGTGTGCTTCAAACATCGCCTTTATTTTTTCCTGACGTTCCGGTGGGATCGCCTGAACATTTAGTTTATATTCCATACCAAGTTGTTCGTATTTAACTTTACCAAACTCATGTACCGCCATAATATCCACTCGTTCCACTGACTTTAGGGAACCCAACAGCGATGCAATCGCCTCGAGAGTTTCTTCCGAGTCAGTATAACCAGGAATAACCGGTACTCTGATAAACATCGGCTTACCGATGGCATCAAGTCGTTTGATATTTTCCAGAATAGGTTGATTTGATACTCCAGTGTGCTCCTTGTGCGCTACCGGATCAATGCCTTTGATATCATACAGCAAGAGATCGGCTTCCTCTAGCACTTTAATTCCCAGCGGCGAAGTCACATAGCCACAGGTATCTACTGCCGTATGAATATAATTTTCTTTACATTTTTTGATAAGAGCCAAGACAAATTCCGGATAGCAGGTCGCTTCGCCACCGCCAATAGTGACACCACCGCCTGACGAACGGTAAAACTGTTCATCTTTTTTAAGTACATCAAAGAGTTCATCAACCGTGTAAAGCTCGCCAAATTTATCCATTGCCCCAGTATAACACACATCAATACACTTAAAACAATTGGTGCACAACTGCCGATCGACATCTAGGTTAACCTTTCCAGCGTCTTGTGACAGCGTAATCGCCTTAGTCGGACATACCGGCACACAATTTCCGCAAGCATTGCACTTGCCAAAAGTGACTTTAAGTTCAGGATGGAATTGTTGGCCCTCAGGATTACAACACCAAACGCATTTTAGTGGACAGCCTTTTAAAAATACTGTAGTTCGTATACCATAACCATCAACAAACGAACCGTGAATTATATGAAATATTGGTGCTTTTATTTGATCCATGATTATACTCCTTATCTTATTTAGGATATTTTTATTTTATCACGGTTTTTCATCTATTGGCAGTACATTTTTATTATTTTTAGATAATTTCGTCTTTGATCTGACAACACTATCAATCGTCATATAATGCAACTATTATTAAGTAAATTTAGAATAGCCTATATTTCTTCAGCTATCCGCTCAACATCCCCAGCCGTATCTGCTAATCCACGCATCGCCCCACTAATTTCCTCAGTAGCTCGGGCCTGATTCTGGCTAAGATCTGATGTATTTTGAATTATTTTTGCAACAACTGTAGTTTCTTTATGAATATCTTGAAGGATTTTTTTTATTTCATTTACCGAGCTGGCACTGTTAACCGCCATTTTGCGAATCTCCTCCGCGACCACCGCAAATCCTCGCCCATGCTCCCCAGCGCGCGCCGCCTCAATCGCCGCATTCAAGCCAAGTAAGTTAGAGTTTGCTGCAACATCACTAACAAACTTTAGTATATCATCTGTCTTATTTATTTTTTCTAGTACGCCGCCACTACCAATTTGAGCTTTTCCTAAATCTTCAGCCAATTTAGCTGCTGTAGTTTCTAATTCTCCCGTAGTTGCCGCAATTTCTTCAGTTGTTGCCGCAATCATTTGCGCCGTAGTGTGCAAAGTATCATAAACTTCCAAACTTACCGCAAGCGAAATAACTCCTACTATTTCACCATTATCACCAAAGATTGGCGTATTTGTTGTTTTCCACTTAAAACCAAAAACCTCTTTCGGCACGACAATAATTAATTTTCTTCTTTCTTTAATACAGTTAAAGGTTAACGCGTCTGCCGGAAGCTGATCACCTACTTTAAATGCTGGTATTTGCGGATTTTTTACATGAAAGTCAGCCATACGATGAGCTAACACATATCCATCACGATCAATTACCAAAACACTGCAATCAACCGGCGATGATGCTTGAATAATATCCGCGGAAGCAACAACCGCCTCTAACTTTGTCATTAGCATTACCCCCTTGTTCTGTGACTCCTGACCGCAATAAAGCCGATAATAGCCCGCACCACCTTTTATAAAGCTGATACGAGCTATTAATACGCTTACCACTCATCCGATACAAACTTACTGATCCTTGAAACAATAATCACTATTTTTTACTAAAAATACGGGGAGGATTCTGACCTAACGAGAATATACAGCCGATAATCGCAATAATTACAACAATATAGATTGATGCGTAGTAAAAACCAGTAGAATGCAAGGCATATGCACCAGCAAAAACCCCTGCCGTTCCGCCAAAGATGCCAATACCTTGCGCAATCCCCCCCAGTTTACCGGTAAGATGCTCTGGATAGTTGCGTGCAATAAACGCAATAGATGGTGGAGTCAATAAAGCTGAAAACAAACCTGTCAATACCAAGCAAATCAGCAAGATTGTTTCATTTGCCACAACAAAAGGAAGCTTTAAACTAAGACTAAACACTGCTGTCCCAATAAATCCGCAAAATACGACTGGTTTGGTCTGACCCTTAAATATTTTTTCTACAATAAAGCCACTCAATACTGCACCAAGCATAAAGGCCACGGAAAATGTCGTCATAAATTGGCCCGCTACCATTGGACCTTTACCTAGACCTACCGGACCATCAATGGCAAGATAGGCAGGAACAAGATCATTGATACCTTGAAATATCCAGCCAGCCCAAGTAACACACGCTATCGCTGCCCAAGTTGCCGGCAATTTCAAAGCTTGGATAAAGTCATTTTGGCTGCCCCCGTCTGCACTGACTTCATCAGAAATAAAGGTTGGCGGTTTAGGCCCAACAAGGCTAATTGCTGCCATAACTACAGCCACCAACGGCATAAGGCTCAGCCAGGCCATCGTTACCGCCCAGTCGCCGCTCGCCTGAAAGACTGCCGGGGCTAACATAAAACCGATAGCAATTCCCAAGCCCATTGCCATACCTTGGATACCAGTTACAATTCCACGTTCGTGTTTAGGAAACCATTGCGCCGCAACCCTGGCAGTAGAAGCCATAATCGGCCCAGTTCCAATACCAGCGATAATCCGCAGCAGGTTTAACCCGCCAATGCTATTTCCCCACGACGACATCGAAACTTCACTTATGATGATCAAAATAAGACAAATAATCCAGACCCGTAATGCCCCAAACCGGTCAAGAAACCAACCACCAAGAAGTGCCGAAATACCAACAAATAGATTAAACGTGCCCATCGTTGCCGCAGTCGCTTCCCCCAGGCTTACCCCCAAAGTTTTTGCGATTGGCCCCATTAACGGTGCCGGTGCAATTAAGGCTACTGCAGTGGAGGCCGTAACGATGCAAAGAGTAATGAAAACAACCCATCGAAAAGCTGGGTACACCATCGTTTGTTTAGTCATTTCGTTTCTCCCCTCAATTTTTCTAATGCAACACTATTAAATTTTAATAGTGCGATTATTTTCTTAGTCATCATTAACTAAAAATTGCGGATTCGCGGGACGAACTAACGCAGTTAGCTCGTCCCGCCCGGTTAGATACCTTACTTGGAGAAAATCGATATTTTGTTGCGATTAATTAGAAAAGGTAGAAGAGTTGAGCTGTGAGGTATTTCTGATTATCTTTAGCTACACCCGGAGTAATACCAGCAGTCATGCCAAACGAAGAAGTAACATCAGCCTTCATGGCTCCATACGCCGCGGAGAAGATAAGCCGCGGAGCTATAGTAGTTTCAACCGATAATTCTACGCCTCTCATGTTGTTTGCAACGCCACCGCCGGCCGGGGAACTCCAGTTATAAGGCGCGTTCCACGCATACGGAGCAGCCATACTCATGATATCAAAACCGTCATTCGCTTTGCGGTACTGCACCGCAACCCCATAAGAACCCACTTGAAAAGGATTAGCGCCTTTGTATTTTGCCCTTAAATACGCAGCCTTAGGTGTATTACCATTATCAGCTAGCTTTGCAGTAGCGGCCTTATTTTGACCATATTCTCCATCCAGCTTAATATCAGGAGTAATATTGTACACAAAACCTGCTAATGTGGCATCATATAAGTTTTTTCCCTTATCACCGAAATAGGATGCAATAATCTTGCCGTTTTTGCTAAATGGTATGGTTACATCGCCTTGATTAAAGGTCATACCACCAAATTTTGTTGACCATACTCTTACTTTCTCATTGCCGATATTAAAAGCTAAGCGACCACCACCCATAAACGGTGCCCCGGAAAGAGTACCCAAGCCACTGTCCGGCAAAAACTTACCAACAGCAACTTCAATATTCCCCATTTTATTGGCAAAATAAGCTTCTTGGACATGCACGTTTGCTTCGATGTCATTGCTATCATTAATTTGTCCATCAAGATTTTCCTGGTTCAACCAAACATGCGCGTAAGTGTTGCCGTCAAATTTATTATCTAAGAATAAGTTTAAAGCCGTCCGCGACTGGGTTTTATCACTAGCTACCCCATATTGTGAAGCTAGACCATTCGTAGTTAGAGTCCTGGGATTTTCCGCATATTCGTAACGATACTGAGCAAAACCGCTTATTTTTAACGGGCTCTGGTTTTGTTCCAATGCCGCTACTCGAATACCAAGGGCTTGTAATTCAGTGGCAAATTCTTGGCTAAGTCTATCAATAATTGCTTTATTCTCGGCATCAGCTTCATCTGATTTTGTCATGGCATTGGCCACGATTTGCGCCATCTCATAACGAGTCAGCGTTTTATCCCCCTGGAAACCGCCTTTACCCATCCCGTCGATGATACCAGCTTTAGCAAGCTTGTTTACCGCACCATAAGCCCAGTGAGTTGAGGGAACATCGCTGAAGGGAGTAGTAGCCGCGGTAGCAACACTGGCGAAACAGAATACTGCAATCATAATTATCGCAATTGTACCTTTTTTCATAATTTTCCCACCTTTTAAGTTATTTGCAGAGTTTAATTCTGTAATCAGCTAAAATAGTGTCAAATTGCTTTATTGGTTACCGCTTGCTAGTGAAATCGGTATTCTCTTCGAGAATGTTCCTTACTCCAGCGACTTTGGCCAAATAAACTATTGTGAAATAATCCAAAGTTTCTTTCACCTGTTCAGTTTAGCCGACCGTTGCCTCCTCCTTATGGTTAGAGATAAACTTAACTTATTGTCTCCCCCCTTTCAGAATAACTCTTGATAACAACACAATTATCACTTAATTTTAGTGATAATATCAAACTATTAACTATTGCCACATTAAAAGTACATATATGTAGCAATTTGTAAATAATCCATAAATTAATAAATATTAACGATATTTTCTGACATCTTTGTATAAAAATCGACTAATTTCTTGTCTAGATTGTAGCCGATGGACTAGCCAAAGTCAACTACTTATTATAAGGCATACATAATAACCATAATTTGTTTTTACTATCTTAAAATGATGAAAAACCAGTTCACTCCTTCCAGTAATAAATAAAGACACCCATTAATAAAAATGCAACCTATCTCCTAAGAAATAGGCTACACTTTTATTAATGGGTAGCAGTTTTAAATTCTTTTCGCCCAATTAAAACTGAACTAACATTTAATACCTGTTGAATTAGTATTTTTAGCAAAAACTTTCGGCATGTTTTGCCCAAATGCGCACAAGCAACCAACAACTGCAACGACAACTATGATAGTAATTGGTAGCTGATACATATTAGTCATATGCAGCGCCGTGGCACCGAGCGAAACACCTACCGTTCCCCCGAACATACCCAAGCCCTGCGCAACACCACCCAGTTTACCGGTAACGCTTTCCGGGTAATTCTTAGCAATAAAGGCCATCGGCACCGGAGTAAGAAACGAGTTAAAGAACCCTGCCAGCAACAAACAACCTAGCAGCGTGGAGCTACTAGCAGTTACGGCGTCAAATTTAATCGCGAAAATAAATACCGCAAAACCAATAAAGGCAATGACCGATACAGTTTTCGAACTGCCTTTAAATAATTTTTCTACAATAAAGCCGCTCAAAATCGCACCAAGCATGAAGACAACTTGAACTGCCGACATCATACTGCCAGACACCATCGGCCCCATCCCCAGACCTACCGGAGGATCAATCGCTATATAGCTTGGCACGATATCATTAAACCCTTGGAATATCCAACCGGCCAAAGCTACACAAGCAATTACCAGCCAAGTAGCAGGCTGTTTAAGTGCCAATTTAAAGGCGCTCTCATTACCAGCAGCCGTTTGAACTCGGATTTCCTCTACCTTCGGAGCTTTCGGTCCGACAGCTATAATAAACGTAAAAATCAAAGCAATAATACCTACAATGCTGACGCACGCCATCGTCATTGCCCATTCTCCGGTAAGCTGCATAAACCCAGGCGCAAGCATTAAGCCGATAATAATCCCCAGGCCCATTGCTACCCCTTGAATCCCGGTCACAAAGCCGCGTTCACTTTTAGGAAACCATTCCGCGGCAAGTCGGACTGTTGACCCCATAATCGGACCGCCACCAATACTTTGGATAGATCTGAGTACGGCTAATCCCATGATAGTTGTGCCGAAAACTGGCATCAGCAACGAACTAATGATCATCAATAACAGACATACAACCCATACCCGCGTTACGCCAAACCGGTCAAGGAACCACCCCCCGGCAATACAGGCAATAGCACCAAATAGGTTATACGTTCCCATTGTAGCACCAACGGTTTCGCCTAGGCTGACCCCAAGCGCTTTGGCAATCGGACCGATTAACGTCGCTGGTGCAATCAAGGTAACTGCGTTTGTCGCAGTCGCTAAGCAAAGGGCGATGAACACAAACCAACGAAACTTCGGATATACTACATCTTTACCCATTCTTTTCCCCCCAATTATTTTTATAATTCAACACTATTAAACTTTAATAGTGCAATTATTCACTTAACCATCATTAACTAAAAATTGCGAATTTGCGGGACGAGCTGATACGCTTAGCTCGTCCCGCCCGCTTAGATACTTCGATTGAAAAAAAATTAGTACTTGGTTGCGATTAATTAAAAGAGGTAGAATAGCTGAGCAGTGAGGTATTTTTGAGAATCATTAGATACAGCCGGAGTAATATCATGACTCATACCAAATGAAGAAGTAACATCCGCTTTCATGATTCCATAGGCCGCTGAGAAAATAAGTCGTGGAGCAATGGTAGTTTCAACCGATAATTCAACGCCTTTCATGTTGTTTGCAACACCGCCACCGGCAGGAGAACTCCAGTTATAAGGCGTGTTCCAAGCATACGGAGCAGCCATAGCCATGATGTCAAAACCGTCATTAGCCTTACGGTACTGCACCGCAACGCCATAAGAACCAACTTGAAACGGATTAGCACCTTTGTATTTAGCTCTTAAGTATGCAGCCTTTGGTGTATTACCATCATCAGCTAGCTTTGCAGTAGCACCCTTATTTTGACCATATTCTCCATCCAGCTTAATATCAGGAGTGATATTGTACACAAATCCAGCCAATGTAGCATCATACAGACTTTGTTGATTATCGCCAAAATAAGAAACGACAATTTTGCCATTTTTATTAATAGGTATGGTTACATCGCCTTGATTAAAGGTCATTCCACCAAATTTAGTCGACCATACTCTTACTTTTTCATCACCAATATTAAGAACCAAGCGACCGCCACCCATAAATGGTGCTCCAGCAAGTGTACCCAACCCACAATCAGGCAAAAACTTACCGAAGGCAACTTCCACGTTACCCATTTTATCAGCAAAATAAGCTTCTTGAACATGTACATTGGTTTCGATGTCATTAGTATCGCTACATTGTCCGTCAAGGTTTTCCTCATTCAACCAAACATGCGCGTAGGTGTTGCCGTCAAACTTATTATCTAAGAACAAAGCAACCGCTGTCCGCGACTGGGTTTTATCACTAGCTACCCCATATTGTGAAGATTGACCATTTGTAGTTAAAGTCCGCGGATTTTCTGCATATTCATAACGATACTGAGCAAAACCGGTTATTTTTAAGGGACTTTGGTTTTGTTCCAATGCCGCTAACCGAATACCAATAGCTTGTAATTCGTTAGCAAACTCATGACTGAGCTTATCAATAATTGCTTTAGTTTCGGCATCAGCTTTATCTGATTTTGTCATGGCATTTGCCACGATTTGTGCCATTTCATAACGGGTCAAAGTTTTATCACCCTGAAAACCACCCATACCGTCGATAATACCAGCTTTAACAAGCTTATTTACCGCGCCATATGCCCAGTGATTTGCGGGAACATCACTAAAGGGAGTTGCAGCCGCAGCGGCCACACTGGCAAAACAAAATATAGCTATCATAATTATCGCAATTGTAGTTTTTTTCATAACTTTCCCACCTTTTAGATTATTTGCAGAGTTATTTTCTGTAATCAACTAAAATAGTGTCTAATTGCTTTGATTTGATACTGTTTGCTAGTGTAAAATTGTACTATCTTTGATAGTACCGCCTTGTTCCAACGACTGTGGCAAATACAAGTAAATGAAATTTCCCATCGTTTCCTTTCACTTTTTGATTTAACCGCAGTATCGGAAGGCACTGTTTCCGCAGCCACCTCCTTTTTTTGTAGTGCTAATAAAACGCTTATTTATCTCCCCCTTTTGCTCTCTTATGCTAAATAATGATTGTCACTCAAATTTAGTGCTAATCACTAATTGCCCCAAACTAGTCTTTTAAAAATTTATAATTTTGTATTAAATTATAAATTTTTAGATAATTCAATACAAACAAGGCCTGCCTTTCTCACCTAATTTGTAATTTATAGTCTATAAAAATCACTTATTAGTAAATATTGTAACAACAGTGATTTGTGTTAAATATACCAAAAATTGAAATAATTTAAAAATGCTCTTTGTGTTACTCTCTTATGCGAAAATAGTATAAGCATTATTGGATGGGCACGCTTGGCACTATCTACCAGGGATATGGACACTTTGACCCCTAGATTAGGACCATTCCGGGTGCACATGCAAAAAGAGATCCGCCGCTTTTTAACGCGGCCGACCTCTTTTATATTACTTTTATTACTTTTTATAAAATTATTCGCGTTCGATAATAACCGAAACACCAGCACCGCCGCCAGCGCAGAAGCTGATAAGACCAGTGCTAAGATTGCGCCTTTTCAGTTCGTAGATTGTTTTAGCTACCAAAACAGCCCCCGAGCCTGCTAATGGATGACCATGCGCAATAGCGCCACCGTTTACATTGAACTTATCCTCAGGAATCTTAAGGTCACGGACACAAGCGATTGACTGCGAGGCAAACGCTTCGTTGATTTCTACAATGTCAATGTCCTTCATGGTCATGCCAGTTTTCTTGAACAACAGATTGGTCGAAGCAATTGGTCCAACACCCATAATTTTAGGATCAACACCAGCCGTAGCATAGCCTTTGAATGTAGCCAATATTTCAAGGCCCATCGATTTAGCCAATTGTTTTTCCATAATAACCATAGCACCGCCGCCGTCACTCATTGGCGAACTATTGCCAGCAGTCAAAACCCCGTCTTTTTTGAACGACGGACGCAACTTAGCAAGGCTTTCCATGCTGGTTTCAGGCCGTAACGCTTCATCCTTGGTAAACATTGCTGTTTTACCTTTACCCAAATTTACTTCAACCGGAACAATTTGTTCGTTGAAATAGCCAGCATCCCAGGCAGCGGCTAATTTTTGATGGCTACGAACCGCAAATGCGTCACATTCTTCACGAGTAATGCCATACTGCTCTGCTATGTTTTCCGCAGTAATGCCCATTGGCAAATTGCCAATTGCGTCAGGAGCAGTGTGTATCACCGACCACTGCGGTGGAGCTACCTGATAAGCGCCAGGCGCTTTATCCATAACATAAGGCCGACGCGAATCGCTTTCTACACCACCAGCAACAAGAACATCATGATAACCAGCTTCAATAAGAATTGCTGCATATGCAAGCGCATTAAGTGATGCCGGGCACTGACGGTCCAAGGTAATGCCAGGAACAGTTATCGGTAAACCAGCTTCCAAAGCAACCATACGACCCATGTTGTTGATTTCATGGTTCATTAGATTAGCATAAATTACATCTTCAATAGTTGACGGATCAATTTTAGCCCGTTTTACGGCTTCTTTTACTGCCAATGCTCCCAATTGATGAGCTGGTACTGAGGCTAACGCGCCACGGCATTTACCAACCGGAGTACGTACAGACGACACGATTACGGCTTCTCTCATTGCTCTCATTTATATATCTCCTCCTGTTTTTAGAACATTATTAGATTTTTTACTACTTTGCGCCTTTAATGTAAGGATTTTCCCTGCATTAAAATAACTATAGCTTTTTATGCATCTTGAGTATTTCAATTAGCATGTTGTCGCGGAATTTGATAATTTCTTCAGAAGTTTTACCGAATTCAGCAGGACGATCTTCGAGTTCCTTGAGTACGCCTTCTTGAGCAACATCAGGCCACTCTAGCGGAATATCGGTCCAGTGGGCCATATCTTTCAGCCACATCTGTGAAGACTCACGAATCATCGTGTACAATTGTTTTGCGCCACCAGCGCCGCCGCCTAGATGCATGGTCAGAATTGGACCAAGAATTGCCATCCGAAGACCAGGGCCAAATAACAACGCTTTATCAATATCCTCTACGGTACATACACCAGTTAAGATTAAATCCATAAACTCACGAGCTAATGCTAGCTGCAAGCGGTTAGCAATAAAGCCCAAAGTTTCCTTATTCAAAATTACTGGTTCTTTGCCAATCTTTTCGTAGAATGTATAGGCACATTGCAAGGCTTCCTCGCTAGTTTTTTCACCTTTAGTGATTTCAACCAACGGAATAAGATGTGGCGGATTATAAGGATGTCCACCAACAAATCGTTCCGGATGCTGTGCAAACTTTGCAATTTCAGTAATTAATAAGCCGGATGTGCTACTGGCAACAATAGTATCAGTGGCAGTATATTTTTCAATTTCTCCCACTACACTCCGCTTAATTTCATATCTTTCCGGGCCGCTTTCCTGAATAAATTGAGCATCCTTTACTGCTTCTTCAATGCTAGTAGTGTAACTAACCCGTTGTTCGGCTTTTGACGCTTCGTCTTTAGTTACAACACCTTTACCAAGGAGAAACGCTATATTGCTGGCAACATTTTTTTTGGCAACATCTAAGGGAGCTTGAGCAATATCATAAATGCAAACCGGATATCCCCTGAGAGCAAAATTAGTCGCCCAACTTGATCCAATAACCCCTGCCCCGATACAAGCAACTTTTTTTATCTGCTCAACGTTCATAATAACTCCTTTCAGTATCCGAATACTATATACCTAATTAAGCGGTGAACCAGGTACTTCCCCCAATCCATCGCATTAAGTCCCCGTATATCGGACTCCTGTTATAATCCCAGGCACTAGAATGCGTCCAGTAACGGAAGTCCTAAAACGAACCCCGATAGGTAAAAACGTTTCAGGACTTCTCATTAGCAATGTATATATTTTTCACCGACCACATTCAATTGCCTATTTAAGTTTATCGCTACGACTTAGCAACCACCGTATGGATGTATCTTTATTGACTAGTCAGTTATTTAGCCTACTGCGGTAAGTCCGCCATCAGGATAAACGATTTGGCCGGTAACATATTTAGATGCATCAGAAGCAAGGAATACCGCTGCCCCAATGCAATCTTCAACTGTAGCCATCCGATGAATCGGATGAGATGCCGCAATTCTTTCCTTAGCCCCAGGATCGTTCGCTAAGAACTTAACCATCATTGGAGTTTCAGTAACCGTAGGCCCAATAGCATTTACCGTAATATTATTATTAGCCAATTCAACGGCCAACGTCCGGGTCATCATGTCAACTGCGCCTTTGCTGGAACAGTATGCGGAATTTCCGCCGCCGCAGGCCCGCGCACCGCGAACCGACGAAACATTAACAATTTTGCCATAATTTTGTTTAACCATTACTTTGGCAAATTCAGTACAGCACATCATTAGACCCTTAACATTAACACTAAACACAGCATCCCAATTATTCATATCAAATTCAAGAGCTGGTGCTTTCATGTTAAGACCTTGGGAATTTACCAGAATATCTACCCGTCCCATATCCTTAACAACTGTGCTAACCAAATTTCTTATGCTAGCTTGATCAGATGAATCAACCTGGAATACTTTAATTTCCTTGCCAACTTCAGCGCCAATTTCTTTAGCAGCTTTGGTTAGTCCTTCCATTTTTCTGCTGGCAATGGCAACATTTGCACCATAAAAAGCCAATCCTTTAGCAATAGCCTGGCCAATACCGCCAGCGCCACCGATAACTACCGCATTTTTGCCTTTTAAGGAAAAAATATCTTCCATTATCTCACATCCTTATATGTAATCACATTTTTTGTCAACGCTACTATCAAAAAGGTTTAACGTAACTTCTGCTTTTACTGAAGCAACCTCTCCTCTCTCAAATTAGCCTGACTATATCGTTATGACCGTGCCGTTAATATTATTAGTATTATCGGTATTATCGGTATTTTTTATTTTTGTCGAAATTGTTTAACTATTGATTATATTCTAGTGTATTTAGTATCAAAATACCAATACCTTGTTTATAAGCCTCTTATATAAAACAAGTATCACCAATTGCAAGTGCCCGCCAACCCGCTATCTTTCACGGTTTTGCAGCATTGACAGTTTTCAAACGACAATAATCATAGTATAATAATATTGTAATTTGTAATTAAACATTGTTTATTTTTTCACAATTAATAAATTACCTTATATTATGGAATACCAGGAGGCACTATGGATCTTTGGAATCTGCGTGAATTTACCACCCTGGCTGAGCGTTTAAACTTTAGTGAAGCAGCTCGACATTTATATATCGCGCAACCAGTATTAAGCCGTCATATTGCGGAATTAGAACAAGAATTAGGGGTACAGTTGTTTATTCGCAACCGACATTCGGTCCAGTTAACCACGATCGGCGAACTACTACTGAAGGAATCCTATGCCCTTCTTGCTCGCTATGAAGAAACGCTTCAAAAAATTCATATGGCCGCATCCGGTCTTGAGGGCAGTGTCAAAATCGGATTTCTCGACGCCGCAGTCAAAGCTTTTCTCGCACCTTTTGCCACTCAATTCACAAAAACTAATCCTAAAATTCAGCTTCAACTGTTTTCCTTTGAGTTTGTATCAAACCTAACTGAAGCTCTTAGGCGCAACGAAATAGATGTTGGTTTCACCATTACGATCGGCAGTTCTCACTCAACCGAGTTGAGCTACAAGACTGTATACAACGATGTTTTTTCCGCAGTGATGCATTGTGATCATCCGCTTGCCAAAAACAGCGTTATTGATGTTGCCGATTTGGCCAACGAACCCTTTATTCAAATTTCACGCGAGCAAAATCCCGAAGGATTTCATCGAACCCTCGCTATCTGCAAGGCCCGCGGCTTTGTTCCAAATATTGTCCGGGAAACGCCACGTATGGATGCGGTTCTACTTATGGTTGAAATGGGCCTTGGTATCTCTATCATGCCCCGACATACAAAAGTTTACGCTAGTCCTGCCATCAGATATATTGATTTAAAAGGCGACGATTGTAACCATGACGTTGTTCTGGCCTGGAAAACCAATAATTCTAATCCGGCACTCTTGCCATTGTTAAAGGAATATGAAAATGTCAGCCAAAGCTTATTTACCAAATTAAATGCCACTAATAACCAAAGCATTCCAACAACTGACTTTACTGAAAAAAAAGATTAACGCAATCCAAAAAAAATTCAACCTCATATCAGATGAAAAAGACAGGCCGGTTATCGGTCCTGTCTTTTTCATCTGATATGAGGCAATCAATTATTTCCTCTGCTTTTTATATTCCAGGTATCTTTGTTTACCTTCCTCAAAGGCCAGCCGTTCAGCTTCCGTAGTAATTTTTAACTGAGGCACCTCTTGCGGTTTTCCGTTAACATCTAAAGAAACCAAGGTGAAAAATGCTGTCAGCGCAGTTTTTGTACTATCTTCCTTGTACAAGTCCTCCACCGTAACTGTAACTAAAATTTCCATTGATGTCCTGCCAACATACGTTAACTCACCATAACAAGTAACCACTTCACCAACAAAAATTGGATGAATAAACTTTAACTCGTCCACCCTGGCAGTTACAACATTAGTCCTGGCATGACGTATAGCCACCGTCCCGACTGCCGTATCCATTAGTTTCATGATTTCTCCACCATGGACATTTCCCGCAGGGTTAGCTTGCTGTGGCATCATTACATTTGCCATAACAACCTTAGACTCACTGACTGTTTTAGATCTCATAGGATTATACCTCCTACCAGCATTTTTTCTGATTTTATAAAAAACCATTATCATTAATTTAACCCTTGGTTCGCTTAAATGGATTCATGGGCCACTGCTTCAGCAAGGCTCAATTAAAAACCATTCCACACCGGAACTCCTGTATACATTCTTGCTTTTTCTTCACCGCTTATTACCCGAATTGCACCATTTGCAAGTGCTTCCATTTCGAATTCTCCAGCCATAACTTCAATTGAAGCGATAAAGCTTACCGCTTCTTTAATATTCGCCACTAAATACTTGCTATGAGAAATACCACCGGTTAAAACAATTGCGTCTACATTTCCTTTTAGCGCCGCCGCCATAGCGCCGATTGCTTTTTCAATCTGGTAAATCAAGGAATCAAAAATTAATTTTGCATATTTATCACCGGCTTCAATCTTTTGCGATATTTCTAAAACATCCGAAGTGCCAAGATGATCTACAAGACCGCCGGTTTTCTTTACTTTATCTTTCATTTCACGTTCGGTAAATTTCCCAGAAAAGCACAGATTAATTACATCTTTTACCGGAATAGAACCACAACGCGTGGGCGCCATTGGCCCGTCTCCATTTAGGATATCATTGGAATCAATCATTTTCCCTTTTTGATGCGCGGTAATAGAAATTCCTCCGCCGATATGAGCAATGACTAAATTTAGTTCATCATATTTCTTGCCAAGGGATGCTGCATACCTAATTCCAATCTCTTTTTGATTCAAAGCATGAATCCGGCTTTCTCTATACACACCTTTTAATCCAGTTACTCTGGCCACATCACAAAATTCGTCTACATCCGGCGGATTCACCACGAAACATTCACCACCATACTCCTGCATGAATGAATTTGCTAACTGGGATCCTAATGTTGCCGGATGATCATTTGCCGTTCTCGCATCATCAAGAAGTTTTTCATTAACACGATAGGTTCCTCCGATTAGAGCAACAAGACCGCCACCACGGCCAACAAAAGCATCCACGCCTTTTAAACTAATTGACTCTTTTGCCAATTCATTTAAAATAGTTTCTTTGCGATAAGGAAACTGCGCTTTTATATCTTTAAATTCTTTTAGCTTCTCCGCATCGTGAGTTACATTTTTAGAAAAAATGCATTTATTCCCTTCAAATAAAGCAATCTTAGTCGAAGTAGAACCTGGATTTACAGCAAATACTTTATATTGTTTCACAGTAATTTTCCCCCTTTAAAGGCATAATAATACGTCACTTATCACATCATTAGTAGTTGCCACTTTGACACTCTTATAAATGCTATTTTCTACACTAACATGCGGAAGATGCAATCACTATACCCATAAATTTATCTTCAGTACTTGCCGACCGGCTCAACAGCAGAATAGGAACCTTAGCCCCAACTACAAACCCAGCCGTTCTGGCTCCGCCTGAATACGTCAGGCCTTTCGCCAAAAGATTTCCGGCCGTAATATTCGGTACAACCATAAGGTCCACATCACCTGCAACCGGGCTTATATACCCTTTCAGATCTGCAGCTTCCTTGCTGATTGCCAGATCATACGAAATCGGGCCTTCAATAATGCAATCCTTAATAACGCCTGATTGCTGCATCATTTTAAGTTCATTGGCATCAACGCTTTCCGGTACTTTAGGATTAATTTCTTCAGCGGAGGACATTACGGCAACTTTAGGTTGATTAATTCCCATATTTTTTAAGGTAATTACCGCATTTTCAATCATTTGCCGTTTTTGATCCAGGTTAGGATATGGGTTAAGCGCTACGTCGGTTATTGCAAATACTTTATGATAAGTAGGCACATCCATAAACGCTAAATGAGACATAATCCGGTCTGTACGTAAATTATTATCCCGTTGTAAAATCCCACGCATTAGCGTTGAAGTTTCAAGTTTCCCTTTCATAATGAAGTCGGCTTCACCAGCGTTGATTAATTTCGCAGCTTGTTTTATCGATTCTTCCACGTCAGCTGAATCAACAATCAGCACATTTTTAGCCGAAAAACTCAGCTCATCAAGATATTTTACAATTGTAGCTTTATTACCTACGAGAATCGGCTGCACAAGATTTTCTTTTTGCGCCAACATTACGGCTTCCAAGGAATGGGTATCTTCAGCCCCAATCAACACAACCCGCTTTTTCGCCCCGGTTTTAAGCTTTTCAGTTAAAACATCAAAGTTTTTAATACTCATAAAAAACACCTCCAAGAGTTAACTAGCGCTATGATAAACCATAGCGCTAGTCGATTTTTTAAGTATTTATAATCAAACTTTTATTTCTTATCGTATTTATAGAAGCCTTCACCTGTTTTGCGGCCAATCAGCCCAGCCCGCAACCGTTGTTTAAGAATCAGCGGCGGAGCATAATGACTGTCATTAAACTCTTGAGCAAAATAATCCATGATCTGAGTGGACAATTCAATGCCACCCATGTCGAACATTTCGAATGGACCCATTGGATAATTAAGTCCCAATTTGATTGCCGTATCAATATCTTCAACCGAAGCAACCCCTTCTTGCAAAAGGCGCGCAGCTTCGGTCATATGTGGGAACAGCAGACGGTTTACAATGAATCCCGGAGAATCTTTCTTAACTTCAACAGTAGTTTTACCAAAGGACTTAGCAAGTTCAATAGTTGTCGCGATGGTTTCATCAGAACTCTGGGTAGCATGAATTACTTCAACCAGCTTCATAATCTGAGCTGGGTTAAAGAAATGCATACCGCAGACTTTGTCCGGTCGACCGGAAGCAGCCGCAATCTCGGTTACTGACATTGATGAAGTATTAGTAGCAAAAATTGTATTCGGACCACAGACTTTATTTAATCCTTGGAATATTTCTTTTTTTAGGTCAATGATTTCCAAAACAGCTTCAATAACAAAATCAGCCGGAGCCAAATCTTCCAAAGCGGTTGTTTTCGTAATTCTTTTTAAAGTTGCTTGGCGGGCTTCTTCCGTCATCTTACCTTTTTCTACCGAACGAGCCATGAACTTATCCATGTTCGCCACAGCTTTATCAAGGTACTTCATATCAATATCCCGTAGTATTACATTATACCCAGACATTGCTGCAACCTGGGCGATACCGCCCCCCATCATACCCGCGCCAATAACACCAATTGTTTTAATTGCCATAATAAAATCCTCCTTAAATTTCCCTGCCGCACACTAGCCGCAAGGCTATTGATTATCGATACCTTTATTACTTGTTGATATATACTGGCTTACGCTTTTCTACAAAAGCTTTCATGCCTTCTTTTTGATCGGCACTGGAAAATGCCATTGCAAATCTAGCGCGCTCATAACTTTTGCCGGTATTAACATCAACATTAACCGCATAATTTACAGTTTCTTTAGCCAACGCCAAGGCAACCCCAGGTCTTTCGAGCAATTTTACCGCCAATTTTTTAGCTTCAGGCATAACTTGGTCATCGGCTACAACCTTTGTAGCTAAGCCAAATTCAGCAATTTTTTCTCCTTTTACCGGCGAACCAAGCAATACCATTTCTTTGGCTCTAGCCGGACCAACTAACTTAGTCAAACGCTGAGTCCCGCCTGCCCCAGGAAGAATACCCAAGGTAATTTCAGGCAAGCCAAACATACTATTCTCCCCAGCAATTCTAAAATCACAGCACAGCGTCAATTCGCAACCACCGCCCAGAGCTGCCCCGTTAACTGCGGCAATGGTCGGAAACGGCAATGCTTCAAACCGGTCGTAGACGCGGTGAGCATTACTGCAGTTACGATAAGCCGCCATCGTGTCGGCATTCATCAATTCAGTGACGTCTGCGCCAGCCGCAAAAACCTTGCTACCACCAGTTATAATAACTACCCGAACTTCTGCACTATTTTCCAGGATAGTCATCACTTGATCGAGCTCAGCTAAAACTTCAGCGCATAACGCATTGTAAGCTTTCGGCCGGTTCAGCGTAATAACCGCAACACCGTTTTCTTGGGCATAAATCAAATTCTGATATTCCATTACTCAGCCTCCACATTTCATATTTACAAGACAATATGGACTTGTTGTCCTATCAATATACCTGGTTACCCGCCAATCGGGCTCTAGGCTATATTTACCTCAATACTTCACGGGCAATAACTAATTGATTTATTTGATTAGTTCCTTCAAATATCTGATAGATTTTAGCATCTCGCAGCAATTTTTCAACCGGATAATCCCGGAGATAACCATAACCACCAAAAATTTGCACTGCGTCAGTAGCCGTCTTAACCGCCACATCAGCAGCCCGGCACTTCGCCATAGCACCTTCCATCGCAGGTGAACAGCCTTGATCAAGCAGCCACGCCGCCCTATGAACTAACAACCTAGCAGTATCAACATCAGTAGCCATCTTGGCCAACATCATTTTTATAGCTTGATTATCACAAATTGGCTTATCAAACATAATGCGTTCCTTAGAATAAGCAACCGCCACCGCAAAAGCAGCCCTCGCTATCCCCACCGCACCTGCGGCAACTTCCGGACGGGATGAGTCCAGCGTTTTCATGGCGATTCTAAACCCATCGCCTTCTTCACCCAGACGATTTTTCACCGGAATCCGCACATCTTCTAAAATTACTTCAGAAACGTCAGAGGCCCGAATCCCCATTTTCATCGCCTTTTTACCAATAGATACGCCTGGCGTATCGCGTTTGACAACAAAAGCCGTTATGCCTTTGCTTTTCTTTTGCTTATCCAAAGTGGCAAAAATAGTATACAGACTAGCAACACTACCATTACTAATAAACCATTTTCTACCGTTAAGTATGTACTCATCACCTACGCGCTGCGCAGTTGTTTTCAAGGCAGCCACATCCGACCCGGCACTTGCCTCAGTCAAACCAAACGCCGCCAAATGCGGTTTTATACAAAGCGGCTTAAGAAACTCATCTTTTTGGGCAACAGTCCCCGCCATAAGAATCGGCATCGTGGCTAAATTATTAACCCCAATTGCATTGGAAATGCCAGCGCAGCCAGCGGCTAATTCTTCCGACACCAAGCTAGCACTAACATTATCTAATCCTTGCCCGCCATATTCTTTAGGAATTTTGAGATTCATTAAACCAGCCTCGTGGGCCAGATTAATAATATCCCAGGGAAACTCTTCGGCTTCATCATACTCTTGCGCTGCAGGTCTTATCACATTTTCTGCAAACCCACGAGCCATGCGTTGTAGCATCTTTTGGTCTTCTGATAGCCCGAAGTTCATAATGCATATCTTCCTTCAAATTGTTATTGTCAACTATATTACAAAGAAGCCTATACACTTTAGTGATTACCACTTTCGACTATTTATACTGCAATAATCATGCCAATACTATAACGCCTTATAAATCACCTCTCCAAGCCTGCAAATTCAATATTTTTAGCGCCGACTGTATCTTTTCAATACAAAAAAGCCAATCGCAATTGTATTATATATATACAATCATGATTGGCTTTTTTATATTAGTTATTCCCGTTTATCAATATTATACTTACGAAGTTTATCATAAAACGCTCGGCGGGACATACCCAATTCACGCATAGCGGCACTCCGGTTGTCATCATGTTTCGCTAGTGCTTCCAGCATCAGTTCCCGCTCAAGATTAGCCACCGCTTCCTTTACATCCCTCGGCTTATCACGAAGCGGCTGAGGATGTTGATATAGGTCTCGTAAATATGCCGGCAAATGCCGCACCTCTATCTGCATTCCACTGCGAACAATGCTGGCATGTTCAATTACATTCTGCAATTCCCGGACATTTCCCGGCCAGTCATGTTCCAGCAAAACGCTCTTTACTTCAGATGAAATGGTTACTCCACCACCAGTTTCTTCGGTAAACTGGGCCAGGAACTTTTCGGCCAACGCAAGTATGTCCTCCTTGCGTTCACGCAACGGCGGCAAGGTAAGCGGCACAATATTAAGCCGATAATACAAATCCTGCCGAAAGGTTCCGTCAGCAATCATTTTATCTAAATCTCGATTAGTTGCCGCAATAACCCGGATATCTAGTTTTATTGTTTTAGTGGCACCAAGCCGTTCCATTTCTTTTTCCTGCAGCACTCTAAGCAACTTAGCCTGCATACTAAGCGACATATCGCCGATTTCATCTAAGAATATCGTCCCACCATGCGCTAGCTCAAATTTTCCTAGCTTTCCCCCTTTTTTAGCCCCAGAAAAAGCCCCTTCCTCATACCCAAACAATTCACTTTCTAACAGAGCTTCAGGTATAGCCGCACAATTCACAATAATTATCGGCTTATCCTTACGCCGACTGCTATTGTGAATTGCCCGCGCCAATACCCCTTTACCGGCGCCACTTTCACCGCGAATAAGAACAGTACTATTGGTTCTGGCAACTTTAGACGCCAATTCTAACGTTTCCTGCAGACTCGCACTCCGACCACAATATTCCTTAAACGATAATGGCAGCTGTTCACGTTGATTTAGTTGATCTTGTAAATAATCAGCCACTTCCTTAGTCCGCTGCAATTCCCGGTTTAACTGGACAACTTCCGAGATATTGTTAAAAATTGAAACACAGCCGACAATTTTACCATCTTCAATCAAAGGAAAACCACTGCCAATAACATCAATGCCCACTGAATAAAGATGATCACTCAGATTATGATTAACCTTGCCGCTCCGAAGAACCTCAAGAGCGCGGGCATTAGGCTCAATAGCATCCAGTCTGCGGCCTAACACTTTATTAACAGGCACCCCTAAAATTTTCGCATAAGCATTATTAATATAGACAATCGTCGTGTCCGAATCGATAACCATAACTATATCATGAATACTATCAAGTATTGTGAATAACAGCGTCTGGCTCCACTCTTTAATTATGTTGGTAGTAATCACATGCGATCCATTGTTCATTAAATACCCCCAGCTGTATCCTTTATAGACATTATATCAAAAAAAACGCTGGGGTTAAATCATTATATAGCCTAAATCTGGTAACAGCAGATAACTTCTATATAAAAATGTTCAATTTTCGTACAACTAAACTATTATAAACAGGTTCATTTGTGCAAAAATTAAACACCTAGTTGTTCTTTAACTAATTTTAATATTATAACGGTGAAGTTTATCATAAAACGAGCTCCGTGACAACCCCAGTTCCGTCATCGCCACACTACGATTATTACTGTTTTTTTCCAAAGACGCCACAATTAATTCACGTTCGAACTTCGCCACCGCCGTTTTTAAATCATACGGATTTTCCTGAACTTCTTCCATACGTCCCTCGCGCAAATTAACTGGCAAGTGCCGCACTTCGATTTGCGGTCCGCTTTCCACAATACTGGCATGTTCCATAACATTTTGCAATTCACGCACATTGCCCGGCCAATCATACCCCACTAGAAGCTCTGCCACTTGAGGCGAGAGAGTTACGTTGTACTCTTTTTCTTCTGTAAATTGCAGAAGAAAATTTTGCGCTAAGGTTAAAATATCTTCCCGTCGTTCCCTAAGTGGTGGCAAATACAACGGCACAATATTAAGCCGATAATATAAATCTTGCCGAAAACTACCCACAGCAAGCATTTTTTCCAAATCTCGGTTGGTTGCCGCAATTATTCGGATATCTAACTTAATAGTTTTTGTCCCCCCAAGACGTTCCAACTCTTTTTCCTGTACAACACTAAGCAACTTAGCCTGCATATTCAGCGACATATCACCGATTTCATCTAAAAATATTGTCCCACCATGCGCCAATTCAAACTTTCCAAGTTTACCGCCCTTTTTCGCCCCAGAAAACGCTCCTTCCTCATAGCCAAATAATTCACTTTCCAATAATGCTTCAGGTATGGCGGCACAATTAACAATAATCAGCGGTTTATCCTTACGCCGGCTGCCATTATGAATTGCCCTGGCCAGTACCCCCTTGCCCACACCACTTTCACCGCGAATAATGACCGTACTGTCAGTTGGAGCCACTTTTGCCGCCAGCGCCAGTGTTTCCCACAGCGCCGGACTACGGCCCACATATTCTTTAAACGACAACGGCAGCTGTTCCAATTGATTCAACTTATGCTGCAAATAATCAGCCACTTCTTTCGTTCGCTGCAAGTCACGATTTAACTCCACAACTTCGGAAATATTGTTAAAAATAGAGACACAGCCAACAATTTTTCCCTCCTCAAAAAGAGGAAACCCGCTGCCCATCACATCTAACCCCAGCGACTCCAAACGATCTCTTACATTATGTGTCGGCACACCTGACCGCAAAATTTCAATAGCCAGTGCATTCGGTTCAATCTCATCCAGCCGTCGTCCTAAAACTTTAGAAACCGACACACCAAGAATCTTCGCATAGGCATTATTTATATAGACAATTGTAGTATTTGAATCCAGCACCATTACAATATCCTGGATATTATCAAGAATTTTGAACAATAACGCTTGATCCCATTTCTTGATAACCTGCGTTGTTATAGCATGAGATTCAATGTTCATGTACTTCTCCTAACATGTTTCTTTTTTACATATTATATCAAAAAAGCGGATATGCCTTTGGGTTGAGGCATATCCGCTTTTTTGTAGTTTTAATTTCTGACAGCCTTGCGGCACAGCACTACCGCCAAACTCCTTCACAATCAAACCACTTTATAAATTATTTCTTCCAACGCTAGTCTAGGTCGCGGTGCCGGATTTTGATCCGGGAAACCAACCGGCATTAATGCCGTAATAATTAGATTTTCTGGAAGAGCCAAAATTCCGGCAATTTTTTTTGGTTTCATCAATTGGACTATACAAGTCCCCAAACCTAAAGATACCGCTCGCAACGCAATATTTTCCATAGCCAAAGCCACATTCAGCATGGCATGGGGAATATATCCTTTTAAAACTTCAGCATTCTTGGGTTGATTTAGTCCTGGGTAGGTGTCAATAGCCCCAGGATCCATTGCTCCAACGGCAATTAGTTCCTGAACTCTTTTTTTCGTATCCAACTCATACGTCGAAATATCGGCACAGCATACCAGCAAAACTGGAGCTTCACTCAGATATTTCTGATCAAACGCTGCCGCCTGAATCTTATCCTTCATGGCTTGATCCCTTATAATGATAAACCGCCACGGCTGGTGATTAGTGCCGGATGGAGCCAAACGAGCAGCTTCTAATAGTTCTTTGACTAATTCGTCAGAGACTGGATCAGGCTTATATTTCCTAATACTGCGCCTGTTTTCCAGCGCCGTTTTCACATCCATATTCTCACCCCTATGGTTTTACTTTTTACAAGAGGATGGTTTGTCCGCCATCAACCAGGTAAGACTGGCCAGTGATAAAGTTAGATGCACCGGAAGCCAAAAGTACAACCATTCCCTTTAAGTCATCAGGACCGCCAAACCGGCCGAGAGGAATACGTTCGGTAAACTTTTCGCCGCCATCTCTGTTAATAACTTTTCCGCTCATATCGGTAGGAAACCAGCCCGGACAGATGGCATTAACATAAATACCATATTGGGCCCATTTAGCAGCCATATCCCGAGTCATCGCTACAACCGCACCTTTGCTGGCAGTATATGGTATAGCATTAACAACATCCGGTTTATCCGCCCCAAAGGCCCCCATAGAAGCAATATTTATGATTTTTCCAAGGCCCTTTTCTTTCATCGCCTTAGCCGCCATTGCCGACAATTGGAACATCCCGTTAACATTAAGATCCATAACCATCCGCCATTTATCCATTGGAAAATTAAGCGAATCAGCTCCCCAGCTTGTTCCCGCATTATTAACCAGAATATCCAAATGGCCATACTCCTTAAGAGCAGCATCAACTAAATTACGGCAATCTTCTTCCTTACTAACATCACAAGCAACTGCAATTGCTTTGATTCCGTTATCTTTCATTAGCTTGTCGCACATGTCCTTACACCGTTCGACTTTACGGGCCGCAATCACTAGGTTTGCACCAGCCTCAGCTAAGCCAGTCGCCAGTTGCGCTCCAATACCGCTTGCACCGCCAGTAACAATTGCGGTCTTACCTGTTAAAGAAAACATTTCTTTTACGTTCATGTTTTTTCCTCCTACACGCTATTTATTTCTTTTCAAACTTATAGATTTTATCATAGTAGTCTCCAACTAACGGCGAAATAATAGCCTCGCTTTAGTTGGTTGGCAAATACCTATCACATTTTAAATGCAAAATTCATGCCAGCATTTACAAAGGCCTAGTTTACAGCATTTCGTTCTCCGGCATTATCCAAACGCTAGTCTATATTGTATACATCACATACAGCATTGCCCAATTTTTTTAAATAATTGTATCTATTTCAAACAGTCATTCCATATTGCTGGTTTTACAATTTTCCTATCGTATAGTTATTATCTTAATTTACCATAAAAATATAACTTTCCTGCTAAATTTACAGAAATATAAAACTTATTTATTATTTTCTTGTTGCTAATAGAAATTAACAATTATCGATTCATCAAGAGTTCTTGACATCAACGTGGCGGTACGTTATATTTTACTAAAGTATATATTCTGATTGGCAGGTATATCTTGCCAAGAGGAAGGTTTAGGACTGCCTGCGGTAAAGAGGGTTCTCTGATCCTAGGGATGAAGAAATTACTTTTATCACCGCCTTCCTAGGGAAGGTTTATTTTTTTATTTACCTTTTTTATCCAGGCCGTTTTGACCAGAAAAAGGAGTATGCAAATGAATAAGACTTACACCGGCGATTTTATCGATGAGCCTCTTATCCAAGCCTTATTGACCGAAACAGCCTCACTTCCGAAAAATCAGTTGGAAGCAATCATTGAAAAAGCCCGAAAAGCCAAGGGATTAACCACCCAGGAAGTTGCCGCCTTAATTCAATTGGAAGATGAAACCTTGCTACAAAAACTGTTTTCCGCGGCATTAGAAATTAAGCAAAAAATTTATGGAAAGCGACTAGTTTTATTTGCGCCTCTTTATTTAAGCAATTACTGTATTAATAATTGCGTCTACTGTGGTTATGGCTGCCGAAATAATCAGATTACCCGCAAAAAACTTACTATGGATGAAATCCGGGATGAAGTCCAGGCTCTGGAAGAACTAGGTCATAAACGGCTAATGCTGGATATGGGCGAAGATCCTGAGCTAACTCCTATTGAATATGTAATTGATGCCATGAAAACTATCTACAACACAACGAAAGACAATGGTGCTATTCGAAGAGTCAATATCCAGATTGCGGCTACCACGGTAGAAGAATATAAAATGCTGAAGGAAGCCGGCATCGGTACTTATATTCTCTTTCAAGAAACTTTTCATCGGGAAACTTACTCAAAAATGCATCCATCTGGACCAAAGCGAGATTATAATTGGCATACTACGGCAGTGGAACGGGCCATGGAAGGCGGCATCGATGACGTTGGCATGGGCGTGCTGTACGGTCTTTATGACTATCGTTTTGAAGTTGTCAGTCTAATGCTAGCGATTAATCATTTAGAAGAAAAATTCGGCATTGGTCCCCATACTTTGTCTTTTCCCCGGATGCGAGCCGCCGAAGGCGTTAATCTAGATACTTTTCCTTATCTGGTATCCGATGATCAATTTAAAAAGATCATCGCCGTATTACGATTAGCCGTACCGTATACCGGTATGATTATATCCACTAGAGAAAACCCTGACTACCGTGATGAAATTATTGATTTGGGCATATCGCAAATGAGCGCCGGTTCATGTGTCGGCGTAGGCGGATATAAGGCCCAGCTTGATAATTTGAAAAAGGGTGAGCATACTGCAATTGAGGATTCCTCCCAATTTCAAGTTGCCGATCATCGAACTCCTGATGAGATTCTTCGTAATATCTGCGAAGCTGGGTATATTCCAAGCTACTGTACTGCCTGCTATCGCAAAGGTAGAACCGGGGATCGGTTTATGCCTCTGGCTAAAAGCGGCGAGATTCAAAATATTTGCCAACCAAATGCACTATTAACACTTAAAGAATATTTGATGGATTATGCCACCCCTGAAACCAGGGAAATTGGTGAAAAGGCTATTCAAAAACATTTAGCCATGATTCCCAATCCTCAAGTGAAACAAATGACGATTGATGAACTTAAAAAGATTGAAACCGGTGAAAGAGACTTATATTTCTAGAATAAGGCACCCAGCATCAGTTGATAAACTACTCGCTTTCAACAAAAAATGGATAGGGGTCAAGGCTATAAAGCCTTGACCCCTATCCATTTTTGTTAACTGACATTATAGCTTTTTCACTCAAGCCCCAGGCTACACTAATTTTTTGTCAATAATGCCAATCAAATTCTCTATTTCCGGCTTAGTAATTTGAGCAAAGGCCCCAATCGCCTCGCCTTTTCTTTGCATTTCATCATTAATCAGCGACGAGAAAATAACTACTGGCAACACCTTTAGCTTCGGATGTTCCTTGATTCGTCTTGTAAGATGATGCCCATCCATCCGTGGCATTTCAATATCGGTTATAACCAGTTGAACATGGTCTTCAATCGCATCATCGCTAGCCGCAAGTTCCTCTAACTTGTCCCACGCATCTTGACCATTTTCAGTACTAATCGTCTTATACCCAGCATTATGCAACGTATTCAACAATAACTCGCGCAACATATGCGAGTCTTCGGCAATAAGCAACGTTCTGGCCTTACGCGCCGTTACCAGTTCCGGAGTAGTCTCAGGTAGTGCCGTCATTTTTTCATTAATTTCTGGATTAATCTCCGCAAGAATCTTTTCAAAATCCAGCAGTACAACTAAATGGGTATCCATCTTCACTACCCCAACCACACGGTCAGAGCCAGCAATATTCGGGGCCGGTTCCATTTGTGTCCATGAAATGCGATGAATACGGCATACCTCATCAACTTTAAATGAAATAAAATAGTTGTTAATCTCACAGACAATAATTTTAGGGGAATCATTGGTCGAAATGCTCGAAAGGGCTTTGGCCAAATTCACCACCGGTATTACTTTACCCCGGAGAGTAAACATGCCTTCTATGTACGGATGCGCATTAGCTATAGGCGTAACAGGCAAAGGATTAATAACTTCACGCACCTTGGCAACATTAATCCCATAGTAAACACCACCAACTACAAACTCAATAATCTCGAACTCATTTGTGCCTGTCTCAAGTAAAATCCCCTTATTATCTTGCAAAATACGCCCTCCCTTTTATTCGCCGCAGGTACCTCTCAGCAAGCCTACGGCCTAGACTACCGATTCGACTTCTTAAAATCCATATTTCGATATTAATTGACAAATCCCTGCCTTCTTAGCACATTAATCAATTAATCCCAATTTTTTTAAGACTAATATGAACTTTTCTCTTTCAATCGGCTTCCAAGCATAGGCTTCACACCCTGAATCATAGGCGCTCAACACCGTATAGCTGTCATTAATCGCTGTTGTCATAATTATCTTAACCCGCGACTTATCACCAATATTCTGCTGTTTTTCAATTTCTCTAATTGTCTTTAAAACCTTAAGTCCATCCAGCTTAGGCATCATAATGTCCAGGCAGATCAATTGATAAGGATCCGCTTTCTTCAAAGCCGCTAAGTACGCGTCCACCGCTTCTAAACCATTAACCGCAACATCACACTCGCCATACGCGGATAAGAATTTTTCCATAAACGTTCTGCTAATCCTATCATCTTCGGCAATTAGAATTTTCATACACACGCCCCCGCCAACTTATCTTACTTTTCTCGTCGACCCTTTTCCGGAGATAACCATCTAGCTTCACACTAATTTTTTATCATTTAGCAGTTAAACATGAATAAATAATTTGCGGAATATCTTTTAATTCCGCCTGTTTAACAACTGCCCCCAGATCGTAAGCTACTTTCGGCATTCCATAAACTACCGACGACGCTTCATCCTGCCCAATCGTCATAGCTCCTTGTTGTTTCATCCTTAGCATCCCTTTTGCTCCATCATACCCCATCCCAGTTAAAATAACCCCGATTGCCTCAGCACCGGCAACATCTGCGACAGAGTTAAACAGCACATCCACCGACGGACAATGACCATTTACCTTTTCACTCTGAAAACATTCACATACATAATCTCCGCCTTTTTTAGCTATCCGCAGATGGTACTCCCCCGGTGCTATCATCACCTTTCCAGGGCCAATAACGTCACCGGACTCAGCCTCTTTAACTGCCATTTGACAGGAATTATTTAACCGCTGGGCATACATTCGAGTAAACACCGGAGGCATATGTTGAACAACAACCACCCCCGGCATATCCCGGGGAAATGCTTTTATAACCTCATAAATTGCTTCAGTCCCTCCGGTAGAAGCGCCGATGGCAATAATCGGCTCTCGCCTTTTATCCATGGGCTCGCTATTGAGCCTTCTTGCTGAAATATCTTTTTTTAGATGTCCCAGTTGAGCTATCGAAGCTATTTTTACTTTGATGATTAGTTCATTAATTAACGCCTCCATGCTTCTTGACACTCTTGCATCCGGCTTAATCACAAAATCAACCGCCCCAGCATCCAGCGCTTCAAAAACATTTATATTCATCGCACTAACCACTACAACTGGCAACGGATATTGCGGCATTAGACGCTTCAAAAACTCTATCCCGCTCATTTTAGGCATTTCAATATCAAGTGTAAGCACATCCGGCTGATACTCGATAATTTTATCCCGAGCATCAAAAGCATCAACAGCGGTTCCTACTACCTCAATCCCTTTATCAACTGCCAAGCCCCTCGCTAATGTTTCTCTAAATACCAGGGAGTCATCCACTATTAATACCCGTACTTTTTTTGTCATGTACGTCTTCTATCCTTTCCGGTATACTGCCGGCATGACAAATTTATACCTTGACGTTAGCTTGTTGATCGATTCGGCATGCCCAATAAACAAATATCCGCCAGGCTCAGTTATTTCATAAAACTTATCAATGAGCTTATTTTTAGTCGGCTCATCAAAATAGATCATCACATTACGGCACATAATGATATGGAATTTTCTTTTAAATGGGAGCACCTCATCAATTAAGTTAAAAACTCGATAAATCACTTCATTCCGAATCTTGGAACAAACCTGGAAATTTTTATCCACTGCGGAAAAATAGTTTAGCTTCCAGCCGGGCGGAATGCCTTGCACATCTTCAGCCGTATATATCCCTTTTTCAGCTTTCTGTAAAGCCTCAACCGATATATCGGTTGCCAAAATCTTAGAATTCCACACCGTTTTCTCACTTGCGAAATAGTCGGCCAAAATCATCGCTAAAGTATATGGTTCCTGACCGTATGAACATCCCGCACTCCATATTCTCAAATCTTTGTCCGTAACTGTATCCACTAAGTAAGGCAGCACACGGTCACGAAAATAGTCAAAATGGCTGGCTTCCCGCATAAAAAAGGTATGATTAGTTGTCAGCTTATTAATCAACGTCATCATTTCCTGTTTTGATCTATCTGCAAAAACCTCCACTAAGTATTCGGCGAAAGTATTAAAGCCTCGTTCTTGGAGTAAGTTTCCCAACCGACCCTCAATTAAATTTTTTTTATGCGTAAGATTAATTCCATAGTTTGATTTTAAGTATTCTACTAACTCAACAAATTCGTCATTTTTTAATTTAACCATATTTCCTCACCGTTCAGGATAATGCCACAACCAAAACCTGACATTATCCTGATTGCCCTGACATTAATCAGCTAAACCGTTATCAGTATTTTCCAAACTCGCTGTCACTAAGGGCTATCTTGGGTTTAGAAGAAAACGCTCCATACGCGGCCCGATTAATTTGTCGCCCACCTAATTCCCTTTTATTATCGTATTCAAGTTCACTATCACTCATAAAATTACGTTTGTCTTCCTTTAGCTTAAAACTAGCTATCATATCTTTTAATATTTCCGCCTGTCCAGAAAGTTCCTCACTGGCAGCAGCACTTTCTTCTGCAGTAGCCGAATTAGTTTGAACAACCTGAGCTACCTGTTCAACTCCCTTATTAATCTGCGCAATCGCGGTTGCCTGTTCACTTGATGCACCAGCAATTCCTTCAACCAAATCAGCAGCTTTGGTAACACCAGTAACAATCTCATCCAAGGCTTTAGCGGTTATGGTAGCAATCTCTGTTCCATCCTCGACCTTTTTAATCGACCCTTCAATTAAAAAGGTGGTTTCTTTGGCCGCATTAGCACTTCTTGCCGCAAGGTTTCTAACTTCTTCCGCCACAACCGCAAAACCCTTTCCGTGTTGACCGGCTCTAGCAGCCTCTACTGCAGCATTCAGCGCTAAAATATTAGTTTGAAAAGCAATTTCATCAATTACTTTAATAATCTTCGAAATGTTAGCCGATGATTCATTTATTTCTTCCATCGATTTAAGCATTTCCTTCATCTCAAAATTACCCTGTTCGGCAGATTCTTTGACTTTCTGTGCCAAATTACTAGCCTGAGCAGCATTAACTGCATTATCCTTCGTCTGGGCCGCAATCTGACCAATTGACACTGTAAGTTCTTCAATAGCGCTGGCCTGCTCAGTCGCCCCCTGGGACAGCGCCTGACTGCCGTCAGATACTTGTCTAGCGCCCGCCGCTACTTGGTCAGATGCATTATTAATTTCACCGAAAACATCATTAAGTGCATTAATAATAAGGTTCAATGCATCCTTTATATGCACAAAATCTCCTTTATAGTCATTGGCAATCCCGACCTTCAGATTGGAATTCGCCAGTTCTCTTAATACCTCAGAAATCTCCCCAACATAATTGTCCAAGGCCTCAATGGTGTCATTCATTGCATTTTTTAGTTGAGCATGATCCCCTTTATAATCACCTTTAACCCGATCTTGAAGATTGCCCTGCGCCATTTTCTGCAGCACGATCGCCGTTTCTTTTACCGGAGCAATGACAGCATCCAGCGTACTGTTAACCCCTTCAACAATCTTTCTAAAGTCACCGGAGTGCTTACTGACATCAGCCCGTACTTCCAATTTTCCCGCTAACGCCGCCTGCACTAATAAATTAGTATCATTCGCTAACAGATTTATGTTAGCTACGCATCTATTAATACTTTGACCAAGAATATCTTTATCCGACTGTTCCTTTAACCGCAGCGTCAAATCACCACTGGCTAATTTTTCTGCCGCACTGGCCGCACCATTAATATTCGTCACAACCGCTTGTAGGGACTTCGCCAAATCTCCGATCTCATCACTGGAGTCGACCTCAACCGTGGCGGTAACATCACCAAGCGCCAGCTTTTTCATCGCCATAACCATCTTTTTTACCGGCCTGCTGACACTGCGAGCAATAACCCAGCCAAAAAAAATCGCTACAATAAATGCCCCGATATTTAACACAGTCACTAGTCGAATCGCTGTCTCAGCATGTAATTTATTATCTGACGCCCGTTTTTCCGCGTCACGCACCTTTAATTCTACCAGTTTATTTACCGAAGCCTCATAATCTAGCCACACCTGATCACCATTTCCAACTACTAACTGAAGCGCGGCGGCAGTATTGCCACTGTTAACATACCCCGTAACCTGATCAGCCATCGCACCATAGGCTTTGCGTTGTTCCAAAAATTCAGCATAGGCTTGTTTTATTTCCGGGGCGTCTGTATGTTTTTCAAATTCTTGAGCCGCTTTACTAATCTCATTCTTACGGTCAGCAAGTTTTTTGATGACTTCCGCCCGTTTTTCTGGTGTATTCGCCAATATCAGCAATAGCAAATTGCTACGGGTCTGCTGAAAATTATCCGTAATCTGCCGCAACTGTGTTAACGGAACTGTATTTTCCTCATATAACTTAATATCATTCGCATTAAGCTCGTGAATATTGGTGATTCCGACATAACCGACAACGCCAGCTAGTACCGCCACAATAATAAACCCAGTCAACAGCCTGCTCATGATTTTTAAATTATTAAACCAATTCAATTTCACTGCCACCGCCTCCTATTAATGGTTAGATCGATCCTTTTACCAATTCTGCTTCGTCATCATTCAACAATTTATCACAATCAAGCAGCAACTTAACTTCACTGCCCACTTTGCCAATTCCCCTAATATAGCGGTTATTAAAACCATTTGCCACCGTCGCCAACTGCACCGTATTGTCCTCCTCAATACTTAAAACCTCACACACCTTGTCCACAATTAGCCCAATATAAATATCACGAACATCAATAACTATAATACAAGTCCGATCATTATACTCCTTCGCCGCCTTTTTAAACCTGAGTCTTACATCCATCACCGGTATTATCTTGCCCCGCAAATTAATAATTCCTTTTACATAATCCGGCAGCTCGGGCACCTCGGTAATCTCTTGAATGCCGATAATCTCAGTAACAAAACAAATCTCAATTCCGTAATCTTCTTTTCCTACCGAGAATGTTAGAAACCTGCCCTTTTGCGTGTCTTCTAAATTCTCCACAACTTCATTCATCGACTTTGCCATTTTTTCACCTTCGTTCTGTTTACATTTGTTTTTTTATAAGAGCATTAACATCCAGAATAAGGCTAATACTGCCATCACCCAAAATTGTGCAACCAGCAATGCCGTTGATTCGTTTTAAATAGGCCGGCAACGCCTTAACTACAACCTGTTGTTCACCAATCAAGCGATCGGCAAACAGACATACCGCTTTATCTTCACCTTCAATCATCACCATGATTCCATCGTTTACACTGCCTCCTGCACCATCTAGCTTAAACAACTTATGCAGTCTAAGCACTTGGTAACACTGTCCCCGCAGCATTATGATTTCATTACCAGCGGAATCAGCAATTACATCGTCCTCGCTAGCTTTAAACGACTCACGAATTGAAGTTGTAGGTATCGTATATTTAGCTCGTCCGGCACTCACCAACATACCATCGATTATCGCCAGCGTTAACGGAATTTTAATATTAAACTCCGAACCCCGTCCCAGCGTACTTTCAATAGTAATGGTACCGCCAATTTCCTCGACATTTTTTCGTACTACATCCATGCCCACACCACGCCCGGAAAATTCGGTAACCTTATCGCTAGTGGAAAAACCCGGCAACATGATATAAGAATAAATTTCTTTATCCGAAAGTTCATTCTCAATTTTATTAACCAACCCGCGTTCCCGCGCTTTAGTCAAGATTTTATCCCGGTCCAGTCCTTTTCCGTCATCCTGGACAGTAATCCACACATCGCCCCCAACATTACGGGCTTCCAGCGTTATTTTTCCCTTAATTGGCTTACCTGCAGCCAACCGGCCTGTCTGGTCTTCTAACCCATGATCAACCGCATTACGAATAATATGCATCAACGGATCCGACAGACGCTCAATAATATTTTTGTCAACTTCGGTTGTTTCCCCGATAATCACCAATTCAATTTCTTTTTCAAGCTTACGACTCATATCACGGACTATCCGATTCATCTTTTGAAAAGTCATCGCCACTGGTACCATGCGGATTGACATGACAATATCTTGCAACTCATTTGTCAACTTTCTCAATTGCCGGGCAGCTTTATAAAAGTTATCCAGCACCAACCCATCTAAGTCTGGATTCCGGGTAACCATAGCCTCGGCGATCACAATCTCACCTACAAGGTCCATCAGTGTATCCAGCTTAACAACATTCACGCTTATCATACTTTGCTGTTTGGCGTTTACTGAAGTCTCTGTCCCTTTACCATTTTCTAAGTTAGCCTCAGAATTTATTGAACTAAGTTCTTCCGTCGCATCGGCAACTGTCAAAGATTTATGTAACGTCGCTCTCGAAATTAGACTTTCATCACTTACGCTAATCTCAATCGTCCGTAAAAACATAGTATCATTGAGAAGCTTTTCAACCTCTTCGCGTGGTTTATCGGTGCTGAAATAAAGCTCAAACCCATCATTCTTTATGATCTCAGAAGTTCCGCTGTTTTCCAAAAGATCTTCCGGTAAATAATAAATTTCTTCAGCGATATCACCCAAATTATGTATAACCGTATAGGCTCGGACATTTTCCATTTGACAATTCTCATCGAAAAAAATCCGGGCATAATACCTAGTAATTTCCTTGCCTGTTGTCGCCTGATAATTACTAATGTAATACTGCTGAATTCTCTTTACTGAATCAGCGCCAACTTCATCATTGTTACCAATTTCACTTTTTAAATCAGACAAATATTCCGCATTTATGGAAATAAGTTCCTCGGAAGAAGAACCGGCATTATTTCCAGTTTTAATCTTGATAATTTCTTCTTTGATAAAATCAATACCAGCAAGTACTAGGTCTGACAGTTTTGCAAAATCAAGTTGAATATCCGATTTCTCACGAATAAAGAAAAATAAATCCTCTAACGAATGGGCCAATAGCGAAATATCATTAAACAGCATCATTGCCGCCGAGCCTTTTATAGAATGCATAATCCGGAATATTTCATTGACATCACTATTATCCAGCCGACGATCTTGCTCACATTTAATAATAATTTCTTCCAGTTGCTCAATAAGCTGATTAGTTTCAAAAAGAAACATATCCAACATTGGTTCTCTGGAAAAATCGTTTTCCGTCATGATTGAGCCGCCCTTTCACCTCAAATATCGGACGAACTTACCATGTCAGCCCTTTAATAATTGTCTCTTCAACAAACGGTTTAACAATAAAGCCCTTGGCACCGAAAGCAACAGCTTGACATACACTTGCCTCCTGCCCCATTGCGCTGACCATAACCACACAGGCATTTTTATCAAAAGCTTTTATTTGTTTTAGCGCCTCAATACCACTCATCTCAGGCATCGTAATATCCATTGTAACAATATCCGGTCTAAGGATCTTATATTTTTCGACCGCTATAATTCCATTTTGAGCCTCACCAGCTATTTCGAATCCATTTTTTTCCAGCATCATTTTTAACGATAACCGCATAAACAACATATCATCTACAATTAAAACACTTTTCACTGTTTCAGCCTCCTATATACTAACCACATTTATATCATCAATTGATTATACCGCTCATTGAACAGCCACTCTTTCATCACCCCATTCATTAACGTTCTATCAATTGGTTGTGAGATATAATCATTCATCCCAACTGCTAAGCACTTTTCTTTTTCGCTAAACATTTTTTTAGCTGAAACCGCGATAATCGGGACTTCGGCCATATCTTTTTTACCACGAATGATTTTGGCCACAGTATAACCATCCAAAAGAGGTAAACTTATCCCCAACAATATCAAATCAACTGCTTGGGTTTCGATAATTTCAATAATTTCCTGACCGTTTTTCGCTATCAATAAATCAACTCCATTATCGGTCAGCATATTGATAAGAGATTGCCGGCATAGTAAGTCATTCTCAGCTAACAGCACTCGTTTACGGTTAGCATCCGCCCCCCGCTTACAGGTGTTCTCATCGTAAAGCTTGCTTGCTAACGTTGTTTCCATGATGTTTTCAAAAGTTACCGTAAAATAAAAATTGCTGCCTACGCCAACTACACTTTCTACCCAGATGTCTCCACCCAAAAGGTTAACCAATTTCTTAGAAATCGCCAATCCTAGCCCCGTTCCGCTAAACTCCCGGGTATAAGAATCATCAACGTGGTTAAAACTTTCAAATAAATTTTTCAATTTATCACCAGGAATACCAATGCCGGTATCGCGAACCAAAAATCGCAACATAATTTTATCTTTATCCTCGGCTTCACGAGTAATTTCTAGCGAAATCTCGCCTTGATCGGTGAATTTAACAGCATTGCCAATTATATTATCAAGTACCTGTCTCAGCCTTACCGAATCTCCCATAAACAGTTTTGGCAAAGTGTCATCAACCACCGTATTAAGAACTACTCCCTTGTATTTAGTAGCTACATCAAATAACTCAATTACTTCCTCAACAAGCTGAAGCAAAGAGAAGGAAGCATTACAACATTCTATACCACCAGCTGCCATTTTTGAATAATCGAGAATATCATCAAATACTTTTAGTAATGACAACGCCGATGTTTTTACCGTCGTAAGATAATTTCGCTGCTCATCCGTCAGGTCAGTCATCAGCGCCAAATCAGTCATGCCGATAATCCCGTTCATTGGCGTCCTTACCTCATGTCCCATCGCTGCAAGAAACTTATTTTGAGCTACTTCACCTCTTCCAGCCTGTTCCTTCGCTTGGCCTAATTCCGCTTTAATCCAACTTTGTTCTCGTCTTTCCCTGTTTAAAGATTCACAACTCTGCCGATGTATCTCTTTTAGTTTTTGTTGTTCACGCCCCTGGATCATAACAACCAAGAACGCTGCCCCAGCAAACAGCCCCAGCCTAATTACCCATGCCTCAAATAAAACAAATAGGATCACCCCGAATGCAACCAGCATTAGGGGTATCCTATAATTTTGTAAATATATATAATTGCTTTTTAATAGGAAAGGCCTTAACCTCACAAGCATTATTTCACCTCTCATCAAATTACCATCTGACAACAAGCATATCTCTATAAAAACGACCTTTCATTTTAGTACAACACCAATTCCATTATATTATGTCATATTGTAAATTACAACATTTTTATGTATATTACCCCATAATACGACATAATACTGGAATAAAAACGGCATAATACTGGAATATTTTCCAATATTATGCCGTTTGGCTTAATTCCATTAATACCAATGATTAACAACTATTATAATAGTTAAACGTTATACTTCTTCAAATTCCATTCTGTCGATAATATCATTCTGCAATTCAGGGCTAAGTTCTACATAATAAGCACTGTAGGTTGATACCCTGACCAAAAGGTCTTTATGCATTTCCGGATGTTGTTGGGCTTCCCGTAATGTGTCGCTACTAACAATATTAAATTGGACCAAAAAACCACCGGTTTCGCAGTACGTCCGTATCAGCGAAGCAAACTTCCGTATCTTCTGAGCATCCTTCAACGCATCCGGGCTAAACCGCATGTTCAGCACTGAACCGTTAGTAAATTTAGTATGATCCAATTTTGCTACTGACTTCAACGTAGCGGTAGGACCCGACACATTTCTTCCCTGATGCGGTGATATCCCACCTTCTGATAATGGCGTACCAGCTTTTCTTCCGTCAGGTAAAGCGCCAACCACAAAGCCCAGTGGAATATTAGCAGTTACTGTTCCGGCGGCACAGTTGGATACCGCTCCGGCAAACCCTTTCTCCTTACCAACTTCGCCACTGGCCATACCAATTACTTGGTCAACGATTGAATCCACATAATCCAAATCGTTACCAAATTTAGGCGCTGTGCTCAAAATGTGCAGCACATCATCATAACCTTCAAAGTTGTTATCCAATGCCTTAATCAATTGTTCCATGGTGATTTTCTTATCTTCGAATACTGCCTTTTTGATCGCTGCCAACGAATCGCCAACATTAGGCGTCCCAGCTAACGATACGGCAAAAGTCATATAAGGGGCCGTTGACCCAGCGCAAATATCCATGCCTTTCTTGGCAGTTCCATGATAAAGACATGATTGGAACGGAATTGGCAAAAATTCTGCAAACAGTTCTTTATCCACATTGCGGAAAATCAGTGCTGCTGGCATAAGTGCTTTTACCTGGCTTTCGAATGCATTCCAAACATCTTCATAAGAGGTGAATTTGCGAGGATCACCAGTTTTAGGTCCAATTTGTTCTTTCAGTACCCGGGAGACACCGTTATTTAACGCTAATTCCAATAACAGTGGCATATTGACCATACCGCCAGGTACATCTAGTGAGTATCCCGGTACCGTCGGGCTGTTACAACCGGTTATGCCATAATTTCTGGCATATTCCAGTGGTTTACCATCAGTTACCATTTGCTGAATAACCGTTTCGTCACTCAAAAACTTTACCTTCCCTTTTAATTCATGAGCAACTTCACAAGCTTTTATCACAAAAGCTTCCGGGGTCTTTCTATGAATTCGAACAATAATATCTTCCGAATTCAAGGCTATTTCTTTTTCCGCATCAAGGAAAACATATGACAATTCATTAACCGCATCTTTTCCCGATTCAGTCAGACCGCCAAGAATGAAATTAGCGCCCAGCGTAAATCCGGCAAAAAAGGCTGCGCCTTGAGTCGCATAAGGTATTACCAGTCCATTACACTTGATATAGAATAACTGAAGCAGTTCCTTAGCTTCATCCGGAGTAAGTACTCCATTATCAATATCCTTTTTATACACCGGATACAGATACTGGTCAGCACGGCCAAAGCCAATCCCCGTCCCAATTCCTTCAATCATGATCATTAGGAATGAGAAGAACATCGACTGCAACGCTTCCCGGAAGTTACGTGCCGGGTTAGCCGGTACCCATTTGCAGACTGCTGCAATTTCTTCTAGCTCAGCTTTTCTCTTGCTGTCCGTTTCCTTAGCAGCCAATTCCAAGGCCAGATTAGCGTACCGTTCAGCAAAAATAACGCCAGCTTCCAGGGATATCTTTAAAGCATTAAGGTATTGATATTTGTTAAAATCATTTATATCCGCCAAATTAATTTTTGCTAATTCTTCTTCAACTTCTTGCTTAACTCCATTTAAGCCTTTGTCAACTACAATACCGTAATCAGCACCGGAGTGACCATAATACTGATTATTATTACAGAAAGCGCCGCCACCCTGAACCAGGTTGTTTAACCGTAAAATATCTTCCGGTATCCGCGAACGCCATTTATCCGCCAAAGATTTTCCATACCAGTACGGAATGAATTCGCGCATTTTTTCTTTTGTCGCTTCATCAATCGGGTTAAACCGGTCAACACTCCGCGTCGATAGTAAATCAATTTCATCCAAATACCAAGCCGAATTAAGTTCCGGTGTCAGGAGAGCCCCACGCTGTTTACTCGAACCCCGCCCAACAATAATTTCACCTTCACCAATACCTATAGTCATCTCTTGCACAATTTTTTTCAGTGCTTTCGCTCTTCTGATTGCTTCTGGCTGCCCCTCAGTCTCCTTATAGGATTCGGTCATGAGATAGCCTCTTTCGGCACATATCTCAGGCGTAACCAGCATTTGTTCCCGTAATTTTCTTATTCTTTCTTTTCCGATTTTCACTTACTTTTTCCCCCTCAACTATCAACGTATTGTATATTTTTATAACATTTGATTATCCTATAATTGACACGCTACCCTGTTTAACTATATTGTTTTTTTTAGATTATTGCAACAAAAATTTATCTTTCAAATATTTGATTTTGTTGTTATTTGTACTTTTTATAGCTTTGTCTAGTATAAATTACAAAAATGTTTGTGCAGTACAGCTATAGCAATTTTCACTAACCTATGTTATCATTTATGTATAGACAATAAGGTGTTAACTTGAATAAGCAATGGTGCTTAAAGCGAAGAATTTCGTTTTAGGTGCCTTTTTTGTTTAACTAAATTTTATCATAAGGAGGAATCAATATGGCTTTGATACAATCGGCACAAACTGACACTGGATCACTATCAAAGATGGGATTCCAAATTAAGGTTCCCCCAGCGTCTTTACGCCAACTGCCTCTCACCCAGCGACAGCAAGGCTAAGATAAGCACCGCCCGCCAACTTTATTTATTATTTTACTGGAGGGTTATTGATGAAAGCAATAAATTTAAATTACTTAAATAAACAGGCTATAGCTCCTAAAAAGGGCACTATCCAATTAGGAGATATAACTCATAAATATTCCGAAGATGAAGTGATCTGGATCACTACTGGTAATTCCGCTGTTGGGAAAAAGAAATTATGTACCGCAGTTATTGATAAAATTCTGGTAAAAACGGTATCAAGCTTAACTTCGGAAGATATTCTGCTGGAAAATCCAACGATAAACTGCACCAATAAGATCCCTGATTATCTGACCAAAATGTACCATACTTTAGTCACTCCACACGATACAGTATCAGTAATCACTTATTACGAACTTGCTGAGTAAATTTATTACAATTTTATTTAGTTTTAATTGAAAAAATGCCATTTAAAAAGTACTCGAACTTTTTAAATGGCATTTTTCGATATTATTTTTAGGTATTATTCTAAAAATATTTTTACTATGATAATTTTTTATTCGAAATATGGTAGCACCAAGTGGTTTCCCATCGCCAGCTCAACAATAGTTTTCAAATCAGAGTTTATCAAACTAGTTTATTTTTTGTTTTAGTTCAGACCATAATTCATCGTAAATTTTCGTTGCTTCACCAACATCCCTTAAGAATTCACCTTTTGCCAATACGTCTTGCGGCGGGTAAGCTGATTTATCTTCTAAGACACTTTGGTCCAATAATTTACGAGCTTCAAGGTTCGGGTTTGTATATGGAAATTCTTTAGAAATCATTGCGCTGATTTCAGGTTCTAAAATAAAGTTGATAAATAATTCCGCTTCTTTTTTATGCGGTGCACCTTGGGTAATAACCAAGTTATCCTGCCACAGATACATCCCTTCTTCTGGAAAAATAATCTCAATATTAGGATTTTCCCTTTTAGCTAGCGATGCCTCAGCACTCCATACAACTCCACCCGCTGCTTCGCCATTAATCAGCAAAGTTTTAGGGCTATCACTGTCATAGGCTTTTATATTAGGAATTAATTTAGACACAACATCTTTTGCTTGTTTTATTTTCTCCTCATCGGTTTCATTTAGGGAGTACCCCAACAGCTTTAGCCCTATCCCGATAATCGCACGTTCATCATCCAGTACCACCAAAGAATTCTTATACTTTGGATTCATCAAGTCCTTGTAACTTTTTATTGATTCTTTAATCTTATCTTTATTTACAGCTATTACCGCACTACCGCATACATAAGCCACTGAGTATTTATTGTCGGGGTCAAAAACTTTGTTCCTATACTGCGGATCAATATTTTTTAAATTCGGCACATTATTTAAATCAATCACCTGAATAATCGGCTGTTTTTGGTTCAACATAATTTCTACCATATAGTCACTGGCAACCGCCACATCATACTGTGAAGTACCACCAGCCTGCAATTTAGCCAACATTTCTTCATTAGATGAGTAATTAGTCTGATTAACTTTAATGCCATATTTTTGCTCAAATTTATCCAGCACCGCCTGAGGTATATACTCAGACCAAATAAATAAATTAAGTTCAGATGCCAACTTTGGCTTCGATCCTTCAGTTTTTCCACAACCAGCTGCAAATAATACCGTAATTAAACCCAATACCACCAGTATTACTGTTAACGCCCAAAATTTTTTACAAAGTTTCATTAATGTTTCCCTCCTTTATTTTTTACTTTTTTAACACATAAGACTTTAATTTCAACTAACAGCTTTTTTCCATGAGTCTCCCATTTTTAAATTTTTTAGCACCTTATATAAACTTTCGCAAAAGCGGTCACATTGATTTTTTTCAATAGTCAACGGTGGCTCAACCCTTATGGTTTTAGCATTGACCAGCGTACCAGCTACCAAGATTCCCAGATCAAATAATCCTTTTGAAACTTCATAGCCAATTTGATCATTAAGAAACTCCATACCAATCATCAACCCCTTACCTCTTACCTCCAATATTTTATTCTCATAACAATCTGCGATTTTTCTCAACTTATCAATAAAGTAAGCGCCAATAGTAGCGGCCCGCTCCGGTAATTTTTCTTCAATCAGTACGTTTATACTAGCGATAGCTGCCGCACACGCTAACGGATTCCCGCCAAAAGTCGTAGTATGCAGGAACGGATTTTCAAATAGATTAGCGAAAACCTTCTCCGTTGCAATTGTCGCTCCGGCTGGCATAATGCCGCCGCCAAATGCTTTACCCAAACACAGAATGTCCGGTACTACATCATAATGATCACAACAAAACATTTGTCCAGTACGTCCCATTCCGGTTTGAACCTCATCAAAAATCAGCAATGCACCGTATTGATCACATAGTTCTCGCAAATTTCCCAAGTAGTCGTCCGGCGGAACAATAACCCCGCCTTCTCCTTGGATTGGTTCAATAATTACACCGGCAACTTCCTCCCCAACCAACTCACAAATCTCTAAAGTTTTCTGCATCATATCAGTATCGCCGAACGGCACATGGCGAAACCCATTGACCAATGGCAGGAACGGCTTACGAAATGCCCCTTTGGCCGTTCCGGAAAGGGATCCCAAACTTTTGCCATGAAACGCTCTGGTCGCAGCAATAAAAGTGTGGCGTCCATGCTGATATTGATGGAGTTTAGCAATTTTCAGTGCGGCTTCGACGGATTCAGTCCCACTATTAGTGAAGAACGAATACTTTAAATCGCCCGGGGTCAAGTCCGCTAACATTTTGGCCAAGATAGCTCGTAAAGGATCAAGCAAATCTTGGCTATGCAGGGCCTGGCGACTCATTTGATCCATTACTGCTTTTAATACTTTAGGGTGACGATGACCGACATTATAAATTCCAAAGCCGCCAAGACAATCTAGATACTCTTTACCATTAACATCGACAAATGAGTTGAGACCAGAGTCTCGCCACTCAACCGAAGCAAACTGCCCACCAAGGGTAACGCTTTTTCGGTATTCCAAAAATCCTGGATTAACATACTCACGAAAGCCGTTTACCGTTTCCTGGGTAATCCAGTTTGCCTCCTCTAAATTAACATTTTCTTTACTAATAAGATCAAGAACCTTATTCGAATATTGGTAAATCGCTTCTCGTTTTGACCTCAAGATGTAACCACTCCCCCACTTAAAATTTTTTTTCATTTTTTAACTAAATTCCGTTTTTATTATTCCGATATTGGGTAATCCCCGCAATAACCAGCGTAATTACCAACAAAATCGTGGATAAGGCATTAATTGTTGGCGTAACACCAAACTTAACCATCGAATAAATTTTTAGCGGTAGCGTCATGCTATCCGGACCGGAAACAAAGAAACTTATTATCACATCATCTAGCGATAAGGTAAAAGACAATAGTGCTCCGGATACCACCCCAGGCATGATAATGGGAAGGACAATTTTAGAGAAAGTCTGCCATGGGGTCGCTCCCAAATCCATCGCCGCTTCCTCTACCGAACGGTCAAAACCGTCTAACCTCGCCCTGACAACTAATACTACAAACGGGATACTAAACGCAACATGGGAAATTAGCAACGTTAAAAAGCCAGCCGAAATACTAATCATTGAAAAAAATGCTAATAAGGAAACGCCCATTACAATTTCCGGTATTAGAATTGGCACATACAATAACCCATCCAAAATGCTTTTGCCTTTAAAATTATAGCGATACATGCCTACTGCTGCTAAAGTGCCAATCATGGTAGAAACTACTGTACTGATCATCGCCAATTCTAAACTAGTTTTACAAGCATTGATAATATCGGCATCATTAAACAGAGCAACATACCATTTAACCGTAAAACCCATCCACAGCACATTTAACTTCGAGTCATTAAAAGAATACGCAATCAATACAAAAATTGGGACATATAAGAACAAATAGATCAATAACCCATAGGAGACAGATGTCCAGCGAATTAACTTGTGATTCATCAGAATACCTCCAATTTTTCTTTGCTTCCGGCATTGCGGAAATAAAGAAATATAATAATCAACGTAATTGCTATCAATATTATTGAAATTGCTGACCCAAACGGCCAATCACGGGCCGTCAAAAATTGATTTTTAATGAGGTTGCTGATTAATAGCCCCTTGCTTCCCCCCATTAGATCAGGAATGAAGAAATAACCTAATGAAGGAATGAACACCATTACCGCACCAGCCAAGATACCGGACTTGGTTAACGGCAAGGTTACCTTGAAAAAAGCTTTTAGCGGAGTCGCCCCTAAATCACTAGCCGCTTCCAACAGGGAACGATCCAGTTTTTCAATTGAAGTATAAAGCGGCAAAACCATAAACGGAAATAGTACATAGACTAAGCCAATCAATACTGCTGATTCATTATACAGCATAGGAATCGGAGCCGTAATCACACCTATATTAAGTAAAATAGTATTTATAACCCCTTCGGTTCTAAGCAATATAATCCAGGCATAAGTTCTCACTAGTGAGTTAGTCCAATAGGGAAGTATTGTGAGCATGAGAAGCATTCCCCGTATTTTTTGGGGAGCTCGGGCCGTAAAATACGCAAAAGGATATCCCAAAATTAAACAAATAATGGTAGTGAAAAAAGATAAGACTACCGAGTTCCAAATAATGCGAAAGTACATTGGATTGAACATTCGAATGTAATTATTAATAGTCACCTGATATTCAATTCCACCATAAATACCTCGTTGCAGAAAACTTACGCCCACTACCAATAGAAGCGGAATAGCAACAAAAACTACCATCCAAAAAACGACCGGACTGATCAACGCACAAAGTTCACGTTTCTTGCTATTCACCTCGCTTTTTCCACTATCCTCAACTAATACCGTGGTTAAAACTCCTGAATTGTCCTTCATAAAACCACCTTCACTCACTTATATTAACTCTTTCCTTTCTTAAACTAACTTGCGACTTACACTTCACTACAATAAGCCTTATTATTCCTGCCGTCCTTTACCACAATGGCATGTTTAGGATCCCAAGTTAACAGCCTTTGCCGATCCTTTTGCAAAACCGCCTGCGCGGAGCGTCCAACCGGCTCATTAACAATCACTTCCATACCATTCTCCAATGTTATAATGGATTTAACCATTGATCCCACATATATTTGTTCTTTAAACCATCCGGATAACACAAATGAATTTTCTTGCTGCGAATGAGCAAAATCTATTCGTTCCGGCCGGACCGCGATAAAAGCTTCTTCCCCAAGAGTAAGATCATTATTAATAATCGGCACCCGGCTACCTTCTAGTTCCAAAAGAGCATAGTCTCCGTTAACGCTCTGTACTGTTCCTTTGAATAAATTGGTCTCGCCAATAAAACCAGCAACAAATTTACTCTGGGGATGCTCATAAATTTGATCAGGTGTTCCTACTTGCTCAATCTGCCCTTCATTCATAACTGCAATTCGGTCTGACATGGTCAGTGCTTCTTCTTGGTCATGCGTCACGTAAATAAAAGTAATTCCCAATTTTTTTTGCAGCCGTTTAAGTTCAATCTGCATTTGCTTGCGTAATTTAAGATCAAGCGCTCCCATTGGCTCATCCAACAAGAGTACATTTGGGCTATTTACAAGCGCTCGGGCAATAGCCACCCGCTGTCTTTGTCCACCGCTCAACTGATTAGGTTTCCGGCCAGAAAACCCGTCAAGTCGGACCAATCCCAAAGCATCATTAACTTTTTGCTTAATTATGGCTTTTCCAACCTTCTTCATGGCTAACCCAAAGGCAACATTATCAAACACACTCATATGCGGAAACAAGGCATAACTTTGAAATACAGTATTAACATTCCGCGCGTACGGCGGCGTATTTTCAACGTGCTTTCCATCCAGCAAAATCCAGCCACTTGTAGGATCTTCAAAACCCGCAATCATCCTTAGCGTAGTGGTTTTTCCACAACCGCTTGGTCCTAAAAACGTAAGAAATTCGCCTTTAGCAATATCTAAACTTATTTTTTCTACAGCGTGTTGTCCCTCAAATTCTTTGTCCAGGTTCACCAGTTGAACAGCCATTTCTTGCATAGCCTCATCCCTCCTATTGCTTACTATTTAGAAAACCAGCCAGTCGATTCCACATTCAAATTAATATTAATTTGTTTAACTTCAGTATATTGTTGAAAGCCAATTTTTCCTAATTGCCGGCCAATGCCAATCACTTCAAGGGGCCTCATTTCGGTGTCAGCTCCCGCCATTCTGATTGAGCAAAAGCTTTTCTGACCGCCTCAATCGCGATTTTTGCAGTTCAGCATCGCCTTCAGCAACAACAGCAATTACTGCTTCGTTCGTCGGATTAATCATTATTTCCTTATATTTCCATTATTAGTATACTGCCACTCGCCATTAATGTACATTTTTAATATTGATACCATAATAAATCCTTCCGCAATAAATTTTAGCTTTTCTTATAAAAGCAAAAAAAGTTTTTCTACACCAAGGTCTTAACCTCAGGTAGAAAAACTTCGTCATTTTTCATATAAAACATGCACAATTGCTATGCCCTTCATATTATGATTATACGAAAATATGCAAGCACTATTTAACCGAACCTCCAGCCCCCTGACTATAATAACTCCCGACTATAAATTTGGCAATAACCTATTGTTATAAGAACATTTCCCTGGCAATGCGCTTACCAGTAGCCGTCCGAAAATTCTTCGCAATTATATCGCTTATGCCAGGCGAATTCATTAATCCTTCTTCTTCAATATTAACCAACAAATCGGCCTCCCAAATAATTTGGAAATCTAACCCGTTGTTCTTCATCACGGTATGATGCCCTCCAACAATGTATGCAACCCTTTCAATAATCGCTTCTGGCTCACCAAGACGGTTCATTATCGCTCTTACAATAGGTGGCCCTTCAATTTCTTGATAAACCCCAGCCGAGGATTGATACTTTTCTTCGGCTGGTTTTATTCCCACATCATGCAATAAAGCAGTAACTATAATGATCTTATAAGTTTCTTCAGAAAGTTTCTCTTGCTCCATAATCAATTCCACATTAGCCAGGACTTTTAGTGCGTGATTAATGCGTCGCTGATCAACACCAAAATGCCGATTAAGTTCATCAATATACCGCTCTCGATAACTATTCATAATCCTTATCCCCCAACAACAAGCTTGTTCTATTAATCTTCACGAATAACTCCATCAGTACCAATAACCACCACCCGCCATGGTATAACTTTGCTGCTGGCCTCCAACGCAGCTTTAATCGAATTTACAATACCGCCACAACATGGCACTTCCATTCTGAGCACTGTAACACTTTTGATTTCATTAAGCCGCAAAATATCAGTTAGTTTCGCTGCATAATCGGCATCATCGAGTTTTGGGCAGCCAATGACCGTAATCTTACCGCGCATAAACTCTTTATGAATATTACCATAAGCAAACGCCGAGCAATCCGCCGCCACCAAAAGATGAGCATCAGCAAAATACGGAGCATCAGCCGGAACCAGCCGCAGCTGACATGGCCACTGCCTTAACTCCGAGTCTCCAGTTACTACCGTAGACCTCGGTTCAGTTTTGCGCTCAATCATCTTAGCCTTAGTACCCGGGCACCCACAAGCCAAAGGCTTGGCCGACACGACTTTATTTTCTTCAACCAAACGCTGCTTAACTGCTTCCTCATCAAAGGCATCGCCCTGACGCTCAATAATCGAAATTGCACCAACCGGACACTCAGGCAAACACGCCCCTAGGCCATCACAATATGAATCAGACACTAGTTTGGCTTTACCATCAATAAGCTGCAGTGCCCCTTCGTGGCACCCTTTAATACACAATCCACAACCATTACATTTTTCTTCATCTATCTTAACAATTTTTCTTAGCATGCTTTTTTCCTCCCTTAATTGTTACTTGTTTTACTAAATTGATTGTACTACAATACAATTAATAAATCTGTAGCTATAGCTACCAAATTAAAATCGGGAGGAATATTAATTTTGAATAGCGTCCTATTTGAAAACCTGCCCCGCTCCCCACTGTTTAGCGGCATTGATCATGATGCTATTCAAACTATGCTAGGTTGTTTCCAGCCCAGGATAGTTTCCTATAATAAACACAGCTACATTGCCACCGAAAATGAGCCATTTACCGGCTTAGGCATTCTATTATCCGGTGAAGCTTCGGTACTAAAAGAAACAGTTGCCGGAACAAGAACAGTGTTGACAGTCTTAGGCCCTGGTAATTTATTTGGTGAGATGATCGCATTTTCTGCCAGACAAACTTGGCCAGCCACCGTAGTTGCTAATGTCGAATGCACGGTCACCTTTATATCGACAAAAAAGATTATCGGTGACTGTCCTAATTCCTGCTCGGCCCATCAACAGTTAATCCATAACCTGCTCCGCATATTATCGGAAAAGGCGATTCTGCTTAATCGTAAAGTCGACTACCTCTCCATTAAAAGCCTACGGGCAAAAATCGCCACCTATATCCTAGAACAATACAAATGTACCGGTAAAACTACTTTTCTTATCCCTCTCAACCGCGCCGATCTAGCTGATTTCCTTAATGCCTCCCGAACTGCTCTGTCCCGCGAAATGGGCCGGATGCGCGATGAAGGCTTAATTGAATTTTATCGGTCATCGATAAAATTCACCAACCATTCCAACTTAAAAAAAGCTGTGGAGTAAATTTTATTACTATTGACAATAAGACCCGACAAACACAAAAAACCACTCATAAAATGAGTGGTTTTTAACTGGCGGCTACCTATCCTCCCAGGCCGTTTCCAACCAAGTACTTTCGGCGT
>JAGGAD010000025.1 GCA_017889625.1 Bacillota bacterium | reverse complement strand
TAAGCGTCCTAAACGTTTCCTTATCGGTTCCAATCTGGTTAAGACTATCTATCACTTACTGTGAGAGCAACTACTACTGTCTATTGCTCACCTCCCGATTCGTGATTAGCTCTCCTCAGTGATATACTGAGAATAAAATAGCTACAACTTTTCCTAAAGTATATGATTATGTACTACATAATCATATATTTAGACACATTCTGATTTTATTCCGTCGTACTTATCATGTCAATGTTTCCCTTAAAATCCATAATAATCCGAAAAAACTGACTTTACGCATAATAAATTTAGCGCATTTTTATTATTTACTATCGCTTGGTTAAATAAGTTTTGTTTACATATAGCTTTTGCTATAATGGATTAATATTAGTAGTTAAACGGAGTGATATTATGATTACCCTTACTTTAACAACAACAATTATCCTAATCGCAGTATCTTTTGGCGCAGGATTTATTGACAGCATTGCCGGCGGCGGCGGCTTATTACTTTTACCAGCCCTTTTAGTTGCCGGGGTTCCTCCACAATTGACACTAGGCACAAATAAGTTTGCGTCCTCGTTTGGCACCACGATTGCTTTTATTAACTTTGTCCGCAACAAAAAAGTTGTTTGGCGAATAGTTGCTGTCGGACTTTTATTTTGTCTTTTCGGCTCAGCAATCGGCACAAAAAGTGTTCTTCTCTTTTCTAATGAAAGTATCGGTAAAATTATTGTCATTCTTTTACCGCTTGCCATGCTAGCTACCCTGGTGCCACGCAAAACCCGCACTGTAACCGGGGAACTTCCAAATAACGGCATTTATCTAAAAGTGCCGTTTATTAATTTTTTTATCGGTTTTTATGATGGCTTCTTTGGCCCCGGAACCGGAAGTTTTCTTATATTAGCTTTTTATTTGTTTATGGGGTTGGACTTAGTCCGAGCATCCGCTACCGCTAAAGCCTTTAATCTTGCTTCAAATATAAGTGCCCTACTAATTTTTTTACTAAACGGAAAAGTTCTCTTTTATTTGGGAATACCTTTAGCTCTGGCAAATATCGCGGGGAATTATTTAGGCAGTTCACTGGTGCTAACTATCGGCAGTAAGGTTGTAAAGATTTGTCTTTTTATTTCTTTTATAACTTTGACAATATCTCTGGTTTTTAAATATTTTATTATGCAATAACCAGCTAATGTAATTTACATTAGCTGCAATAAATTCGCAATTTTCAAATAGGCAATTTGTGTTGACAGTGACTCTTAGGGCTGATATAGTTATGGCATAGATAAAAAAATATTTGTGGCGATGAAGCCTTCGTAGTTTACTACTACGAAGGCTTTTCTGTTTTTCTCCCCGACTGTATTTTGCGGCGGTTCATGTTTTTTATCTATAATTCTATTTTGGAAAGGATGTTCTGCAATGAAAAAGTTTTGGTCAATTATCGGATTATGCCTTATGTTGGTAATTCTTGTGGCTCCTGTTGCACTAGCCGAAGAGGCTGCGCCAGCGGCACCAACTATTGATTCCGGCGATACTGCTTTTGTTTTAATTTCATCAGCCTTAGTTTTGCTGATGACACCCGGCCTAGCATTTTTCTACGGCGGGATGGTACGAACCAAAAATGTTTTAAGCGTTATTATGCAAAGTTTCTTTATTGTTGCTCTTATTTCAGTACAATGGGTTCTCTGGGGCTATTCACTCGCTTTCGGCACTGATGTCAACGGCCTTATCGGCGGGCTCAATTTCTTAGGCCTAAACGGCGTTGGCTTTGACCCAGTAAACGCTACCGCAACGATTCCTCATTTAGCTTTTATGATCTTCCAAGCAATGTTCGCAGTAATCACTCCTGCACTTATAACTGGCGCCTTTGCTGAACGTATGAAATTTCCGGCTTTTGTAGTATTTACTTTGATTTGGGCAACAATAATTTATGATCCTGTTGCTCACTGGGTATGGGGCGGCGGCTGGCTTGCTTCCCTCGGCGTTCTCGACTTCGCCGGCGGCACTGTTGTTCATATTCTTTCCGGCGTTTCCGGCCTGGTAATCGCTTTAATGCTTGGCAAACGCAAAGGACATGGTAGCGAAGCCATGTTACCACACCACTTACCAATGACTGTCCTTGGCGCTTCACTCCTGTGGTTTGGCTGGTTCGGCTTTAATTCCGGCAGCGCCTTAGCTGCCAATGGTTTAGCTGCCATGGCTTTTGTTACTACTAATACTGCCGCAGCATCAGCCACCCTTTCCTGGGTAGCTGTCGAATGGTTCCACCATGGCAAACCTACCGTACTTGGTGCCGCCAGCGGTGCGGTCGCCGGTCTGGTTGCCGTAACTCCTGCAGCTGGTTTTGTTAGTCCACTGTCTTCCGTTATTATCGGTTTATTGGCAGGAGTTATCTGCTATGTTTCCGTAGGTATTGTTAAAGCTAAGCTTGGTTATGATGATGCGCTTGACGCTTTCGGGGTTCATGGTGTTGGCGGTACCTTTGGGGCTTTAGCCACGGGGCTTTTTGCTTCAAAAGAAATTAATCCAGCCGGTGCTGACGGTCTCTTCTTCGGCAATCCCGATCAGTTCGTTACGCAGTTAATTGGCGTTGTTGCCAGCTGGGCAATCGCCGTCATCGGAACCTATATCATAATCAAAGTTATTGGTCTCTTTATGAAAATTCGGGCCGACGAGGATCAGGAAGTTCAAGGTCTGGATATTACCGAGCACGGCGAACGCAGCTATGCTGAAGACTTTCTTACCGGGTCTACGGCAATTCCGTTTGCAACTTTAGCTCAACCTAGTACCAAAAGTACTGAAGTAAGTTTAAATTCTTAAGGGAGGGCAAATTAATGAGTAATCTAACTAAAATTGAAATAATCACCCGGCCAGAAAAGCTGGAAGAACTCAAAGATGCCATGAATGAAATTTCGGTAGCCGGGATGACTGTAACTCAGGTTTATGGTTGCGGTCTCCAAAAAGGCTATAAGGAAATCTATCGCGGTAAAGAAGTTTCAATTAATCTCGTTCCTAAAGTTAAGGTTGAAATTGTCGTCTGTGAAGTTCCTGTGGAAAAAGTTTTAGAGACCGCTAAGAGGGTCTGCCGCACTGGTAAAGTCGGCGATGGTAAAATCTTCGTTTACTCTTTAGATAACGCCGTACGCATTCGTACTGGTGACGAAGGTGACAGTGCCATTATTGATCCCCAAAATTAAAATTTACCTCTCTCGCCGGCCTAATGGCCGGCTTTTTTTATAAAAAAAATCTACCCCACACTATAATGGGATAGATTTTTTGTTTACTTCCTTTTAAAGTATACTTGCTGCTAGCGCGCCTTAATAATGTCAACACCCATGTAAGGCCGCAATACTTCCGGAATAACCACCGATCCGTCTTCTTGTTGATAATTTTCAAGGATAGCCGCTACCGTCCGGCCAATGGCAACCCCTGATCCATTCAAGGTATGAACGAATTCAGGTTTGGCTTTAGCTTCACGCCGAAATTTGATGTCAGCACGCCGAGCCTGAAAATCCTCAAAATTAGAACAAGACGATATTTCTCGATAAGTATTAAAGCTTGGTAACCAAACTTCTAAGTCATAAGTTTTAGCAGAACTAAAGCCCATATCTCCACTCGAAAGCAACATTACCCGGTAAGGCAAGCCCAGAAGTTCAAGAACCCGGCCAGCATTAACGGTGAGTTTTTCTAATTCATCGTAGGAGTTTTCTGGCAAAACAAATTTAACCATCTCAACCTTATTAAACTGATGCTGCCGAATCAATCCGCGGGTATCGCGCCCGGCCGCTCCGGCTTCAGCCCGAAAGCATGCGCTATAGGCGGTATAGTAATACGGCAAATCTTTAGCATCGATAATTTCCTGACGATGTAAATTAGTTATTGGTACTTCAGCGGTCGGAATAAGATAATAGTCCAAGCCTTCCAACTTAAACATATCCTCCGCAAACTTTGGCAATTGTCCCGTGCCTTGCATGCTGTCGCGGTTAGCAATAAATGGCGGGAAAAACTCGGTGTACCCATGTTCGCCGGTATGGAGATCAAGCATGAAATTAATCAACGACCGTTCTAAGCGCGATCCTAACCCCCGGTAAAAAGTAAATCTAGCACCAGTTACTTTACGGCCCCGTTCAAAGTCAAGGATTCCCAGGTTTTCACCAATATCCCAATGGGCCTTTGGCTGTTTGGCAAAAGTTGGCGGTTGTCCCCAGCGCCTTATTTCAACATTAGCAGTTTCATCAGCCCCAATAGGTACCGAGCCATGGGGGATATTGGGAATATTCATAATAAATTCAGTGATTTCCGATTCAACTTCTTTAACACTGATGTCAAGACCGCTAATCGTATCACCGACTTCACGCATTTCAACAATAAGTGCATCGGCATCACCGCCAGTTTTCTTCAAGCGGCTTATTTCTTGCGAAACTGTATTACGTTTATTTTTTAATGTCTCTACTTCTCCCAAGAGCTCCCGACGTTTTTTTTCTAAAGCTAAAAACTCATCCAGCCCTACATTCATGCCTCGATTGCTTAAGGCTTTAGAAACTAGTTCCGGATTATCACGCACAAACTTGATATCCAACATAACCCAAAGACCCTCCTTAAACCTAGTAAAAATACCTGATATTACCACGCAAACACAAGGTTAGCGGTAATATCTCGGCCAATTTTAAAATTACGCACATTTTTACGGTATTTTATGTCCCGCAAAAAACATGTATATGGTCTATTTTACCTGTACGACCAGCTAGCGTCAACACTAAGCATTAAGTGGTATTGTTAGTTTTAGCGCCAGCTATCGTTTTACTAGCCCTTATCGACTTAAATATTCTATTTAATAACCAAATAAAAACATGTAAATAGACCAACCCTTTACTCATAGACTTTATTAGAAATAAAGGTTCCTTATTAACGCTATGACCAAAGGAGGCGCTATGAAGCACCAGCCATTCTTTGTTGTCGCCAGAACAGCGGCTACTTATGCAGGGACCATTATTGGTGCAGGATTTGCCTCAGGCCAAGAAATAATCCAATTTTTTGTCAGCTACGGCTACACTGGTCTTTGGGGAATCGCCCTAGCTACACTGCTCTTTGGCTGGCTTGGCTTTACCCTCATGGATCTAGGGTTTAAGCTAAGTGTTAAGTCCTATTCACCAGTAATTTATTATCTTTGCGGCCGTCAACTAGGTTTCCTTATTGATTTAGTAGCAGGCATTTTCCTTTTTACCACCTTGTCAATTATGTTGGCCGGTGCCGCAACCTTACTCAACGAATATTTTACGCTGCCTTACAATGTTAGTCTTATCGCCGCGGCAATTATTATTATTTCAACGGTTGCCTGTGGGGTCAAAGGAATTTCTACTGCCAATATGCTTATCGCCCCGCTATTGATATTATCACTTTTGGTTATTAGTGTTTATTCGTTGTTCTACCATAATTTTACCCCAAATATGTTACAACCGCTGCCACCCATAATCAAACCCGCCGCTCCCCACTGGCTACTCGCAAGTCTTTTATATGTTTCTTATAATTTGATTATGGGTGCCACGGTCCTCGTACCGTTAGGCCACTATATACAAAGCCGCCGCCTCCGCTTATTAAGCGGCCTCATTGGCGGAACACTGCTTGGCGTTCTGGCTACCGTCTTAGCAATTGTTATTTTGCTCCATTATCCTTCGGTACTACATTACGAAGTGCCGATTCTCCAGATTGCTGCCCAACAACATGACTTGAACGGGATTATTTATGCTTGCACCTTACTTGCGGCTATGTATACCACCGCCATTGCTAGTCTTTACGGCTGTACGCAAAAAGTCAAGCAAATTACTAACGCCAAGGCCTTCGTTGTCTTACTGGCAATTACTTCACTGGCAGCTATTTTCAGCAACTTAGGCTTTGCAACACTTATTCGCTTGATGTTCCCGTTGTTCGGTTATGCTACCCTATTTTTTACTTTTCGGCTTGTCTGGGTTTCGTTTCGAGGTACCCAATAGCACTTAATACGGCAATAAGCCCTTCGCCGGTGGCCTTGGCAATCTGCCATGGCTTTCCGGTACAGTCGCCGGCAGCAAATACCCCCGGAATATTAGTCGACATGTCTCTATTTACTTTTATTACTTCACCGTCTAATTCTAACCCAGCTAATACGTTTTCTACCGGATCAGACTGACGCAATATAAATACTCCGTCGACAATAACCTCCGCTTGATCGGTTATCAGCTTCTCTACCTGGCTATCGCCTTTAATCACACGAGGTTTTACCTTCATAACCTTGACATTATTTCTCATTGCCGGGAGCTCCTTATACTCATACTGAGGCAAATAATAAACCTCCCGGCAAAGTTCGCCAAGAAATGATGCTTCATGTTCGCCTTCTTGGGTATATGATATAACCGCTACTTTTTTATCTTTATAAAACATCGCATCACACGTAGCACAATAGCTAACTCCGCGACCAAGAAAATCCTTTTCGCCCTCAAAAAGAAGTGTGTTGACCACTCCGGTTGCCAAAATTACGACCCGGGCTTGATAGGTGTCATCCGGAGTCAATAATGTAAGCACTTCTCCCGGAAAAATATTTATTACTTTTTTCTTTATGATAGTCGGTTCATGAGCCTGGCAATGTGCCACCATCTGTTGCATTAGTCCCTTGCCGGTAACTTGCGGCATCCCAAGATAGTTATCCACTAAATGCGCCTTTTGCAGTTTGGTACTATGTTCTAGATGTTCAAAGATGGCCACTGTTTTATTGCGAATACGACCAGTAAGCGCAGCCGACAAGCCTGCCGGCCCACCACCAATTATTGCAATATCAAATATTATTTCTGCCATTATTAATCCCTGCCTCCATTAAAAGTAAGGGGTGATAACGATGTATAATTATCGAGTTATGCGCCTTTCCTGCGGCGGAATTTTTCGCCTGTTCTTTTTAGCCGGAGTATTTTTTGGTGGACTAGGCGGCATAGCTCTGGGTCTGTTTGAGCCAACCATCAGCCTCTTGGGCGGTATGTTTCTAGGTTTGGTTTTTGGCTCATTTTCCGCCGGTTTGGGGCTAGTTTACACCACCGTATTTAATATATTCGCTCCCCTTATGGGCGGTATCCTTATCCAAGTAGAACCTGCCACCAACCAAACAGCTTTAGCTATTAATCAAACCGAGAAGCCTCATTCTTCAGGCTCCACTCGCCAGATAAAGAAACTGCCAGCTAATTTACTTGTATCTCGCTTAAAGCATCAAGCTGCCACTAAGGTTTAGACAGTTTGCTAATTAATTTATTAACAGCCTATTTTTATAAAAAATGACTTATGTTAGCCTTTATTTGGCTACACATTTTTTATTTGAAGCTGGACAAGCTTGTAACGTGAACGTATTTTAACAATCAAATAGTCCCAATAGTTACCTTCATTAGTTTTTGCCAAAAACCACATTTTATGTAGGAGGTGTAATTATGCCGCTAACCTTTGAATGCCCCCAATGTCACCATAACTTTAATGTTGATTCTAACAAGCTGAAAAAACATCAGGGTAATGAATCGCTTGGCTACGACACACCCCCACCGGACATTCAGACCGCTTATCAAAATGTCGGTAAGACTATAACTGAGCTCTACGGCTTCAACAATGATCCTGCTGAAAAATAATGGCTGAGAATAATCATTTAAAATAACTGTTAAAAAAAAACACTTTATTACAATTAAGAAGGTTACTGCCAAACTTTCTCCGTTACCGCGGAATAAAACAAGGGTTGCCTAATAAGGCAATCCTTGTTTTATATCTTTAAATAAGATGTACAGCCATTGCATCCCTTAATTTGGGTTCAAACCAAGTTGATTTCGGCGGCATAATTTTCCCAGCGTCGGCAATTTCCATGAGTTCTTCAATCGAGGTAGGATACATCGAGAAGGCTACCACATACTTAGCGCTGTCTACCAGCCGTTCAAGTTCCTGCATCCCCCTAATGCCGCCGACAAAATTAATGCGTTTATCGGTGCGCGGATCCAGAATACCTAATACCGGTGCAAGAAGCTGTCTTTGGAGAACACTTACATCCAAGTTATCTTCAGGATTTGCCGCACCATATAATTCCGGCTTTGCGGATAGTTTGTACCACTGCCCACTTATATACATACCAAATTGGCGCGCCTTAACCGGCTTAACAGGCTCCATGGATTTTTCTACTAAAAATTGTTCTTTAACTGTATCTAAAAAATCAGCAAGTGTTACACCGTTCAGATCAGTCACCACACGATTATAATCCATAATTTTCATCATATCATGCGGAAAGATTACCGCTAAAAAGCGATTGTATTCTTCCTCACCGGTATGGTTAGGATTATTTTTTCGACATAGTTCCCTAACCCGGGCCGCAGCCGCAGAACGATGATGCCCATCGGCAATATACATTGTCGGAACAGCGGCAAATGCCATTTGAATCGCACTTATATCGACCGGACTATCTACGACATACAGCGTATGACGTACTTTGTCTTCACCGGCAAAGTCATACACCGGGGGTTTAGCAATGCATCTGTTAATGATGGCCTCAATAACCGTATCAGCGCGATAGGTCAAAAACACGGCACCAGTCTGCGCCTTCGTCAGCTGGATATGCTCTACCCGGTCCTGTTCTTTATCAGGGCGGGTCAGTTCGTGCTTCTTAATTTTGTTATTTTCATATTCATCAACCGAAGCAGTTGCAACTAAACCTATTTGCACATGCTCTCCCATCTGTTGCCGATAAATGTAAAAATACGGTTCCGAATCTTGCTGGAGAAAACCCTGCACAATAAAAGCTTCTAGATTATCACGAGCCTTTTCGTAAACTTGGCGAGAATGGGTATCCACATTGACGCCAATATCTACTTCGGATTTAGTAACTCGTAAAAAACTATAAGGATTATTCTTCGTCAACACCCTTGCTTCTTCTGAATCCATTACATCATAGGGCAGAGACGCAATTCGGCTGGCAAGCTCCTTAGCCGGCCGCAAAGCCCGAAATGGGGTTATGTTTGCCATTTGTTGCTCCTTTCCGGCTTACCCAATGTTAAAGTTGACGACTTTAGCCCCAATAATTCCGTCAATGGTTTTGATTTTGTCTAAAGCCGCAGCAGTAATTTCAGCGCTTACACCCATAACCATTATATTAGTTCCGGCTTGAGCGGCATGCCCTACTTGCATACGATCAATATTGATCTTATAGTTGCCTAATACCGAGCCCACTTGACCAATAATCCCCGGTTTATCCATATGCGGACTAATCAAGAGCCAGCCTTTAGGATTAGCATCCACTCTGTATTTATCTATCATAACAATTCGACCGTCTTCTTTGCCAAACAGCGTACCTGCAACTTCGGTTTCACCTTTCGCAGTTTTCACCCGCACGGTTATCAGGTTAACGAAGTGTTCAGCGTCTTTACTTTTAACTTCTTTGGTCTTGACACCGCGGGCTTTAGCCATTGCCGGAGCATTTACATAATTAACCGGTTCTTGCAGAAGCGGATTAAAGATTCCTTTGAGAACAGCAGTTGTCAACATCTTGGTGTCAACTTCGCTAATTTCGCCATCATATTCAACCGTTACAGTGGTAATCGGACCTTCAGCCAACTGTACCGCCAGGCAACCCATTTTTTCCGCCAAAGTAAGATATGGCTTAATAACCTGCATCACCTGGGTAGGCACGGCCGAAATATTAACCGCCGTACTAACCGGTTCCCCACGCAAGGCTACTAATATGCCGTGAGCCACATCTACAGCCACTCCTACTTGAGCTTCAGCAGTAGACGCTCCCAAGTGCGGCGTAACCACTACTTTATCCAATTTGAATAGTGGATTTTCCGGGTCGGCTGGTTCTTTTTCGAATACATCAATGGCTGCTCCAGCTACCACACCAGCTTCAATTGCTTCTGCCAGCGCCACTTCGTCAATTACTCCGCCGCGGGCACAATTGACAATACGCACACCCGGCTTTAATTTTTTAAAGGTTTCTTTGTTTAACAGGTACTTGGTATCAGCGTTAAGCGGCAAGTGGAAGGTAAGGAAATCCGCTTCAGCTAACACTTTATCCACATCAGCTAATTCTATATCCATTGCACTGGCCCGTTCCTCAGTTATATAAGGATCATAACCAATTACTTTCATCTCCATCGCCAGTGCCCGTTTCGCTACACCACTGCCAATACGACCCAAACCAAGAATTCCTAGTGTTTTGCCGCGCATTTCTACACCCATGAATTGACTGCGCAACCACTTGCCTTCTTTTAGAGACTTATGCGCATCGGGAATATTTCTGGCTAACGCCAGCATCATTGCCATGGTATGTTCAGTAGCCGCAATAGTATTTCCTTCCGGAGCATTGAGAACAATAATTCCTTTTTGCGTAGCTGCTTCAACATCAATATTGTCAACACCGACTCCGGCCCGCCCAATTACTTTAAGTTTATTAGCAACTTCGATGATAGGCTTTCTAACTTTCGTTTCACTTCGTACTACCAAGGCATCATATTCCGGAATAATCTTAATTAGTTCCTCGGGCGAAAGCTTTAACTTGACATCCACATCATGTTCTTTTTTTAGGATGGCTACCCCTTGCTCTGAAACATTATCCGCAACTAGTATTTTCATTGTTTTATTCCTCCATAATAATTTTTTCCGGGCTGCTCCGGCTTATTACTTTCTAAAATAAGACTTGTCTACCTTTGCCCCCCTTAACGTTATTTAAAATACAAAAAACCCCGTCCCATAAATGGGACGAGGTTCTATCTCGCGGTGCCACCCAGCTTAGACCATAAGTAATATAGATGATTATATAAAAAAATCCTCACATCCCTCTAGGGACGAGAGAACTCCCGCGTTGCCACCCACATTGCCATACAGCCAACTTTAACCGCTATATCGGGCGAACCCGTTCTGATTCATCATCAGCCATTCCAGGGCGGAACTTCATACCCGGTTATCGGCTTACACCAACCGCCGACTCTCTGAAAACCTTAAGCACTTAGCTTCCCCTTCATTACGTTATCTGGTGTGCAGTTTTAATTTATTATAATTTATCCATTTTGATTAGTCAAGTGTATTTTTGGAAAGGACATTTATTGTTTTTGTAATTTTTTACTATGTATTTTTTTTAACCGCTTATGTCTCTAAAGCATATTATAGTAATAATAATTAAAAAGGAGGCATGGCATGGACACCCCCAAAATACAGGCCTACAGCGACTTATTTGCTAAAAAATGCAAAGCTCTCTGGAATGAATTAGGCGAGGACTTAAAGTGGGCCAAAGATGTCACCGAAATAAAGCTCCAGATAGAATTTCTTGAGACAAAGCAAGACCGTTTGTTCAAAGAATATGGCCGAGCGGTTTTCCAATCTGGGGAAAGTTCCGGCCCGAACGTAGATTATATTTTGCAACATATTACTTCCCTTGAGCAGCAACTAAAAGAAAAATATCTTGAACTGCAAAAGCTTAAAACTTCATAACACAATGAACAGTTATTTAACCCCAACATGTACTGCAACAATACCACCGGTTAACTCATAGTATATCGTTTCTTTTAAACCAGCGTCACTAAACATGGTACAGATTTCAGACTGATGGGGAAATATTTTCAGCGACTCAGGCAACCATCGATAGGGGGTGTCTTGTCCCACCCCCATCCGTCCTAGAAAAGGAACAAATTGTTCCAAGTAAAAGTTGTACAACTGTTTAAAGCCAATTATTCCCGGTTTGGCTAAATCCAATGATACTACGCGGGCTCCCGGACGAACTACCCGTCTAAGTTCAGCCAACACGCCCCTAATATCAGCTACATTCCGAAGTCCAAACCCAATAGTGACACCATCAAAGGTATTATCTGAAAATGGTAGATCATGGGCATTTCCTTCTACTAAATCGATAATGTTATCTAACTTGGCCGCCTTTATATCGCGACTGGCTATCGCCAGCATATCTCTACAAAAATCAAGCCCAATCACTTTTCCGGTTGGCCCTACTAAATTAGCCTGTTCCATACAAATCCGACCAGTGCCACAGCACACATCCAAAGCCCGGTCACCGGGCTTAAGTCCGGTCATATTTACGGTAAAGCGGCGCCAATATTTGTCTCTGTTTAAACTAAGGACTGTATTAAAAAAATCATAGCGAGTAGCAATTGTAGAAAAAATTTTTTTACAAAATGAATCTCGATCTTGAGGCTGGGATTTTGCCATAATAAATCCCTCTTTTTACTCTATTTTTGTATCCCGCTACTAAAATTACTTAACCGGTTTGCTGCTCTTTTTGGGCTTGGCGCGCCAAATTCCAGGATTCGCGAGCCATATCATAGATTCGTTTTTCAAGTTTAGCCTGAGGATTAGCGACTACCTTTCCCAAATAGGTTAATGCTTCCTCAAATCTGCCTATTCGTCTTAACAATTCACCACAAAGATATTCTACGGTTAATTGGCTCATGCCACCAATGGGCATTTTTTCCCGCAAAAAGGCCTGTTCATAGCATTGCTGGGCCTTTTCCAGCGCCATTAATTCTTCATTATCTTGCTCATTTTCCCTAAACAGCCAAGCCAATTTCAAATATAATCCACCCAGGCGACTAGGCAAAGCTGAAATCATCTCAGCAAAGAAAATCGCTAATTTATAAGTGGACAAGGCTTGTTCTAATGTTCTATTTCCAGAATAATTTACATTAACAGTGCGGCTATCTAAAAATTTTTTAATATCTTGTATTCCCAGCGGGGCATCTTCAAAATAAGTATCTTGGGCCGCATACCCACAGTTAGGACAAACAAATACCGCGTAATAGTTAGGATTTACTTCTTTATAGTAAGTACAAAAGTCACTATCCTGTTTAATCAAGCTAAGCCGACTACGTACTTTTGTCACTTTGACCGCTCCATCACAAACGCCACACTTTTTTGTTGCTTCATATAAAATATCAACCATTATTGTCCCTTCTTCTACGAAAAAATTATATCAACTGTCTAACTTCCACTTTTAAGAAAATTATATAAAAATTTTATATAATTATATATTAGACCCTTTTCAGTAAAAACCTTCCAATGTGAACCTATTTTACCGGCTTGACCGCGCCTTTTGTCTACTTTCTATACTTTTATTTAAAACCCAACCAATATGTTAGCTTGATATTTTTTAAAAGTACACGCCTATACGGCAGGGATTACAAATTATGTAGCGTATACTATATCCTATTAGTATTAAATTAGTATAACATATTTGTCAAAGAATCGTAGGTGAGCACTATCGAATTATCTAAACGACAACAACATATTCTCTCGATTGTTAAAGAATTTGGACCGATTACCGGAGAACAGATTGCTGAAAAGCTTAGTCTAAGCCGAGCCGCGCTCCGACCAGATTTGGCTATATTGACCATGTCCGGTCTTTTAGGCGCTCGACCAAGGGTTGGCTATTACCTGACTGGCAAGACGCCCTCAGATGTAATCGCCGGCGTTTTAGGCAATATTAAAGTAGTTCAGTTACAATCTCAACCAGTTGCTGTAAAAAACACCTGCTCGGTATATGACGCAATCGTAACTATGTTTGTCGAAGACGTCGGAACACTTGTTGTCATTACAGCAGACGGCTATCTAGAAGGGCTTGTTTCCCGCAAAGATATGCTTAAAGCTACGCTCGCCGGTTCTAATCTTAACACTCTTCCCGTTAATGTTACTATGACTCGAATGCCAAATATTGTGGTGACTTATCCTGATGAATCTATTCTAGTTGCAGCAAAAAAACTTTTAAGCCATCAAATTGATTCTTTGCCCGTGGTCAACATTGTTGATGTCGAAGGCGTTGAAAAGTACCAAGTTATTGGACGTTTCACAAAAACTAATATTACCCGGCTTTTCGTCCAATTAGTCGGTAAATAGGGAGGGGCTTATCATTGAATTAAAGCTAAATTGCTCTGTTATATATGTCCTTTCCGACTCTATCGGCGAAACTGGTGAATTGGCTGTAAAAGCAGCTACCAGCCAATTCAATTCTATAAAAATTGATATTCGCCGAATTCCCTTTCTAAGCTCGCCCAGAGAAGTGGAAGATGCGCTGCTAGAAGTGTCTAGTTGCCATGCCGCTGTCGTCTATACTTTTGTTCGGCCTGATTTGAAAGAGACATTAATGAGCAAAAGCCAACAGCTTGGTTTAATCTGCGTTGATGTTATGGGGCCGATATTAGATGTCATTAAAAACCTTACCAAAGCAACACCGCGCTATGAGCCCGGTTTAATCCGAAAACTTGATGATGCCTACTTCAATAAGATTGATGCCATTGATTTTGCAGTTATGTATGACGATGGCAAACAACCTTGGGACCTTTCTAAGGCCGATATTGTTATCATCGGAGTTTCACGCACTTCTAAGACTCCGCTGTCGATGTATCTGGCATGTCACGGCGTTAAAGCTGCCAATGTTCCGTTGATCCCAGAAGTTGTCCCTCCTGAAGGACTTTTTGAATTGCCCCCACACAAAGTGTTTGGTCTTACACTTAGTCCTACCCAATTATCAGCTGTCCGAAAGGAACGCCTTAAAACAATGGGACTAGCTCAAACTGTTGACTATGCCAAAATGGAACGAATAAACGAAGAGTTATCCTTTTCGGAAAGTATAATGCGCCGAATTGGTTGCCGGGTAATAAATGTAACTAATCGCGCCGTAGAAGAAATCGCAGCTAAAATACTAGATTATTACCGGAGAGGTAGCGAACGATAACTAAAAAAGTAATGCGCCGCCAACTTGCCGAAATAAAAGCGAGACCTTTAGTATGACAAAAAAACCGGTCACACTAAAGGTCTCGCTAAATTACCGCTACTATTAACTGAACCAACCGGGCATTAGCTCCCGGTTGGTTCAGTTAATGATTTGCCAAAATATAGCTTTTTATTTTATTAAGCATTTTTTTTCGTTCAATAACTTTTACCAAATGGATAACCGTTTTCGAACGGCGAGAACATTTTAACGCTTCGTCACAATCGGCTAAGTCTTTGTCCAATTTATCCAATACATCGTATATGGTCAATACGCTCGCTCCCTTCGGTACGGTTACCTACAGTCTACCAAACCACCGGGCGATTGTCTTGTAGAAATAGTTGGTTATTACAAGCTATTTATTAAATCTTGCCTTTTCCAAATAGCATATACGCAGGGGTATATAGTAATATGTCGAATTTTTATGAGTAACTCATAAAATGAACCTTTTTAACGATTATAATAACTGGTTCATAGTCTTTATCTACATCACTGGAGGAACTGCGATTATGACTTTCATGGTATATCTCACTAGTCTGCTTCAAGCACTTTCTATGGCCTTGGAATTATCTACCGGCGGGTTATCACGTCACCATTGGCGAACAGCCTTAATCGGTGATCGTTTAGCCGAACACTTAGCTTTACCGTTTGAGCAGCGCCGAACGCTACTTCACTCATCACTTCTCCATGATATTGGTGCCGCCTCAAACTGGAATGAAAAAAACAGCTTACAGACTAATATAGCCTTAACTGATTATTACTTGCATGCTCAACGCGGCTATGATTTACTAAAAAACTCGTCTAAGCTGCATGATCTTGCCATACCTATCCGCCATCATCATGACTTTTGGGATGGCTCAACCCCATCCGGGCTATCATCCTATAAAATTCCACTTATCAGCCGAATTATTAACCTAGCTGATGCTTTTGAAGTGCTCTTAAAAGATAACATTTATATTTTGGATCAATGTCCCCAAGTATTATCTACGCTTACAAAACTCAGCGGCATAAAGTTTGATCCCGAACTGGTTGAGGCCCTCCACGAAATTGCCCGCCAAGAAGGCTTTTGGCTTGATCTAACTAATTCGTATTACTACGAATTTTTCTTTGAAAGCATCAAGAATTACGGAAAAACTCGCCTCAGCATTGATGATGTCCTTGACATTGCTGATATTTTTTCCACTATTATTGACCGTACCAGTCAGTTTACAGCTACACACTCCCGCAGTGTCTCTACAGTCTCAGCACTTTTAGCCGAAACCAATAATTATAGTACTAGCGAAGTAAACCTTATTCGCATCGCCGGATTATTGCATGATCTCGGAAAGTTAGCTGTACCTAATGCAATCCTTGAAAAGCCCGGCAAGCTTACCGCTTACGAGTATTCTCTAATTAAGCAACACCCTTACTACACCCATCGTATTCTTAATCAAATTGAAGGTTTTGATATTATTGCCGAATGGGCTGCCTACCACCACGAAACTCCTGATGGACAGGGGTATCCGTTTCGCCTTAACCATAATAACTTGCGGCTAGGCAGCCGTATCGTTGCCGTGGCGGATGTCTTTGTTGCCTTAACCGAACATCGGCCCTACCGCCAAGGGTTATCTTTCCGGCAAGTCCAGAAAATAATGGGAGACATGGTGAATAACAATAAGCTTGATGGTGAACTGGTCAATCAATTATGGTTAAATAAAAATCTTTTAACCGAAATCTCTTACAATAAGAGTTCCTTAGCATAAACTGGCCATTTACTCCCATATTTACCTGCATAAAAACTATATAAAACTAGTTGACTTTTTACGTATAACAAGCTAGAATTATAATCGTGAAAAAAGCGCCGATATAGCTCAGTTGGTAGAGCAACGCATTCGTAATGCGTGGGTCGTAGGTTCAAATCCTATTATCGGCTCCAGAAAAATGCTTAAGCTTCCAGGACAATATGCCTGGAAGCTTTTTTATATGGTTCAGCGTCGAATTTTTTTGCCAGCAAAGGGAAAAGCCTTAGTTATTCATTTAGCGCAAAAAAACCGCCTAAAACATTTCGTTTCAAGCGGAAAAAAGCATTCTTTTTAAAAATTTTATAATTACTTAGTTATTTTCTTTCTGAAATTTAATCATAAAGTCTTTGAGTGCCTGGCAAGCTTCGTATGGTACCGCATTATAAGCCGATGCCCGACAACCGCCGACCGAACGGTGGCCGTTTAATCCAACAAAGCCTGCTGTTTTGGCTTCCGCCAGGAATTTTTTCTCTAACTCTTCACTGCCAAGCCGGAAGGTAATGTTCATCAATGAACGACTATCAGGACGAGCATGACCTTTATAGAAGCCTTCACTGGCATCAATCGTGTCATATACGAGAGCCGCTTTTGCGACGTTATGTTTATATATAGCGTCTACTCCGCCTTGTTCCTTAACCCACTGAAGCACTAATCCCATCATATAGATGCCAAAAGTCGGCGGCGTATTGAACATCGAGTTATTTTTTACATGTGTACCGTAACTAAGCATGGTTAATAATTTAGGGTTTGCTTTTTCTAATAAATCCCGGCGGGCAATAACTAAAGTCACGCCTGACGGCCCTAAATTTTTCTGTGCTCCGGCGTAAATAAGACTAAATTTGCTTATATCAACCGGTCTGGAAAGTATATCACTAGACATATCCGCAATTAACGGCACACTACCGGTTTCGGGATATTCCTGCCACTCAGTCCCGAAAATGGTGTTATTAGTTGTGATGTGAAGATAGGCTGAATCTTGATCATATTTTAAAGCCGATAACGCTGGAATATAGGAATAATTTGTGTCTTTGGAACTGGCAGCTTCGTAAGCGTCACCCACAATTTTGGCCTCTTTAAACGCCTTTTCTGACCACGATCCGGTTAAACAATACGCGGCTTTCTTGCCTGGAGCAAGAAAGTTCAGCGGAACCATTGCAAATTGAAGACTAGCCCCACCTTGCAGGAAAAGCACTTCATAATTTTCAGGAATCCTAAATAGTTCTTTCATTAAGCTGATTGTCTGATTATGTACTGCATCAAAATCCTTGCTACGATGACTTATTTCCATCACCGACATTCCCAAGCCTTTAAAATCGGCTAATTCAGCCTGAGCTTTTTCTATTACGGATAACGGTAATGCCGAAGGCCCGGCATTAAAATTATAGGCACGTTTTACGTTTAGCATAACATTCCTCCTGCATTTCTTTGACATTAACTATCTAACAAAGTTCCGATTGTACAGTATTTTACACCTAAACCCCCATTACCGTCAACTACTAGTGTACTTTTGTATTATCAATAAACACCATTTCGAGTGTCTAAGTCGTAATTATCACATATTCTTAACTGGGAATATTGGTATTTTGCTGCTAAAAGTGTTGTAAATTAGTAAGTTATTGTTGCGAAGAATCGACATTTAATTTAAAATGTTATTTATAAGTATAAAATATGGGAGCGAATTTTTTGTCGGACATAAAACTTTCTGAAAAAGTATTTCAGCTAATTCCCTTTATTGATGCAAAGTTTATGCGACCAGTTGAGCAACATTATGCCGGTGATATTACCCCGGTACAAATTGGCGTCCTGCTTAATGTAAAAGAAAAGAGCGCCCTGACTATGACCGCCCTTGCCAAAGAGCTGCTGATGTCTAAACAACAATTGACTCCAGTGGTCAAAGATTTGGTGCTCCGAGGCCTCGTCCAAAAAAAACAAGATACTAGTGATCATCGGGTCAGCCGCATTAGTCTTACCCCCTTGGGCTATAAATGGCATGACGACTTTACTGATTTTACACTTGAAATGCTTAAGGTAAAACTTGAGGCTTTAGATGAAACTGATTTGGCTTGCTTAAATCAGGCCTTTACTGATATTCACCGAATCATTCAAAAAATATAGGGTTACCTAATTAATCGTTCATGATTTTTCTATAAACAAACTGCCACAGACCAATTGGTCTGTGGCAGTTTGTTTATAGCAGTGCTTTATACTTTTCAAGAAGCCTTGCTTTTAAGCTCTCATTGGTGTAATACACAACTATTGAGCCTTTCCTGTTTCGATCTTCAGCTTTGAAATACCAAGGACATTCTCCTCGGACTACTATGCTTAATTGATCAATCTGAAGGCCTTTTTTTACAATTTTCCAGTTAGCTTCGCTTATCCAGCGGTTTTTTTGGGATTTATTAGGAGATCCATACTTTTTCTCTAACATTTTTTCTGTTTTATCAAATTTGTCCCGAATAACTCGGGTATCAAACGACCGACTGTCTAAAAATATCATTGCACCAAAATACATCGAATCATTGATATACTCAGTACGCACCTCAACTAATTCTCCCGCAAATAGGCCCATAAAACTGACATAATCCGGCCCTTGATCAACTTTTCGGTACCCGTTTTCTTCCATTTCAGCGGTAACTTGTCGCATACTATTGCCCCAAGTCGCATTTAAAAAGCCGCTAGATGCTGGCGCAGCATTAACTGGTACCTGTAATAAAACCAGTAAGCAAAGGAGAAGTCCCCATATAATTTTTTTGTCCTTCATAGTTTGCCCCCCGTTTATTCTACCGGTTATCTGCTGGCTATACATTATAACTTTATCTAGTTATAACAAAGTTTCTATCTAAACATTAGAAAGTAGTAGTTAAGCCTATGCCCATGCCGTTTCTGCTACCGTGATCACTGACCGAACGATATTCAAAGTTAAGAAGCGCAGTATCTGTAAGTTTATAGTTAGCTCCCAAATCAAACTCATGAGATGAACCAGCACCAAGTAATGCTCCATAGGCAGTCCACTGATCAGCAAGCGGCATTGTAGCAGCTACCCCAACAATCATTTTTGATTCAGACGAAAAAGTTCTATTACCCAAAATCAATCTGGTTTGACCTTTTTCATCAAGATAAAACTGACCAAAAAAATCATTCATGGATCCACCATTGTTCCAATCAACATGTTGAAACCCAATCGCAAAAGTTGGAGTAAGTTGGGTGGTAAGACTAAAATCATTACTGCGATCCCCACCATGGGCGGAAAGACTCAGTGCTGATTGTTGCGGTGCTAAATCAATAACCGGCGTTGCAAAAGCGGTACCCACTTGCAAGGCGAGTGCAGCTACCATTATTAACAATGTTTTTTTCATTTTTGATACCCTCCTGAAATTTTAAATTTTAAGATACTTGATTTCATTTCGTAATTAACCAGCAATCCTTGTTCGTTATCAACTTATGTCTGCAACCAAAACCAGTTATCGTAGTGCAATAATTACTGAGCATCTGCCTCCTTGTCTATGGATACTATATTTAAAAATATACATAAAGTAAAGTTTGCTAGTAATCAGACAATCTAGGAAAGATCTCAGCTTCTGAACTTATCTTACAATAACTTGATCAATGCTACTTTCTATATAGCTATCCACCATAGACAGCGATTTATCCTCAATTGAGCCAGGACAAATATCTGACCAAGAAGCTTGCGTTGTATCCTGGGATACCATTCGTCCACCATCATCAAATGAGGCCACTTCTACAATTTTGTATTTAAAATTGGCAGCATCAAATTGTTCATGGATTAGCACGTAGGATAAGTTCTTATTGCCTTTGGTTCTTGCCTTCTTATCCCGCTTTTTTGATTTATTTAGCTCACTGCTTTTTTCCTTGCCGTTGTCAATGAAGACCTTTTTTACCCATATATCGCAAATTTTACTTTTAGAGAAAAACTGCATCCTAGTTGTATCAATATAAAAACTAGAAACATCGTCCGAGTGGATTAATTTAAAGTTTTCTTGAGCATTCACCGAAGCAGTTGCCCCAAAGGTGGCAAGGAGAATGGCCACTATGCTAATTCTTATAAATTTTACTACCATATTTAGTCTTAGCCCCGACAATCTGTTAACGGCCTGGTTTTTGTAGTTACCAACGGCCTTGCTGGCACAGCCTGTTCATAGCGACGAGCAGCGGCAGCAACTAACTCAGGATCAATGCTAGTCGGCACAGCTAAAATACGATTAACCCGGTTTACAATATTATCTGCGGCTGGCGGCATTGCTGTAGCTTGATGGCCTATCTGTCTCGGCTGTCTAACGACTTTAGCCGCCTTTATTTGCGGTTTATCCAATTTTATATTGTATTTTGTTAAATCTTTCCCCAATATCTGGCTGGCTGCACGGGGATCAGCATTATGAAGTGCTTTCGCAAAGTCCATTTTCGACTGCTTCGGCAATTTCTTATACATCCGTAAAACAGCATCACGGTCAATTCTAGGAATCTGGGAACTAAGCTGACGAACTTCCTTAGGATAAACAGAAAACATATTAACCCTCCTATTTCAGTAAACTTCAACATTTTAATCCATTGACATCAAGTATGTGTTTAATAGGTCCTGCTGTTCTGGCGTTAGATTATTACATATTTGCTTAAAGGTATTTACGGTTTGGGCTCTCTTTAATCGTTTGTCCCACGAACTCGAAGTATCGGCAACCGCTTTCCAAATTTGCTGTTTGGAAAGTAATAGTGATCTTATGACTTGTGTTTGCTGATAACCGTCCATGTCTAAACCAACTAGTACTACTACCAAGTTTGCAACCTGATTTTGCCGTTGCTCTAAATTAGTATCAAAAACAACTTGTTGTTCTACCGTCAAACATTGTTTTATTTCATCGTTGGCACTTAGCTTTATATCGTCAATTTTTTTAAAAACCCGTAAATAGTTTATTAAATTAATGTTGTTGGTAGGTCTTGGCACAGGGGCAGGAGTTTGAACTCTATTTTTCCCACCTGGCCCAGATGTTTTAGGGCCTGTTGGCCCAGGCGTTTTTGTCTCTTGCGTTCTTTGCTGTAATGACAACTGAGTCATAGCATCCGTCGTTATTTTTTGCACTTCTTTATTTTTATCCGCAATTATCGCATCAATTTGCCCTCGTTGTGTATCTGAAGCATCAATATTCATCCATAAAGTTTCCTGGTATACATCCGCAGCATTGTACATTCCTGTACCAGTCCAAGCAACAGCGCAATGTCCCGTGTTCCCCCCCCCAAAAATAAGGCAAAAGAAAACTGCACAGGCCACATAAATAGCTTTCATTACTAATCTCCTTTTAGGTTTCAATATAAAGAACCGCTATTTTTCATTGTATATATCGCAGATGTTTCTTTGAGTTTTCTTTGAATTTAGTTTAAGGTATAAATATTTTATGTTTCCAAAAAGGTTTATTGTATAACTAAAGCGAGAATAACTCATATTTATCTTCGTCTATTTCTTGCTGAATTGTACATAAATCAATAAGTAATTCTAAATTCATTAAACTGTTTATTTTAATTTTCAGTTGAACTTTACGAATGGCATCCATTTTATTGAACCATCTTGTCATGCTTTCAAAAAGCACTTTTTCTATACCAACTTTAAGATAATCCCGGTGAATATTAATATCGAGTTCACCGGTATAAGTATTTCTAACTTTTTGGCCACGCTTAACTACTAAATAACCTACCATCTTCCCACTTATTTCGGCAATCAGAAAAAACTGCGCTTGGATAAGTTTATCGACCATACTTATTTCCAGATTGTTCATTTCTACCGGAACATTCTCATGTATCGTTAGCGTCTCACCATTTAGCAATAGATACGATTCCACTTCTCTCACATCCAATACCACAATAGATTCTATACTTTATTTTGCTAGTGTCAACCGCCCTAGCAAATAGTACACCCCTATTGACAAGATAACAACCATAGCCGAAACCAGATACATGATGCTGTAATTAGTCCAGGCAACAATTGCACCAAGAATAAATGGTCCCATTCCCATTCCAAAGTCACCGAGAAAAAAGAAGGTTGCGGTCGCTAAACCTTTACGACTATCCGGAGTGGTTGCTACTGCAATAGTTTGCAGACTAGAAAATAGTGAACCAAAGCCAATTCCAACAATTGCCCCTACCGCAAGAAAAACTATTGGTGAATGGACTTGGCTTAATATAATGATAGCTAAACCAAATAAAACAATTGCAGGATATATAACAACGTTGGGTCCTAGTTTATCCAATGTTCTTCCGGCAAAGGGGCGAGATACAACTACCATTACTGCATATATGACATAAAAATAGCGGGCAAGCTCACCCATCCCCAGTTGTTGAGCGTATACAGAAACAAAGGTTGCTACTCCACTAAAGGAAAAAAGAATGCACATACTAACTATTCCGCCGCGGGCTGCGCTAGGCTCAAAATATTGTAGCCAGTTCGAAGTTGACGTTACAGTAGCCGCGGCAATACTCGCAGGAGAACGCTTAGGCACTTTTATAAATACTGCAGTAACGCCTGCTAAAAAAGACAAACCAGCTACCGCGGTGAATAGCACCGTAAAGTTATTGGTGTTAGCAATAATAGAAAGTCCCAGAAAAGGTCCCATCGCAACTGCCAAACTCATGCAGGTTGCAAAATAGCCAATCCCCTCTCCTTTTCGCTCGGCAGGAATAATTTCCGCAGCTAACGTTGCCGTAACTGTATTTACCACAGCAAAAGCCCCGCCTTGCAGGAAGCGTACGGCCACAATAAACCCCAGACTATGCGCGCCAAAGAAACAAAGACTTATAATAAAGTAAACACCTAATGATAATAGCAGTATTTTCCTTCGATCAAGCTTATCAATCCATTTCCCGGCTAAAGGCCGGATAATTAGGGCACTTACCATAAAGGCTGAAACAGCAAGCCCCGCTTCTTGTTCACCATCCCTTATGACATTCAAAACAAACGCTGGCAACGTCGAAAGAAGTAAATAGAAGGTCATAAATTGAAAAAAGTTACTTATACATATTAAATTAAAATTTTTGGTCCATAAAGATTGCTTTGACATAATTTTTTCTCCACTTATATTATATACTTTGCAGTTATTGAGGCAATTGTTTCTATTATATATATAAGCAGTTATTATGTCGAGATTAAATATGCAAAAACTCCACCGTTCCGTCAGATGAGAAAAACAGCGCTACCTATTCCCGTCTCTATTTCTTAAAGGCGTCCCCCTCATTTTCAAGCTCGGCCCTTCGCCTTAATGGCGATTAACCGAATGCAATCAGCGACTTTTGTAAATTAATGTAGTTATATGTCTGTAAAAATTCGTAACCCTCACTTATTTTCCTGCTTGAATCAACAGAATCGGTCTAACAATTTATTAAACCTCCGCGGAACTTTTCTACAATATTTACATAATATATTACATAAGGAGGTGCATCTTATGTTTGAAAGATACTATCGTCAATATCCTGAGAACGGTTCACCATATTATTATCCTGTTCCTGTTCCGTATCCTTATCCTTACCCGTATCCGCGTCCCCACTACTACCACCATTATTCCTGCTTTGGTCTTGGGTGCATTTTCCGCCCTCACTATCATTATAAATATTGGTATTAAGCCTCTTCTCCCATAAAAGCACGCCCCTAGAGCATAAATGCGCCAGGGGCTATCTCCCGTAATATCTTCCGAGATTTGATTTTTACGGCTAATGATGGCTATTTTTTTAAGCTGTTTCCACCGATTTTTTCAGGGCTTTGGCAAGCTGATCAGCACACGATGTGCCATTCTGACAAAGGTTCCCTTGTAATTTAGTTATTACAGTTTGGACCGGCATACCTTCCACTAATATCGCCAACGCCTTAAGGTTACCTCGACAGCCGCCCACAAATTGTAAATTATGAACATTACCGTCCACTATGTCAAAATTTATTTCTTTTGCACAAACTCCTTGAGTAACGTAATTCACGGTTTTTCCATCTCCCCATCAAAAAAACTTTATCCTATTCGTTGACTATAACTTAGCATAATTTATTTCCTTCTTGCTATCAATCTAAGCAATCCGGGCATAATAAGACGGCGTTCGCAAACCTAAGGTCCAAAATCAGTCGACCGCATAGAAGTCAATTAAGCTATCTACGCGGTCTTCTTTATCTTTTATATTACACTACTTTTTAATTTGGCTAATTATTGCTTGGTTTTAGCATATTGATAAGCTGTCTGCAAGCATTGATCTTGCAAAGTAGCTGGCAGAAGTTGTCGCCAAGCTTTATCAGCATCAGGCACTATTTTTATAGTGGAGCCATCTTGTTTAAATTTCCCACAAGCTACTACTATATACTGATCAAATGATGAATTCACGTAAATTTTTTCTATTGTAGTATAGCCATTAGGTTGAGTGGTTTTTATCACTGTCGCTAACCGCCCAGTCGGACTAATACTGGTAAACTCCGGAGCATACGCATAGGTTATTCCAGATAGTGATTCATTTGGCACATCCGTCCAGACTACTTCTGCATCGTAAATACCGTTAGCACAGACCACGGCCGTAAACATCACCATCAAAACTAATGTTAACCACACTATTTTTTTCATAATAGACCCCCCTAGCACATTTTTTGCATTAACTATTAGTTAATTATTTATATAATGAAATTAAATGCTTTAATATACATTTTGCCATTATAGCAAAAAACTCCTGCTAATTCGACAAAATATTTTCTGTTTTTCTCATATATTTAAAACGTTTTACGTGGTTACCGTTAACTATTATCGTCTCGTTGAACATCGCCAATGGACGAATCCACAGATCATAATTACCATACAGTTGCCGATATACCACCATTTGCTCCAAGGTTTCACTATGCTTAGCAATGCCAATGACTTCGTAATAATTACCCTTATAATGCTGATAGATCCCCAATTCCATTACTTTGTTCCTCTCTTTTCTTACTTTGTTTCGCGTGATACCGGCCGCACTGGAATATCAGGGCTTCCCGCTTTATCATTATAAGTAGCCCGGCAGGCCGGATAACGCGAGCATCCCCAAAAAGCACCGTTCTTGCCATTAATCCGTTGCAATGCTCCTGTCCCACAACGTGGGCAAGGATGTTGTGGTTTGCGTGGCTTACCATTGTCATCATCATAAGCGGCTTTGCAGGCCGGATAACGCGAGCATCCCCAAAAAAGTCCCTTGCGCCCTTTCCGTTCCTCAAGCACCCCCTGCTCACATTGGGGACAAAGGTGCTCACCCTGCGGGGCCAGTTTTATAGAAACCGCACTTGCACAGATGCTGGAAGTAAAATCAGCTTGGGCCTTTAAAAATTTATCCAAGCTTTGCCCGCCATCGGCCATATCGCTAAGAATACTTTCCCACTGCGCAGTAGAGTCGGGATAAGTGAGTTCGTCCGGCAGAATATCAATCAAGGTATACGCCGCATCAGTGGGAATCAGATATTTTTTCTTTTTTTCTTCCCGAAGGAAGCTACGCTGTACCAGTTCTTTTATGATAGTGGCCCGGGTTGCTTCAGTCCCTATGCCACTTACATCTTTAAGTTGTTTTTTTAATTCGGGATTTTTTACATATTTATGGATTTCTTTCATAGCCGCGAGCAACGTTGCGGCAGTAAACCGTGTGGGCGGACGGGTGGATTTCTTTTCGGCTGTAGCTTTGACAAACTGCACGCCGTCACCGGTTTTCATTGCTGGCAGAGTTCCTTCATCTTCTTCTTTTTTATCATCAGCATCAGTACCATAAAGTGCCTTCCATCCTAGTTCACGAATAATCCGCCCACTAGCAGTAAAGGTCTCATCCACCCGCTTTATTTCAACTTTAGTCTGGCTATAAACATGTACGGGATAAAACTGAGCCAAATAGGCCTGAGCAATAAGATAGTAAATATTTTTTTCAGTTTCACTTAAAGCAGCAACCGTACATTTTTCTACAGTAGGTATTATAGCATGATGGGCCGTAATCTTTTTATCATTCCAGGCCCGGCTTTTTTGCTCGGAATTAGCAGTTTGGGCCCAACCAGCCAATTCATTATCGTTTATTTTTGCTAGATTGCCAATAATAACCTTAGCATCAGCCTGTTGGGACTCCGGCAAAAAATCACAATCCGACCGTGGATAACTGGTAAGTTTTTTTTCGTAAAGCCGCTGTGCCGTATCTAATACTGTTTGAGGATCATAGCCAAATTTTTTCCCCGCCAAAACCTGTAATGAGGATAAGGATAAGGGCAACCGATTGGCTTCTTTTTTTTCAGTTGTTTCACAGCTGATTATATCAGCCGCTAACGGTTGAGCACTTAATTTATCGGTTAGTTCCTTGGCTATTTGCTTATCCGCCAATCGCCCTTCAGGGTCTAGCCCTACTTGGTCCTCTTTGGGTTTCCAATAAGCAGTAAACTCCCCGTCGGGGTGCATAAAATCAGCTTTAAGGGTAAAATAATCGGAATGTTTAAAGGCTTCAATATCACGTTCACGCCGCACAACTAACGCTAAAGTTGGCGTTTTCACCCGGCCAACCGGGAAGGTGGTTTTGTGCCCGGCCCGCCGGGCAGCCAAAGTATACGCTCGTGACAAGTTCATGCCAATCAGCCAATCGGCCCTGGCTCTGGCTAATGCCGATTGTTTAAGATTAAAAAAATCGCTGTTCTCCCGCAAATTAGCAATTGCTTTTCTTATACTTTGCTCATCAAGTGCGTTTAATAGAATACGCTTTACCGGTTTTTTGTTATCCAGATAGTCGAGCACTTCGTCTATCAATAGCTGTCCTTCACGGTCTGGGTCACCAGCGTGAACAATTTCATTAGCCTCACCAATAAGCTGTTCAACAATCAAAAATTGTTTTTTAGCGGACTCGCTGATAAGCAATTTCCACTTTTGTGGAATAATTGGCAAATCTTCGGCCCGCCATCTTATGTATTTCTCATCATATTCACCCGGTTCTGCCTGTCGAAGAATATGACCAAATCCCCAGGTAACTACCCCGCCCCCAGTGATTATGTAGCCATCTTTACGACTGGTTGGCCCTGGTAAGTATTTTGCTATTTCTGCCCCCATACTGGGTTTTTCGGCAATATATACCCGCACTTAGCACCTCTTATTTTTAATTCACAGTCCATTTAATATCTTTTCCAGACTGGTCGTAAAATTCCTGTCATCTTCTGATGTTCGCTTTTTTGGTCCCTTGGTTCTTCCGCCGCCTCTACGAAACTTAGCTTTCATTTCGCGTTCTTCGAGAAGAAAATCCATTTTAGCGGCGCTATATTCCCGTCCAGACGGGCTAAGACACTTAGCCCCCTTACCTAGTACCAGAGCTGCTAACCCCCAGTCCTGACTAATAATAACGTCCCCAGGCTGAGTTAAATTCATGACCTTCAAATCAGCTTCTTGCGCATCACACCCAACAACTACATGATGATCGGATATAATGTTATGGTTAAAGCTAGCCACCGTCCAGACTTCTTTTTCATAGTTGCGTCCCAAAATCCTGCATATTTCCAGTACGGTTTTGGGACAAGCATCAGCATCTATTAAAATTTTCATTGGTTATACCCCCTGCCATTTGTGTACTTTATTAGGTATTACCTTGCTGTTACAGGCTAAATTAGGTATAATTTTTCACGGATATATATTTTTTCGTATAAAGATATAAAGTAAATAAGCTTTTCTAGTAATTCATTGGAGGATATATGGACGATATTATTGACCAAGCTAATAAACGGCGTACTTTTGCGATTATTTCCCACCCTGACGCCGGCAAAACAACCCTTACCGAGAAACTGTTACTCTATGGTGGAGCCATTCATCTGGCTGGTTCGGTTAAAGCTCGAAAAACTACTAAGCATGCTACTTCAGATTGGATGGAAATCGAAAAGCAGCGTGGCATTTCGGTAACCTCAAGCGTATTGCAATTTGATTACCACGGTTTTAGAGTTAACATCCTTGATACTCCCGGTCACCAAGACTTCAGTGAAGATACTTATCGTACTTTAATGGCCGCTGACAGTGCGGTTATGCTGATCGACGTCGCCAAAGGTGTCGAAGAACAAACAAAAAAGCTGTTCAAAGTTTGTAAAGACCGGGGTATTCCGATTTTTACTTTTGTCAACAAACTTGACCGTTTTGGCCGCAACCCGTTCGAACTTATGGAAGAACTCGAAAAAGTTTTAGGCATTCGGGCCTATCCGATGAATTGGCCGGTAGGTGTAGACGGCAACTATAACGGCGTCTATAATCGACGGTTAGCTCAAATCGAGCTATTTGATAAAGATGGCTCTCACGGGCAACGGGCACTAAAGTCAACCGTCGGCAATGTAAACGACCCTGCCTTCCGGCAAATATTAGGCGATGCTGCTTATCAAACATTAACCGACGACATTGAGCTATTGGATATGGCCGGCGATCAGTTTGATTATGAAAAAGTGGCAAAAGGCGAGCTTACCCCCATGTTCTTTGGTAGCGCCATGACCAACTTCGGGGTTCAGCCGTTTCTGGAAGAATTTCTGCGTCTAGCCCCTGCCCCGACTCCCAGGCAGACTTCCGAGGGTACTGCCGGTATGGATAGTGATTTTTTCTCAGCTTTTGTATTTAAAATTCAAGCTAATATGAATCCCGCTCACCGAGACCGCATTGCCTTTATCCGGATTTGTTCGGGAAAATTCGAACGTGGCATGACCGTTCAGCATGTCCAATCAGGTAAACAGATTAAGCTCAGCCAGCCTCAACAATTTCTGGCTCAGGACCGTACCATTGTTGATGATGCATATCCCGGCGATATTATCGGCCTGTTTGATCCGGGTGTTTTTGGGATCGGCGATACGCTGTGCCCGGTCGGCCAACATTTCTATTTTCAGGACTTCCCTGTGTTTCCACCTGAACAATTCGCCAGAGTCCAAGCTAAGGATACTATGAAACGCAAGCAGTTTGTCAAGGGCATGACTCAGTTAACTCAGGAAGGTGCCGTACAAGTATTCCAGCAACCAGACGTTATGGAATCTTTTGTTATTGGTGTAGTTGGCAGCCTACAATTTGAAGTACTGGAGTACCGTCTCAAACAGGAATATGGTGTTGACATCCTGATGCATCAGTTGCCTTACGGAGTTGCCCGGTGGATCACCGGCGACGGACTTAATCCAAAAGCCTTAAAAAGCATGGATAACTGCATGTTGCTTCTAGATACCAAGGACCGGCCACTGATCCTTATCACCACTGAATGGCAACTAAACTGGGTACAAGAACGTAATCCAGGCGTTGAATTCCGGTCAACACCACCGGATCTGCCAAAAGAATAAAAATTACCCGTCTCTTGTGCAAAGCCACGGCTGCAGACCATGTGATGTCAGCAGCCGTTTTGCTTTATTTAATGCCGGTAAACACTTATAAGGCGTTGTCTATTTCCTCTGCCAATTCATTAAGGTATGTCCAGCGTTCTAAAAGCGTATCCAGCTTTTCTTTGAGCTGTTGTTCTTCGCTTGTAAGCTGTTGCAGTAATTCAAAATTACTGCCAGCGGTATTTATGCGGCGCTGAATTTCAGCTAACGTTTCTTCAACGGAGGCTATAATATCGTCAATTTGTTCATACTCACGCTGTTCTTTAAATGTGAATTTACGCGGCTGCTTGGCCGAAGTAGGTTTATTGTCAGTGTCATTTCCCGCCTTTTGGGGTTTAGGACTTGGCTCCGCCTCCGGCAACCGCCGGTTGTCTTGATAGGCCGAATAACCACCAATATACTGAGTAATAACACCATTACCTTCAAAGGCAAAGATTTTATCCGCTATCCGATCAAGAAAATAGCGATCATGGGATACTGTGATTACCGCGCCCGGAAAGGTCTCCAGATAATCTTCAAGAATAGTCAATGTTGCTATATCCAGGTCATTCGTTGGTTCATCTAATAATAAAACATTAGGCGATCCCATGAGGATCCGCAATAAAAATAATCTCCGCCGTTCTCCACCGGAAAGTTTGGCGATTGGATTCCACTGTAAATTAGATCCGAACAAAAATCTTTCTAATAATTGTGAAGCGCTAATAACAGTGCCATCCATAGTCGTAATAAAGTTTGCTTCTTCTTTGATATAATCAATTACCCTTAAACTTTCATCCATTTCACGGCTTTCCTGAGAAAAGTATCCCAGTTTTACCGTTTGCCCAATATCAACCATACCTTGATCAGGAGCAATCTTCCCGACAATAATATTGAGAAGTGTGGACTTACCACTGCCATTGGGCCCGACGATACCAACCCGATCGTTTTTTAGCACAATGTAGCTAAAATCATTGATTAAGACCCTATTATCAAAACCTTGTTTAATTGATTCAAGTTCAATAATCTTGCGGCCTAAACGGCTTGACCCCGCTTGGATTTCAAGTTTACTATCGCTTATATCCGTATTTTGCTGACTAATGGTTTGAAAACGTTCAATTCGAGCCTTTTGTTTTGTACTGCGCGCTTGTGCTCCTCGTCTTATCCAAGCTAATTCATTTCTTAATAGATTTTGCCGTTTCCGTTCGCTGCTCTCCGCCTGTTCCTCTCGCTCAAGCTTCAATTCAAGGAACTGGCTATAGTTGCCGGTATAACTATACAGCTTCCCTTTATCTATTTCGATGATCCGACTAACGACCCGATCGAGGAAGTAACGGTCATGGGTTATCATCAATAATGCACCTTTACGTTTCGCCAGATACTGTTCCAGCCACATTACCATGTCATTATCAATATGATTAGTCGGCTCGTCCAGAATAAGAACATCAGCCGGCGTAATAAGCGCACTGGCTAGAGCAATACGTTTTCTTTGGCCGCCGGACATATTGCCGACCCGCGCCGAAAAATCGGTAACTCCTAGTTTAGTAAGAATGATTTTAGCTTCACTTTCCATTTGCCAGATATTTTGCGCATCCATTTGCTGACTTAAACTTATAAGCTTAGTTTGCTCATCTGTGTTTTCAGGATTAATCTCAAGCTGAGCTAACGTATGTTCATAGGCTGATAACACTCGCATCTCCGGGGAATCCCCTTTAAAAACTTGCGCTAATACTGTAGCCTCAGGATCAAATTCCGGATTCTGCGGCAAATATTCTACCCGTACCGTACTTCCTTTGGTTATCTTGCCATTATCAGGCGGCTCAAATCCGGTAATAACTTTTAAGAAGGTTGATTTTCCTGTACCATTAACGCCAATAAGGCCAACTTTATCTCCTTCATCCAATCCGATAGTGACATTTTCAAACAGAATCCGGTCACCATAGCTTTTGCTTAAATTTTCTATTGATATTAAATTCATATTGTATTCCTTCTCTATTTTTGCTACTGTCTCAAATTTTAACTGTTTGCTTCATAATAGGCAATATCCATATATATAAAAATACAAGCCTTTCCGAGTTACTACCCGGAAGGCTTGTATTTTTATATCTTATTACTACAATTTAGCACTTGACTGAGCTTGTGTTTAACCATATTTTTTACAGCTTCTCTGGCTGGTTTAAGATATTGACGCGGATCAAAGTCTCCCGGGTTATTGGCAAAGTGTTCTCTAATGCTAGCTGTCATTGCCAACCTTAGGTCGGTATCAATATTTATTTTGCAAACCCCCATGGTGCCAGCTTTTCTCAACATATCTTCCGGTACCCCTTGCGCATCACTTAGCTTACCGCCATATTTATTGCATTTAGCAACAAATTCAGGTAGTACCGTGGATGCACCATGCAGCACCAGCGGAAAATCTGGCAGCAATTTAGCAATTTTTTCTAGTCTAGCAAAGTCAAGTTGCGGCTCGCCTTTAAATTTGTAGGCCCCATGACTAGTACCAATAGCAATCGCCAGCGAATCAACCTTGGTTCGCTTAACAAATTCTACGGCTTGATCCGGATCAGTATAGGTAGCATCTTTAGCATTAACTTTAACCGCGTCTTCCACCCCTGCCAGCCGCCCTAATTCACCTTCAACACTGACGCCATGAGCATGAGCATATTCTACTACTTTAGCGGTGAGCGCAATATTTTCTTCGAACGGGAATTTAGATCCGTCAATCATTACCGAAGTAAATCCCCCATCGACACAAGCCTTACAAATTTCAAAATCTTCGCCATGGTCAAGGTGCAAACAAATAGCTAACCCGGTATCCTCTACTGCCGCTTCAATAAGTTTTATTAAATAGATGTGCTTAGCATATTTCCGAGCTCCTGCCGAAACCTGCAGGATTAGTGGCGCCTGTTCTTCTTTGGCGGCATCAACAATACCTTGAATTATTTCCATATTATTAACATTAAACGCACCGACAGCGTATTTACCATACGCTTTTTTAAACATTTCTGTTGAAGATACTAATGGCATTCTAATCCCTCCTATTGTTTCACGGTCAATATAATAGTATTGTTTATACTGCTACAACGTATGACATAGTTCCTGATTAACTTTTTCTGTTAATACCGGTTTAATTTCCTTTACCGCCAAAAGGCACAACCTTTAGCCCATGCCTATTCATCACAACCATAGCATTTGCTTTGCCTTGCAGTATATAGTCAATGGCTGACGCCCCCATACAGCTGGCATTGATACTATCCATAGCTGACGGTGCCCCGCCCCGTGGCGTGTGACCAAGAACAGTCACCCTAGATGTAAACGAAGTTCGTTTTTCAATCTGATCAGCAACCGCATAGCAATCGGCAACACCTTGACTAACCAAAATTATGCTGTAAAGTTTCCCTCGTTGACTGCTTTTTATCAGACCTTGGCACAACCCCTCCATATCCACAGTCTTATCTGGTACTAATACCGCTTCCGCACCACTGGCTAAGCCAGCCATAAAGGTAAGCTGCCCAAAACAGCCATCAATAATTTCGACAATCGCCACCCGGTCGTGGCTGCTTACGGTGTCACGGATTTTATTAATGGCCTGAAGAATGGTATTTAACGCCGTATCAAAGCCTATCGTATAGTCGGTTGTCGGCATATCATTATTAATCGTCGCCGGAATTACTATCGTCATTATACCGGCTGCCGACAACTTTTTCGCATTAGCCAGAGTTTCATTGCCACCCAACGCTACAACTATATCAATCCGCTTTTCTTTTATATTGGCTACGGCTTTGGTAAGCCCGGCCAAAGTATCCAGCCGTTCTCTTCCGCCGAGTTTTAAAATTGATCCGCCCTCTTTAATAATGCCCGCCACTGTACGAGCCTCAATAGGTAAAAAATCTCCTTGAATTAATCCCTCATAGCCGTTTGCTATCCCGATAACTTCAAGATTATGATATAAACCCTTGCGCTTTAACGCACGAATTGCGACATTCATCCCCGGTGCACCGCCACCACTTGTCAACACCGCAATCCGCTTAGTGTTCATTCCTTTTGTCCCCCCTTTTATCAAAATTAACTTGACCCAATTACAATTATTGTCTTACGGCAACCTATTTACACCCGTAACACTTAGGTACAATGGGTGCCCTTAACCGGGCCGGCGACTGAAGCCCTGAGCCTAATAGCGGTCGAACATAATACTTGAACGCATCAGTAATATAGTTCCCTTCACTATTAATAAATTCATCAGGCATTAGCTTGGTTTTTCCGGCAACTTCGCCAAGCTCTGTTAAACGGTAGTCCACTGAGTAGTAACCGGTGCGATGAATAGTAATCGAGCCGTTTACATTATGCCAAATTGCCATTTGAACAGCTCGTTCTCCTGCTTCCCTGGCTTCATGCTGATCAACATCTGATACACAACCTACAAAAGATCGCTGCAAGTAACCAAATGTATCACTGCGCACCCGGGAAATTCCTAACCGTTCTTTAATCGTTTCGCTTAAAAGTTCACCTAAAGCGCCTGACCCTGAAAGCGATATGTTGCCATGCGCATCCACTTCAACATTTTTGTGCAAAGAAACCGTAATTGGCGTACCGCTTTCATCCCGCAAGCCTTCCGAAACAGCTACTATACACATTCCATGGCGGTCATACACTTTTTTGACATCGGCAACAAATTTTTCAATATTAAACACCCGTTCCGGTAAATAGATAAGATGTGGCCCATCTTCAGGATACTTTTGGGCAATAGCTGAAGAGGCCGTCAAGAAACCAGCATTACGCCCCATTACCACCCCTATGTACACTCCAGGAAGTGCTCGAACGTCAAGGTTAATCCCCATAAAAGTCTGAGCAATAAACCTTGCTGCCGAACCAAACCCAGGAGTGTGATCATTGACCATCAAATCATTGTCAATCGTCTTAGGAACATGCACCGATCTAAGGTCATAGCTTGCTTTCATTGCCTCTTCGTTAACAATTCGTACCGTATCGGCAGAATCGTTGCCGCCAATATAAAAGAAATAGCGTATATCATGGGCTTTGAGTACTTTAAAAATTTCATAGCAATACTTACTATCAGGTTTCGCTCTAGTAGATAAAAGTGCAGATGATGGTGTCAGCGCTACCTGCTCCAAATTATGGGTAGTTTCCTGAGTAAGGTCGAGAAAGTTTTCATTAACTATACCGTCCACACCTTTGACCGCACCATATACTTTGGATACTTGCAAAAACTTTCTTGCCTCTAAAACAATGCCTGCTAAGGATTGATTGATAACTGCCGTTGGCCCTCCGCCTTGAGCAACAAGCACTTTTCCTTCAAGCGACATACTTTACTCCCTCCAAATCTTATGACACATATACCACAACCTATGCGCCCTATTCCTCACTATACCATTAAGCTTGTTTTTACTTAGTTAAGTCATCCCTATTATTGCCCACCGCTTCCCTGCATATTCCATTGTCAAAGGTTAATAAATCCAAGTAGTACCACCTGCTTTCGAATTAACTTTACCCAAGGAGGTATTGTCTTTAATTATTGTGGAAATAATTTTATGGGTAAGTGGCTTTTAACATTCTCTACAAGTAGCATAAGGGGGTTTTTAATATACCTATACTCACTGTAAAAACTGAACCATTTGAGTTTGCTTTTGATGACCAAGTTACCCACGCATTATTAACCATCACCGATTTAGAGACTGGCCTTTCTATCGTGCTTGATTCATCAAAAATTAATAAGTCGCCAAAGATTGACCGAATTACCGCAGAATCAATTATAAAAGAGTTCAGCCGTAAAATAGGTCATGACTGGCATTAATTACCTTCCGACATAAAATTGTCGGATTTCCTTTTGTAACACGCTAGAATCCGTTTATATTTTAACATATTTTACCACCCAAGCTTCCTTTTATTGTAAAATAGTTGTTTTATCCTGACGGTTTTTTATGTTTTTATCCTATCTCTTTATCTTTTGTTTTTGCTACCCGAAAAATTTTCCTCATATAAATTGATTTTTTATTCTGCTATGGTTATTATGGTATTAGCACTCTCACATTTAGAGTGCTAATACCAATCTTGCTGTTCTTACCGTGTAACGGCAAGAAAGAACCATTAACCGGGAGGAGCGTTTTTATGACTCAGGAAATTAAAGAAAACCGTGAATTTCAAGCGGAAACTAAACAATTATTGAACCTTATGGTTCACTCTATTTACACTAATCGGGAGATTTTCTTACGTGAACTAATTTCTAATGCCTCCGATGCTATGGATAAGATCCGTTTCGAATCATTAACTAATCAATCGCTGCTCGAGGGAAATAATAATTTTGAAATTTTCCTCATTCCAGATGAAGCTAGCAAAACCCTGACCATTTCCGATACCGGCATCGGCATGACCTACAATGAAGTAATCGAAAACATCGGCACTATTGCCAAGTCAGGCACCAAAGCCTTTTTGGAAAAACTAAAGGATAACGGTACCAACACTGACAATGATCTAATCGGCCAATTCGGCGTCGGCTTTTATTCAGCCTTCATGGTAGCAAAAAAAGTAACCTTAATTACCCGTGCTGCCGGCCAACCTCAGGGAGTCCGCTGGGAATCTACCGGTGATGGAACCTATACTATTGAAGCCTGCGACAAAGAAACTCGCGGTACTACCATCATTCTTAATCTCCAAGATGAGCACGCATCTAGCGAACACCCCAAAGAAAACTTTTTAGACCGCCACAATCTTGAAGGATTGGTTAAAAAATATTCCGAATATATTCGTTACCCTATTAAGATGAACTTTGTCAAAGAAGTTCCCGTTCTTGATGCTGACGGAAAAGAAATCCCCGATACACCTCCTGCCCAAACTGTTGAAGTTCGTACGTTAAATTCGATGACCCCGCTTTGGACCAAAAATAAAAATCAAATTACGCAGGAAGAATATAGTACTCTTTATAAAAACCTATTCCATGATTGGGAAGATCCACTTGAAGTTATTCACTCTAAAGTAGAAGGCCAGGTGGAATATACCACCGTGCTATTTATTCCTGCACACGCCCCTTTTGATTTTTATCAACGGCAAGACAGTGCCGGTATTCAGTTATATTCTAAGAATGTCTTTATCATGGACAACTGCCAAGAACTTTTACCGGAATACCTCCGATTTGTCCGTGGTTTGGTGGATTCTCCCGATTTTTCACTTAATATTTCACGCGAACTTTTGCAACAAAGCGCCCAGCTCAAATTAGTTGGCAAAAATCTTGAAAAGAGCATACTTAAGAATCTTGAAAATATGCTTACTAAAGATCGGCCCAAATATAACAAATTGTGGCTAGAATATGGTAAAGCCCTCAAAAATGGGGTTTATTCTGATTTTCACAGCCGAGAAAGATTACAAGAACTATTGCTGTTCCCATCTTCATATAGCACCGAAGAACTTACCACTTTTAAGGATTATCTTATTCGCATGCCCGAAAGCCAAACCGTCATCTACTATGCCGCTGGCAAAGATCGGGCTCAAGTAGAACACTTACCGCAAATGGAATTGCTCAAAGAGAAAGGTATTGAAGTGCTTTATTTACTTGACCGGGTTGATGAATTTGCTATTGAGGCCTTAGGCAGCTATCAAGAGAAAAAATTCCATTCGATAAGCCGCGGCGAACTCAATCTAGATGACACCTCATCTGAACTGCAAAAACAACAAACTGCCGATCTAACTAAAGACAATGCCGCACTACTTACCGCCATCAAAGAAGAATTAACCGGAAAAATAGCAGAGGTTAAAATAAGTACCCGCCTTAAATCAAGCCCAGTCTGCCTGGTCAGCGGCGATAACGGCATTAGCCTTTCTATGGAGCAAATTTTGGCTGAAATGGATAACCCTCTATATAAAGCCAACAGGATTCTAGAACTTAATGCCACCCACAATGTATTTTCGATATTAAAATCGCTTTACGAGAATGATGCTTCATCCCCTGAATTTAAAGATTACTGTCAGCTCTTATATGGTCAAGCTTTATTAATGGAAGGTTTACTTCCTGAAGACCCCATCGCCTTTGCCAATAAAGTATCAACTTTAATGGCCCGCAACAATAAATAAGTGATATAAAAGTCCTGCAACCTTATCGGTTGCAGGACTTTTATATCTTCATACTAACTTATACGACTTCCGCAATTCGTTCAACTTCACCGACAGTAGATGATAAAGCTTGCATTGTCGATGATATTTCTGTAGTAGCCTCCGCCTGGCGCTTGCTAAGTTCCGATGTCAGTTGAATAATTTTTACTACTTCGGTAGTATCTTTATGAATGTCTTGTAATAGTTTTTTTATTTCACCGACTGACTGAGCACTGTTTACAGCCATTTTCCGAATCTCATCGGCCACAACGGCAAACCCCCGTCCCTGCTCACCAGCTCTGGCAGCCTCAATGGCCGCGTTAAGTCCTAATAAATTGGAGTTTGCAGCAACATCGCTGACAAATTTCAAAATATCATCCGTTTTATTTATTTTAGTCAGTACACTTTCTCCACCAACTTTGACCTTGCCTAGTTCCTGGGCTAATTTTAATGCGGTATCTCCCAGTTCATTTGTAGTCGCCGCCATTTCTTCCGTTGTCGCCGCAATATTTTGCGCCGCTGCATAAAGGTTATCCTGGGCTTCATAGCTTACTAGTATGTTAAATACACCAAGGAATTCGCCATCATCAGCAAATACCGGCATACAATTTGCTTTAAAGCTAACTGGCAGTCTATCATCCTTTTTTACTGTCTCATAGATAGGTTTCTGGGAATTAATACACTGACCTATGCCATTGTTAGGAGGAAACGAGTGACGCTCACCCACTTTAAAAGGATTCTCACCAGGTACAAAATCAGCCTGTTTACTATATTGAATTAAACCATCCTTGCTAACAATAGTTATCCCACATGAGTGTGGATTCGCCGCTACCATAACATCAGCTGAAGCGGCTAATGATTCCAATTTGTTCATTTTTATACCCCTTCCTTTCTCCAACTCAAAGCACAAAATAGCTATAAAAGCAGTTGTCCTCGAACTTATTTCATAAATATAAAAATCCCACCACAAACTATTGCACTATAGATAATTTTCGCTATTTTCTTATTATTTCCTTCATATTTTGTAAAATTTTAGTGAAAAGTTACATAGGTTTGTTATTTTACCATTATATAATGGGGACTTGCCCAACTGACCAGTCCCCATTAAACTCATAGCCTAGTAAAAATTATTTTAATTGGTGTTCTTTTATATAATCTTTTATGGCTTTACCCATAAGTCGTTTACCGGAAATATCGGGATGGAGCCCATCTTGCGAATATTTTATTGGTAGGCAACCGCTCTCATCCACTAATACTGAGTAAATGTCAATAACATCCGGCTGCGTTTTGAGAAAATCATTAACCGCGGCTAATTCTTCTTGCCAATTTTCAGCGGTTGGCTGGTTAAAGACTTGTCTAATGCGCTCTGGATTTAGCGGCGGAATGGTTAGAAATATCGGTCTAATATCATTATCCAAACACTTCTGTTTGATGTCTGCCAATGATTGAATCACCTCTTGCGCACTGGCCCCCCCACGAAGGCTGTTACTGCCGCCTAAGATTATGAGATACTTAGGTTTAAAAGGCAACACATCCTGTTCAAAACGGTTGTCCAACATCTCGGCAGTATCACCACTTCGGCCTAAATTTTTCACTTCAACTGGTAAATAAGTAAAGTAATTAAACCGTGGATCCGACGGAGGATTTGATATAGCGCCACCACCATGAGTAATGCTATCGCCAAATGCCCCCCACTTATAGCTACGTTTTTCTACTTTAAACGCTACTGCATCAGAGTACACTCCGATTGGCTGATTTTCATTGTTAAGCGCCATAACCCGCCAATAATAATTACCACTTTCAATATAAGGCTCTAAATCATAATAATCAAATCCTTTATCCGCCGTATAGGTTCGTACTCTATACGTTGAAGGTGTTACCCCATTAGGGTTCTCCGGACTATGGTTGGTTATTTCTATTTGATATTTAGCAGCATTCAGTACCGGAATCCATGCATATACCATATATACCGGTGCCGGACAGTTTTTATATGATACCGTTGTAGTTGGTTTTATAGTGTTTTTCTTGAGTTTTTCTAGCGCAACTGGCCGTGAGAAATGCCCAACCGGTTTTTTCTCATAGTCTAAGGGACGAACCCGATAATACAATTTTCTAAGATTATAATCTTTAAACAAAGATAAATCTAATTCTACTCCGGGTGTATAGATCGCAGTGGTTGTATACACTACTTTATCCCTAGGCGCATAGTCATCTTTGTCAACATAAACACGGGATACTTCCAATTCATACATCACTGCATCTTCCGCATTGGTCCATAACAACTGTATTTTCCCTTCCGCCGCATAGACGGGCAAACTTACAAGCATTAATAATAATGTCATTAAAATGATTTCTATGTGTTTCAAAAAAGCTTCCTCTCCTTCAATTAATAATACAAAATAAATTATTAAATTCTCAGCAAACATCGTCAATTATATAATCATGTTTATAATTGTACGCTTAATAAAAATCAATTTCAACTATTACTAGTATCCACTCAACCTGGATCCGTTTAACGCAGTTTTATTTCTATTTAAATGTTATATTTTTCCTAAATTATCATTATATTTTTAAATGTTTAATTGCAATAACAAATATATCTCTTCGTGATATAATAAAGTTATATTTACTTTTTTTTTGCATAGTACACGATTTTTTAAATAAGGGAGGCCCTTTTATGCAACCAAAATACCCACATTTATTTACTCCGCTAAAGGTTGGCAATGTCATTTTTAAAAACAGGATTTTCACAGGACCATCCAATCACAGTCTTCAGGCGTCAGAACCTTATCCCACCGAAGCCGCTATTCGCTATTACGCCAACAAAGCTAAAGGTGGCGCCGCCGTTATCACTGCCGGTTCCTGTATGGCTGACCCCGAAATTTTTGCTCCGAACCGTCCAATTACCCCCGCATGGAACCAATATAACCTTAATGATGAATTTGGTTTGCGTTATTTCACCCAACAGACCGATGCCATCCACTTTTACGGAGCCAAAGCTTCTATAGAATTCATCCTACTTCCGTTGGGCGGCTACGGCTATGCCGACACCGCTACCAGACAGGTTTATGCCCCTAGCGAGACGCTGGAGTATGGCTTCCAAGTTCACGAAATGCCTGAAACTGAAATGAACCGATTAGCTGATGCCTTTGCAAAAATGGCAGAAAATGCCAAAATAGCAGGTTTTGATATGATTTTAATTCACGGCGGTCATGGCATGCTACTCGGACAATTTCTCTCGCCAAACTACAATAAACGAACCGACAAGTACGGCGGAAGTATAGAAAACCGAGCCCGCTTTCCGCTCATGATTTTAGATCGCATCCGCCAAAAAGTCGGTCAAAGCCTGCTGATTGAATATCGCATCAGCGGCTCTGAACTTACCGAAGGTGGCTTAGAATTGGACGAATCAATTCAGTTTGTTAGACTCATTGAAGATAAAATTGATTTAATTCATGTCTCCGCCGGAGATATCGGCAACCCAACAACAGCATCAATTATGCATCCATCGGGATTTTTAAAACCTGCACCCAATGCCTATCTGGCCAAAGCAGTCAAAGCCGCTGGCGTGAAAGTCCCCGTCGTCACAATAGGTGCAATTTACGACCCCGAAATAGCAGAAAAAATTCTTGCCGCTGGTGATGCCGATGTTGTTTCAACAGTCCGGGGAATCATCGCCGATCCCGCCATGCCAAATAAAGCCCGTTGCGGAAAAAATGGCGATATCGTGCCCTGTATCAAATGCTTTAATTGCTTAGATGACCATTACGATGCTCGGTTCTTTTCCTGCTCCGTGAATCCTACTATTGGCCGGGAGCATCGTTTGCCCTATTTAATACCACCGGTTGATCAAATGAAAAAAGTTGTTGTTGTCGGTGGTGGGCCTGCCGGTATGAAAGCCGCCCTAGTAGCAGCAAAGCGTGGTCACCAGGTTACTCTAATTGAAAAGAAAGATCATCTTGGCGGACAATTGGACTTTGCCGATAACATAGCATTCAAATATGATTTAAAGTCTTTTAAAAATTATTTAATTCGACAAATTAAAAATTCAGCAGTAAAACTGATGTTAAATACCAACGCAACCCCAGAATTATTGAGGTCCCAAGCGGCCGATGTAGTTATTGCAGCCCTTGGCGCTGAGCCAATTGCCCCGTCAATACCAGGCATTAATAATAATTCGGTACTGTTTGCTACTGAGGTCCATGATAATATGGCCACAATTGGCCAGAAAGTGGTTATCGTCGGCGGTGGCCAAGTCGGCTGTGAAATAGGTTTGCATCTTGCCCAATCAGGCAAAGAAGTTGTATTGGTGGAAATGGAACAGGCCGTGGCTACCGACGCCATGTACCATTATCGCCTGCCGCTTTTAGAAGCGATGAATGAAAGTGTTCAAATTATTACCCTTGCACGGTGTACCGAAATATCTGACCATGGCATCAAATATACTGACAGATTTGGCACAGCTAAAACCCTAGCGGCAAGTACTGTAATAATTGCCGTTGGGATGAAAGCTAAACTCGATGAGGCCGAAACTTTGCGAGATACCGCTTTTGATTTTATATCAATAGGAGACTGCGTAAAAGCTAAAAACGTAAAAATGGCTATCCGTACCGCCTTTGATGCCGCTTCGCAATTGTAAATAAGCAAATCACTTCCCCTCGTGAGTATCCGTTGCCATTAAAATTAGTAACCAATATCAAAGATAGACCCACGCCTAAGTTATCGCTAATTTAGGCGTGGGTCTATCTTTATCACCATCCTTATTTCCCGTCCTGATTGCCCTCTAATTTTACATCTATTTCTCTGAATCCCTTGATTAAGCTATCAACAACAACTACGCCCCAAGCAGAAAGTTGTCTTTTGGCTATAACAACCGAGAGCAATTTTTTGCCAACATTATAAATGCGTATGGGACAGCCGATTAACCGCCCTTGGTCTGCCTGTTATAATTCTAAGTTCTTCGAGTATTAATATTGAATTGTAGGTCAGATTTTTGTCCATCGCCTGGATGTACGCTTCTACCTTACTAATTATCCTATCTACGACATCTGCCGCAATCACCGCAATGCCTCCCGCGCCGATCAATAGCCCAAGGATAAACCAAATCATTGCTTATTCTCCTCCACTTGATATTTTTTTCTTCTATTCCAAGGCTGAAACGCCTTAATTTTTTCTAATAGCCCCTCTGGCTTGCCGTCAAAAGTTATTGCCCGATCATCTACAATTACAACTGCTGGTGGTTTTTCACCCGTCACGTCATCGACCGTAATGTTGTTTTCAATAAGCCATTTTTTTATTGCCTCAATGCCACCAGCGTGATAGCATCTGGAAGAAACGACCACTACTCGGTAGTACCGCCGAATCTCGGCAATTACTTCCCTGATTCCCGGTACTGGCGGATCGGGCATTATAGTAGCACCTTGCCACTTAGAAGTATAACTATTTATTACTCCATCAAAATCAAAAATTACCGTTTGCTTTGCCATCTTTGTCATGCCTCCTTTTTTAGTATTATTGCCATCACAATCATGAATCCAAACAACGCCAACGCCTATACGTATACTTTTCCGCACTTAATTTGAACATTGTTGTTGATAACTTTGTGGATAAGCTGTTGCCAATTTACTAATAATTACTGATAAACTCTGGATAACATTGTGGATAAGTTAAATCAGCTATTCCCTAAATAGTAAAAGACCGCCTAAATTTATCGTTTTTAGCGGTCTTTTGGGTTGTGTTTTCACACAGCCCCTTCAACTTATTTTATTAAAGAAAGGCAATAACTATTATCCACCAACTTGCGACATATTCCAGGGGTAACCGCTGTCCCAACAATTTAAATGTCCTTCTAATTTATCCCTAATAGCATTATGAAAAATCTCAGTTAAAGCCCTATCACTAGCACCATTTCTAAGCGGAGTCTTAATATCAATCTCGGTATTAGACAATAGACATGGTTTTAACCGTCCATCCGCAGTCAACCGCATTCTATTACAAGTTCCACAAAAATGCTCCGATATAGGCGTAATAAATCCAAAAGAGCCTTGAGCCTTGGGTGAATGGTAATATTTCGCCGGTCCATTTCCTTGAATAACAGTGCTCGGCTTGAACATTTTTCTTCCTTTAATCCCCAATAGTTTCTTAACCATAGCAATATCCATTCCCCTTGGGACTGCCTTATTGTTAATCGGCATATACTCGATAAATCTTACTGAAATTGGATAGCTGTTAATAAGTTTTGTAAAATAATCTAAATCACGTTCCGTTAATGCGTCAGTCAAAACAACATTAAGTTTGACGGGAGTAAGTCCAGCTTTCAAGGCACTTTCAATGCCTGCTAATGTATCAGCTAGGCAACCACAAGTAGTTATTTTGTTAAAACTAACTGGATTAATCGTATCAAGGCTGATATTTACTCGGTTTAACCCCGCGATCTTTAAAGCTTCTGCTAAAGGCGCCAACAAGCTACCATTGGTGGTTAGCGAAATATCAGCAATCACTCCCAACGCCTTAATTGATGCCACGAACTCCACTAACCCCTTACGAAGTAACGGTTCCCCTCCGGTTAACCTAATTTTAGTTATACCTGCTTTATTGAAAATTTTGATCAATTTCAGCATTTCCTCATAAGTAAGAATTTCTGAATGATCCCGCCACGCAGTCCCTTGCGAAGGTAAACAATATACACAACGAAAGTTACACCGATCCGTTACTGACAACCGCAAGTAGTTAATTTGGCGGTTATATTTATCAAGCATGTATATTCCCCCGTATTAGTTAACCATTAGATTTGTTTTTTTCTTGGTACCGCAATAATATATTATATTCTTCTGGAGTATCTGCATCCACAGTGCAACCAAGATCATTAACTGGAGCATAGACCGTATATTCATCAAATTGCTGTAAAACCAGCCGCAATCCACCCTTACCACGAAAATTACAAATCGCACTAAAGCAATTGCACCTAATCAATGGTGGGTGTTTTTTTTCTCCATTAAAGGTTGGAAAAACCACCTTTGCCCCTGTCTTCTCCAAAGTCTCCCGAACCGTTTGAAAGGTTTCTGGTGAAATCGCTGGCATGTCGCCTGGCAAAAAATATGCCGCATCGCACTGCTGTATTTGACCCAACCCCACTTGGAATGATTCTAACATATCTCCGTTTCGATAATTGGGGTTGTACACTACCTTTGTATTTTCTTTGTCTGCTAAGATTGCTTCAATTTCAGCCCCACGATAGCCAACAACAACGATAATCTGTTGTACCCCAGTCTGTTGTTGCAAGTTTTCGACCGATCTTTCTATGATAGTACTATCAGCATACGGAAGCAAGGGCTTAAATTTTCCCATTCTGCTAGATAATCCTGCCGCAACAATAATTCCACCATAGCAAACATCGTTTTTGACCATGACTACACCTACTTATTTTCGCTCATCATCCTACCGCAGAAAGCAGAATCTCCATTCTCCCACCACATACCATTCCTTCTTGTGCAGCGACATCATTGTCAAGAACATACGTGACAACCTTGGCCTTATTTTCCTCTTTAATACTATATGCTTCTCGGCGAATTTCACCTTCTACACAGCCGCCGCCTATGGTACCAATGGTTCTTCCATCAGAAAGAATCAGCATTTTTGCTCCAGCCTTGCGAGGTGTTGATCCCTTTGTTTCAATAATAGTTGCCAGCACTGCTTTTTCATTTAAAGACATGCATTTTTTAATCTGCGACAAAATGATTATGGTTTCTTGCGAAATATAATCGACCTTTCCGCCATCAATCAAAACTATATCGTCTTGCTGTAACGTATTAAATAAATTAGCTTCTACTTTACGGTAGCGTTCCTGGATAAGTTCCGCCGATATACTAACAGCAATTTCTGCTGGCGTACGGGCACCGATCGCTAAACCTATTGGCATATGTACGCGGGAAATTTTTTCAAGAGCAATTCCTTGTTCTTGAAAGTAATCTTTAATAATAACTGTTCTCCGTTTACTGCCAATCATTCCAATATAAGACAAATCTTTTTTTATTATTTTCTCGAGTATAGTGACATCATGCCGATGCCCTCTCGTCATAATCACCACATTGCTCCACTTACCAAGTGAAAGTTTAGCGATAATCGATGAAAAGTCATCACAAAGAATGACATCTGCCTGAGGAAACATTTGGCGGTTTGCAAAAGCTGGTCTGTCATCAGCTACAATTACCTTATATTCCAGCATAACGCCAATTTTTACTAATGCTTGCGATAGATGCCCGCCACCAAAAATAATTAATTCTTCCGGTGGAAAAAATGATTCCAGCATAACCGTATAGGCCATTCCAGACCGATCAGGCACTTCCAATTTACAGCGTACCCAATTTGCATTAGCTTCAAGATAGGCTACTAAGCACTTCGTCCGCTCATCCAGCCAAGGCTCGCCTAGCGTACCAATCGTCTCTGCTCCCGACCACAGCCTTCTCTTGCCAATATACGGACCATCCAGCACCGTTGCCAAAACAGCAGCCTGACCATTTTTCATATAGTAGAGCAACTGCTCATACAACTCCATTTTTCCACCGTCCTCCTAATACAATCTGTTCTACTAATATAAAAATGGAAATTTTTTTATTGTTTAATCTACTAAAACAATACCTAGTTTTTTGGCTACTTCAGAAGCAGCGTCAACAGATGGTACTGCCTTTTTCAGTACTAAACGTGCGCCACCACGATTCAATGCCTCAACCATACTGTTTTGTTCCGCGGCATATACGGTAACTCGCTGCAATTGCGGTTCATTAACTTCTACTATTTCTACCTTTATTTTTTTCTCCCGCATAATCTGCATAATTTCTTTATAAGCTTTGCTGTCGTCAGTACCAGCTCCCAACACCGCTCCCATTAATATACCTGGTACATTAATGCCACGACGGGCAAAGAGTTCCGGATACAGTTCAATTTTCACACCAGTAATCTCGCCTTTTGCCAAATCATGGGCTATTCGGCCTGTATTAGTCGGCGATCCCACGGCCTGACTGCTTCCGCCTACCACAGCATCGCCAAATGGCTTAACTATAGAGTTTGCTTTTTTTGCTAACTCCCGCGCTTTCTCAATTGCCACCTGCATGGTTTTATCAATAGCGTCTTGTTCTTTATCTTTTATATTTTGTTCAATAAAAGCTTCAACTTCCAGATTTGTTTTAAAAAACGGATGCATATACTCAATGACAACCGGAACTATGCTTTTAGCTGATACCGAATGGACAGCCGCGGCCATGGCTATCATTACATCCGCCGGAACATTTACCGGAATATTGGTTTTAAGCGCTAAGTTTGCTGCTAGATTACCAATTATCACGCCACCACCTATATGGGTTGAACATAATCCCGCCACCATGACTCTAGGCGTGCATGGATTACCGATCGTAGGTGAAAGCGCTAAAACAATTGCCTTATTCATTGATTCCGGCGAGCCTTTTTTCATCTCTACCATTGCTGCCGCAGTCGCCGCAGCCCCTGCCCCAAAACCCTCCATATTACAGCCAGTTGTCGTTTTACCCGCCCGAAAAATCGTACCTATTTTGAGAATAACGGAGCTCACGCGAAATAGCTCATCTTCATCCACAATCGTTTCTTGAAAAGCGCGGTATAACCCCGAATAAGTACAAGAATCACCGGTCCCAGCACACGGCTCTAATCCACAGGTATGATTACCAACCTGTGCACCTAATGTATACACTAAAATTCGGTTAACTAAATCATCCTCAAATAGTCGGTTTGCAAAGTCATCAGCGGCCAATTCTTGCGGCACTTGGCCAAGCAAAAAACTAGAGCTACTTGTCAAGCCGATTTCTGTTGCATATAAATTATGACGAAAGGCCGCCTGAACGGATGCCTTAACTTCCTCACGGCTTAATGCATTTTCATGCATTGCCTCCGCAATGACTACATCACTCACCCGGACCTGCAGTTCCTTAGCAATTTCAAGGCTTTCCCCGATGGTAAGATTACCTATATTATAGCCTTGTTTCTTTATATAGTTTATAAGTGCATCCATACTTATCTCCTGCCAATAATTTTAGTTTTTTACTCTGACTTGAATATCACAAAGGGTTTCCAATGGTTTTATAATTGCAGAGATATCTTCCTTACCAAGCCCAGCAGCCCGAACTTGTTCATAAAGTTGCTGCACAACATTTGTCAAAAGCATCGGAACTTGTACATCTTTCGCGGTTTGTACAGCCAGTTCTAAATCTTTGTACTGCAAATCAACTGTGAACCCTGGCGTAAAATTCCCCTTAAACACAAAGTTAGGCATTTTAGCTGACAATGCATAACTATTACCGGAGCTCGCACTAACAATATCAAATATTACCTGAGGATCCAGTCCCATTTTAGTGCCAAGGGCAAAGGCTTCTGCAGCGCCAGCCATATTAATTGCTAACATTAGGTTATTAACAATTTTTACTGCATCCCCGGCTCCAACCGCACCGATATGATGAATTTTTTTACCTAATATCTGAAACAAGCCCTGATAACGAGCCAGCGCTTGTTCGTCGCCCCCAACCATAATGGTAAGCGTACCTTCCGCAGCTCCTTTCACGCCGCCACTAACCGGCGCGTCAAGATAACAAACTCCCGTTTGGGCCGCGAGCCGGGCCATTTTCTGCGTAAATCCCGGAGCAACACTTGACATATCTATAATACCAAAACCATCACCAGCGCCAGCCAATACTCCTTGTTCACCAAGTAGTACTTGTTCGACAATTCCTCCGTTGGGCAACATTGTAATAACCACTTCAACCTGCTCTGCCAAGAGCTTAGGACTTTCTGCTTTTTTGGCACCAGCCAATATCAACTCTTCTACAGCTTTAGCATTTACGTCGTTAACCACTAGCAAGTGCCCGGCTTTCAACAGATTGAGTGCCATCGGCTTGCCCATCGCTCCTAAACCTATAAACCCTACTTTCACACATATACCCCCATATCACTTATTAACGCCACAACATACATTCTCTGGAATCATCATTACCAGTTCATCGATAAACACAATTGCACCATGGATAATCCCTGCATTTCTTAATTCTGTTGCCTTGGCTATGCCTCGCTCTAATGCCCTAAGTTTTGTAGTCATACTTATATTTTTAACCTCAACCGTAACCAAGTGGCCAGGGATATCGGTATTTGGATCAAGTTCATCAGCTGGCAATTGTCTGATCCCGGGATCAGGGAAATAACAATGGTTTGCTATAAGCGTCGCACAGCTGTCGGCAATCCTAGCAGTTTGTCCAAAAACAGTTACTGAGCTAGCTATCCCTTTTGTAAAGCTTCTTCCGCCTAATCCGCTTGTAGCAACACCGCCGATTCCCCTTCGGCTGGAAAGTTCTATTAAATGAGTTAATTGGGTTGCGCCAATGCTGGGGGTAATGCCGATCTTGGTCATTTCCTCACCCCACAGCCGAATCGCAATATCTCCGCCATTATTAATGATGACCTTAGCCGCGCCTCTTTCCACCAACCAGTTCGCTACCAAGTCGGCGAAAGTTCCCGCTACTGCAGCCATTGGCGTCAAACTAAGGTCTTTCGTTGCCCTAACAGCCTCCACCATATAAACCAAAGGAAGCGGCAGCCTCCTTATATCAGTATTGTTTGCTGTAGGAAAACTTTTTGCTACAGGCAAAACAAGGGATAATTCCTCTAATAAACTGATGCCATATCTAGCCGCTCCCTGCAATTTATCGATCAGCGATTGCCCCTTGTCCTCCGCGTACGCAATTAAAGTCATCTGCATTGGACCATAGTCAAGATACACTTTATTCGCCGAAATAACTTGAATCATAATCTTCTATTCCTATGACCATCAACTATTTTTTATATCTTCCCGCATTCTTATATAGTCCATATGTCCACCAATTTCCTTATATTTTTCCAACGTCATAGTATATTCTACCGGAGCAACCGTAGCTGGTGTCGGCACCCAAGTAAAGGCTTTCGGTACTACCTTTTCCACATCAACCATAAAATTAATGCCCCCACCCGGAAGAACGAACGTTTCCGCTCCGCCAATCGTCAATTTTGCCTCACCGCAATGTACCGCCTGTGTTACCTGAAGCGGATTAACCGCAACCCCCGCCCGGGCACTCCCCCCGGTGCCACCAGTATAAACAGCCGAAACTCGCGCCTCTTCACAATTTGCAACAATCGTATTAACGGATTGCCTCACCCGTTTTGTTAAGGGGATTTCGATAACGCCCCCGTCTTTTTCGACTTCAAATAACGCCGCTTTCTGCCCGGTAGTCTCTGTAACTAAGATTTTCATACCTGCTTTGGCTATCAACATGTCCACCGACTGAATTGCATCACGCGGATTTTCAATATCTGTTCCACCCCACCCTGGTCCAGGCTCCCCAAAATAACGCCCACGTGTACTCCTTCTCGCCTTAGGAGTGACACCGCTCCAGCTCATACCGACAAATTCACCCGCTAAATGTTCTGAAAGCAAACCTACAACGTGATGATCCAAAATAATCGCTTCATCCACTGCTTCTTTTAGGACACTAGCAAACATACCAATAGTCGCACTACCGCAGCCTACACGCATCTTGGTATCAATAATCCCATTTATTATTGGTCGGGCCCCAACCTCAAGTTCCAACTCACTACCATCGTCGACTTTGACCGTAACACGTTCACCATTCGCAATTTCTACAACAGTTCGTGCAACAATAAAGCCGTCTTTACCTGTAAGAAGATTTGCCCCGCCAATCGTCAGCATTTTTGATCCGTATTCTTCTGTGTCCACCATACCAATTATTTTGCCGTTACGTCTAACTTTTGCTCCTTCGTTACCGATAAATAGATTTGTATCAATTTTTACTTTTACTCCACTATAACTAAGCGGCGCTTCTGTAACTACAGTAATAACCTCAACATCATCTATGGTGTCCTGAACAATATGCGGCGCTGGCCGGCAACATGGATAGGACGTGCCAGCCCCAACTGCGGTAATAAGCGGACCGCCTTCCGATTTATCGGTTACAAGGCGGCGATTACGAACCAATTTTCCGCCATCATTGCGGTAGCGTTGACACGCTCCAATAAAGCCATTTAGAACTTCACATTGCACAGGACAAGATGTACACTTTACTGCACCGGTTTTCAAATCTAAGTTTTTATGCATTGCTTTAAAGGGGCATACCCTTACACAAATTCCACAGCTAGTACAACTATCAGCAAGTCTCGCCTTCTTTTCTTCAAGGGAAATTGCCTTATTAGGACACTCCTTAAGACAAACGCCGCAGCCCTTACACAATTCGAGGTCAACTACAATCGCCACGCCAAAACACCCTTTCTATTGCTCCAGAATTTATTTCATTGTATACTTTCCGGTGGTTGGCGGTGTATTGCGGCTTTTACTTACTCTAACGACTCCATCGACAATAACCATTGCAATGCCTGGCAAATCGCCAGCCCAAATAGCTTCTGCCGCATTTTTCCCTACGGAGCCTAACGGAGCATCCATAACAACCAAATCGGCTTCTTTACCCTCAGCAATCAATCCGGTTTCTAAGCCAAATACCTTTGCGGTGTTACCTGTAGCCATTGCAATAACTTTCTCCGGTGCAATTTTCGACATGGATGACAGCTGACAGATTGTCCGCAAAATTCCTAATGGTATAACTCCGGATCCAGAAGGAGCATCATTTCCCAGAATCACCCGATCAAGTTTTCCTTTTTCCGCCAGAAGACGAACGACCAGATCCGCAATCTTAGGATTTCCGCACTGTACAATTTCCAACGGCAACTCTGTTTTTTCAATTAGTTTGTATACTTCTTCCGGTCTTATTGCTGTCGGTCCACCGTTTACATGCGAAACAACCGTTGGTGCCACGGCAATTACATCATCAGCAGAAACCGTTGAGCTTCCCGGAATAGAGGTTCCTCCAGTATGCATAGCTATTTTCATCCTATATTTTTTGGCCCATTCCACCATGGGTCTTGCCTCTTCTGGTTTTTTTATACTACCTAATCCCACTTCTCCTACCAGCCAAACTCCTTCATTGGCCATTTCCGCAAAGTCAGCTTCTTTTAGACCCTTTTCTAAAATAACAGCCCCTCCGTGCACCTTTAACCCGGCAGAGCGTAAGTTATCAAAAGATTTATGGGCCAAGATTGCCAACGCTTTCGTTCCCGCCGGATCTTTGGGGCGTCCCGGAGTATGGGCCTCACCCGCAGAAATAAAAGTTGTTACTCCTCCGTGAACTGCACTATCAAGATAGTCTTGGGTTTTTTGTCGTGGTGTATAATCGCCCAACACCGGATGCACATGGGAATCAATGAGCCCCGGAGTTACGGTCATACCGCCAACATCAATTACTTGATCTACTTGGTAATCTTTAATAATAGTTTCACTACCAATTTTGGCAATAACCCCATCCTGAATAACAATGGTATTTTCCGAACTATTAGGCTGAGCTATATCCCCGGTCATTATATGTCCTATATTTATTAATACTGTCACTGCCATCGTAGAATCCCCCTTATACTTTTCCCTTCCATTTGTCATTTATTACAAGTTGCGTCTATACAAGTTGTTTCCACGCATCAATTAAGGTCCGTTGCGTTAAAACACCGGCAATCCTTTTGCGGTAAAGCGCCTCAGAGCGAACATCATCAATAGGTGTTATACTATCAGAAACAATTTTTGCCACTTCTTTAATTTTATCATCAGACAAGGAATAACCAATAAGCGCCTCTTCCGCAGCGCTTACCCGAATAGGTTTAGCCGCCACAGAACCCAAAGCTAATCGTGCCTTTGTCACTACGGCTTTTGTTTTATCAATTTCTAGAAACGCTGCGGCATTGACTACCGAAATAGCAAGCGCTTTTCGCTTCCCCAATTTTTCGAAACTTACTGCCTGGGTCGCCTGGAGTTTATTAAACTCTATACTTAGTATCACTTCACCAGGTGAAATGACAGTCCGCCCAGGCCCAACAAAGAAATCTTCCAGCGCCAAGCTTCTTACCCCTTCGGCGCTAGCAAGAACGATTTCAGCACCATACGCCATTAACGCAGGAATAGTATCAGCCGCCGGCGATGCATTTCCGATATTCCCCCCCACTGTTCCTCGATTACGTATTTGAGGCGATCCCACCAGACCAGATGCGTGAACTAAAGCTGGCGCAAACCCTCTCAATAGTTCTGACTTACAAATTTCGGTATGAGTAACTGCCGCCCCAAGATAAATCGTTCCTTGTTTTTCTTTTATCTCCCGTAAATCATTTAGCTCACTTACATCAATAATAACTTTAGCGGTTATACGATTATCCTTCATCTTAACCATTAAATCAGTACCACCGGCAATAATTGAATATGCCGGATTTTCTTTCATTATTGAGAAAGCCTCCTGCAACTGCTTGGGTTTTTTATATATAAACTGACTCATAATAATGAACATCTCCTGCCTCTTGACCATTTATCTTAATGACGTTCCATAGCGCATAAGCCTCAGCCGAATTGATAGTAACAAGCTTACCGTCTACCACTGTTAAAATTTTATTTTGAATGATCCACGCCGCCATAAACCGCTTTTTTATTGAAGCCATTACCTCCAACGAGCCATCATATTTCTCAAGCGATGCATTAAACCGCTCTTCCAAACTAACAATTTGATTCTGCCGCGATAGTTTATCAGCAAAATATAAAATAGCGCCTTCATTCAAAGCTTCATGCTTCAAAATAGTTAGATCCATATGAGTTGCAATCATAGCCGCAATAGCCGGATACCCTAACTCACCGATAATCTTTGCTCCTTGTTTTGCATGCGCGGGAGTACCTTTTGCAATATCATGTAAAAGTCCAGCCGCAGCAAGCATCGGCGTACTCATCTCTATTCCGCTTTCGTTTAACCATATTGCCAAATTAACCGCCGCCTCAGCAACAGTTACACTATGTCTGATAACGCCATCAGATACCTGATATTTTTGGAGGATATAAAAAATATCCTCCAGCATTGGGTATTCTCTTTTTGGCGATTGAGAAAGCCATTCACCGATAGCGTCGATACGCCGTCTTATATTTACCATACCACTATGTGAAAGTATCTTTATAAAACATTCGTTCTCCATGTCGCACTCATCCCTATGGTCATACCATAATTTATCGAGTTTCTTCCAAAGCTCGCAATACTTTTTCCGGGGTTATCGGCAACGACTTTATTCGAATTCCAACGGCATCATATACTGCATTAGCAATAGCTGCGGCGGTAGGCACCAGCGAAGTTTCGCCCAAACCTTTAGCGCCAAACGGACCGGTATCAGCTTTATCTTCAACAATAATCGCCTGAATTGACGGTATATCTAGTGAAGTAGGAATAAGATAGGTTGCAAAAGACGAAGTTTTTATCTTTCCTTCCACCTTTTTCATATCCTCATAGAGGCCATAGCCAAGTCCCATGATACTGCCGCCCTCAATTTGCGCTTGGACATGCAGCGGATTTATCGCTTGTCCAACATCATGAGCCGCATAAAGGTTCAGCACCTCTACCACACCCGTCTCAGTGTCTACTTCAACTTCTACAACTTGACTACCAAAAGAATACGCTTCATAAGGTTCCCCTTGTCCAGTCTCGTCATCTAACGCTGTCGTTGATGGGTTAAACCACCCATGTCCGAGGGTCATCTTGCCTTTGCTCCGGCAGACTGTAATTAGTTGTTTTATGGAAATACCATCTTTGCTTTCCTGGCCAACAACCATAACCTGCCGGTTTTTTAATACAATTTTGTCCTGAGCTACGCCAAACAATGCAGCCGCTTCTGCAAGCAAAAGCTGTTTTACTTCTTTCGCTGCCAACAAAGTTGCATTGCCTGAAATATAGGTCTGACGACTGGCCGAAGTTGCACCACCATCGGGGGTAACTCCAGTATCTGCAGATGTAACTTGCACATCCTCGAAATCCATTCCTAATTCTTCCGCCACAATCTGAGCCAAAATCGTATTCGAACCTTGCCCAATATCTGCAGCCCCAACCATCAAATTAGCACTTCCATCATCCAATAGATCTAAGAATGCCCCCGCAGGGTTTGGCTGACCCGTATTACCAACGCCGAAGAACATGCAGCCCAAGCCATAGCCCCGCTTTTTAACTGATGGTTCATAACCTGCCAGCGCTTTTGTCTGTATTGCTTTATCGTAAGCAGGCAACAATGTTGACGATATCCCCGGTCCACTGGGAATCATCTGTCCCGTTGCCATCTTGCTTCCTTTTTTCAAGGAATTGATCATCCTGACAGCCAGTGGACTTATCCCTACTCTTTCCGCAATCATGTCCATCTGTTGTTCATATGCAAACGCAGCCTGCGGTACACCGAAACCACGCATTGCCCCAGCAGTGGGGTTATTCGTGTAAACGGTATACGCATAAATTCTTACATTTGGAACTTCATACGGACCAGTGGCATGTACCGCTAACCTGGTAACAGGTGCAGGCCCATAAGAAGCATATGCACCGGTGTCGGCAATTGCCTCCACATCCACTGCCAAAAGTTTTCCTTGCTTATCAGCCGCTGTCCGATAACGAATTCTACAGGGATGGCGCTTGGTTGAAGCTATTATCGATTCCTCCCGCGAATAAACAAGCCTTACCGGTTTTCTTGTTTTCATCGCTAAAAGTGCCAAATATATTTGGACCGATACATCCAGTTTTCCCCCAAAACCACCGCCCGTAGGTGCCTGTATCATTCTTATCCGACTTTGCGGCACACCCAAATTTCTCGCTACTTCACGACAATCAAAATGAGTATTTTGCGTGGAAGCTTTAATTACTACCTGATTGCCATCCATATAGGCAATACCGGCTTCCGGCTCAATATATGAATGTTCCTGCATCTGGGTATAATAAACATTCTCAACGACAATATCCGCAGCCGCAAAGGCTTCGTCGATTTCGCCTTTAAAGATTTTTCTTACTGCTAAAATATTACTTTTCCCATGTACTTTAGGCGAATCGTCTTGCATCGCTTCCACGGCATCAAAAACCGCCGGCAATTCTTCCAATTCTACAACAATGTGCTTGAGCGCCTGAATGGCGATCTCTTCTGTTTCAGCGGCAACAACCGCCAGCGGATCACCGATTTTGCGAATTTTATCTTTTACCAAAACCGGCTCATCCTTAATAATAATTCCGTGGCCGTTCAGCCCCGGCACATCATCCGCAGTCAGCACCGCGGCTACGCCAGCCAAGGCTTTAGCCACCGTAACATCAATTTTTTGAACCAGCGCATGAGGCACCGTACTTCTAAGTACTTTTACATAAAGCATACCTGGCATCTTTATATCTGCACTGTATCTGGTCTTACCCAAAACTTTATCTAACGCATCCTTGCGGATGACCGATTTTCCTACAACAGAAAGTTCTTCCATAATATCTATCGCCCCTACTGCCTTAGTTATTTGCGTTAGCCACCTTTTCAATTGCATTTGCAATTTTCACATACCCGGTACAGCGGCAAAGATTGCCCGACATGGAACGCATAATTTCTTCCCGGCTTGGCTTCGGATTTTCATCCAAAAGCGTTTTTGCCGACAACAACATCCCCGGAGTACAAAAACCACACTGAACCGCGCCCTCATCAATAAACGCTTGCTGCAAAGAATCTAGTTTATCATAATCCCCTAATCCCTCAATCGTAATCACTTCTTTACCGTCAACCTGCGGTGCTAATACCAAGCATGAATTCGCGGTTTTTCCATTAATAATTACAGTGCAAGCGCCACAATCTCCCTCGCCACACCCTAATTTTGTTCCTATCAAATCCAAATCATCCCGCAAAAAATCAATTAGCCGACGGTTTGGCAATACTTCTACTTCTATATTTTTTTTATTTAACAGAAACTTAATTTTCATTTTTTCTTCCATTTTATTAGCCCCCAATTTGATTGTAACCAGCTGCGCATCAATATTTTTATAAATGCTGCCCTCTGGTTTCTTTTCCCCAAAAAATAACAGCAAGGCCAGCAACCACAAATGCAAACGCGATCACACCATACACTCCGGAAATACCCAATGAGTTTAAACTATATCCAATAATCAACGGGGCCAACATAGAACCAAACCGTGAGCAAGTCGCCGCCCAACTCGTACCAGTAACCCGAATTCCTGTTGGATAAAGTTCCGGTGTATAAGTATAAGTGATAGCCCAAACCCCAGAAACACAAAACGAAGTCAGAAGGCCAAAGAATAATACCTCCATGGTATTAAGGTTGCTTCCCAACGCCCAACCAAAAATAACTGTCATAATTCCTGATAAAATCAAATTGATGATCAACGGCCACTTGCGGCCAAATTTGTCCATAAGGTAGGCAGAGAGAATCTGATTAGGCAAATAAGCAATTTGTAAAAACAAAACATATTCAAACGACTTTACCATGCTGTGCCCAGCCTTTACGAGAAGCGTCGGCATCCAGGAAAACAACCCATAATAAGCAAACATCCCGAAAAACCAAAGAATCCATAGCATTGCCGTACGTTGCAAATATCTCCCCCTAAACAAATCCTTGATTGAACTCTTTTCTACGTCAGGGACACTGCTTACACTCGCTTCCGTCACCGGTTCAATTTTATGCGTACGTGCAACAACCGCTTCTATTTGCTCCATAATTTCTTTTGCTTCCTGTACGCGCCCCTTAAGCGCCAACCACCGCGGTGATTCCGGAATATGCAGCCGTACTATCCAGAGATAAAAGGCGGGAAGTGCCCCAGAGACAAAGGCCCAGCGCCAACCAATCGTTGGAATCAAGTAAAATGAGATTAGTGCAGCTCCCAACCAACCAATCGCCCAGAAACAATTCAATAAACCTTGCACTTTTCCTCTGTCTTTGGCCGGAACAAATTCTCCCAGCAAGGAGGTTACCACTGGAGTTTCCCCGCCTAGCCCCAGGCCAACAAAAAAACGAAATATTACTAGTGACCAAAAATTCCAAGCCACTGCACACAAAAGTGAGAAAATCGAAAAAATAAGCATCGTCCATTTAAATACTGCTTTACGCCCAAAACGATCAGCCAACGGTCCTGATAAAAATGCACCTAGAATCATACCAGCCATACCTGAGCTCAGCAAAATACCAATTTCCGCCGTATTTAAGCTCCAAGCCTGTGTTAGAGCAGTAACTACAAAGGTAACTAAACCTACATCAAAAGCATCAAATGCCCATGCAAAACCGTTAACAACCAACATTTTATAGTGAAACCGAGAAAGAGGTAAATTGTCTAAACGGGCGATAATAAATTTTGCTTCTTCTTTGTTTATCATTGTATTTCTCTCCCATTTCGGTTTTATCTACTTTTTTATTGATAATTTTCCGAAAACAAAAATAACGAGGCCGGAGGACAAGATTATCTCATGATAATAACCTTAGTCCATCGGCCTCGTTGCCAAAGAGATGTCTCTAATAAAAATCCAAACCTTAATTGTGGTGTAAATTTTTATCATAAAAACATGTTTTATGTCGTTATTATACAACATCTCTTTTACATATTGCCAATGCATTATTTCTATAAAATCAATACATTTTAATTATTGATATTACAGCGATTTATTCATAGTTTCTTCGCCGAGAACAAACACATTAAGCGCAATCAATACCATTACACCAGTAAACATTGCAAATACTAAGGAAAATTTATCTGGACCGGTAAACAATCCACCAACAGCCATCGGCGCCAGCATTCCGCCAATTCTTCCACAGGCACCAGCCCAACCGGCTCCAGAGGCCCTAACTTCGGTTGGATACAACTCCGGTGTATAGGTGTATAAAAGGCCCCAGGCTCCCAAGTTGAAAAAGGACATCAAACATCCCCATAACACGATTTGCTCCCAACTGGAGGCATTGCCAAACATATACGCTGAAGCTGCACACAAGATTAAGAAACCACCCAGAGTCGGCTTTCTCCCTATTTTGTCCACCAACGCTGCTGCTGTAAAATACCCCGGAATTTGTGCCAAGGTCATCCAAATTACAAATTCAAATGATTGCACCATACTATGTCCCGATTTAACTAAAAGAGTCGGTAACCACATAAATATGCCGTAATAAGAAAATACTAGTCCAAACCACAGAATCCATAAGCAAATTGTCTTTTTGAGATACAAGTGACTAAATAACGTTGTAAAGGTTACCGAAGAAGTTTTAGTCGAACCTAGAAATTCTTGTCTAATTGGCGGCTGTCCACAAGCAACCCCGGCTGCTCGTTCTACTTCACAGACAATCGCATGCGCTTCTTCCAAACGTCCCTTATTAGCCAAATATACTGCTGATTCCGGTACATGCTTCCAAAGGTAGAACACCCATAATGCAGGAATGGCCCCAATAAAAAACGCAATCTGCCAACCAAACTTTGGTATTATAAGATACGAAACAATTGCTGCAATCAACCAACCTATTGCCCACGAGCTCTCTAAAAGTACAATCATCCGTCCGCGGTATTTTTTCGGGGCGTATTCACTCATTAATGTCACCGCAACTGGCACCTGTCCACCAAGTCCAAAGCCAACTAGAAACCGCATTACCAGCAGCCACTCATAATTTACAGCCAAACCACAACCGCCTGTTGCAAGACCATATACCACCATTGTAATGAGCAAAAGCTTTTTACGCCCTAAATAATCTGCCAACGTTCCCGATAGAGCCGCACCTACCGCCATACCAACCAGACCAATACTTCCGATAAAGCCGACTTGCGTTGGAGTCAATTGCCACAGTGTCATCAACTTAGGTAAAACGAAAGATACAATACCGGTATCCATCGCATCAAAAGCCCATCCGACTGCAATCATCAATAATAGTTTCCAATGCCATCTACGTAGCGGCAAATTTTCAAGTCTTTCTGCAATTATATTCATAATAATTTCTCCTTGCATTTATTGTGGTATTTATTAGCGCAACCCATCTTCTCCCTTAATCTCTGCTTTCTGCAGCCCTCCAATGCGTGGATGCGGGCGCCCGCCAGTAGTAACAACGACCGCTACAACTATCTCATCCGCTTTCGGTGCATCATTTAGCCGCACTTCCATCGCATCATAGTGAGTTCTAACAAATGCAGCATCTTTATAATGAAGCGGTACATCCAGCGTAGTTCCAAGCGTCCCCAGCTTTTTAGCCGATGGAATTATAGCTTTACCACCACCGACGGCCTCCCGCATCGGTTTTCCCAGTTTAGGATGCAAGATAGCTGCCGCATGTTCCAGTTCACCCAGTTCACCAACAATGGCACCTTTTCCATAACTTTCTACTTTTGCTGGATCAATTTCCATTGTTTTTACTGCAGTCTGCGCCAACAGTTCCCCTAAATACTCCCCGATATCGGTTAAAATACTTAAATCCTCTACATATTTTCCTGCAAAAGGATTTTGGATTACTGCGATTGCCGCACATTTTTTATACGGCTTATCTACCATTTTACGACCATCTGCATAAACTTCTTCAATTACGGTAACAACTTTTCTAATTTTAGTTTCCATGTTACATCCTCCTTTTTTGCTTCTTAATTATGCGATACGGTACAGTTACTGTGTTATAAATGCACATACCGGAAAAATTATATAAAAAAGCCGATACACGCAGATATTTCTGCATCCATCGGCTTCATTGCCTTCAATAACCTATTCTATTTTCACCTTGCCACGGTCCAGCTTTAACTGCCAACCACTCTTTCGACCTGACGATCAACCAATAACAGTCTAAGCACAATAACCATCGCCAAGCACAACGCAATAACCATTAAGAGTACAACACCATTCCAACCTTGCCATAATAAAAACTTACCACCAAATGCGCCAAGCACACTGGAACCAAGATAGTAAAACAGCAGATACAAAGATGAGGCTTGCGCGCGATTAGTCTTAGCAGATTTCGCCACCCAGCTACTGGTTACAGAATGTCCACCAAAAAAGCCGAAAGTAACCAATGCCAAGCCAATTCCTTTACTGTATATACTCACCGATAACGTTAGCAAGCCCCCTGCCAGCATACAAGCAATTGCAAAACCAAGAATAACTCCACTGCCATGTTTATCCGCCATTGTCCCCATAAACGTGGAACTAAAGGTTCCAATAAGATAAACAAAAAAGATACATCCAACCACCGTTTGACTTAAATTATAGGGCGGTGCCATTAGCGGATAACTAATATAATTGTATAATGAAACAAAAGCGCCCATTATTAGAAATCCTACACTATATAAAGAAATTAGCCGCTTATTACGCAAAAAATCTTTTAGCGAACATACCATATCACCAAAGCGCTGATTTTTTACGACAAAATTATTCGAATTCGGTAAATTAAACCAAAACCATATACTAATTAAGAAACTAACTATCCCCAAAAAGCCAATCGCAATATGCCATGAGAAAAAATCTGTTATAGCGCTGACTATAATCCGCCCCAATAGGCCGCCAACTGAATTTCCGCTTACATAAATCCCCATCACCAAGCCTACATGTTTGGGATCAATTTCTTCATTGATATAAGCCATAGCAATCGCCGGAAATCCGGCCAGCATAACCCCTGATAAAGTCCGCACAAACAACATAAAATAAAAATTAGTGCTAAATACGGATAAGCAAGTAAAAAAACTTGATCCCAAAAGGGCTATGGTCATAATTAATTTTCTTCCCTTTTTATCCGATAACCATGACATAACAATCATTGAAACTGCAAGCCCAGCCGTTGCCAAAGAAACACTTAAACTAGAGGTTGCTGGCGAAACTTCGAATTCTTTGGAGAAAACCGGAATAAGGGGCTGTACGCAATACAGTAAAGCGAAGGTAACGAAGCTCCCTAAAAACAATGCAATGTTTGTTTTCCAATATTGTTTACTATTAAGTGCTATATATTGTGGTTTCATCTTTACCAGCCCCGTTACGTATTATATGTTTACTATATTACCGACTTTCTATTAATATTTCCAATGCATTATTTCTATCAAATTGATGCACTGTAATTATAAGGTGAAGACTTTTTCCTCACAAAATAATTGACAATATAACTACTTAAAAGCTATGCTTTGACTATTAATTTAATTATTTATTAATTAATATATAGAACAATACCCCTTATCAATACTAACTAGCGAAAGTAGGTCAATCCGATGGAATGGCACCAACTTGAATATTTCAAAACATTAGCCACCGTACAACACTTTACTCGCGCAGCCGAAATTTTATCAATATCTCAACCCGCGCTCAGCCGATCAATTGCAAAATTAGAAGAAGAAATTGGATTTCCGCTATTTAACCGCAGTGGAAAACAAATTTCTCTCAACCGCTATGGATTTGTTTTTTTACAATATGTGCGAGAATCACTGCAAAAAGTTGAAGACGGCAAAAAGATTATTCAAGATATGGTTAACCCTAATCACGGCATTATCTCGCTAGCTTTTTTATTATCATTAGGGACTAACATTGTACCCCAACTATTAAGTACGTACAAAACAAACCATCCCAGTGTACAGTTCCGTTTATTTCAAAGTTCTACTTCAACTTTGCTTGATCAATTAGAAAAAGGAACGGTTGATTTGTGCCTATGTGCGCGTGCAATTAATCGGGAAACTATTGCTTGGCAACCACTATTTAATCAAGAAATATTCGCCGTCGTTCCCACTACCCATCACCTTGCACACCGCACCTCCATTGAGCTTTCCGAGCTTGCGGACGACCCGCTTGTTACATTAAAAAAAGACTACGGTCTTAGAGTCTTAACTGATTCTTTTTTTGAATCTATCGGCGCACACCCAGCTATTGCCTTTGAAGGAGAAGAAATTTTAACATTAGCTGGCCTTGTTGAAGCAAATATGGGTGTTGCCCTTATTCCTCACAACATAGCCCTTAATCAAGCACACGTTTCATTTATCCCCATATCTCGTCCAAAATGTTATCGTACTATTGCTATGGCGTGGGTAAAAAATCGCTATATGTCTCCTCCCGTGGAGCAATTTAAAGACTTTATTATCACGTTCTTGTCTAAAAATAATTAAACCTATATAAAACAGCTAAATTTTTTTGATATTGTCCAAGCCAATATTTTTCATATTAATAAACACAAAACAGCCTCCAGGCAAATGTCTGGAGGCCTTGATTCTACTGGAGCGGGCGACGAGATTCGAACTCGCGACCCACGGCTTGGGAA
>JAGGAD010000078.1 GCA_017889625.1 Bacillota bacterium | reverse complement strand
CCCCCTTGAGCAGTTTGCAACAAGGCAAACCGAACCCCTTCACTAATTCTATCGGGATGGTTCAACTCCCATCCTAAAGTCCTGGCAATATGATCAGCAATACGAAATCCAATACCTGGCACTTCTTTAGCCAGACGGTATGGATTATCATTCAAAACATTGATTGCTGTGGCCCCGTAATGCGCATATATTTTTCTGGCATACGCCCCAGAAACACCATGAGTTTCCAAAAATAACATTATATCTCGCATCTCTGAGTGTTCGGAATAAGACATTCGAATTATGGCTGCTTTCTTAGTGCCTATTCCCACCACTTCAGTCAAGCGGTGAGGATATAATTCAATAACTTCCAAGGCTCGAACGCCGAAATGCTGCACCAACCGCGCCGCCATTGCCGGCCCTATTCCTTTAATTGCTCCAGATGCCAAAAAACGTTCAATACCTTTTACCCCGGAAGGAAGCGCTACACGCTGATACGTTACGGCCTTAAACTGCCTTCCAAATCGGCTGTGTTCAACCCACTCTCCGCTTAATTCCAACTCCTCCCCGACTAACGGCTGAGGAATATTTCCCACAACACTAACAACGTTAGCTTCATTAACCGGCACTAATCGAAAAACCACAAAACTTCCCGCATTATTTTGAAACACAATACTATCTACTGTTCCCGATAACTTTTCCATGCACCGTCCCCCAAACAACAGTTCTCTAATTCTAAAAATTTTTACTAATTCCTGCATTTTTTTTGCAATTAGCAGGATTTTTATCTATAACCGTGGTAGTATTGATTGGTAAATAGCTAACAATGCTGTAAATTGATTTTATTAGGGGGAGATAACCTTGAAAGAAGATATGTATACTTATCATTATTTTAAGAATCGCTCAATCAGAAAAACGTCCAACACATCATCCTACATTATCAATTTATTAATAGCATGTGGACTCGCCTATGCAGTGATCAATTTAATGATTCTTTTAAAATAAATTTTCCACTGATCACCATACTCAAACGAAACTAAAATCCAGGCTTTATTTAAACTGCCTGGATTTTTTATTTACAATGTTCCCTCAGTTAACGCCAGCCACTCATCATACATAATCGCAAGCTCAGCTTGGGCTTGATCATACTGAGCCGCAATTTCCCGACTAACCTCCGGATCAATATGAGTTGCCGGATCATTAAGTTTAGTCTCAAGCACCTTTATCTCATATTCTTTTAAAACAATTTCTTCTTCAATTTTTTTTGCTAACCGACCAGAGTCTTGGTTCCGCCGCCGCGGCGGAGCAGGCTTTTTGACTTTAGCAACAGGATTATTCTTTTCCGCCTGAACAATTTTTACTTTTTTGTTTTGATAATAACTATAATTTCCAGCATAATCAACTACTTGTCCATGGTCTAATTCTAGAATTCTATCAACAATTTTATCCAAAAAGTATCGATCGTGCGACACCAGCAAAAAGGTACCTGGATATGCCAATATTGCAGCTTCTACCGCTTCTTTAGCCTCAATATCCAAATGGTTCGTCGGCTCATCAAGTACCAAGAAATTATCTCCGCTAAGCATTAGTTTTAGCAATACCAACCTAGCTTTTTCTCCCCCGCTTAAATCGCCGACAACCTTGAATACATCATCTTCGCTAAAAAGGAACGCCCCCAAATAGTTACGAGTACGCTCTTCACTAAAACCAAAATCTTCCATCACTTCATCAATAACCCGCTGACTCAAATTAAGTTCTTCGTGCTGCTGTGAAAAATAACCGACACGCACCCGCTTACCTAGTTTTACTGCTCCATGTACCGGGCTAATATCACCGGTCAAAAGCTTAAGCACTGTCGATTTACCCGCACCATTAGGTCCTAAGAGCGCCACTCGTTCCCCACGCCGAATTAACAGCGAAAGTTTTTCAAAAACTACCTTTTGCCCATACGCCGCACTAACATCAATAAGCTCAGCTACTCTATCCGCACACTCTACATCAACACTAAACCGCAAGTTAAAACCAATTTTTTCTTCTGGCGCAGCTAACCGTTCCAATCTCGCAAGCTGCGATTCACGCCCCCTGGCTTGCTTGGCTTTGATTCCAGCCCGGTAACGGCTGATAAACGCTTCGGTTTTCACAATATAGGCTTGTTGCTTTTCATAAGCCACTTGCTGGCTAATCAGTCTTTCAGCTTTTTGCTCTAAATAGCTGCTGTAAGTTCCCCGATAGTTAGTTAACTCGCCCCGTTCCAATTCAATAATTCGCTCAACTACCCGATCAAGAAAATACCGATCATGAGAAATTACCAGCACCGTGCCGAAATATTCCCGTAAAAAGCCTTCCAACCACTCTACCATACTAATATCCAAATGATTAGTAGGCTCATCCAAAAATAAAATATCCGGTTTACGGACAAGAGCTTTAGCTAGACCTATTCGCGTTTGTTGTCCACCGGAAAAAGTATTAACATCTCGTTCAAGATCATCCGAAGTAAATCCCAAACCATTAGCTACTCGGCGAATATTACTTTCGTATTCATAGCCGCCACCGCGTTCAAACCGTTCAACAACAACGCCATATTCACGCATCAGACCGGCCAAAAAGCTTTGATCTTGTTCTTTCGCAATCGCTTTCTCTAATCCATTTATTCGATCTCGTAAATCCAATATATCCCGATATGCCTGCTTTAACTCCTGATATAAAGTCCTGCTCCCAGGCTCAGCTTGCTGTTCCACATATCCAATAGTGTCTCCTACCGGCAATTTTATGTTTCCCGCATCAGCCGTTTCCAGCCCCATCAGGCACCGTAGCAATGTAGTTTTACCAGTTCCATTAGCCCCAATAAGGCCTATTTTTTCACCTGGATGTAATTCAAAACTGACATTATCAAATATCCGTTCAACCCCAAATGACTTACTCAATCCTTCAACTTTAAGTACCCCCATGAGTTCCCCCTGATATATTGCATATAATTTGTAATATATAATACAACTGCCTAAATTCGGTTTTAACTTATATTATCCTTCTTTCACATGCATGATAGTTATACTTATCCTCCAACCATCAATAGCTTTATCATTAAAACTATAACTTATATAAAAAAATCACTGGCTCCGCCTAAAGACAGAGCCAGGTAAAGGAACACCCTTATTCAGATTTTGGTTTGTTATTATTAATATACTACTGAATTATCAAACTCGACTCTAGAATCACGTCGTATTTGATAAAAATACGTTCTTAAAAAGTAGCTTTGAGACTATCACTTCCCCCTTGGCCCCAAGCAATACAATACTTCATCCCATACAACAACAGTCATCAAAACTAAACGGCCTTACTTATCACCAATATTAATTTTTAATATTATTTGTTATCTAAATCCATTATCTTACAGCTTGTCTCTTCACATAACATCCCACAAAACGGGCAATGAATAGTATGAGTTTCATTACTACCAAACATGCCACCACACCGACTGCATCTATAAGCAAACTCCAGACTATCAGGGAAGTCATTAAACATCGAACTCGCCTCCTTATACTCGCTAAGCAGTATATTCAATCAAGGCACAATTTATACATAAAAATTACATTACAAATTATTTTCGTTCAACAATTACAAATGACTAAACAACCATTCCATAACAGCAGTAAACTTTGCACTTGCTAAACGGTTTACAAAGTCTAAAATATAAACAGTATCTCCCAGACAAAACGATAAACCATCCGCCACCGGCCTCGAATCACAGGTTAAATGCACTACTTTTAATACAGGATACTCCACTGCTAACCGATCTAAAACCAGCGGTGTCAGATCATCAGACCCATAATCAACTACAACTACATCATACCAATTATCATCGTCTGTAACTGTTTGTGCTATATAACGAACCATATATTCCACCTGTTCCTCGACGTTGCAAACCACCACTAATAAACTAGCCCGAATTTTTTCACGTCGTACCGAAAGGTAACTATGCCATAGATCCTGACAAACCGTCCACATTCCATATAATGCTAGCGAAATTATAACGACATTAGACAAATAGCCATCTAACAAAATATCTTACCCCCTTCATATGGGATAAGATAATATACGACAAACCACTATACGCGGTGCGTGTCTAATCCAGTACAACAATTTTATTTTTAATAGAATACACCACCGCCTGAGTGCGATCAGCGACATCAAGCTTTCGGAAAATATTTGTTAAGTGATTTTTTACCGTTTTTTCGCTTAAAAATAATTGGTTAGCAATCTCTTGATTACTTAGTCCTTTAGCAATAAGCTGCAACACTTCAATTTCCCGCATCGTCAGTCCATCATTACGACCTCGTTGCAAAATACTGGCCGTTCCTTGCTTAGCTTTCTCTTCAAGTCTGCTGATTTCACCAAATAACTTTTTAGCCAACGTAGGATAAATAAATGACTCCCCGCTATAAATTGTGCGGATAGCCTTTATCAACATCCCAGGATCAATATCTTTAAGTAAATATCCTGCCGCTCCGGCCTTTACTACTTCAACAACATAACTTTCATCATCATGCATAGTAAGCACTACAACCTTAACTAATGGCCTGCTCAAACGAATACGCTTTGTAACTTCTATGCCATTAAGTTTTGGCATATTAATATCAATTAACGCAATATCAACCGGAACCTCTTGAACTTTATTTACCGCATCTTCACCATCCCCAGCTTCAGCAACAATCTCAAAGTCCGACTCAAGTTCCAGCACATTACGTATTCCTTGGCGCAATAAAACATGATCATCTGCAATCAGAATTCTAATAGACAATACTGTCTCCCCCTTCCACATTACTAATTGGCAGGGCAATTAACCAACTTATGACCCTAGTAACGTAATATACCAGATAATTTTCCCCGTGAAAAATTCAATATTAACTTCATCATTACATGGCTTAATATACATTATATCCTATTTTCTACAATACTTACTATAACTTCACGATAAAATATGATAATATTTTATCTTTTTAGACAAGTTGCTTCTTCCCCTATACAATTCCATATTTCTCCACAAAATAATAATTAAGCATTTCATCCTCCAAAAATTATAAATATGCTACACTAACTATAATTACATGATCAAATTTCTTTAAGGTGGTATCAATTATTTTGACTTTTACTAGTTTTACTATAATGGCTTTCATCGCTCTTATCAGTTGGCTTAACTTCCATTTATTGGAAAGAATATTTCGTTTTTATAACGTTTGGCTTGTAAAATATGCCTATCAAGCTTTAACGGCAATCACCGTCATCGTTGTCGGCTATGGACTTACCAAACATCCGTCTTTCGCCGTTCCCGAATACAAGCTTTATCAACTATTTGTGTATATTTCAATTGCCTGGGGTATTGGTCAACTCCTACTGCTAGTATTTCAACCGATATTATATGTAACACATCGCCTGCTTAGAGGCAAAAAGAAGGCTGCTATTAAAAACACCGATCTATCTGGCCACCGATTAACGCGCCGTGAGTTCTTACACAGTACACTGGCAGTTGCCCCCCTGATAGCTTTTGGTATTAGCTCAAAAGGTATTTATGAAGCCCAATCCGCTATTACCATACAACGTTACTCTTTAAGCATGCCTAACCTGTCCTCAGATATAACTGGGTTTAAAATTGCCCAAATCAGCGATACGCATATTGGGCCATATTTTGGCTTAAATAAGCTTGAAATGGTCCTTACCCAACTTAAGCAAGAGCAACCAGATTTAGTAGTTATCACTGGCGATTTAGTCGACGACCTAAATTTACTTAAATCCAGTCTTGCACTAATTGATGCTTTTCAACCGCTTGTTCCCCATGGTATCTATTATTGCTATGGTAACCACGAATACTTCCACAATATTGATTTTGTCCGAGCCGAAATAAACAAAAGCCGATTAATAGCGTTAAATAACGAAAGTCAACTAATTATAGCTGGACATAAACCATTATATATTATGGGCGTTGATTATCCTTGGGCAGACCAGGCACGTACCGGAATTAACGTAAGTGCCACAAAACGTCAACAGTATTTTGCCACCGCTCTCAAAAACGTCCCCGTCGATGCCATTAAACTACTAATCGCCCACCATCCTGATTTTCTATATGACAGTTTTCAAAAACAAGTTGATTTGACTTTAGCAGGTCACACTCACGGTGGTCAATTTACCTTATTCGGAAAATCGCTAATTTCATCATATGCCTACATGCGAGGCTTATACCGAAATAACGGCGTTTACGGCTACGTCTCAAGTGGCACCGGTCATTGGTTTCCTTTTCGCTTTAACTGTCCACCAGAGATTGGAGTTTTTACTTTACAAGCCTAAACTTAAAGTCTAACCACTCTCAACAACAATGATTTCTCCCACTGATAGTTACAACCCCTATTTCTTTCTATATTTTTCTTTGCTCCTGTCTAACATAGAATTTTATCTCCCGGATTATTTAACAAGTATTAAATATTTGAGTAGTGGAAAAATATAAGTACCAACATATACTGTAAAGGAGGGTTACTAATGCCTCGAATAAAGAAAACTACTCCGGTAATTGATTCCGATAATATTCAAACTCTTGAACCTTCTACTTCGACTCACGCCAAGAAAACGCGCCGCGCTTCCGTTAATACTACTGCAACTATGAATTATGACGAGCCCAAAGCATCGCAAATTTTAGAACATGCCCATTCCAACGGTACTATCGCAAAATCGGAAAACAACGCCAAAACAGTTCGCAAATATAAAGCCAAAGGCGTCCTCTTAAGTCTAGAAGTAGCGCCAGTATATGCCCCCGTCCGAATTAGTTATGATGGCATACTTGCCCAAAATGGCGCAACTGAATTATATGCACATGCAGGAATCGGGTCTAACTGGGAAAATGTACAAGAAGTTAAAATGACCAAGTCACATTCCGGTACGTTTGAGGCTACAGTACTTGCTGCCGAAGAAAACACTCTAAATATCTGTTTTCGTGATTCTGGCTACAACTGGGATAATAATTCCAAGAACAACTATGTGTTTAATGTAACATAATGATTAGCTTAAACAGTTTCATTTATTTATGAACTTAATAATTACTAATCTGTTCCTTGGTAGGATCAATATAAAAGATCAGCAACCTTCACTGCTGATCTTTTTATATCTAATGATTAATCACTTTATGCATCCTCAGATAAGGGTGGCAAATGTCTTGATAACCGCGCTCTTGTTTTGTACCAAATAATAGGAATTATTAATATAGGTACACCAATCAGTAACGATATCCGTAAATCATCTGTTAACGCAGCAACAATTAGACAAGCAACTTGGACCCATATACCAAACAACGTTACATAAGGAAATAATGGTGTCTTAAACTTTAATTTTCCTTCTTCACCGTTCGCTCTGAGACGCATCCGTAAATTATACTGACACCAACATATTGATATCCAGGCAATCGCCCCAGAAAACCCAGAAAGCGCCAATAGACTAGTGTATAAACTTTTACTTGCATCAACAGTATATAGTGCAATTCCGATCCACGATGCGATGATTGAAAATAATATTGCATTACGAGGTACACCACTTTGATCCAGCTTACCAAAAATAGTTGGTGCCATGTCTTCCTTCGCTAAAGAATACATTGCCCTACTGCATCCATACAGACCTGAATTTGAACATGAAATAGCCGCAGACAAAATTACAAATGCAAAAGCCTTCCCTACCCATGTCATTCCATGCGTGCTAAGAGCCGCCGCAAATGCACTTTCTTCTAAACTAGCTTTATCCCATGGGAATATTGTTACAAGTATCAGCAATGGCACAATATATAAACCTAAAATACGCCAAACTACGTTACGAATGGCTTTGGGAATGCTTTTCTCCGGTTCTTGGCACTCGCCTGCAGCTAATCCAATAATTTCGGACCCTTGAAAATTTACTAATATTATTACCATTGTAAGAAAAGCACTCCAATAGCCATTGGGTGCAAAGCCTCTATTACCAAATAATATACTTGTCCCTAAAAATCCAGCATCGCCTATTATGCCTAAAAAAATCAAAAAGCCTAGGACTGAAAACATAATTAACGCCACAATCTTTATAATAGCCAACCAATATTCTGTTTCTCCAAATTTTTCCACATGGAATAGGTTTATTACTGTCACTAAAAGACCAAACAAAACGGCCCACCATTCCGGCGCAATAGTCGGGATAAGCTGATTCATAATAATACCGGCAGCAATCATTTCAGACGGTACATAACTTACCCAAGTAATCCAATATGACCATCCAACACCGCAGGCCCAGGCTGGTGAAATATAGTCCCTTGCATATGATATAAAGGATCCGGAGATTGGCCTATATACTGCCAACTCTCCTAAACACAACATGACACTAAAAACAATTAACCCGCCTAGCACATAAGCCAAAATAGCAGCTGGCCCAGCCTTATCCAAAACATACCCGATTCCCAAAAAATACCCACTACTAATTATCCCACCTAGAGCAATTAAATTAATATGTCTTGGTTTTAGTCCACGTTGCACTTCTCCATTATTCATAAGTCCGCAATATCCCCCTCTGCTTTCTCTCTGACTCCCTACCTTAATGACATTATAGACATAACATTTAGGTTTCTCCATTAAACAATTTTTTCCTTTTATTAAACGACTATTACCCCAAATAAAAAACCACTCATAAAATGAGTGGTTTTTAACTGGCGGCTACCTATCCTCCCAGGCCGTTTCCAACCAAGTACTTTCGGCGTATACGGGCTT
>JAGGAD010000077.1 GCA_017889625.1 Bacillota bacterium | reverse complement strand
TTTCTATTTCAAAAACGCCGATGTGAGAAACCGGTCGGTTAAAACCTTTACTCCGATAGGCATCTGTGTGGATGTTGGTGTAGGGTTAAAAAATGGACTAGTTCCGCTGGTGGTTGATGGCGTCAAACGTGAATGGCTAAATGAAACTGATGATTTAGATGTCCTACCAGACTGGCTAAGACCAGTAAAAATAAGCTCGGTTGATTGGTTTCATCTTGGCGAGGGAGAGGGCAGGAACCAAGAATTCTTTAATTATATTATAAAGCTTCAATCGGCAGGACTGGATAAAGAGGCCATTGTTGAAACCATTAATCTTATCAATAGGTTCATTCTTAAAGCACCTCTCCCTCAAAGAGAGATTGATACTATTACTCGGGATGAAGCCTTTCCAACCGAAATATTTTTTAATGATCGTGGTAAGTTTTTGCATGACCGATTTGCCCACTGGTTTATGAACAATGAGCATGTGGCGAGGATCAATGGCATACTTCACATTTATAACGATGCGCTATATACCGATAAGTGGGAAATCTTCGAGTCTAAAATGCTGGATAAAATACCAAATTTAAAAAATAGCCAGCGAAATGAAATTTCAAGGTATATCCAAATTAAATGCAGGAATGAAACTAAATTAGCTGAGCCTCGTTATATTGGTCTAAAAAATAAAATATACGATTGTGAAACCGATAGTTTACTTGAGTATACCCCTAAGATCGTGTTAAAAAATAGAATACCCTACGATTATGATCCAACCGCATATGATGAAACCACTGATGTGGCAATTGACAAAATAACCTGCAAAGACGCGAACTTGCGGCTGCTATTGGAAGAAATGATAGGCTACTGTTTGTATCGTAAAAAAACTTTTGGAAAGGCCTTCTTTCTGACTGCCGGAGGTGAAAACGGTAAATCTACCTTTTTGGATATGATCAAAACCATGTTAGGTCGGGAAAACATTGCAACTTTGGAGCCTGCTGATTTTGAAAAGCGATTTGTAAATGCGCAACTATTTGGAAAACTGGCTAATATTGGAGATGATATTAGCAGTAATTATAGGGAGAACTCCAGCGTATTTAAAAAATTAGCCACAGGTGACAGTATCATGGTCGAGAACAAGGGTGAAACGCCGTTTATGTTGGATAACTATGCAACCATAATCTTTTGTACCAATGAAATGCCTAGAATTAATGATCAGAGCCATGGATTTATGCGACGCTTAATTATCATTCCCTTTAACGCAAAGTTCAGCCCATTAGACCCAGATTATGATCCTCTTATCACAGACAAGCTACTCACGGAAAACGGCATGAAGTATTTATTGAAATTAGCCATGGGTGGACTAAAGAGGCTGCTTGCTAATAAACGATTTACTGATAGCACCAAAGTTTCTGAGCAATTAAAGGAGTACGAAGAAATCAATAATCCTGTATTGCTGTTCGTTAATTCTCACGAGGTTGAAAACAAAATCGCCAGGGACGTTTATTTACAATATGCTACTTGGTGTAGGGAAAACGGTTTATCTCCGGTAAGTAACATTAACTTTGGCCGGATATTAAGTAGTAAAAAATTATTCAAAAGTGAGGTTAGAGCTATTGACGGTAAATCTATTAGAATTTATGTTAAGCAGGACGGATAAAACACGGAGTGGTTACAAAATCAACACGGATGAAACCCTTATGATTACTGATGTTTACAGATGATCTTATATATTATATATAATAAAGATTTATCAATAAAATAATATATATATATTATATAAGAGCTCTATAGGAATCTGTAAGCGAAATCTTTGACAATTCAGTAATGATAAGGGATTGTCGTACTTTCAGATAAAGGGATATCAGTAAGAAAATCTGTTTTGGGTATACTAATCGCTTATATAAAATAATGCAGCGGATATTTTTTAGAGGAGCTGAGATATTATTAAGACGCTTGACCAATTAAAACAGGAATACGGGCGACTAACCAAGACGACAAGGCAGGATTTACACTGGTGGATTCGTGAGTTTGTTCACTCGGCTAAGAAAATTAATCATAGGCAGTCGAGTTATCAGTTAAAGCATTTGTTTGAGGAAATAACGAAGTCATATGTTACGCATGACCAGTTTAAGGCAGGCATGTTACGGGCGGGGTATAAACCGATTGAGTGGGCAGAAGAGAATTGGAGTTTTAAGATACGCCTGGTAAATAGTAGTTTACATGGAAAACAATTTTATGCTTGGTATAACTACTCGTTAGATATGAGTAATGTTGCAAGTGAGTTAGCACGCGAAATACGGACGGATATTCTTCTTGCTAAAACCGCAGTCGAGAAAAGCGCCATCTTGGACTATTTTTCCGAGCGAGGTGTAACGGAAGAAACGGTTGATACGTTTTATCAAAGGTGGGATCGGCATGATAAAGAAAAAGGGAGAAAACTACATGAACATGTTGCCGGTTAATGCTGAATGGAACAGACGAAATAAGTGGACTGATAAACAACGCTTGGTGCAGCAAGCACGTGAAAAAGAAATATTATCGCGATCTATCCAAGAGCATTGAATACTCTGATCGAATGATTAAAGGATTGATGAAACAAACCGCGCCGAAGAATCCGACTGCGGTGGTAATGGATATTACGGGAATTCGCGCATCGCGGGCACATGATACGTTAAACCAATTGTATGCGATTCAAAAGTGGCAGGAAATGCGTGAACTGACTCTTGTCGAAATGGAAAAGGTGGAGGATGTTCTGGACTATATTGCGGATGAACCTGGCTGCGAACAATATAAGGAAGTACTCTTGTCTTGGTATGTGGAACGGATGGACAAGGAAACCATAGCCAGGCAGTTGGGATATAGCTCGAAGCAATCGGTATATGATATTAAAAATAAGGCAATACGAAAATTTACATCTTACTTCTTCCAACAATAAGCTTACTTAAGTGTGTAAAGGGAAAAAGTGAATGATATAGAAATTAGTATTTGTCGAAAAAAAGCGAAAATGATACATGCAACGTTATGGAAAGGTGAATTATTATTATGCGATTATTGCATAAATTTGCCATACTGTTTAGTGCTTTGGTAATTCTTAGCAACCTGAGTCAATTAGTTATTGAGGATAAGTTCTTTTTTAAGTATACAGATGAATGGATGTTATCAATTAATCATAATTCCGCAGTTCATTTTGGGGAACTGCTTTCTGGCTATTTTAGAAAAGTTGAAAATTTGCTGAGGATTATTGCGTTAGATCCCGAAAATAGAAACAATCAAGTCCTTATTGATAAATTTCGTGAAATGGACCCAGAAATCCATGTTATCTTGATTTTAAATAAACAAGGAGATGTTATACTTAGCAGCGGAGATAGGAACGTTTCGGGTTTAAATTTTTTCAAAAGAGATTACTTTCAACATGCTATTAATGGTGAAATTTATATAAGTGGTACATACATAAGTGTGTCGGGTGAGCAAGTTGTTGCAATTGCAAGGCCTATTATTGATAACGATACTATACAGGGAGTCATTGTGGGGATCATTCAGTTGCATGCTAATACTTTAGACTCGATATTTGATAGTAAGTCTCTTGGTCGGGAAGGATATATAGCTATTGTTGATGGAAAAGGAACTGTGGTATACCATGAAGATAAGGAACGCATTGGAAAACAAGGCGGCTTATTTAGTAAGTTGCAGGGATTGACAGGTTCTGGAGTTATGAAAAATTATTATGGAGTAGAAAGCTATATCGGTTATAGTACGGTTGCAGAATGTAATTGGATGGTGATTGTGAGTACTCCTCTTTCGGAATTAATAACAATTCGTAAAATAATGCTTTATAAAAGTATTACAGTAACAGTGCTCATGCTTTTCTTGCTTATTGCTGTTGGTACTTATATTATACGACGATATACAGCGCCGATTGATAAACTCATAGAGGCTTTTGATCTTCTTAAGAAAGGAAATTACCAGAAAATAGCTCCTTATGATTATGCGGCTGAATTTGGTGAGATGATTAGAGTCTATAATGATACAGTTACTATGCTAGAATCTGTTAATACAGACTTAAAAGTGGAGGCAGATCATGATGCGCTGACAGGAGCTCACAATCGCAGGTCTTTTGACAAAGTAATAGATTTATTAGAAAGCGAAATCAAAGATGGATTGTTGGAACGACTTGGGGTTATAATGATTGATCTTGATTTTTTTAAACAGTTAAACGATAAACAGGGCCATCTAGCTGGTGATAATGTATTAAAAAGATTTACTACAATAGCACAATCTATCGCGGGTTCTCGAACGGTATTTCGGTTTGGTGGTGATGAATTTGCTATTCTTGTGCGAAATATTTCTAGCGAAGAGACCTATACGTTAGCAGAAGCTATCCGGTTAAAGAGTGAAAGAGAATTGGAGGGGTGTACAGTCAGTATTGGTTTTGCTTCTTACCCTAGAAACGTTGATAGTATAGAAAGCTTGATTGAGTTGGCTGATAAGGCTCTTTATATTAGCAAAATAAGCAAAAATAGAGTAACAGAATATATTCGTCCAATGTAGGTGGAAAGATCTATTGGAAATATATCTACTTTAATTAAATGTTGTTTTGGCAAATTCGTATTGATTCAACATGAGTATAAAACCATGTGATTTTGGAAAAAGTCTAGACGGTATTTGCCGAAAAAACGTGATATACTATTAGTAAGTAAAAAACTAAGAACCGCCCAATCCGGGCGGTTTTCTTATTGCAGGAGGTATGTATGACAACCGTAGCTTGCAGTCGGACAGATTGTTTGAATCGCGGTATAGAAGTTTGCATGGCTAACCGAGTGGAGTGGCAACAGGGAAAATGCAGTGGCTATATCACTAGTCGGAATGCCATGAAAGCAAATGCTCCCATGGTAAAGCGGAAAAACGGAATGGTTTAGTAAGCAAGGCTAGGCCGAATGCTTATGAGCGAGGATATAGTAGTCAGTGGCAAACAGCGCGTAAGCAGTTCTTGCAATTGCATCCTCTCTGCAGAAGCTGCCAAAGCGAAGCTAAACTAATCCCAGCTACTGTAGTGGATCATATCAAGCCGCATCGGGGTGATATGACACTTTTCTGGGATAAAAATAACTGGCAGCCGCTTTGTAAAAAGTGTCACGATAGGAAGACTAAGATATGCTTGCGATTAATTTTATTCATATACTATTAATCGGGAAAGGAGGATGTAGATATGATTGATTATAAAAATTTGCATTGGTTATGGAGGAGCTTTCCTCTGTAACAGATAGAGGAAAAATGGTTAAACAGACTTTATTAATTAAAAATATCCCCGCCGTTCTTTGGGGTGAAAAAAACAGTAAAATAATGGTGGCTGTTCATGGGAACATGTCGAATAAAACGGATGTGCCGATCGCTATGCTTGCAGAAGAGGCAGTTCCGTTAGGATATCAGGTGTTGAGCTTTGATTTGCCACAACATGGAGATAGAAAAAAAGAACCAACATTATGCAAGGCCCAAAATTGTGTTCATGATCTTTCTAAGATAATGGAATTTGCTATTGGGTATTCAAATGATGTTAGCTTGTTTGCGTGCAGTATGGGTGCTTATTTTAGTTTGCTTGCATATAAAAATGTTTCTTTACGGCAAATCTTGTTTTTATCACCGGTTGTTGATATGGGCCGTGTTATAGATAATATGATGATGTGGTTCAACGTAAGCAAGGAGAGATTGCAGGCAGAACAGGAAATCATACTTCCTGTAGGGCAAACGTTATATTGGGATTATTATTGCTATGTCAAAGAAAATCCAGTTGCGTGTTGGAAGCGTTTTACTGCCATTCTTTATGGGAGTGAGGACAATCTGTCTGAGTTTGAGGTTGTATCGTCCTTTGCAAACAAGTTTGATTGTGCATTGGAAGTAATGAGTGGTGGTGAACATTATTTTCATACACCAGAACAATTGAACTTTTTTAGACAATGGTTGAAAAAATATCTTAAATAAATATTTATAGTGAGCGAAAAAACACAGTCCGGTTGGTAGTCCGGATGCACCCTTAAACAGGGTGTCGTATCCTTCCCCCCCTTAGGGATGTCCGTCGCTTTCATTATTAACTTGGGGGGAATTGAATATGAAACTGACGGTCTTTTATGATGGTCAATTTTGGGTAGGTGTTTTGGAAGAAGTAATTGACGAAAAATTGAAAGCGGTACGTTACGTCTTTGGTTCGGAGCCATACGATTGGGACGTAATGAATTTTGTAAATCAAAGAATGTTATCGTGGATTAGTCGCGCCGGTGAAGCGGGTAGGGGTTTCTACTTTTGCTCAAGAAGCTATCAAGAAAGACCGTGAGGCATTGAAAATTGAGCACAAAGTGATTTCAAAACAGTTGCGTTTGGTTTTGGAAAAATCTAAAAGAGATAAAAAGGTACACAAAAACAAAGAAAAAAAACGCGGCCATTAATATTGAAGACTGACAGTAGATTTAACTATTGTCAGTCTTCTTGTTTGGTAAACATCTATTCTATTGCGCGACGTGGATAGAACAAATATACGAAGAAATACTTGTGAGTCCAGGGGAGGGGGGATTGAAATCTCTAGAGCCTTTGCCGAGAAGACCGTCGCCCCCCTTCGCGTGAAATTTCGCATAATTAATAGGGTGGGGGGTACCAAACCTTCCTAATAAATAAGCACGGAGAGCTTGCTTGACAAGGCTTCTCGCGTGTTTTTTATTTTGCGAACGAATAGCGGCAAGCTTGGAACGGAGGATTTAGTTATGACACCGCTCCATCGAGAAGAAATCTATAAACTTCGCCGGGAGGGACTAGGCTATAAGGCAATTGCTAGTCAACTTCTTCTTAGTACGGATTCTGTGAAAAGCTATTGTAAACGGCATCATTTAGATGGACCTGCCGAAGTCGTTGAGCGAAATGCTGAAGTCATAAAAGAGAACCAAGGTCTTTGCTTACACTGCAATAATCCTATTCGGCAAAAGAAACTTGGCCGATCGAAAAAGTATTGTTCCGATACTTGCCGGTATACTTGGTGGAACAAAAATCAAGATAAGCGAAATATCAACAAAGAGTTAATTCGAACGTATACGTGCCAGCATTGCGGTAAAAAGAGTAGTGTCTATGGAAAAGGTGAGCAAAAATACTGTAGCCATACTTGCTATATAAAAGCGAGGTTTTGGGGAGAAGACAATGAAATTTGAAAAATTATCAATTGAGAGTCTGATACCGGCCAGCTATAATCCCAGAAAAAAACTCAAGCCCGGTGATACAGAGTTTGAGAACATAAAAAATAGCATTACCGAATTTGGCTATGTCGACCCCGTTATTGTAAATCAGGATTTAACGGTGATTGGCGGGCATCAGCGAATTTCAGTACTCAAAGCATTAGGACATACAGAAATTGACTGTGTAGTGATTGACGTTGATAAAACTAAAGAAAAAGCACTTAACATTGCTTTGAATAAAATTAGCGGTGAGTGGAATAAAGAGCTACTGGCGGATCTGATAAAGGACCTGCAAACGCTAGACTATGATGTAGCCTTTACGGGATTTGAGCCGCCTGAAATTGATGAATTGTTCAATGATGTGCATTCCAAGGAGATCAAAGAGGATAACTTTGATGTAGAAAAAGAACTACAGGCACCGACCATGACTAAGCAGGGAGACATATGGCTGTTGGGTCGGCATCGGTTAGTTTGCGGTGACAGCACTGAACCAGAAGTATTCCAACTGCTTATGGATGGCAAAAAGGCAAATCTGGTGGTAACCGATCCTCCTTACAACGTGGCATACGAAGCTAAAGCGGGATCAATACAAAACGATAACTTAAATGACGGCGATTTTTATACATTTTTATTTAAAGCCTTTACGAATGTGGCGGAAGCTATGGAACGAGATGCGTCCATCTATGTATTTCATGCCGATACGGAAGGCTTAAATTTTAGGAGAGCATTTAAAGAGGCGGGGCTGTATTTATCCGGTGTATGCATCTGGGCCAAACAAAGCTTAGTTTTGGGCAGGAGCCCGTATCAATGGAAGCATGAGCCGATTCTTTATGGCTGGCGTAAGGACGGAAAGCATAACTGGTATTCAGATCGTAAGCAAAGTACGATCTGGAATTTCGACCGACCTTCGAAGAATGAATTGCATCCTACCACCAAGCCTGTGGCGCTTTGTGCTTATCCGATTACGAACAGCAGCATGAGTAATTGTATTGTGTTGGACCCTTTTGGTGGCAGTGGTTCTACGTTAATTGCCTGCGAGCAAACGAACCGGATTTGTCACACTATAGAGCTGGATGAAAAGTACGCGGATGTGATTGTGAAGCGTTATATAGAAATATGCGGGGGTAACACCGCAGTATTCTTGGAACGAGACGGTCATAAAATACCCTATAAAGATTTTACAAACTAGGAACTTATATTATCTGTGTTTAGATTGAAATACTGTAATTAAATACTTATTTGAGTATGTATTTATAAAAAGCAATTTTGTTCAATACGTCTTTGATAAAAACTTATACAATAGAGAAAAAAGTGAAAGGATTTTCTCTATGTCTTATTTTTATCTTGCTATGGCAATGTTTATTGTCGGTAGTTCTGTAATAGTAGGAAAGATACTTACCTATGATTTTCCGTTGTTTTTTGCTTCTGGTTTACGATTTCTTATAGCGGTATTATTATTACTTCCTACTGGTGTTTATAGGCGTAAACTGTTTTGTTTGTCTCGGCATGACTGGTATATTATTTTCATAATAGCATTCTGTGGACAAATTCTTTTTACGCTTCTACTCTTGTTGGGGCTGCGTTATACTTCCGGTATCAGTACCGGAACGTTGACCAGTACAACACCATTTTTTATGGCACTTATTTCGCTTGTCTTTCTTGATGAGAAGTTTTCATTTGGACAGGTTGCTGGTCTTTTATTAGCTTTTAGTAGTATAATTTTTATAAGTATAGATGCTTTTAAGGTAATGATTGAAAATTGTAGTTCAGACTGGTTAGGAAACTTGGTTATCCTTATGGCAGTTGCTAGCGAAGCGATTTTTCTATTATTTGCGAAAAAATTGGACGCAAAGTTATCAGGGCTTGAGCTTACTGCCATTTTATCTTTGGTCGGCTTTATTATGTGTTTGCCGCTAGCTTTTGGTGATGCAGTAAGCTTCAACTATACTAAGGTAGGTATTGCGGATATTTTAGCAATCATATATTTCGGCGCGATTTATACTGACTTGGCCTATATTTGTTGGTTTCGTGGTATTGCTGGCACAAGTAGCGCTGTGGCAAGCGCCTTTACTGCTATAATGCCGCTTTCCGCGACTTTGTTAGCAACATTTATGTTTAAAGAAACTATTTCTGTATGGCAGATCATGGCCCTTTTGACTGCTGTATGTTCTATTCTTGTATTGGCAACGTTCGAAACTAGGAAGGAAACTATGCAATGAAGCATCAGGAATTAGTTCGAAAGGACAGAATTAAATGCAAATGCTTGCGAGAGCTCAGTTCGGTGGAAGTAATGGAAGCTTCTTATCACAAGCAAAGCTTTAGCCGACATACTCATGAGTGTTATGCTTTTGGTGTTATTACAGGCGGACGTTTAGATTTTATTTATCAACACAAAAATTGGCAGGCGAACCCAGGGGATATTAATCTTGTAGTCCCAGGAGAGGTTCATGATGGGCATGGAGCTATGGGTGGCGGTTGGTCATACAAAATGCTATATATGCCAGTAGAGATTTTGCGTGAGGTGAATTTTGAAATAACAGGAACTGACTCATTGCCATATTTTTTGCATGGAGTAATTTCTCATAATTATCTTGGGAATAGTTTTCAATCATTACACAAAATACTTTTAAGTGATGAAGCGACTTTTTTGCAGAAAGATAGTATGCTTCGCCAGTGGCTAACTTCATTTATTACAATGTATTCGGAGCCCAAAACAAACTTTTTGTCAAAGAGAAGGCAGGAAGACAAAGCGGTGCGACTTACTATAGATTATTTAAATGAACATTATATGAATAAAATTTCCTTAAAGGATTTGGCTGTAGTGGCAGGACTTAGTTCATATTATTTACTACATGTATTTAAAGATGTGGTTGGTATGCCGCCACACCTTTATCAGCAACAATTAAGGGTGTGGAAGGCAAAGCAACTAATTGCAAAAAAAAATTCGTTAGCTGCAATTTCAAATGAAATAGGTTTTGCCGATCAAAGTCATTTTTCGCGCCAATTTAAAAAGGTAATCGGTTTAACGCCAGCTCAGTATCAAAAAATGTTTTAAACCAAAAGAAGTGAAGTGTTTTATATTTTAAATAAGAAGATGTAGATTATTGGTTTATTCATTGAGCGAGTGGCCAGAAACAACTGATAGAGTTCTGTTGATGGATACTTCCATGTATGGAAGTATTCTGTTTATATTATCGTGGTTGTGACAAATGGTGGGTAGTAAAATGCAGAATTGAGCTAGTTATATAATCCAAGGAGTCAAAATGAAATATGAAGAATTGGAATCGTAGTTACTAAAGAACATGCAACCCCTGAGCTATTAGCAAAAAAGACTTGACACTGACACTAGTGTTATCCTTTATGATAAATGAGCGGGAGGAAGACAAGGTGCTAATTAAGGAATTATCGGAGAAAACGGGGGCTAGTATCCGTTCCATTAGGTATTATGAAGAACAACAATTGATTCAAGCTAGCCGCTTGCCAAATGGTTATCGCTGGTATGATGACAGCGCAATTGAACGGGTAAAAACCATACAACTGTATTTAAGCTTAGGCCTGAATAGTGAGGATATTGCAGCGGTCATCGAATGTCCTGCTGTTGTTCAAACTAACCGGCCATTGTGTAAAGCAGCCTATGATTTGTATAGGACAAAGTTGTTAGCAGTAAATAAACAAATTGAACTGTTGGATAATGTGCGGAAGCGTTTAGAGGGGAAAATAGAGGAATTTGAGGTGCAAAGTAAAAATACGGAGGAATCAGGATGATTATCGATAGTCACGCTCATGTAATGTTGCCACCAGAAAAACAATTGCAATGGATGAACGAAGCCGGAGTGGATCGTACTGTTTTATTTACATCGTCGGTCCATCCAGAAACTGCTAAGGATATAGAGGGGTTTGCCGGAGAATTAAGTAAGCTATATGATATTTTACAGGGAAAGCAGAACCTGTTACAGCAAAGAATTCAGTCTATTGAAGAACTTTCGGGCATCATAAAAGAGAACCCGCAAAAGTATATTGGATTTGGGTCAATCCCCTTTGGCTTATCATATCAGGAAAATCTTACATGGATTACAAAATACATTTTAGGCAATGGATTTAAAGGGATTGGCGAAATGACACCGGGTACCGGCGAGATAGGTAAAATGGAAGCTTTATTTCAGGCAGTACAGGATTCCGGAAATCTTCCGCTATGGGTGCATACCTTCTTTCCGCTGGATTTTACCGATATAAAAGAACTATTGCAGTTAAGCAGAAAATATCCGTCAGTGCCATTGATTTTGGGACATATGGGTGGGATACATTGGCTAAATACGCTTAAAGCCATAAGAGACATCCCCAATATATATGTGGACTTATCGGCGACTTTTACGACTGTTGCCCCAACATTTGCGATACGGGAATACCCGGACCGTACACTGTTTAGCTCTGATGCGCCGTATGCTTCGCCGCTTGCGGTACGAACTGTGTTGGAGCAAATTGTTGATGACAAGAAGATATTACAAATGGTGTTGGGTGGAAATATTGCTCGATTGCTCAAACTGTAAAACCAGAGGCATCGTAAATTGAGATGCCTCTGGTTTTATGCCTGGTGTTGGTTAGTATATTTCGTCGTTACCGTTTTCTACCTTAATTATGATACAAAATTACGATAAATGACTGGATAGTTAGCCCTGTCAGAGTTAACATACACACTAAGCTAAGAACTTTACGAAAGGGGATAGCTGAGTGAGAACACAGAATTTTGGCATTGAGGTAGAAATGACAGGGATAACACGAAAAGAAGCGGCACAAGTGGTGGCAAGTTATTTTACTAGCCAAATCCAGCATCAGGGCGGTTCCTATGATGAATATTGGATAGTAGACAGCAAGGGAAGAACTTGGAAGATGGTCAGTGATTCTAGTATTCACGCCATGAAAAAAACACAGGGACATTTGGTTTCTGCTGGTAACGAGTATAAAGTAGAACTGGTAAGCCCCATTTTAACCTATGAAGACGTAGAACCTTTGCAAGAACTGATTCGCTTGCTTCGAAAAGCAGGGGCGGTAAGCGACAGCCAGCATAATTGCGGTATACACATTCATGTGGATGCCAAACCGCATACCCCGAACAGCCTAAAAAATCTGGTGAACTTAGTGGCCAGTAAAGAGGAATTGCTGTATAAAAGTTTAAACATTGATTACGCGCGAATCAAATATTGCAAAAAAGTGAATGAAGACTTAGTACAGAAAATTAATAATAAAAAGCCAAAAACTATAGAAGCCTTAGCCGATATTTGGTATGAGAACTACGGTACAGAAAGCCGAACACGACATTACCATAACAGTCGCTACCACGGCCTTAACTTGCACAGTACATTTACCAAAGGTACCATTGAGTTTCGGCTTTTTAACGGAACGCTGCATGCCGGAAGAATAAAGGCCTACATTCAGTTTTGTTTAGCCATTAGCTATCAGGCATTAAAACAAAAAACGGCAAGTGCGAAACGAAAAGTAACCGATAATGAAAAATACACCTTTCGCTGTTGGATGCTTCGGCTGGGGCTTATCGGTAAGGAATTTGAGACCTGTCGCTATCATTTTCTAGCCAATCTTACTGGTGACTCCGCGTGGAGAAACGCCGCCTGAAATGTAACTAGATAAGGGGCTGTAAGCCCCTTAATCCGCCAAGTGTTCGAGGCGGTAGAGCGAAAGGAGCAAATAATGCAAACAAAACTTTACGCTGCTTACGGCAGTAATATGAATCTAAGCCAAATGAAAAAACGCTGCCCCAAGGCGCGAGTTGTAGGAAACGGAGGCCTATTGGGTTACCAATTGACGTTTCGGGGAACTCAGTCTGGGGTAGCGAATGTGGAAGTAATTAATAACGGTAAAGTGCCGGTGGTATTATGGGAGATCACAAACGAATGTGAAAAATCGTTGGACCGCTATGAAGGGTTTCCGACGTTATATACCAAGAAGTTAGTAGAGGTTGAGACTCCAGTGGGAACGGAAAAAGTGATGGTGTATGTGATGACTCGGCAGTATGAAAGCAAGCCAGCATTACCTAATGAATACTATTTTTCTACCATCAGCCAAGGATATCAAGACAATGGTATTGATATAGCATTTTTACAGGAAGCATTGGAACGATGCAAAGCTGAACTAGGAATAAAATAGTAAAAGCCGATGTTTTAACTTGGTCAGACAAAAAAATATCAGGATATTCTCAGGGAGCCGAGAGGCTTCCTTTTTTGATTGAAATAGGGAGGCAATACCTATGGCTCAAAAGGGAAGAAAACCAAAACCAACTGTCTTAAAGATACTGGAAGGAAATCCAGGAAAACGAGAACTCAATCGAAATGAGCCTACGCCGGAAGCGAAGGCTCCAAAATGTCCGGTATGGCTCGATGGGGAAGCGAAAAAAGAATGGCGCAGGTTAACTAAACAGTTGGAGCATATAGGTCTTTTAACCAGCATGGATTTAGCGGCATTTGCAGGATATTGCCAAGCGTATGCCCGTTGGAAGGAAGCTGAGGAGTTTATTAGCAAGCATGGCACTATTGTAAAAACCCCTTCCGGGTATTGGCAGCAAGTACCTCAGGTATCTATTTCCCAAACGTACTTAAAGATTATGAATAAACTTTGTGAACAATTTGGCCTGACGCCAGCGGCTCGAAGCCGAATTGTCACTGATGGGATAACAAAAGAAACCGCTGATCCGATGGAACTCATTTTGCTAAGTGGAGGTAAGACGAGTGTATGATAAAGATAAAGCGCAGCATGCGGTTACCTTTATCAACTGTTTAAAGCATACCAAAGGAAAGTGGCGTGGGGTTCCCTTTGAGCTTCTAGGCTGGCAAGATAAAATTATCCGGGACATTTACGGTACGGTAAAAGAAGATGGTTACAGGCAATATAATACCGCATATATTGAAATTCCCAAGAAAAATGGTAAATCCGAATTGGCGGCTGCTGTAGCTCTACTCATGACTTGCGGTGATAATGAGTGGGGGGCAGAAGTCTATGGTTGTGCATCGGACCGGCAGCAAGCATCCATTGTTTTCGATGTCGCGGTGGATATGGTGGATCAGTGTCCGGCGCTGAAAAAAAGAATAAAACCAGTCATGTCGGTAAAAAGGCTGGTGTATTATCCAACTAATAGTTTTTATCAAGTACTGTCAGCAGAAGCGTACACCAAACATGGTTTGAATGTTCATGCTGTGGTTTTCGATGAACTACATGCACAGCCCAATAGAAACCTATATGATGTCATGACGAAAGGTTCGGGAGATGCGCGGACACAGCCGCTATTTTTTCTAATTACGACGGCGGGCAATGATCGAAACTCCATTTGCTATGAAGTACACCAAAAGGCAAAGGATATTCTGTCCGGCAGAAAAATTGATCCGACATTTTACTCGGCTATTTATGGTATCGAAGATACCGATGATTGGGCAAATGAAGAAAACTGGTATAAAGCCAATCCGTCACTGGGTCATACTATTGCCATAGAAAAAGTTAGAGCCGCTTTTCAAAGTGCGAAGGAAAATTTAGCCGAGGAAAACTTGTTCCGACAGCTTAGATTAAACCAGTGGGTAAAGCAATCAGTTCGCTGGATGCAGATGGATCGCTGGGACGAGTGTGCTTTTCCTATAGATCTAAACAGTTTACGTGGAAGAGTATGTTACGGTGGCCTTGATTTATCCAGTACCACCGACATTACCGCCTTTGTCTTAGTATTCCCGTCAAGAGATGATACTGAGAAATTCATTGTTCTGCCTTTCTTTTGGATTCCAGAAGAAAACTTGGCAACGAGAGTTCGGCGAGACCATGTCCCATATGATA
>JAGGAD010000110.1 GCA_017889625.1 Bacillota bacterium | reverse complement strand
CTGTTGGAGGAAAATAATGATTAAACCATGTATCGCCAAAAAAGAAGTAACAACACATATTTTAAAAACCTTTGGTATTCATACTAGTAAAAAGTTAGGCCAAAATTTTTTAATTGATGAGAATGTGGTTCAGCAGATAGTTGAAGCAGCGGCAATTAGTGCCACAGATACGGTGTTGGAAATTGGGCCGGGTATTGGGACCCTCACCCAGGGGGTCGCTGAAACCCAAGCAGAAGTTGTGGCGGTTGAACTGGATCAACGGTTAATAACCGTATTGTCTAAAACACTTGATGGTTATGATAATGTACGGGTAATTCATAATGATATTTTGAAGTTGGATATTTCAGCGGAAATACCAAACAAGACTTTTAAAGTAGTGGCTAACCTTCCGTATTATATTACTACTCCGATTATCATGAATTTATTGGAGCATAAATTGCCAATTGAGCTTCTAGTTACTATGGTACAAAAAGCAGTAGAGTCGGCAGTTATTCGTTGTACGGTGCGGAAGGAGCCGCCGGTTAAGGTGGAAAGTGAAAAACGCTTTTTCCGGGTGGTGCGGGCAGCATTTGCTCAGCGACGAAAGACCTTGGCCAACGGTTTAAAAGCGGCAGGCATAACGGCTGAGAATGTTAATAAAATATTAGAAGAAGCAGGCATTGACAGCATGCGGCGGGGTGAAACTTTATCCCTTGATGAATTTGCGCTGGTTAGTAATGCCTGGGAAAAATATCAGTAAAAAAACGTGCGCTACTTTTCAGAGCGCACGTTTTCGTTTAGGAATTGATCTAGTAAATCGAAGCGACGATCTGGGTGATACCCAAGATAAGTGGTGTTTTGCCACTGTCGCGTTCGGGGCTGCTGGTGAAAAGCAGCAATTGCTTCAAGACAGTCCCCTACGATGGTGTCAATAATTTTATTGGTGTGAATTTGATTTTTGATGGAAGATCCTAGCCGGTAATGAGGAATCGTGGTTGCCACGTCAATCTTTAATTTATGCGACCGGGCTAAGGCCAAGACGACTGGTGGAATAGCCAGTTCTTTAATGGGAATAGCATCCAGCAGGCGTCGGGAAACAGCGTGTGGGCCATGGGCGGGGGTAGATAAGTTTACTTTTTTCTCCAAACCCAGTTCTTTGTTTAAATTTAGGCGCCATTGAAATGTGGGATTATAGCGTTCGATATGTCGTGGAGGCAAAGGATAACAATTTGTCAGTGCAATATCCAGATGCTTCAGTAATACGCCGTCAACCAGTTCCATCAGGTTTTCGTTGAAAGTTCCAACCATGTCGCCGTCAACAAAAAGGACAACATCACTGCCAAGCGCCAGCGCTACTTTTGCACCAATTGCCCGAGGAATATCAATACCTAGGCACTCATGAAAATAAATAATCTGGAGTTTTGGAAGGCGGAGTGCTAAAATTTCCCGCATGGTTGAGTCTTTAGAGCCATTAGTAATGACAATTATATGATCTATTGGTAAAGTCCCCAGATTTTGCAAAACAGTGGAAATTCGGCCTGCTTCATTTTTGGCAGGAACGACCACGCTAATCAAGTGCCCATCACCTCGGTGATTGAGTGCTGTAAAGCCTAGTCAGACTTTAATACAGTATATAGTTAGACAATGTTGTTTGACACTTGTTAGAAAAAAATATCAATGAGGAGATAGGGCGTTTTAGCGCAAGGTGGCAATTTTTCGTATAACCTCATACTATGTATTAGTCAGTGGGGAGGGATAACGGTGTTTGATGTAGCGGTAGGCGATCTGGTAACGCGTAAATCACATGGTGGAGATATATTATTTAAGGTAACGGCTATCTCTGTTGATGAAAGCGGGCAACCGCTAATTACGTTAAAAGGGATGCATTTAAGGTTGTTGGCGGATGCTCCATTGGCCGATATAGAAAAAGTAAACGCTGAGAATCTTAAACGAATAACTAGTGAAATGAATAAAATATGTGCAGACTCTTTGCGTAATGTAATATCCAGTCGAGGGCTAGTTGAGGAACGACGGAAAATGAACCGGTCAGAATCATCAAAAAAGTGTGCTTCGTTTAATGTTCCGGGTAGAGTGCTGCATATTGATGGTGACGAAGATTATTTAAAAATGTGTTTAAAAACGTATAATCAGCTTAATTTGGAAGCGATTGGCCGCTGGATTGACGAAGAAAAGCAGCCCGGCCAGTTGTTGGCGCTATTGAAAGAATTTCGTCCAGATATTTTAGTGTTAACAGGACATGACGCTTTAATTGGTGGGGGGAAAAAGGGCTTTCGGGATATTAATAATTACCGGACGTCAAAATATTTTATTAAATCAGTGCAAGTTGCGCGAGAATTTCAGCCTTCAATGGACGATTTAATAATTTTTGCCGGGGCCTGCCAATCGTTTTATGAGGCGATACTGGCGGCGGGAGCTAACTTTGCCAGCGCGCCTAATCGTATCTTTATTCATGCCTATGATCCGGTATTTATTGCTGAGAAAGTTGCGTTTACGCCAATCGGTAAGACAGTAGACGTTAATGATGCTATACTTGCATCCGTTAGTGGGGCGGAAGGGGTCGGCGGCGTTGAGTCGAGAGGGAAATTTAGGTTGGGAATGCCGAAGTCTCCTTATTAAAGTAGGAAACTATAATGGTACATTAGAACTCTGCTGCCGTAGAGTGTTTTTGTCACATAAGACAAAATCTCGGCATATATATAATTAGAACCTATAAAGGGGGGAATATGTGTGGACGATAAAAAACGCCAAACAGTAAGTGCGTCATCAAGCGGGTCGGTGATGGGCACCTCTCCTAACAAATGTGTGTTGGGGGCTCAGACTGGGCCTATAATCGTGCGACAAGTAATTGGTGAGCAAGAAAGACAAAAAGTATTGGATATTCATGTGGTTGTTCCGGACAACAAACCGCCGATTGAACAAATTATTGATGTATTTATCAAAAATGTTGAAGTAAATAGTGTAGATGTAATTACCGACAAAGTAATAGTTCGTGGTGATCTTGAAGTTAAAGCGATCTATGTTGCCGGGACAGCGGACCAGTCGGTACACGCTGTAGAAATTAAGAACTTTAAGTGGACTCAGGATGTTGATGTACCAGGTGCTCGTCGCGGAATGGACACTGATGCTAGTGTGGTTGTGGAATTTGTTGACTATGATGTAGAAGAACGTACTCGGGCCTATAGTCATAAATACGGTGGACCGTTGAGCCAATATGA
>JAGGAD010000024.1 GCA_017889625.1 Bacillota bacterium | reverse complement strand
TTAGTTGTTTCTGTGACATGAGATAGTGCACCTCGTTTTTCATAGTGACATTATCTCACGATAGTCTACATGGTGACATTATCACAAGTTATACACATGTAAATTAAAGAGGTTGTTGAATGTGGTAATAAACATTGCTATAATGGCAGTATAATAAATGTGTTAAGAAAAGGGGTAGCAGTGTGCATAAATTCGGAAAAAATTGCGTTAAGTTTACGACGACGGTGATCGCGGTTTTTGTCTTATTAGGAGTAGTTGGGGGTGTATCTTTACAAAACAGTAAGGCTTTAGCAGCGCCTTCGCCTCAAGTAGGTGTGGTAGATTATCAATTACTGATGTCCCAATGTCCGGATATGGCGGCGGCTCAGACAGCTATGCAAGCTGCTGTTGAACAAGCTAAGAAGGACTTTGACGCTAAAGCGGCGGCGATGAATGATCAGGACAAGAAGAATTACTATAATGAGTTGCAACAGCAGCTAAATGCGAAACAGAAAGAGTTAATAACACCTATTGAGGATAAAGTGAATGCGGCAGTAAAGGCAGTTGCCGAGGCTAAAGGATTAAGTGCAGTATTGGATAAAGGCCAAGTGCATTTTGGCGGTGAAGATATTACTACTGAAGTTGGTAAAAAATTACTGGGGAAATAGCATAAAAAAACCGACCATTACGGTCGGTTTTTTTATGCTATTTCCTGAGGTGGTAAGGAATGGTGGTAACTACGACATTTTCCTTTAATATTAGAAGTGTGCGTAGAACCCAGCCAGTCTGATTATGAAGTAAAATATGCCACCATTTTTTTGTTTCAAATTCTGGAATGATTACGGTAATGTAGTCGTAATTGCATTTATGAATTTCAAGCTCGCTGATAAAGTCTAGCACTGGTTGAACTACTAGACGATAAGGTGAATACACAGTTACTAGCTTTACACCTGGATTCCAGGCGGACCATTTTTCTTCGATTTTACAACCTTCTACTTCGTCAGTGGTGATATGTAGGGCGATAACGTTCTCGCTAAGTGATCTGGCATAGCGTAGAGTTTCGGCGACTACTCTGGTAGGACTGGCGATGGGGACAATTACCAAATTAGTGGCTTGAGGCAGGGCGAGGATTTCTGCAAAGCCGCTATTAGATAAAGATAACTGTTCCGCTACATTGTTATAATGAGCGCGGATAGCTTTGAAGATTTTAATCGTAATGGGGATGAAGATAAGTACCATCCAAGCTCCATAGAAAAATTTAGTTATGGCGATAATTAGTACGACTATCCCGGTGATGATAGCCCCAAACCCGTTAAGGATGGCGCGGGCATGCCACCAAGGCTTTCTTTCTTTAAACCAGTGGACGACCATGCCGCTTTGGGCGATTGTGAACGATAGGAAAACACCAATGGCATAGAGTGAGATCAGATGTTCAGTGTCACCGTTATAGATAACAATAAGAACAGCGGCAAATGCACTTAAAAGAATAATGCCGTTAGAAAAATTCAGTCGTTCACCTCTGGCTCCCAAATAACGGGGCATATAGCCGTCTTTGGCTAAAATAGAAAGCAGTGGCGGCAGACCGTTATAGGCTGTATTCGCGGCGAGATATAATACAAGCATGGTAGTAATTTGAATGTAATAGTACATAAAGCCGCGGCCAAAGATATTTTCGGCAACCACTGATAAGGCGGTAATATTTTCCTCGGGCAAGATATGAAAATGCATGATAAGGAAGGAAATGCCGACGAACATGACGCCAAGCATTCCGGACATGAAGAAAGTGGTGTGGGCGGCATTTTTGACCTGCGGTTCCTTGAACATTGGTACGCCGTTAGAAATAGCTTCGATACCAGTCATCGAACTGCAACCGTTAGCAAAGGCCCGCAGTAGCAGAAAGAATAGGGACCAGTCGAGTTGCTGTTTGACCATGGATTCAGCAGGGATAACTGGAACCGTTCCGGTTACCGCGTTATATATACCTACGCCTATTAAGGCGAGAATACCAAAAATAAAAGCGTATGTTGGGTAAACAAAAGTGGTAGAAGAATCTTTTACTCCGCGGAGATTAACCAGCATAAGTACTAAAAATAAGACGCCAAGGTCGATATATATCTCGTAGGGGATAAACTCAGGAAATGCGGAAATAAGCGCCGCAGTACCTGCGGACACACTCACTGCAACTGTAAGCGTGTAATCGGCAAATAAGGCAGCAGCAGCGGTAAGGGCCGGAAATTCCCCTAGATTATGAATGGCAACTGAATAGGAACCACCGCCGCCGGGGTTAGCGTGGGCTACTTGAACATAGGAAAGGGTTACTATTGCAAGCAATATCAGGATGGCGATTGCCACGGGACCCAAGTAACCATAGGCAAGTAGGCCGGGTATAGCGAGAGTAAGCATTATCTGTTCCGGGCCGTAGGCAACAGATGAAAGGGCATCAGAAGAAAATGTAGCCAAAGCTTGCCATTTTGGCAGTTTCTCATGGGACATCTCTTGGTTGTGTAACGGCCGGCCAATGAGAAACCGCCGGATAAAGCGCATCATAACGATGTAACGCCTCCTGTAGTCTATTAAATTTTTAGCCCAGTTTCATGGAGTAGTATGAAACTATGGTCATAGAACTATTATAGTATTTCTATGAAAGAACGAAAGGGTAGATTTAGCTGAAAAATACTGATATTACCACTAGACCCGGCAAAATAAATTTTGGCTGGCCGTTTCCACGGTAGAGCTGCTATTTTCTGCATATTAATAGTGAATGCACTACTATTCTTAATAAAAAATAGGGGAAATTGTAAAATATAACTATAAAAGTAGTTTTAGTTTTTTAGAAGGTCAAAAAATTGGTGAAGAATGGCCGGTTATTGGATGAAATCTGTTATAGTTTTGAACGGCGATGATAAAAATACCAGTACTATAGAATAAAGCAGTAGGTAATGTGCAAAAATATGGTAGCAAACATTGTCAAGTGTAGTGTGATTTGTTAAAATAGAGTGGTATGAGAGGCAGGGGGTGTAGACGTGATTACTGGGCTAATGATTTTTGATGGGATATTATCCGTTTTACTTATTGGTGCGGTTGTTTTGCAATCAAGTAAAAGCGCTGGAATGTCAGGGTCGATAGCTGGGGGCGCTGAGGCCATTTTTGGTGGTAAGAAAAAGGGCTTAGACGAAGTGTTGGCTAAGATAACAATGATTTTAGGGCTTGTATTTGCGGTGGTTACATTGGCGTTGGTAAAACTAACACATTAGGTTTGTTCAATACCTCAATGGCCACATTGAGGTATTTTTGAGCATTTATTTAATCTAAGGAGGAGAAAACAAAAATGGATTTAGTTTTTATTGCGCCGATAGCTGGCATTATTGCATTGCTATTTGCAGCTTACCTCATGGTCAGTGTGCTAAAAGAAGACCAGGGGAATGACAGAATGAAAGAGATTTCACAGGCAATTTTTGAAGGGGCTATGGCATTTTTAAATCGTCAGTACAAGACTCTCATCCCGTTTACTGTAATTATTTTTGTTATTTTGCTTGTTGTAGGTACTTATCAATTGGCGATATCTTTCCTTGTTGGTGCGATTTGCTCGGCAATTGCCGGATACATAGGTATGTCATCTACTACTAAAGCAAATGCACGTACTACCGAAGCCGCCCGCACCAGCTTGAATAAAGCATTGGGGGTATCCTTTAGAGCTGGCGCAGTTATGGGTATGTCGGTAGCTGGTCTCGGTCTCTTAGGTGTATCTGTTTTATTCATAATATTCCGTGATCCAGTGGTAATTAACAGTTTTGCGTTTGGTGCAAGTGCAATAGCCTTCTTTGCCCGTATTGGCGGCGGTATTTATACTAAAGCTGCGGATGTCGGCGCTGATCTTGTTGGTAAGATCGAAGCTGGTATTCCTGAAGATGATCCTCGTAACCCTGCAGTCATAGCAGATAATGTTGGTGACAATGTCGGCGATACCGCAGGTATGGGAGCTGACTTGTTTGAATCTTACGGTGCTACTGCCATTGCGGCGATGCTTATTGGCAACACGCTGTATGGTGTAAATGGCGTTATCTTCCCGCTTCTTATTGGTGCTGCTGGTATTATTGCGGCTATTATTAGTACCTTCTTTGTACGTACAGGTGAAGATGGCGATCCTCAGGCAGCGCTTAACCGTGGCTTGTGGGGCACTAATTTGATTACTGCGATAATCGCTTATTTAACAGCTACAGCTACCTTTGGTAATACTGAAGGACGTCATATTTTTGTTGCAATTGTAGCTGGGTTGATTGTTAATGTTCTTGTCGGTATGATTACCGAGTACTATACCTCTAGTGCTAAAGCTCCGACTCAGCATATTGCAGACTCGTCACAAACTGGTCCTGCTACTAACATTATCTCAGGTTTGGCAGTAGGCCTTCGTAGTACCGCTCTGCCGATGATTGTTTTCGCTATTGCTATCTATGTTTCATTTAGTGCTGCCGGTATTTATGGTATCGCTATGGCGGCTATGGGGATGTTGTGTACAGCAGGTATGGTTGTTGCTGTGGACTCCTTTGGTCCGGTAGCAGACAATGCTGGTGGTATTGCTGAAATGGCTGAACTTGGTGAAGACGTACGTAAAACAACTGATAAATTGGACTCGGTTGGTAATACTACAGCGGCTATTGCTAAAGGCTTTGCTATTGGCTCGGCGGCTCTTACCGCACTGGCTCTCTTCACTGCATTTAGCGAAGAAATTAAGAAAAATCCAAAAATTTCAGACCTTCTGCTCAATGGTCATTTAACTATTAACCTTACTGATCCGGTTGTCATCATCGGTATTTTCCTTGGTGCAACCCTACCATTCCTGGTTTGCGCTTTCACCATGGAAGCTGTAGGTAAAGCTGCTTTTGAAATGATTAGCGAAGTTCGTCGTCAGTTTCGCGAAATCCCTGGTATCATGGAAGGAACTGGTCGTCCTGACTATGCTCGTTGTGTTGATATCAGCACCAAAGCTGCTATCCGTGAAATGATCCTTCCTGGGATTTTTGCGGTTGGTGTTCCTCTGTTGGTAGGCTTCTGCATGGGAGCTAAAGCTCTTGCTGGATTCTTGGCTGGTATTACCGCTGCCGGTGTGTTGATGGCTATATTTATGGCCAATGCTGGTGGTGCTTGGGATAATGCCAAGAAATTCATTGAGACTGGAAAATACGGCGGTAAAGGTACGCCGACTCATGCTGCCGCAGTTATCGGCGACACTGTAGGCGATCCTTTCAAAGATACTTCAGGTCCGGCAATGAATCCGTTGATCAAAGTAGCTGGAACAATTTCATTGATTATTGCTCCGTTGTTATTCTTCTAGTAGAATTAAAGTGCTGGCATAAATAGCCAGCACTTTTTTTTGCAGAGAAAGTTGAACTAGTGGGCGCAGGTGGAGATAACTATAATTTATTACTAATTAATGGTATACTAAAAACATACTATAACAGCTAGGGGAGGATTTTTTTGCCAATTGTAAGCGGAGCTGAACCATTTTTTTTACCAGGCGAAGATAAAGGCGTATTACTTGTACATGGATTTACAGGATCTCCATCAGAAATGCTGCTTTTGGGTGAACATCTTAACCAGCTTGGATATACGGTGTTGGGACCTCGGCTATGTGGTCATGGAACCAATGTAGAAGATATGGCCAGGACGAATTGGCTGCATTGGTATGGCGCAGTCGAGGACGGGTACTATATATTAAAAGCAGTGACGAAAAGTGTTGCTGTTGTTGGGTTATCAATGGGTGGTCTGTTGGCGTTAAAGTTGGCGCATGAATATCCGGTAAGTAAAGTAGCAGCATTGAGTGCACCTATTTTTATTAATGAACGAAGGTTGCCACTGTTGCCAATTTACCGTCTTTTTAAGAAGTTTGTTTTAAAAAAACGCCGTAAATTGCCAGTCGACATCCGTTATAGCGTGAATTATGATGCTACACCGCTGAGTAGTTTGACCAGTCTGCTTGAGTTTATCAAACATGTTGACAAGCTATTGCCCGAAATTAAGGTTCCGGCGTTAGTTATCCAGTCGCGTAGAGAACATACGGTTAAGCCTGAGAGTGCAGAGTATATCTATAGTAGGCTAGGCAGTAGGCATAAGCAACTGGTATGGTTAGAACGCTCGGGACATATTGTAACCCTTGATATAGAAAGAAATAAAGTATTTGATTGTGTGTCCGAATTTTTGGCAGATAATTTGCAGTAAAGAAAGGAATGTACATCTATATGAATAAAGTAGAAACTAATGAATGGTGTTTTGCCTGTGGTAAGCTTAATCCCATAGGATTGAAATTGGAATTTTTGGAGCAAGATAATAAGTATATAGCCGAGTTTACACCAGGAGCGGAACATCAAGGATATGATGGTGTCGTTCATGGCGGAATAATAAGTACTCTGCTTGATGAAATTATGGCTCGCTATTATTATGCCAAAGGTTTTCATGCAGTTACAGCGCGCCTGGAGGTCCGATTCCGTAAACCTACGCCAGTGGGGCGAAAGATAACGGTTTGCGGCTGGGTAATTAAGGAACGCGGCAAAATGATTGAAATGGCAGCTGAAATAAGGCTGGCAGATGGGTCAGTAAGCGCTGAAGGGAAGGCGACACTAATGATTGTCGGCGAAGTGAAATCATGACTTTAAAAGAAAAGATTTTGACCTTTATGTACACTGAAGCCTATAAGCCACTAACTGCAGAAGAGATTGCAGAAGTGCTGGGCCTAAAGGGCAATGATCTGACTAGTTTTTGGTCGGTGTTGGATGAATTAGAAACTAATGCTGAAGTGATTAAGACCAGGTTTGGCAAGTATGGTGTACCAGAACGCATGAATTTGTTGGTTGGCACAATGTCGGCCAGCGATAAAGGTTATGGATTTGTTCTCCCCAAGAATCAAGAAGAGCCGGATGTGTATATTCCAGTTGATTCGATGATGAGTGCGATGCATGGGGACAGCGTTGTAGTTCGGCTTCATAGCCGAAGGTCAGCCACCGGTAAAGCACAGGAAGGAGAAGTTATCCGCATTATTCATCGGGCTAATACTACCATTGTTGGCTCCTTTGAAAATAGCCGCCATTTTGCATTTGTTACACCGGACGAGAATCGTATCCGCCAGGATATCTTTATCCCTAAAGGTGAATTCAATGGGGCGAAAAATGGCAGCAAAGTAGTTGTGGAAATTACTAAATGGCCGGAGAAAAAACGTAATGCCGAAGGTAAAGTCATTGAAGTCCTAGGGCATAAAGGTGACCCAGGACTAGAAATATTGTCAATTATTCGCCGGAATAACTTGTCAACATCTTTTCCACCAGAAGTAGAACAGGCAGCACTTAAAGCGAATACTTCGATAAGCGAGGAAGACTTGGTGGGACGGCGCGATCTTAGGCATTTGCCGGTGGTGACTATTGACTCGGAAGATGCGAAAGATCTTGATGATGCTGTTCATGTTGAGCGGCTGAAAAATGGACGTTACTCTTTGGGCGTACATATTGCTGATGTTAGCTATTATGTACGGGAAAATACTGCGCTGGATAATGAAGCGCGTGAGCGGGGAACTAGTGTCTATTTGGTAGACCGGGTATTGCCAATGTTGCCGCAACGGTTATCTAATGGTATATGCAGCCTTAATGCCGGCGAAGACCGCCTGACATTATCAGCCCAGATGGAAGTGGATCATCAGGGAAAGGTTTTAAATTATGAGATTTTTCCCAGTGTTATTCGGGTGCACACCAGACTCTCATACAATGTCGTTCGCGGTATTCTGGTAGATAATGATGCGGAGCTCAAAGAAAAATATCAGCCGCTTTTGGAGCATATTAACGATATGGAACGATTGTGCCATATCTTACGGGATCGTCGCATGCGCCGGGGAGCAATTGATTTTGATTTTCCTGAATTAAAGGTCAAACTAGATGACAATGGTAAACCAATAGGAATTGTTAAACGAGTGCGCAGTGTTGCTGAATCCATTGTTGAAGAATTTATGCTGTTGGCAAATGAGACGGTTGCTGAACACATTCATACATTAGCGATACCATTTGTTTTTCGGGTACATGAAGAACCCGAAGCGGAAAAAATGGTTAAACTGGACAATTTGTTGCATAACTTTGGACAATCATTAGGAAAAACCGAGGAAGTAAGCCCCAAGGCCCTGCAGAAAGTTTTAGGACTGATTGCCGGACGACCGGAGGAACGGATTATTAGTACCGTTATGCTGAGGTCTCTAAAACAAGCTCGTTATGAAGCTGAAAATTTAGGGCATTTCGGCTTAGCGGCCCCGTTTTATACTCATTTCACCTCGCCGATTCGTCGGTATCCTGATCTAATAGTCCATCGTATTTTGCGTGAAACATTTATGGATGGAGAGGTTTCGGCTAAACGACGGCAAAAATTGGCAGCAATATTGCCGGAAATTGCGTTGCATTCGTCTCAGCGGGAACGGGCGGCTGCCGAGGCTGAACGGGAAACGGTGGATCTTAAAAAAGTCGAATATATGGCGCAGTTTATTGGAGAAGAATTTGACGGCAATATTAATGGTGTAACTGCTTTTGGCTTATTTGTCGAATTGGAAAATGGCATTGAAGGCTTAGTACATGTTTCAAGCATGGATGATGATTATTATTGTTACGCCGAAGAACAATATTCACTTATCGGTGAGCGTAGCGGTAAAACCTACCGTTTAGGGGATGCCGTACGGGTACTTTTGGTTAAAGTTAACCCAGAAGAACGCAATATCGACTTTGAATTAAGCCGGGAGGATAGTTTAACCCCAAGCCTTAGAATTGGCGGCAGTAAACGGCCTCGCAAAGAACCTATTGGACGAGCAGAACCGCCAAAAGCTGGACGCAAAAAAACAACAGTTCCCCGGCGTAAACGGAGAAAATAGTGTAAGTTGACAAGTACTACGAAAAAAATGACCTCCCCATGGAGGCCATTTTTTCGTAGTACTTAGTATTATATATATTATTATTTAAAAGTCTGATTATTAATTTTTGTTGTTGCTAAGCAGATGGGTAACAAATTGCTTGGCTACTCGGCCTGAACGGCCGGAGCGGGACATTTCCCACCGTATTGCTGCTGATTTGAGTTCGGCAGCTGGTAATGAAATATCATTGCGTTTAGCAATGCCTTCAACAATTTGAAGAAATTCGTCTTGGTTGGGAGCAGAGAATGTCAGCGTAATACCAAACCGATCAGCTAAAGAAATTTTTTCCTGAACCGTGTCAGCGCTGTGAATATCCTGAACATCAGCCCGGTCCGCCCAGCTTTCTCTAATAAGATGGCGTCGGTTGGATGTAGCATATAAAAGTACATTGGCTGGTCGGGCTTCAATACCGCCGTCAATAATAGATTTGAGGTATTTATAATCAGATTCAGCTTCTTCAAAAGAAAGATCATCCAGAAAAATAATAAACTTTTGACTGCGGTTACGCAATCTATCAATAATGATGTTAAGTTGGCTCAGCTGATGTTTGGGGACTTCGACTAATCGTAAGCCGTCAGTATGATAACGATTTATAAGTGCCTTCACTGAAGAAGATTTACCGGTGCCGCGGGCTCCGGCAAGAAGAATATTGTTTGCCGGGCGCCCGGCAATAAAGGCCTCAGTATTCTGAACAAGAGTAGCCTTTTGTGATTCATAGCCAATAATATCGTCCAGTTTGATGGCATCTGGATGGACAATTCCCACAAGGCCGGTTTTGTCGTTCCAGCGAAAAGCCTTAAAGCCGGCAGTTGGTCCGCTGCCATAGTGAATATAATATTCAATTAGTTTATCAATAAGTTCATTTGGTGTAACCGTTGGTGTAGACGAAAAAATAAACTCTCTTAGCATAGTAATTGCCGCAGTGCCAGTAGGTTTAGTGGGTGAAAAATTTTCAACTAAATTATGACAAGCCGGCAACGGCTGGGCCTTAAGGATTGTAAGTAATATAGCGATATCATGTATTGCAGCCTCACGAATACTTTGACCAATTTGACCATGAGATTTTTCCACGGCTAGAGTAAAAGTATTTTCGTCACTGGCGATGCAGTGAATAAGATAACTTTGCCAAAGATTGCCGTCAAGACCTAATCGCTCAGCGGCCTCAATAAGCCCAGCAGCTAGTTCGTATTCTAAATCAGGCTCGGCATTGGAAGTAAGCAGCAGGTGTAGTTTGTATACTAAAGGATCAGCAAGTAAGTTGCGGTAAAGGACAAGCTGGGAGAGTTTAGTAGAATCATTCATTACGGTGGTTCCTCCAAATCTAAAATTCAGCTAATGTCAGCCCAATTAAGAACTCACATAGGAGTATGAATATTGGATACAGTATAAAAGCCGTGACAGTAATTGTCAATGATGGATCAATGAGTTGTCGTCTAGTAGCTTGGCAAATTTACCGATTTTAATATCAAAATCGGTAAAAATAGGTGATAAAGCTGATGTGCGGTTGCTGGCTTTTTGTGCTATAATATTAAGGGCATGATGGGTGAAGAAGGGTGAACTCGATGGGGAATATTAAGATAGTAGCTGAAAACCGTAAGGCGAGGCATGACTATCATATTCATGAAAATTATGAAGCAGGGATAGCACTGTCTGGTACTGAGGTAAAATCGCTTAGGGCTGGCAAGGCCAACCTTAAAGATAGTTATGCGAGAATTGATAATGGTGAACTTATGTTACACAATCTGCATATTAGTCCGTATGATCAGGGCAACCGCTTCAACCATGAGCCGCTCAGGACTAGAAAACTATTGATGCACCGCTATGAAATAAATAAATTGATTGGTAAGACCAAGGAAAAAGGATATACTCTTGTGCCAATCAAACTTTATTTTACTCGGGGCAAAGCAAAAGTGGAATTGGGTTTGGCAACCGGGAAAAAGACCTATGATAAGCGCCAGGATATTGCGGAACGAGATGCTAAGCGGGAAGTTGCCCGGGCCTTTCGCGAAAATCAAAAACAATAGTTTACGGAAAATGATTTTTATGTTATAATGAATAACACTTGAGTTTGCGTATAACGCCACAGTGGCGTCCCGTTATTATTACGGGGGCGTACTGGCTTCGACAGGGGTTGTTGTGGCATAGGTAGCGAGCCGGGGTTCCATTTGCCCGTCAATACGGTGGATTTTAAGTAAACGCAAACAACGAATACGCTTTAGCAGCTTAATGCTAACGTCCTGCCTGCGTTCGCCCGTGGCCTAGGATAGGACGTCAATTAGCGGGATACCTGAAGCCCAATTCTCGGAGGGCCGACTGGGAATTTTTATCGAGATAGCGCCAGAGAAGCTTGTCTGTAAGCGTCAACGGGGCAAAATTTAAACTACAGACTGCGCTCGGAGAGACCTGTGTAGCGAGACCTTTGGACAGGGGTTCGATTCCCCTCGCCTCCACCAAAATAGAAAATAATGCTAAAAATGGCCGTTTTGAAACGGTCATTTTTTTGTGCCTTTTTGGGAACTTTTTTTCAAAGTATAGAAAGTTTTTCTTTTGCGAGGTTGCGTCTCGCCTCCATTAACAACGCGCAAAACTTTAAATCCGCCAAATTCGTCTAACACAATATTGTTCCTTATAAAATAGAAACCGACTATTTGTCTGCTTGATAGGCAAATAGCCGATTTAGCGTTATTGTTTAAGCGGTGTACGTTAGACCATTTACCATTATGGTTATAAGTTTCTTCATTTCTTGTTTCAAGTCCAGTTTGCCATCATAAAGACACCATTCATATATGACACCTCTTGCGGTAACGAAAAGAGCAGTGGTTATTTCTTGTGAAGACAAGCTCTTAGTGATTTGATTATTAGCCTGACCCTTCTCAATAATTGAATTAAGTATAATTTGCATGGCCCGACCTTTGGTTATGAACATTTTATTATCGGCAGTATAGAGCTTTTTTACCATTTCGATACCGTCTAAAATGTTGAAATCAGCATATTTATCAAAGAACTCTACTATTTGATCCACCGGATCTTCGGCAGTTAAATTGTTTGCCACGTGGTTTTGAAAGTATTCATCAGCTCTTTTGAAAATTTCACTGAAGAGATCAAACTTAGACTGGAAGTAGTAGTAATAAGTACCTACAGAAACGCCGGCTCCTTTAGAAATTTGCTCTACCGTGACTTGATCAAAACCATGCTTACGAATGAGTTTAACACCGCATTCATAAATTTTGTTCTTGGTGGCTTCGGCCTGCTTTGCTCGGTTTGTTATTTTTGACATAAAGTTAGTCACCTCATTGGCTAGATATCGATAACGTCCTGAATTTTTAAAAATATAAAAGCAGGCGCTGAAACCTGTCTATCCTATTAAACAATACTCCATTTAGTTTTTCAATTAATTTATGAAAAAAGAAATACCCTGATTGCGCTTCGACGTCATCAGGGTATAAAAAATTTGCTAAATCAAATTGTCGTATTATAAATTCGCAGCAATTTCGTAAGCATCCCAAATAGCATACATTATATTTGAAACATTACGGGCGTCACCAATTAGGTAGACGTCAGAAAGCTCATATTTAAACTCATTATATAGGCAAGCCTCAGAGCTATAGCCTACTGCCAAAATGACGCTGTCAGCCGGAAGTTCCCGGTCACTTCCGTTAATATTAACTAAAACGCCCTTTTCAGTGGTTTTAACAACTTTAGCGGAGGTTAATACTTCAACGCCTTTGAAGGGCACTAGCCTTTCAAGCATCTCCGAGTTAGCGTGGCAGAGGGGGCCATTTATAGCTAATAACTTATCTTGAACTTCTACCAAGGCAACTTTCTTTCCACCTTGAGCGAGCCAAATAGCAAGTTCGCAGCCGACGAGTCCGCCGCCGACAATAACAACCTTTTCACCAGGATCAACCTTTTTAAGCAGTACGTCTTGAGCAGCATATACGTTGTGGTCATCGCCTAAACTGAACATTTTTGGTTTTGAACCGGTAGCAATGATTAGGGCTTCTGCCGAAATACCTTTTAATTTTTCCGCAGTAACTTCAGCGTTAAGTTTAACTTCCACACCAAGTTCCTTAAGGGTATGTTCATACCAAGCAACTAAGGCAAGGTCATCTTCTTTAAAGTCAGGTGCTCCACCGGGAATTAGATTTCCCCCTAAACGACTTGCTTTTTCATAAATTACCGGTTTATGTCCTCGCAGGGCTAAAACTCTGGCCGCTTCACAACCGGCAACTCCACCACCGATAATAGCTACTAGTTTACTCTTGATTGCTGGCGAAAGGGCTGTTTCTTTCTCTCTGCAAGCTGCCGGATTTACGGCACAATTTAATGCGGAATATTCCTGAATACGGCCCATACAGCCTTCTTGACAAGATAAACAAGGACGAATATCGGCTAATTTTCCAGCCCGAAGCTTATTTGCATAATTCTCGTCTGCCAAAAGCGGACGGCCCAGACTTATCATATCGCAGGCACCGTTATTTACTGCACCTAATGCTAAATCGGGGTTGTCCATACGTCCTGCACAAATTATCGGCACATCCACTGAGTCTTTAATTATTTTTGCATAGGGAATATAAAGACCTTTAGCTTGATACATTGGTGGGTGACTCCACCACCAGGAATCATAAGATCCTACATCTATGTCTAAGGCGTCATAGCCGTAAGCTACCAGTAGTTTTGCAGCTTCGATACCCTCAGGAATATCTCGGCCTTTCTCTTCAAATTCTTCACCGGGTAAAGCTCCTTCACGCCAGTCTTTTATGAAGCTCTTAGGACTATAGCGCAAGGTAATGGGGTAGTCACTGCCGCATCTTCGCTTAATTTCTTCGACAATTTCTCGGGCAAAGCGCAGACGATTTTCCAGACAACCGCCATATTCATCAGTTCGGTGGTTGAAAAAGGAGATGGCAAACTGGTCGATAAGGTAGCCCTCGTGCACGGCATGAATTTGAACGCCGTCAAAGCCAGCTCGCTTAGCATTAAATGCACCATCGCCAAATTTTTCAACAATGGATTTAATCTCAGCTATTGTCAGCTCTCTGCAAGTTTTATCAAGCCAGCGATGCTGAATTGGTGAAGGCGCAACGGGAGGATATTCGCCTAAATTAGTCGGTATTGTTACTCGGCCAAAGCCGCCACTTAATTGGATAAACACCTTTGAATCATAGGCGTGGATTCGTTCAGTCATTTCACGGGATGTACGAATAAAATGCACAGGATTATGAGTTGAACAGGGGACGTTCGGCATGCCATGCTCTTCAACGACGTTATCTACAAAAGTTACCCCTGTAATGATAAGACCGGTGCCGCCGCGGGCCCGGGCTGTATAATATTCTATACCGCGCTGATTAAAGCCGCCTTCGGCATCGGCAAGACCCAAGGGACCCATTGGGGCCATTGCAAAACGGTTTCTTATTTCTAAGGAGCCTATTTTAACTGGTTCAAATAACTTTTGGTATTGTTGAGACACTAGAATACCTCCTTATTTTCATCTAATGAATTCAGTGAATTGATTAAGTTAATTTTATAACAATGTTAAATATTACGTCAAGTGGATATTTTAGAAAATTATAAAAATAAATTCTCTATTGGGGATAAAGTAAAGGTATGCTTGTGCCAGTTAATATTATAGGTGGTTAGTCTTACATTACGTCGACTATGAGCTGTTATTGTACTTATTAAAAAAATAATATATAATCGGTGGTGGTGAAAGAACATATGCTAAAAAGCAATTTCCATAAAGTACAATTGAAGTTCTAAGTTTATTTGTAGGAATTTAAGATTACATAAAGAATTTACAATAGTGTATGGTAGTTAAACCTTAAATAGTGGAGGAAACTAAATGAAGATAAAAAAGCTGATTGTAGGAATTGTTTTTTTATTGCCGTTTTTGATAGGTTTTGCTAGCGTTCAAGCTAGCACTATAATGTATGTACCCCAAGATGACCGCCCGGTTAGCATGGAATATGTAACTGATACTGCTAAGGCGGCAAATATTAAAATTTTAGTACCGCCACAAGAAATAATCGCTAGTCGCGGCAAGAAAGGTGACCCGGAAAAGTTGTGGCAGTGGATAATGGAAAATGCCTGGCAGGCTGATGCAATGGTATTGTCAGGAGATTCTTTGATTTATGGTGGTTTAGTTGATTCTCGAACCCATTGTTTTGCTGAGACTGTATTACAGAAACGCTTAAAGCGGTTTGGGCAATTGCATAAAACATTTCCTGATATAGGGCTGTATGTATATACTACTGTTTTGCGAACTCCCCAGGGCAGTGAGGGCGGCGTTGAGCCTGATTATTACGAAAAGTATGGCTGGAGTATTTTCCGATTAACAGCATTAAGAGATAAGCAAGATATTGTAGGACTTACAGAACAAGAAGAAAAAGAGTTAGATTCTACTTTGGCGGATATTCCTTCAGCATTTTTAGATGATTGGATGAAACGCCGCCGGAAAAATTTTGCCGTGAATGCTTCACTAATTAATATGGATAGGCAAGGGTTATTTCGATTCTTCTTATTAGGAAGAGATGATACATCGCCTTATTCTCAAAGTCATAAAGAAGGTCGAGAATTTACTAAATTGGCAGCTGATTTATCACCTGATATTTTTCAAACTTTTCCGGGAGCTGATCAATTGGGGATGATCATGCTTGTCAGAGCCTACAATGACTTAAACATGCAAATTCCAGTAGTTCAGTTGCAGTATGCACCCGGAGTGGGTGGGGATTCAGTGCCTAGTTATGAGGATCAAAAAGTTGGCAAGACAATTGTAGATCATATTACGGCTGCGGGCGGAATCGTGTTTTATAATCCGGTGCATCCTGATTTAGTTATTGCGGTCAATACTTCGGAAACAGGGAAAACGCCGGAAGCAGGGGCGCCGCAAAATACAACTGCGCTTACCCCGAGGTTATCTAAGTTTATTGATGGGATAGAGGACCAATTAAATGCAGGCAAAAAAGTCACGATTGCTGATATTTCTTTTGCCAATGGCGCTGATAATGCGCTTATGACGGAATTAGCCAGACGTAATTTACTGGAAAAACTCAGCTCGTATTCAGGTTGGAACACTGCAAGTAATACTATGGGTTATGCTATTGGGCAGGGAATGCTGTCGGGAGCGATGAGTGAAGAAAGCCGAAAACGGCTATTGACCGTTCGGTACCTGGATGATTGGGCCTATGAGGCTAACATTAGAAAAAAATTAGATAATCAACTGGTTTTGCCTAGCAAAAAAAGCTCAGTTTATCTTAACGATTTTAAGCCAGTTTTGACAGTTGAAGCGCAAAAACAGATTCAGGTCTTTGCCGAAGAACATCTTTGGATAAAGCCAGAAAAAATAAAAGTTTCTTTCCCATGGAACAGAATGTTTGAATTACAAGTAGAAGTTAAACGTTAAATAACCAGGGCATTCTAAAGCAAACTTTAGAATGCCCTGGTTATTTAACGTTTAAACATCATTAAAAGGCTGTGAGTTTGTTTGATTCAAAATTAACATCATGGTATAATTTTTGTATTAATTTGTTCATTTTAAAAAAGTTTTGTCAAGAGTTGTAAAAAATTATTTAGGTACAGGCAATGACGCCGTGAAAATTCGATTAGTAGTAAAAAACGAATGCACGGTGTTTTTATTTTAGGGTTACAATATCAATATATATATATAGCTGGAGGATTATTAGTGATAGGATTCATTGTTAAACGTATTATAAGTTCAATACCAATATTACTAGGCGTAACATTACTTATCTTCATACTTTTACATATTGTTCCGGGTGACCCGGTGACATTGATGATGAATGAACATGTTGATCCTGATACTATAGTGCGGGTGCGGGCCCAGATGCATTTGGATGAACCGATATTTGTCCAGTATTTAAACTTTATCTGGGATGCACTGCATGGCGATTTTGGTGTTTCTTATAAGCTTAACAGGTCGGTCGCTACATTGCTGTTAGATGCCTTCCCTAATACCTTATTATTAGCAATATCGGCGATGATCTTTTCTTGGGTGGTAGGAGTTCCTGCTGGAATACTATCTGTTGTAAAAAAATATTCAGTTATTGATTATTTTTTTATGGGTAGTGCGTTAATGGGGGTATCAATGCCTGTTTTTTGGTCAGGTCTTTTATTGCAATACATTTTTGCCTTTAAATTAGGCTGGCTTCCTGTTTCTGGCTTTAATAACCCGCTTTGTCTTATTATGCCGGCGGTGGTTTTGGGTTGGGGTGCTGCAGGGACGATTGCTCGTCTAACACGCTCGAGTTTGCTGGAGGTTATGGGTAACGACTATATACGAACAGCTAGAGCCAAAGGCTTGCAAACCATTGCGGTTCTTTTCAATCATGCCCTTAAAAATTCATTTTTGCCGGTAGTCACAGTTATGGCAATTCAAGTAGCATCCATGCTATCTGGGTCTGTCATAACCGAAACTGTTTTTAGCATCCCTGGAATAGGGCGTATTGCGGTCAATGCCATTCAAACAAGAGATTTGCCCCTATTGCAAGGCTCGATATTATTTACTACCATCTTGGTTATTTTAGGAAATCTAGCAGCCGATTTGCTGTATTTCCTTTTAGATCCGCGCATCAAAAACAAATGAGGGTGAACATATGGAATCGCAACAACAGGCAATAGAGCAATCACAATATCTTGAAGAATCATTTTTCGCAGAATTAATTCAATCATTCAAGCAAAATAAAAGTGCTTTAGTCGGAAGTATAGTACTGGTGTTGTTTATTAGCGCCGCTGTGTTGGCTCCATTTATAGCGCCATACGATCCTTATAATGTGGATATGAGTCAGCAATTTCAAAGGCCTTCTGCTCAATATTTACTGGGGACCGATATGTTTGGCCGTGATATTTTAAGCAGAATTATCTATGGATCTAGAATATCGCTAGTTATTGGTTTGATACCAACATTAATATCCATGGTGATTGGAACAATTCTTGGATTGGTAGCTGGGTATTATGGGAAAAAGACTGATTATATCATTATGAGACTAGCAGATATTGTTATGGCTTTCCCCTCCTTGTTGTTGGCTATGGTGGTCATGTATACGTTAGGAGCAAGTCTTTTGAACATCTTTATTGCCATAAGTATGGTGAATTGGGCGGGAACCGCTAGGGTGGTCAGATCACAAACCCTGGTACTAAAAGAAAAGGAATTTGTCGAAGCGGCTAAAATTATGGGCGTAAAGAATTGGGTGATACTTTTACGGCATCTATTTCCTAATTGTATTCCCTCGTTATTAGTACTGTTTACCTTGGGGATACCGGATGCAATTATGTCCGAAGCAACGTTGAGTTTTTTGGGGGTAGGCGTACAACCGCCTATGGCTAGCTGGGGTCTAATGGTTTCAACAGGAAAAGAATTTTTGTTTATGGCACCATGGGTAGCCATTGTACCGGGAGTCGCAATATTAATAGTAGCCTTGGCTTTTAACTTTTTGGGAGATGGTCTGCGAGACGCTCTTGATCCGTATTTAAAACAGTAAGCGTTTGGGGGCACTTATCATGGCAGAATATAGTGCAATGATTGATGATCACACTATAAGGGGTACATCTACACCTGAAAAGGATAAGATGTTGGAAGTAAAAGGTCTTAAAACTTATTTTTTTACCAGTAAGGGTGTAATTCCTGCGGTAGACGATATAAGCTTTACGGTAAGCAGAGGACGAATATTAGGCGTTGTTGGTGAATCCGGTTGTGGTAAGAGCATGACGGCACTTTCTATCATGGGCCTAGTGCCTCCTCCTACGGGGAAGATTGTAGCCGGCGATATTATTCTAGATGGAAAAAATATTGCCAGTTTGACGGAAAAAGAAATGTGCCAGATCAGGGGCAATGAGATTTCAATGGTTTTTCAAGAACCGATGACCTCGTTAAACCCTGTCTATACAGTGGGTAAACAGGTGATGGAAGCTGCAATCCTTCATCAGCATCTAAGTAAAGCCCAGGCGAAGGAAAAAACTCTTGAAATGTTCAAGTTAGTAGGTATACCGGAACCCAAAAAGCGACTGGACTCGTATCCCCATCAACTTTCTGGCGGCTTACGCCAGCGAGTGATGATTGCGATGGCGCTAATCTGTAGGCCGAAACTGTTAATAGCGGATGAACCAACCACAGCGCTTGACGTTACTGTGCAGGCGCAAATTTTACAATTAATGAAAAAATTGCAGACAGAACTTGATTCCGCTATTGTGCTGATTACCCATGACATGGGTGTCGTGGCTGAGGTATGCGATGATGTTACGATTATGTATGCAGGGAAAATTGTAGAACAGGCAAACGTTTTTGAAATATTTGACAATTGTTTACATCCTTATACGGCAGGCTTGCTAAAAGCCATGCCGGCTTTCAAGGAAAATGGGGAACGGCTTTATAACATACCAGGTATGTTGCCAAACTTGTTGCAGTTGCCCAAGGGCTGTCGGTTTTATCCACGCTGCGAATGTGCATCTGCTATCTGTGCAGAGCAAGAACCAGACTTGGTAGAAGTCGGTCAGGGACATTTTGTTCGCTGCTTAAAGTATCGTGGTTAGGGAGTGCTTACTGTGGGCGAAATACTTATTCAAAGCAAAAACTTAAAAAAATACTTTGTTGATACAGGCGGGTGGCTGAGTAAACGGAAAAATACTGTTAAGGCTGTCGATAATGTTGATCTGGAAATATATCAGCATGAAACCTTGGCCTTGGTCGGCGAATCTGGTTGCGGCAAAAGTACGTTAGCGCGGTTGTTGATTAATTTATTGGAGCCTACGGACGGCGAAGTCTGTTATAAAGGCGAAAATATCTTTAGTTTAAGTGCGGAGGCTACTAAGCAGTTTAAAAAACAAGTGCAATTTATTTTTCAAGATCCTTATGCTTGTCTCAATCCACGGATGAAGGTTAGCGATATTATTGGAGAACCTTTGACAACCCATAAGCTGGCAAATGGTACGAGCAAAGAAAATAGGGTAGAAGAACTAATGAATCTGGTGGGGTTAAGAAAAGAATTTATGAATAGGTACCCCCACCAATTTAGCGGCGGACAGAGGCAGCGAATTGGTATCGCCAGAGCGCTGGCGCTAAATCCGGAATTGTTGATTTGTGATGAGCCAGTATCCGCGCTTGACGTGTCTATCCAATCCCAAATTCTCAATTTATTGAAAGATCTGCAGGGCCAATTTGGCTTGACATATTTTTTCATCTCTCATAATTTGAGTGTGGTACGTTATATGGCTGATCGCGTTTGTGTGATGTTTTTGGGGAAAGTGGTAGAACTGGGAAATTGTAAAGAAATATTTGAGCAGCCACTGCATCCGTATACAGCATTTTTGATGAATGCTGCACCAATTCCCAATCCTAGGCTACGCAATCGTGAGAGACTATTGCTAGAAGGGGAGGTGCCAAGCCCAATAAATCCACCTCCGGGTTGTAGTTTTCATGCCAGATGTCCCTATGTACAGGAAATTTGCCGGGTAGAAGAACCCAAATTAACGGATCGTGGCGGGAGAAAGTGTGCTTGTCATTTTTCTTTAACCTAAAAAAAGTGGTGTTTATCGTTTCAAACTAATGTTGAGAGTTTGGCTATGTAGGGTGCCGTAGGCGAAACAGCTCATCCACGACCACGTGTCTTGGGCTTGGCCAATTGAATTTTGGTGGTTTTGTTCTACTCGATTATTGTGATATACCTATGGCCGAGGCTATTTAAAAAGAGCAGTAACCATAGGGTTGTTGTCCATAGCAATTGTATTCTGGCAGGACCTGGTCCTGGGGTAGTAACCGTATTAAGCTATAAAAACAGTGAAAATTAAGCCGCAGATTGATAAGACGGCTAACCTTGGTTACTATAAAGGAATTTTAAAATAAAAATTTTATTTAAAAATTAGTGGAGGGGTTTTAGTGAGTTGTCGTAAAAAATTGATTGCTATGGTTTTATGCTTAGCTTTTTCTTTTGTGTTTTTGACCGGGTGTTCATTAATGAATAAATCAACTAGCAAAAACACATTAAGAGTGGCTGCCATTAGCGATCCTGGTACTGCTGATACTCAGCTTAATACGGAAGAATATACCTTACCATTAAACATCTTTGAAAGATTGGTCGAAGTAAAGACTACTGTACCCGGAGTATCGGAACTGGTTCCTGGCCTGGCAGAAAAATGGGATATATCTGCGGATGGAAAAGTATATACCTTCTATCTGCGCCAAGGGGTTAAATTTCATAATGGTGAAGAGCTTACTGCTGATGATGTTGTGTATACCATTGACCGAATGCTCAATCCTAAAACCAAAGCTTTAAATACCAACTTTTTCGATATGATTGCCGGGGCAAAAGAACGGATGGATGGCCGAGCTGATACTACCTCCGGCGTAAAAGCAATTGATAAATACACGGTTGAAATTACTTTAGCCCAGCCGTTTGCGCCTTTTTTAGCTAATTTAGCTACGCCGGCCGCGTCTATTTATAATCGCAAGGCCACTGAAGCTGCAGGAACCCAGTTTGGGTTAGATCCGGAAAAAACTGTGGGCACAGGGCCGTTTAAAATCAAAGAATGGGTTGTCAATGATCATATTACGTTGGTGGCCAATGACCAGTATTGGGGCGGTAAAGCTTCGTTGGACGGTATTCTTATAAAGATTGTACCAGATGCCGACACGCAGAAAATGATGTTTGAAACCGGCGAATTAGATGTGTTCAACTGCGATTTGGCCAGAACCCAAATTCCTTACTTTGAAGGCAGTGATAAATGGAAAAGCCAGATTGTCAAAGGCCCTAGAGTAGGTTTCTATTATTATAGTATTAATCAAAATATTAAACCGTTTGATGATATACGTGTCAGAAAGGCTTTCCAAATGGCGATTAATCGTCAGGAATTGCTGGATAAACTGTATTTTGGCAAAGGAAAATTAGTTAATACCATCGTGCCGCCAGGGGCAGTTGGGTATAACCCGAATGCACCGCAAATTTCTTATGATCCGGAAAAAGCCAAACAATTGTTGGCTGAAGCAGGATATCCTAATGGCTTTAGTATGGTGATTGCCCAAACTGCTGACAAACCGGCGACGCTCCGGGTTAATGAAGCGGTACAAGCAATGCTTAAACAGGTCGGTATTACTGTGGAAATTAAGCAAATGGATAAAGCTTCCTTACTATCTACTAGAAAACAAGGACAGTTGCCTGCGTATATGGATGAGTGGTGGGCTGACTTTAATGATCCAGATAACTTTATTTATACATTTTTTGCTCCGCGCAACTCAGTGATTCGTTCCTTTAATTATAAAAATGAAGCAATAACTCAAAAACTGGAACAGGCACGTGTCATGATTAATCAGGAAGATCGTTATAAACTGTATCAAGAAATGGAAAATGAGATTGTAATTAACGATGCTGCGATGTTACCACTCTACTCGACAGAACATCTCTTTGTGGTACAACCTAAAGTTAAGAACTTTAAAGTAGCTTGGAATGGCTGGACTGATATGTCCTATTATGGCATCAGCCTGTCAGAATAAAAATATGGTTAGCAGCGCTCGTTCTTTATAACGAGCGCTTTCACTTACTAGCGGTAAATTAGTTTGGGGGATTGTCTTATGAATGTTTTGCGGCAGAATTTAATTGTCTCACTAAACGCGGGCGGCCAAGTCAAAGGGGTTGCAGTATGCTATCAATCAGATCGTGAACTAGCTCAAGCTATAGCTGAGCTGTTGCCCTATCCGGCATATGTAGTAAATGCCAGGACGACATCACTTGAACAGCAGGAATGGGCTGATAGTGTGAGTCATGTTATTGAGGTATACGAACCGGATAAGCCGGGCTATGAAAAATGTAAAGCAGAGCGTATCAGCATGCGGCAACGGGGATGCCGAATACTGAGCTTGTTTGACTGGCAGAAAGGTTATTTAGAAGATGATTTTTGGGGCGGAACTAACTATAAAGAGCTGGCGATACAGTTAGCTCAAATAAAAAAAGCCCTAGAAGGGGTGGAAAAAATCCATATTACCTCAGTGCTGGGAACAGATATTTCCTTTTCCGTAGCCGGACGACAGTGGATTGCTGCTGATGGTATATGCAGCAGTAAACATTTAGCACAAATGCCGGACGGTGAAATTTATACCTGCCCGATTGAAGAAACTTTCAATGGGGTTTTGGTGGTTGATGGAACAATTACCCGCTCTTGGCAGCCGGCTGAACCACAAAAACTTGTGTTTGAGCATGGCCAGCTAATTGAGTGCTCAGCAGAATTCCGCAAATATATTGCACCCTTTGAGTCAGCGATCAATATGATTGGTGAGTTTGCCCTGGGGCTTAATCCAGCTTATCAGCAAATCATCCACAACATTTCCGTTGATGAAAAAGCAGCCGGCACTGTCCATTTCGCGCTTGGTGATAGTTATAATTTAGGGAAAAATCAATGTAATTGTCACGTAGATATGGTTATTCGTCATCCTAAGGTTAGTACATTTCCCGCTATCAAATTGCCCTACTTTTAGTGGAAGAAGGATAATTTATAAAAACTTAACTGTAATTCAGTTGCGCACTTGCCCAATGGCGGGTGCGCTGTTTTATGTAGCCAATTTAAGTATTGACAACTTCTCTGGTATCAATTAAAAAGGATTACCCGGGGAAATGCAGAATACGATCTTAGATAATTAGAATATACGAGGCATCGAATCGCTAACTTTCGGTGTAGTTGGATATGATAGGCAAGAGCCTTGAATTTTAAATATAATATTAACGCCATAAGGGGAGGAAGTTTTTTGTCAGAGCAAACGGTGCTTATTGCCGATGATGATGCGAAGATCAGAGACCTTTTGACTTTATATATTAATAAAGAGGGATTTAAGGTTGAAACGGCCGCTGATGGTGCGGAGACAATCACGAAGGTTCACCAGGTAAATCCCAGTCTAATAATTTTAGATTTAATGATGCCCGTGTTAGATGGTCTGGAGGCTTGTCGGCAAATACGTAAGTTTTCGCGGGTGCCGATTATTATGCTTACGGCGCTTAGTGATGATGAAGAACGGATTATCGGGCTTGACACTGGCGCTGACGATTATGTTGCTAAGCCGTTTAACCCCAGGGAGGTTGTAGCCAGAGTTAAAGCGGTGCTTCGGCGCTTGCCTGACGCCAGGATAAACAACCAGGAAGTGTTACGTTTTTCCGATTTGGAAATAAATCTAGGCGAGTATACCGCCAGTGTAGCCGGGCGGGAAGTTTCACTTACTGCCAAAGAAATGGAATTATTGTGGCATCTGGCATCACATCCTGGCCGGGCGTTTTCCCGCGAACAGCTGTTGGAAGGTGTATGGGGGTATACATATTGCGGCGACACCAGAACGGTTGACACCCATATTAAGAGAATCAGACAGAAGATCGGTGCTCAGGAAAATGCGCCATGGGACATAAAAACTGTCTGGGGAGTTGGTTATAAGTTTGAGGTGAAGCGGTGAGGCCGTCTGTACAAAATCGGTTATTGTATAGTTATATATTATTGACGGTTATTGTTTTGGCGGGGGTATCTCTGGCGATATCGGTACTTTTACGAGAATATTTGATTGCCAGTAAGAGCCAGGAACTTTTGAACAAAGGCTATGAAATAGGGCGTATTGTAGACAATTATCGTGATGGGCGGATTGACTATAATCAGTTTGAAAATTTTATAAATAGTGTTGATACGTTTCTTGATGCCCGGGTATGGGTGGTAGATAGTTCTAGAAATGTGTTGACAGTTTCTACGCCTCAGTTGCTTAATCCGGGACAACGGCGTACACCAGGGAAAATGGGAACTGGACCGTTAAAACGGGCGATGAAGGAAATGGACTCGGTTTTTGCCGGACAGGTTTTGACAAGACACTATTATCATCCGGTCTATGAAGAGGATATGCTGACGGTTGCTGTTCCATTTACTAATAATGATGGGCAAGTGGAAGCCGCCGTGATTCTTAATTCTCCGGTACGGGGAATTGATGAATTCCTCCATCAATTGTATTATTGGATTGGTGGAATTGGCCTATTGGCGTTGGGGTTAGCCATTATCGTTGTCAGGTGGCTGTCAGGTAGCATTGTAAAGCCGCTCCAGGCTATGCAAAAATCGGCGGCTGCTATGGCTTGTGGTGATTATAATATTAGGATAAACATTGATTCCAAGGATGAAATAGGAGCACTAGGTAAATCCCTTAATGTATTGGCGTGTGAATTGGAACGGTTTGTGGGTAATACGAGCCGAATGGAAAAAATGCGCCGGGATTTTATTGCTAATATTTCTCATGAACTGCGTACACCGTTGACAGTTATCAGGGGTTACACTGAAGCTCTTTTGGACGGGGCGGTTAGTGGCGAAGAAGCAGTTAAGTATCAAGGAGTAATGCGCGATGAGACGATTCGTTTGGAGAGGCTTATTAAAGAAATGTTGGATTTAAGCCGATTGCAAGCGGAACCAGGCTTATCAGCAACAGAAGTAATTCCGTTAGCGGCAATTGCTGATGGTGCGGTGCAAATAATGACGAAACGAGCCGAACTAAATGGTGTAACGTTAAAGTTGACGGTACTGGCTGACAATAGCGATATTCGGGGCAATGGAGATCGGCTTATCCAGTTAATGCTGATTTTACTAGATAATGCATTGAAATTTACCCCTGCCGGCGGCGCGGTTACGGTAAGCATTGATCGGATGGCTACAACCGTTGTGCTGGCGGTAGAGGACACCGGCTGTGGCATACCGGAGGAAGATTTGCAGTTTATCTGGGAGCGGTTTTACAAAGTCGATAAATCGCATAGTCGGTTAGAAAATGGAACGGGTCTTGGATTAGCAATTGCCAGAGAGATTATGGATCGTCACGGAGCTACGGTTGAGGTTAATAGTACGATTGGCAAGGGTACTATATTCAAAATCTTATTTTCAGGAGCGTAAATCAATTTTGACGGCCTGCTCTAATCCGGTGAAAACCGGGTTTTGTTTTTTACTAAGGACGATAAGAGTTCACACTTTTGTCAATTTTTTGTCATGGTTTGATCATATTTTTTAGTTATAGTAAGAATGTAAGCAGCGGAATCTATTAGCGTTAAATAAATATTAAGGAGGTTTCGAAAGTGAATTTTTGGAGCAAAAAACTGGTTATCGGATTAGTAAGCGGTGCGGTTATTATGACTGGCACGATAATTCCCTTTGCGGCTCAAGCGGCGGAAAGTAATGGTGTCGGTGGACCGGGCTATGGAATGCATCAACGTAATTGTGATTCCGACAAACTGGCCCGAAATCTGGCCGACACGTTTGGCGTAACCAAGGAAGCTGTGTTAAAGTACCAACAGCAAGGCGTCAGAATGAAAGATCTTAAGCGAGCCTCCTTCTTAGCTAAGGCTAGCGGTAAATCATTGGAAGAAGTAATGGCGGCAAAAACTTTCACTAATACATGGAAGGATGTAGCACAAGTTTTAGGCGTAACAAAAGAGAATATGAAGACAACCCGTCAGGATATAACTTCGGGACAACTGGAAAAGACGCTAAATATTTCAAAAAAAACCAGTCTGGAGCTTATGCAGCAGGGGTATCATTCTCGCGATATTGCTGTAGCCAATGAGTTGGCGAATAATACCGGAAAATCGTTAAGTGATATTCTTTCAATGCGTCGGATTAATAATACCTGGAAGGATGTAGCCCAAAATTTGGGTGTAGGTAACGACACATATAAACAAGACTTGCAGGCGGTTAGAGCAGCTTTTCCACATAAGGGGATGTACCGGCATCAATATGATCAAAACGGGAATTGCTTCTAGCGATAGCGCGGATGTAAAAAAGCGAATCAGTGAGCAATTTACACCATTAATGGTGTAAATTGCTCCTGTGTTTATATAGGAAATAAGGTGTAGCAGGGAGAAAATGACCGCTTATAAGAAGGAGGTTGGGGTATGAAGTTTTGTCCATATGTTAGCAGATTGATAATGACGGTTGCTTTTTTAGTTTTGTTAGGTCAGTCAGTATTAGCGGCACCGGTTGAGTTGTCTCTTGAAAATTGCATTTCGCTGGCCCTAAAGAATAATTCGAATATAAAAGCGGCCGAAGCTGATAAAGAAAAATATTTGTGGGCGGTCAATGAAGCGAAAGGCAATAATGGACTAACGTTAAATTATGTCAATAACGATTATCGGAAACGGACGGCAGCTACTTATGCTGATTCAGCAAGTAAGCCGCCGTATGATCTTATTACTAATCAAATTGCTTTTAGTCTTCCGCTATATAGTGGGGGAAAAAATGAAAGCTTAGTTGATCAAGCTAAGCTTAATTATACAGTTGCGACACTGAATCTGGCGGCAGTTAAGCAGCAGAGCAAATTCGATGCTACATCTACTTATTATCAAGTGTTACAATATCGCAATCTTGTTGCCGCAGATCAAAAGTCGGTGGAAGACTATTCGCTTCAATTGAAAAATCTTCAGAATAAATATGACGCAGGCTCGGCGTCGAAACTACAGGTCCTGCAGACACAAGTCAGTTTGGCAAATGCTGAAGGAACGCTCACAAAAGATCAAAATAGTTATCAAATTGCGGTAATTAATCTTAATAAAGTGGTTGGTTTACCGCGAGGCAGTGAGGTAATTCTGCAAGAAAATCTTGCATATGAAAAAAACTCCTTGACGCTGGAAGCGTGTTTGAATTATGCCCTGAAAAACCGTCCGGAGATAGCAATGAATAAGGCTAATCTTGCTATTGCTGAAGAAAATATAAAAATTGCAAATAGCGGTAACTTGCCTACGGTTTCGCTTAATGGATATAATGCATGGCAAAGTAGGCACTTTCCGGGAACGGAATTTAATTATTATTCGTATTACCTTACTGTATCTTTTAATTTGTTTGATTCCGGAATAACCAAATCTAAGCTAAAAGAAGCAACCGCCGCTCTGAATAAAGCTCAAGAAATTGCCAAGCAGGCTGGGGATACGATCTATGCCAATGTAAGCCAGTATTATTTGAGTATGCGAGAAGCAGAAAAAAGGATTGACACCAGCCGGGTAGCGGTAACTGAAGCGGAAGAAGCGCATAATATTGCGCAAATTAGGTTTGATGCTGGCTTGGGAACGAATCAGGAGATTCTTGATTCGGAAGTGGCCTTGATTACCGCGAGAAATAACTATATTCAGGCATTATACGATTATAATACCAATCAAGCTGGATTAGCGGCGGCAATGGGAGTTACGGTAAATGAATAAGCTTAGAAAAAAGGAGCTGGGGCTAGAAAATGTGGCATGATTTTTTAGTAAAAGGGAAAAATGCGAAACTCCTTATTTTTGCAGGGGTAATTCTTCTATTGTGTGTCGGAATCGCTCTTGTTCAGTTGACCCATGCCGGGAGTAAGCAGGCCTCCTCGGGTCGGCAACAAACTACGGTTGATGTCGCTGGCGTTCAGCGAACCGATTTAATAAAACATATAGCGCTTAGCGGCCAGACCGTCCCGGCAGCGCAAGTTGATATTGCAGCTAAGTATCAAGGACGGGTGGTTGCGGTTAATGTTATGTTGGGACAACAGGTAGCACCGGGGCAAGTTCTGGTGGTACAAGATACTGGGGATGCGGATATCGCTATTATGCAGAACCAGGCATCTTATCAGCAGGCGGCATCCGACGCAGTAACCAGCGAAGCGACAGTAAATGCCAACTATGATAAAGCCAAGGCTGATTATCAGCGGGCGCTGGCTAGTTATGAGCGGAATAAAATGGTGTATGGTTCAGGGGGGATATCACAAGACGAATTAGAAGTAAGTCAGCAGCAAGTTTCTGATGCCAAGGCGGCGGTGGATGCCTTGGCCAATCAAATGAATTCAGGGGTCGCGGCGTCGGTTCAGTCGTATCGAGCCGCTGCCCAAAAGGCCCAGTATAGCGTAACTGCTGTGGAAAAACAGCGCAATGATTTGGTGATTCGTGCACCGCGGGCCGGAGTGATTGGCTATCGGCAGGTTGAAGCTGGCGACTTGGTTTCCGCGGGTCAAAAGCTGTTGAGTATTTTTGATAATAGCAGTATCTATATTGATTGTCAGGTAGCGGAGCAAGATCTCAGCGCGTTAAGCAATGGCTTGGCGGTAAATGTGCAACTAGAATCGTTGGGGAAAACCTTGCCGGGCAGGATTATCTATATAAGTCCGGCTGCTGATGCGCAAAATTTGACTTTTTCGGCGCGGATTATGTTGGAAAATCCGGGGCCGGAAGTTCGCAGTGGCATGTTTGCTAGAGCCGTGATTGATGCTCCGCTACGGCAGAATGTATTAGTTGTAGCGAAAGACGCTGTGCAAGAAAAGGATGGTACAGCTTATGTATTTGTGGTTGGTTCAGGAAATGTCATTGAACAGCGAGCAGTCCAAATTGGAGCCAGGGGTGACCAAAATGTAGAAATTATCACTGGGCTGGTTGAAGGTGAACAAATTGCACTGACGAATTTGGCTCGACTACGCTCGGGAATGGTGGTTATATCGCATAGCTCGGCCGCGGATGATCGGGGTGACAATTCGTGAATATAACCCGATTTTCCATTCAAAAGCCAATCGGTATTTCGATGATTGTCATGCTATTTGTAGTTCTTGGCTTAGTTAGCTTTTATCGTATTGGCGTGGAACTTTTACCGGCAATAAATACTCCGTATGTTACGGTAACCGTCAACTATCCCGGTGCCGGTACGGCGCAAGTGGAACAAGATGTAATTAAGCCTTTAGAAAATTCACTGTCCAGTTTATCTAATTTGAAACACATGACTTCGGTAGCCCGACCAGAAAAAGCGCAGATTATTCTTGAGTTTGAATTTTGGGCCAATGCGGATACGTCCGCCATTGATGCTACTCAGTATGTAAATCGTGTGCTTAGTAAATTACCGACCGGAATTCAAACGCCGACAGTAATGAAACGGGATGTTAATGCGCAGTCGATTATGGAAATAGCGGTCCTTGCGGATAAACCGTTGGCTGATGTATATACAGTGGCGAATGATGTATTTGTCGAACGATTGCAGCGGGCGAGTGGTGTGTCTGATGTGCAATTATATGGTGGACGCGATAAGGAGATTGCGGTTGAAGTTGACAAAGATAAATTAGCATACTTCAATATTTCTCTTAACCAGATTGCTACCAGGATTGGACAAGAAAATCTTTTGACCCCGGCTGGATCAGTTTTTACCAACAAAAAGGAAACCAACGTCCGGTTGACGGCACAATATACATCGCCGGAAGAACTTGCATCCATTCATGTTACAAATTCTAAGGGCGTCAATATCCCGCTGAGCAGTTTGGCGACGATTAAAGAACAGGATCAACGGGTTACCCGTTATGCCCGAACTAATGGGCAGGATGCCATTTCACTTACGGTATATAAAAATAGTGATGCCAATTTGGTGGATGCCGCTAAAGCAACCAAGGAACAACTGAATAGCTTGCGCACCGAGTATCCGGACTATCAATTTGTAGTGATTACCGATGCATCTACGTATGTGCAGGATTCGCTCCATAACACCTTGGAAGCGCTTATCGAAGGATTGTTTACCACTGGCTTAGTGTTGTTTCTGTTCTTGCGGGGCTGGCGCTCGACAGTAGCGGTACTGATTGCGATTCCGACCTCATTGATTGCCACCTTTTTTGTTATGTACATGGCAGGATTCACCTTTAATATGATGTCACTGATGGGGATGTCGCTGTGTATCGGTATTCTGGTTGATGACTCGATTGTAGTGCTGGAAAATATTCATCGCCATTTAACGATGGGTAAAGATGCGAAAATTGCGGCGGAAGATGGGCGTAATGAGATCGGCATGGCCGCTATTGCAATTACGCTTTGCGATGTGGTTGTGTTTATGCCGATTGCCTTTATGAATGGGATGACTGGCCAGTTCTTCCGGCAATTTGGCCTTACTATCGTATTTGCTACGCTATGCTCAATGTTTGTATCGTTTACGTTGACACCGATGTTAGCGTCGCGGTTTTTTAAAAACGGGCTAAAAGAACCCCGGGGTCGGGTCTGGGATTTCATGAATCGGTTAGAGCAAGGCGCGATTGATCGCTATGGCAAACTGTTAAGTTGGAGTCTGGTGAATCCCAAAAAAGTTGTATTGATTGTGCTGACTATTTTTCTTGGCGCTGTTGCCTTAATTCCGACCGGTATTATCGGGGCGGAATATATGCCGAAAACCGATGAAGGCAGTTTTCGGATTGCGGTACAGTTTCCGGTCGGGCAAAATATCGATAAAACAAATGCTGAGGTTAGAAAGATTGAAGACTATCTTACGACCATTCCAGAAATAACCAACTGCTTGTCGAGTGTGGGTTCACCGGCCGGAAATTATGGCGGGGTCAGCGTTCAAATGGTTGACCGGAAAGAGCGCAGTCGGAGTGTATGGCAGGTTACTGATCAAGTGCGGCAGTACCTTCGGCAAAGTTTTCCGCTGGCTATAGTGCAAGTTAGCGAAACTCAATCTTCGGTAGCCGGGGTGTCGGGGGGGACTGGCACCGGTGGTAGTGGCAGTAATTCTTCACCGGTACAAATAGAAATTCGCGGTTCTAATCTGGAAGATATCGTAAAAGCTTCTTATCGGGTGCAAGATATCTTAGGCAAGATTAATGGTGTCAAAGACATTCGCAGTTCGTATTCGGAAGGGGCACCAGAACTGCGGTTGATTGTTGACCGGGAAAAGTTGAAATTCTATAATACGACAGTTAATGCCGTTAATAGTGTATTTTCCGGAGCAATTACAGGGACATTGGCTGGGTATTTTGCTAATGATCCTAATAACGATGGCCAAGACACTGACATTTACGTCAGGATAAAAGACAGTGATGGATTTAAAGCGTCCGATATTCGCTCGATACCGGTTCAGGCCGGTAATGGGTTGGTACGCTTAGGCGATGTAGCCAAGGTCGAGGATAATGTCGGGCCGGTTATGCTGCGGCGGGTAGATAAACAAGAGTCAATCAATATTGCCGCTAATCTAACTGAGCGTCCATTGCAAGAAGTTTTAAATGAGATTGCCCAAAATATTAAGCCCGAAGATTTGGGGCAAAATGTGACTTACCGGTTTACTGGCCAGGCGGACAATATGGCCAGTACCTTTGGTGAAATGGCTCAAGCCCTTGTATTATCGCTGATCCTGGTATATATGCTGTTGGCGACCTTGTATGAATCCATTTCAACACCGTTTATCCGGATGTTTTCCCTGCCGTTCGGGCTTATTGGATCACTGGCTTTGTTGGCAGTTACTCGCAATACCATAAATTTATATTCATTGATTGGAATTTTGGTTATGGATGGTGTAGTAGCTAAGAATGGCACTTTGCTATTGGATTATACTTTGACGTTGATGGGACGGGGAATGAGCGCGAAAGAAGCGGTTATTGAGGCCGGTAAAACAAGATTAAAACCCATTTTTATGACTTCACTAACAATGATTGTTGGGATGCTGCCAACTGCGCTGGCGATGACCGCTGGCTCGGAAACAAGGGTCGGAATGGCCTGGGTGGTTATCGGCGGACTTCTAACATCAACATTTTTCACTTTGATTGCGATTCCGATTATATTCCTATATTTTGAGAACCATTCTGTATCTAAATGGCTGAAAAACATAAAAAAAATATTTTTGCTAAAACAAAAGCTAAAGCAAAAAAACGTAGAATAGTATGTCTAAATGAACAACCACCGTTGCTATGCCGATTGGCGTAGTAACGGTGGTTGTTTTAAATCTATATGTTATTGGTCCGATGGCTTTGCCAAGGTTGGAATGCAAAATAATTAATTTTTGCAATAATTAAAAAATAACAAAAATTACCCTGCGAAACACATTGAATATTAAAAGGTGAAAAAAGAAATATGTCGAAAAATGTCTTACAAATAAGTTTTTGGGAGGTTAATGATGAAAACTATCCAAGCAAAACTTACAGTCACGATTTTGGTAATCTTTCTGGTAGCGCTGAGTACATTAGGTGGTCTTAACTATTGGAAGGCTCGGGCAATTGTTACCGATGAAATAACAAAATCTATGGGAGAGCTAGCGGAGCATTCAGCTAACGGTATTGGCGATTGGGTAGAGAAAGGACAGTTTGAAATTGCTGGAATCGCAACGGCTCAGGTATTCCAAAGTGGTAATATGGAAGAGATTGTCGCTGCCTTGATACGAGTTAAAAAAGATACTGCTCGATTTGAGGCGCTGGGGTACATAGAACCAAATGGTATATGTCATGATGATAAAGGCGTAGTTGTAAATGTTGCCTCGCGAGCTTATTTTCAGCAGGCGATGAACGGTGAAAAGAATGTATCTGATCCGCTTATATCTCCGGCTACCGGTAATCTGATTGTGGTGTTGGCTGTGCCGGTCAAGGCGGATGGTAAGGTTACCGGCGTGCTGTTCGGATCGATAAATATCACAGATATTACCAAAGAGGTACTGGGAGTTAAGGCGGGAGAGACCGGTTACGGCTACCTGGTCCGAGGTGACGGGTTAATAATCATTCATCCAAGCAAGGAGGTGGCTATGAAGACTAATGCTTTGGAAAATAACGATGCTGGTTCGGCAATGAAGGTGGCTACTGAACGTATGGTCAAGGGCGAATCCGGGGTTGTTCGCTATGAATATAAAGGAGCCGATAAAATGTTGGCGTTCGCGCCAGTGCCGGGAACAAAGTGGTCCTTGGCGGCGACTGTTCCTACGGCTGAGGTGACGGGTGTAGTGGCGTCACTGACGCTGATATCGATGGTGACAATTGCGATAGTCTTGGTTTTGGCTGCGGTAATTATCGCTTGGTATGCTCGCAGGATTGCCAAACCAATCCAGGGATTGGAACTAGTGGCTAATCGTATTGCTGGTGGGGATATTTCTGAGACAAAACTGAATATTAATTCTGATGATGAGATCGGACGTTTGAGCCAGAGTTTTGAACAAATGGCGAAGAACCTGCGAACTCTTATCCACAAAGTGCATGGGGCTACCGATCAGGTGGCGGCTTCGTCGGAAGAACTGACTGCCAGCTCGGATCAAGCAGCGCAGGCCGCTAACCATATCGCCACTTCGATTATCTCAGTAGCGGCTGGGGCGGATGAACAATTGGCGGCCGCTAATGATACTTCGGCGGTGGTAGAACAGATGTCGGCCAGCATTCAACAGGTTGCTGCTAATGCTAATCAGGTGGCCTCTCAGTCGGCCATGGCAGCAGATAAGGCCAAAGACGGTGATAATACTGTAGTTAAGGCTGTGGCCCAAATGGGCAAAATTGAGGAAACGGTCAATTCATCGGCACAGGTGGTGACCAAATTGGGCGAGCGTTCCAAGGAAATCGGTCAAATTGTCGACAGTATTTCGAGTATTGCCAGTCAGACCAACCTATTGGCGCTGAACGCGGCGATTGAGGCTGCTAGAGCTGGTGAGCAAGGACGGGGTTTCGCGGTAGTTGCTGAAGAAGTTCGTAAATTGGCTGAGCAATCCCAGGATGCGGCGAAGAAAATTGCTCAGCTTATTGGCGAGATCCAAGGGGAGACCGATAAGGCGGTTGTGGCCATGAATGATGGAACGCGTGAGGTAAAAATAGGGGCTGAGGTAGTTAAGACAGCCGGAGACGCTTTTAGAGAGATTGTTGGTCTCGTGAGTGAGGTATCAGGTCAGATGAGCGAGATATCGGAAGCCATCCATCAGATGGCGGCTGGTAGTCAGCAGATTGTAGGTTCGGTCAGAAAAATTGATCAATTTGGCAAGAAGTCCGCAGGCGAGTCTCAGGCAGTTTCGGCCGCTGCCGAAGAACAACTGGCTTCGATGGAGGAAATCGCGTCATCTAGCCAAGCCTTGGCCATGCTGGCTCAGGAATTGCAGAGTTCGGTATCTGCCTTCAAACTGTAATAAACTAAGGCAAAATGGTTGAGGAATGCCGCCGGCAGGTAATAGTGTAGTACGGGGGTGCGTTGAAGTTTTAACTTCAGCACCCCCCTTTCTACTATTAGTAATTTGGTATTGTAGTGTATAATATTAATACCGAAAATATTTTGAGTAATATAGGCAGCTGTTTTTTATTCTTAGTCGTACTTTAATTTTGTAAGAAGAGGTGATTAATTCGGTGGATAAGATTGTAGAAGTTACAGGTGGCGACGGCGGAAATGCATTTTTAATATTGGGACGAGAGAAAGCGGCTTTACTTGATTGCGGGATGGCATATTGTGCAGATAAGCTCATTAGTAACATTAAGCAAAGACTTAATAAATTGACGCTAGATTATATATTTATCAGTCATTCGCACTATGACCATATCGGCGCTATTCCTTATTTAAAGCAGGAGTGGCCGAATTGTAAGGTCTTTGGCGCAGAACATGCAAAAAAAATTTTGGAGCGGCCCAACGCTTTAAAAGCAATTCGGGGTCTAAGCAATAATGCGGCAATAATATATAATTCTGGTGATTTACAAGAATATCAAGATGAACTATTGAAAGTGGATATTATTATCGCTGATGGCGATATAACTGATTTAGGAGGAGTAACCATCAAGGTAATCGCAACTCCTGGGCATACCCAATGTTCATTAGCCTTTTTAGTTAATAATGAAACTTTGTTTGCGAGTGAAACAACTGGATATATGAGTGAATCGGGAAAAGTTTATGCGGCCTTTATCACTAGTTCATCTGCGGCTCTTGCTTCCATTCATAAGTGTCAGGAATTAAATCCTAAATTTATTATTTCACCGCATTTTGGGTTATTAAATAAACAGGCCACGCAGGACTACTGGATAAATTGCAGCTTGGCGATACAAGAAACTAAGAATTTTATTATTGATTTATCGGGTCAGGGCTATAACGAAGAACAGATTCTAGCCGAGTATGAAAAGGAGTTTCGCGATCAGACCAGCAAAAATCAGCAGCCAATTGATGCATTTAGACTGAATGTATCTAATATGATAAAAGTTGTGCGAAACGAGAATAATGACTCCCAATATCGATTGACATAATAAAAATAGCATGATAATATATAGAAGCTGTTGAAAACGGCGACGTGATTAAAACAGCGAAACAAAAAAAGATGTTGACAAAACCGAACAGTGATGTTAACATAAGT
>JAGGAD010000109.1 GCA_017889625.1 Bacillota bacterium | reverse complement strand
ATCAATATTTTAGCTTCACCTAGAAGCGTTGTACCGGCGTGGGTTAATTTTATTTTACGGGTACTGCGGACAAAAAGTTGAACCCCGATTTCTTTTTCAAGTTCAGCAATTTGTTGGCTGAGCGTGGGTTGGGTGATAAACAACTCGGCGGCCGATCTGGTAAAATTCAGGTTCTTAGCTACGGAAAGGAAGTATTTTAATTGTCTAAGTTCCATCGGTTCCTCCCGCTGTGGTTATATTATTTTAGTATAGTGATACATCAAAACTATAATAACAGCAATTTATAGGTATTGTCTATAAGTTTTATAGTTACGATCAATTTCTCAAAATTAGGATAATTACGGTATTCTAAATACAGCTAAAATAAAAAATAGTCTGATTACATTTAACAAAGTAGTAGATTTAGTTTGGAGGAAGAAGTGTATGAACCAAAATATTGTATATCCTAAGTTTCGCTGGTTTGTTTTGCTAATGCTGGGGTTCGTAACCATGGCCTCATCAGTAGTATTGATTTCACCGGCTCCGCTGGTAAGTGTCATTGCCAATGATTTAGGCCTGAGTTTGGGTGAGACGACGGGGATGATGATGGGCCCGTTTACTTTCTGTGTAGCTATTTCCTGTATTTTAGGCGGGGTTATTATTGACCGGATTGGCATCATTAAAGTATTTATTGGTAGTCTTATCTTATTAATTGCCGGAGGGTTACTTACTCCGGTTATTGGTAATACCCTTGGCGGTCTGCTGTTTATTCGAGTTATTGGCGGTTTTGGTACAGGCCCGATTATGGCAACCCTGACAACCGTGGCCGCGCAATGGTTTCCGTCTGAAGAGCGGGGAATTGTGACCGGGACGCAGGGGATGTCTGTAGGTTTTGGAGTTGCGCTTGGGTTTGTTGCCGCGCCGGCATTTTTCACGATGGCTGGAACCTGGCAAGCTGGCATGGCCTGGTTGTCCATTTTCAGTATTATTGGGTTAATTTTAACCATTATTGTTGCTGTTGGTCCCAAGGCACCGGAAGTTGTGAATGAAATGGCTTGTGAAGTTGCCGTTTCTTCTGGTAGTGACTATAAACTGGCATTAGGTCAACTAGTTACCTGGCTCTGTGTTATCGGTATTTTTGTTAATTCGTGGGCCAATCAAGCGTTTAATGACCTTACGCCTGGGTACTTAGCCATCGAAGCACCGATTGGTTTGGGAATGGGACCAATGACCGCTGGTCAGTATATGATGATTTATCAGCTGGCGTTTATGGTTGGGTCAGTATTATGCGGTATTGTTATGAAAAAAGTATTTAACGGCAATGCCCGCCCGGTGTTATTAATTTGTTCAATTTTAGCGGCAGTATTTGCTTTATCGGTAAAGCTTCCTATTATATATAGCAATAGTACGGCGCTATTAATTTGCCTGATTTTAACCGGCTTATTTTTGTCCTCAATCAACCCAACCATTCAAGCGTTTATTTCGATGCATTATCCGAAAAGTATTATCGGTAAAATCGGTGGAATGGCCATGGGAATTGGTATTTTTGGTGGAACTGCTGGGGTGGCGGCCGGTTCGGTAGCCCTTCATACCACTGGAACCTATCAGTTATCCATTCTTATTGTGGCTGCAATTCTGTTAGTTGGTTTCGTATTCGCATTAGGGATGAAACCGCCTAAGGGGTTTGGCGCAAGTAACAATTAGTAAGTTAGCTGCCTTCATAATAGATAACTGTACTAGCTAACCTAAAAGATACAGGAGGGTGGTGACGGAAAATACGCCCTTGAGCGAGGTAAGTTTTATTCCCAACCAAGGGGTAGAGGCAACAAGGATACTCTAAATCTTGGTGTATACTGCAAACATTTAGGAGGGTATCTATGAAAAAGAGTCTGATTGTAACACTCATTCTGGTATTTATGCTAAGTATTGCCGGCACAGCTTTTGCTGCTGCTATAACCAATCCGTTTGTCGATGTTCCGGCTAAACATTGGTCCTATGACGCGATTAAAAAATTGGCTGCTGCTGGGATTATTGAAGGTGCAGACAACAAATTCTACGGTGATAAAACTCTGACCCGCTATGAGATAGCGGTGATCGTGGCCAAAGCCTTGGCGCAAGAAGAAAAAGCCGATGCCGAACAGCGGGCGCTAATTGAAAAGCTGGCGGCTGAATATACCGCCGAACTGCAAAGCATTGGCGTGCGTCTGAGTGCGGTAGAAGCCAAAGCCGACAAAGTACAAATCATGGGTTACCTCGGTTTTCGTTATGACTGGGAAAAAGGTGCTGGCGTGCAGACCGAAGCCGCGCATTTGGACGTGACCACTAACTATAAAGTTGATGATAAGACCACGATTAGTTTGAACAGCCTGTTTCACCAAGGCTTGCGGGATTCAAGTAATTTAGATAATAGTTCTAGTACCAATACCTGGACTAAAGCAGCTAAAGTGGTTTGTGTAAACACGTCGATTGATGATAAAGTAGCGCTGACCGCCGGAGCCTTTAAATTTAATCCGGCCTATGCCATGGTGACTTCGGATAACGATAATCAAGGCAGCGTGGTAAAAGGGTTACAAGCCACCTTTGGCGGTGATGTGATAAAAACGACATTGTTCTCAGGTAAAACTACTGGTGCGTATGGTCTGTTTAGTAGTAATTCGAATGGTTCAAAATATAACGCGGCTGAGCTTGACTTTGCTGTTTCTAAGAACACTAATATAAAAACAGCTTACCACAAGACGCCTGATGTTAATTATTATGAAGCGGGCTTTGACACTAAGGTTGCCAAAGATTTAGTGTTTACTGCGGCTACCGCAAAATCGGATGTTGATGTGGATCATAAC
>JAGGAD010000076.1 GCA_017889625.1 Bacillota bacterium | reverse complement strand
GTTAACACTACTGAATAAATATCTTCCAGTAGCTTTAATCCTCCCCCATAGCCTACATAAGATGAATTTACCACCAACCGCTCATTTAGCGGCCAAGAAACTGCCAGAAAATGTGCCTTGGTTTTTTGGGCAATTTTCTTTTCCCAGGAACTGCCGATAATTAGGGGATAACCATTAAAATCAGTATTTTGGATTTCTTCCTGTATTTGATGTCCATCGGTAGTAAACCCGACTTCAGCTTTAATATCATAATTCATTTCCCGAAACTGCCGCGTCACCTGCTCACGATATTCATCCGGCGTATCATCTATAATATACTGTTTTGCCGGAAATAACCCCAGATCATTTACTAAAAACTTTGTTAGTGCAACTGAATACTGTGCATCAGAAACAACCGTAAAACGTTTGGCCATAACCCGGGTTTCCAGAAACACATCAGCAAACCGTTCTATATAATAGTAATACTCCGCTTCATACTTTCCAACTAGCTCATCAATCTTCTTTTGCTCTATTGCCGCATACTCGCCAACGGTCCGTAAAAACCGACTAGTTTCGAACGCGCCGATTGGTAGCGTTGCATAATGTAAATATGGTGTTCCAAATTTTTCTTCCAAAAGTTTTACACTCTCAAGGCCCACCCATGGAGAAACTAAAAGATTAAACTCGGCCGCCGGTATTTTGTTGATATTTTCAAGGCCATGCCCGTGCCCAAAAATCGTATTTGGTGTCAAACCAAGTTCGGCCACCAATTTTTCCAGCTCGCGAAGATTCCCCAACCAAAATGGATCATGCAGTGGAACTCCCGCCCAAATGTTTACCAGTCCCTTTATTTTGTTAGTCGGCGGCTTTAGGTACTGTTCAATAATCGCTCGCAGCACCCATTCATGCCCAAGGTAATTATTACCTTTAAAACCAGGGGTTGAAGCAAAAATTACCGGTTTCTTGCCATTTCTAAACGAGCGTACAATTTGTTCGACGTCGTCGCCGACAATTTCCGAAGTACAGCTTGTCAAAACGACATACAAGTCAGCATCAATGACTTTGATTGCATTTTCAATAGTCTCTTTTAGCCGGTCTTCGCCGCCAAAAACAACCTCAGTTTCGCTTATATTGGTGCAAGGGAAAATATGGGGTGAAAAATAGCCTGAGCTACCTGCACTGCCGGATAATTTTTCAGCGCAACCAGGACCAGAATGCAAAATAGGTAAAGCCCGCGTAATCGCATGCACCGTCTGCATTGCCGCCATTGAACATTTATATCTTGGTTGATCTAATATTTTAGCCATATTATTTTTTCTCCTTCAACAAAGCAGCATTATCCTGTTGATACCACCAATCGGTATATGGCAGTTTGGTTCTAGCGGCAAGATTTTTTTCAAAACTCCGGTTGCGAATAGTATCCAGAATCGACTGCGCAAAATTCAGCGTGCCTTTGTAACCAAAAATCATATATTCATCGTTCACACACAAAGCGGGCACGCCTTGCTTAATAGCCCAGATAGTCGTTCCCGGATGCCGCGAAAAATAAATATCCGGTTTATAGGTATTCAATATGTTCAGTATTTCATAATTCTGCTGATCGGCAACACTCAGTTTAAAATTATTCGGTGAATTTCTTAATAAATGATCGAGTGCCGGGGGAACCTGTCCATTATCGTGTTTTTTATCATAATGCCAGGCCGCAGCCCAAACAACTTCTATCCCCAGTTCCTGAAGCACGCGCGCCACTTCGAAGGTATAACCCGGCCCCATCCCCAATACAGCCCGAAACCCTTGCAGTTCTTTTTTTATTTCATCTATTTTCGACATATACTGGGCTCGTTCTTTAGTAATATATTGTTCCACTTCCACTTCTTTGCCAATTACTTTTCCAATTTCTCTCAACCAGGTTTCAAATCCGACAACCCCCAGGGGATTGATGGTCCGGACATAGGGCACACCATATTTTTCTTCTAAACCATTGCCCAAATAGGTACCAAGCGTTCCGCAAATACAAACCGTTGCTAACGCCTCCGACAACCCGGCCAGTTCTTCTACCGTGGAATTCTGATATAAAAAAAGCGGTTCTACTCCAAAATTGGCAAACAGTTCAAAGATTTGATCTCTGGCACTTTCATAGAAATTTTTAAAATTAATAATATTACGTTTCTGCTTTGGCGGCTTTACCAGACTGGTAAGTATCGCATGATCTGAGGCATCGAACCCCGACGCCCAAATTTTTGTTTTAAAACCTTCGCAATGAACCGCCGCAACCGGAACCGGAACTTCGTTTCTTAGTTCTTCGACAACGCTGTCGACATCTTCGCCAATAATTCCAGACACACAAGACGTACCGATAAAAATTGCTTTAGGTCGATATCTTCGATAGGTTTCCAGAACAATTTCTTTCAGACTGCCGATAGCGCCGAAAACCGTATCCTGTTCATTTAAATCCGTGCCAACATAAACCGTACTGTTACTAACGCCACGTTTTACCGCCAATTGCGCGTTCAAAACATCAACTCCAGCGGCGGTTGCTGTGCAACCCGACGGCGCATGATTAATAATCGCTACGTCTCTTATACCGGACAATTGCCCTAACGCGCAACCAGAGCAGCAAGTACTTGATTGGCTAAAACACCGCTGGCGATCAGCCAAGCTTCCGCAATGAGACTGTTGAACCAAATCTTGTAAATTGCCATTGTAACCAGTAATCGAACCCAGCCGGCTTTCTCTTGTTCCAGCTGTGGCAAGCTCCAAATTGATTGACATAATACTCCTCCCACTAAACTCATATAGATACAATACATAAACAAACTAATTGTTATCATAAAGATCTTCGATAAAGGTAAGGCAGCCTCGATAGCCCGCATACCCCCGGTTAATAATAAGTTTTTCGGTCGTCGGAAAACTCACTACCACCGTCAAAGCATCTAACTTTTTACCGATTTCTTTCTCATAATCGCTTCCTAAAATAAAGGCGACATCATCTTTATATTCTTTGATTAATTCACTAATCTTCCACTTATCATTTTCAAATACCACTTTCGGCGGCCTGGCATATTCTAAGCTGGTCAATTCGCGTTCAATAGTGTTTCGGTGCTCCTCAGGTACTTGATCAGTAATTACCGCCACCAAGGGAATTCGCCCGAAATCATTAACCAAAAACCGTGTTAGACCCAAAACGGTATTGGTATCTCCGACAATGCTAAACCGGTACCTGGTAAACGAGCCAATAATTTTTTCCAAATAGCTGTATACATAATTTTCTTCTTCGGCAATAACCTTTTCCACTAACACGTTATCCAGGCCCAGTTGCTTCGCCAATTTACGGATAAAATCCGTTGTTGCGGTAGGTCCAACCGGTAAGCCGGGGTAACGGAAGGTATCAATATCATACTTTTCTTTATAGGTCGCTAAAAATTCCTGTCCCAGCCACGGAGACAACATTATATTTATAGCAGCGCCGGCAGAGTTTTTGATCTCTTTAAGCCCTTGCTGTTCTTTACAAAAGGAATTTACTTTCAGCCCTAATTTATTTAAAATCCTGATAATTTCTTCAAAATTGCCTTCCCAAAAAATATCCTGCGCCGGCACAATGCCGAAGAGATTCACGAGTTTCGCATCTTTTGGCACCACTTCAGTCAACTGATCCGCAATGCTCTGTACCACGGCATTATAGCCGTAATAAGAATCCCCCTTAAAACCGGCGGTCTCCGTATGGACAATATTAACTCCCTGTGCTTTAAATTCTTCAATTACACTTTCAACATCATCGCCAATAATATCCGCGGTACAACCGGTAAGAACAAAAATTAAATCACCATCCATTATTTCCAGCGTTCCGGCGATGGTTTCGCGTAGCCGTTCTACTCCGCCAAAGATGATTTCCCGTTCAAACATATTGGTGCTGGGTGTCCCCTGCCCGCCAACATAGCCAAAGCTTTTTCCGCCGGATTGTCCCAATTGTCCAGCCGTAGCCTGCAATCCACAACCCGGCCCAGCGTGCAAAACAGGAATTGCTCGATCAATACTGCTCACAAACGCCAGCGCTCCGCCTAGAGCGCATGATGACCGCGGATTTTCTATAAAATGCCCCATCGCTATTTCCCCGCTTCTTTATGAAATTTAAACGGACTTTCCAAATACCAGGAGTCTTTATAAGGAAGTTTTTTATGCTTAGCCAATTTTTCATTAAAACCGGGATTTTCGATAACATCTTCAATTTTTTTCCCAAGATACAAAATACCGTTATACCCCATCGTCGGCCGTTTGGTTTCTAAAACATGCGTAGACGTTATTCCCTGCTTGGCAACCCAAGTTGACATCCCAATAAATAAATCCGGTTTTAACTTATGCACCAAATTAGCCTGCTCATACGGCTGCATATTAGCTACATCAACAATAAAATCATCGCCATGAATTTTGATTAATCTATCCAGATCCTCGATTAACGCTTCTTCATACGTTGGGGTCTGTAATCCAACCAGTTTCAGGCCAAAATCTTCAATCAACGTAGCAGCCGCAAAGGAGCGAGCCGTGCCAGCGCAAATAAACACCTTTTTCCCCTGAATCCGTTCTTTAATCTTAGCAATTTGGGGAAGTATCCGTTGATGCTGTTGCCGGATATATTCCCTGGCCACTTCTTCCTTACCAGCCAACCTTGCTACGCCAATCAGCCACTCATCGGTATTTCTTATTCCCAACGGCATTCCGATCTTGGCATAAGGTATACCGTAGTCTTGTTTCAACTGTTCCATAAATTCATCGGCAAAGACCTGGCAAATTGATGTAGAATACTCTGCCGCCGGTATTTTTTTTAATTTTTCCAGATTGGAGTAAAAGGGTATATAATTTACCCTTAATCCTAAAACCCCTAGCATTTGTTCTATTTCCTGTTGATCTTTCCACCCAATGGCCATCGGGGCAAATACATTAATCAGCCCTGGTTCTTTTTGCGGCTGTTCATCTTTAAACACGTATTGAATCAAGGCGTTAAATGCCGTGTCAAAACCAGTTGCCGGCACCTTGGACTTAAAGCCCTCGCAATGTATCGGCACAATAATGGCCCTAACCTGCCCGTTAAGTTCATTAGCCACGGCATCGACATCATCACCGATAATCGCAGAAGCGCAGGAAGTAAAAATAAAGATAAGTTTAGGCTGATGTCTCGCTTCTAATTCCAGCACCGCTTGACGAAGTTTTTTCTCGCCGCCCTGGATAATATCAATTTCGTCTAAATTGGTAATTACATACCGCGCGTTCCTGACATTATCAATTCCCCGATGATACTGTCCAACTTTGAATAAGTCATTCATAAATGAAACGCAGCCCGAACACCCTGCCGGGGAATGAATGATAAAGGCGGCATCCTCCATAGAAATAAACGCTTGAATACTATTAATCTGCTGACATTGCGTTGCTTGAGCAAATGTCCTATCGGCATTTTTCAGGCAACGCTTTTTAAATTTATCGGACAGTTCGCCGCCGCAACCGCCGCCGCCAGTCAACGCATGCGGCCGATCTTCCCGATTGGGCGCAATTATACTTTTCATATGATTACCTCACAATAAATGTAATGTAGGTCTTACCCTAAATGTTATAACTCCACTCAGGGACAATTCTTTTCAAAAACTGTTTGGTTCGTTCTTCTTTTGCATTAACAAACAAATCTTTCGGGGTTCCTTGCTCCACAATTACCCCACCATCCATAAATAATATCCGGTTGGCAATATCATAGGCAAACGACATTTCATGGGTAACAACAATCATGGTAATTCCTTCTTGGGCAATCTTTTTCATCACCGCCAACACCTCGCTAACAAGCGTGGGATCAAGCGCTGAGGTTGGCTCGTCAAACAGAATAACTTCCGGATTAAGCGCCAACGCCCGAGCGATGCCGACGCGTTGCTGTTGCCCACCCGAAAGCCGGCTGGGATATGCATTATGTTTATCCGCTAAGCCAACCTTATCCAGCATGTTTTTGCCAATCTCTGCCGCTTGTCTCAGGGGAACCTTTCTGGCGGTAACCAATCCCTCCATCACATTTTCCAGGGCTGTTTTATTATTAAAAAGGTTATAGGACTGAAAAACCATAGCCGTCTGGCGGCGAATCGCCAAAATTTCTTTAGAAGTTGCATGTTTAAATGCCACTTGGGTCGAACCTAATGTCATTTTGCCAGAATCGGCTTTTTCCAAAAAGTTAATGCATCTAAGCAAAGTAGTTTTCCCTGACCCACTGGGGCCGATAATTACAATTACTTCGCCCTTGGCAACTTCTACGTCAATGCCTTTTAGAACTTCGTTTTTGCCAAATGCTTTGTGTATATCTGTAATTTTGATCATACCAGCACCTCCCGTTTGTATGTGCTTAAGTGTTGTTCCAGCCAAAAAAATATGTTTTCAACGACAACATTCAGTACCCAATAAACAAGTGCTGCGGCAATATAGGCTTCAAGATACTTATAATTGGTATTAGCTGGTATTAAAGCGGCATTCATCAGGTCAGTCACTGAAATCATAAACACCAGTGACGATCCTTTGATAAGCCCAATTAAATTACTGCACAATACAGGGATGGCTACAGGCAAGGCTTGCGGCAATATAATGCGCCGCAGAGTCTGCCTTTTGGTCAGACCAACCGAGTAAGAGGCCTCATATTGCCCAGTAGCAACTGCAGTCAGTGCGCCACGCATTGTTTCAGAAATAGCGGCAGTAGCCGTTAATGTCAACGCCGCAAAGGCAATATAAATAAGATTTATATCCTTCGATTTTACCGCCAAATGAAAAGTCTGGGATATGGTATCAAAGCCTTGGATTAAGGCGAAATATACGATTAGCAACATCACCATGCCCGGAGTGCCTTTTATTATAACTACAAATAACTGCAGCAGTTCCCCCAAAACCTTTACTCGATAGAATCTGATTATGGCAATAACAGTCCCAAACAGAATACCGAAAAAGAAAGGCACTATGGCTAACAACAATGTCACCCAGGTATATTTCAAAGATTCTTGGAGGGCACTAAGCATGAAATAAACATCAAAATTCATTTCCTGATTCCTCCTCAATCGCCGATAATTTTCATCGTTAGTCTTCTTTCAATAGTTGCGCACACTTTTTCCAACAAAAGCGTGATAACCAAAAAAATTACTGCCGCTCCCACATACGCCTCCAGAGAATGATACGTATTTGCACCAATCGCCCTAGCTTTCCCCATTACATCAACAATCCCCAGGAGAAAGGCTATCGAAGAGTCTTGCAATAACCCCACTATATTTATTCCAATACTTGGCAAGCCCATCAAAACTGCCTGCGGCGCAATAATTCGCCAAAAAGTTTGTAACCGGGTCATACCTACCGCATATGCGGCTTCCGTTTGCCCTATGGGTACACTGACAATGGCCGCCCGGATAATTTCCGCCAAAAACGCCGCCATATTTAAACCGTAGGTTAGAATGAGGAATATCATTTTATCCCACCGGTTGATGTTTATGCCCACACTACTTAAAATCGCCGGCAGACCATAATATACAATAAACATCTGCACAATAATTGGCGTGCCTCGCATAAACGATATATACAATAATGAAATTTGGTTAAAACCAGGAATTCGATATATCCGAAGCAGAGCAATTATTATACCGGCGACTATTCCAAGAATAGTCGCCGCCACCACTAAAAACAGCGTAATATGCAGCCGCGTCAACAATTGTGGCAAAGCTTCAACAACCAGACTGATATTAAAAAATCCTTCCATTGCCTCACCCCACATTCACTAAATTCTCCCCCACAACTGTGCCCGATCGGCTAAATATCAAGTGCACTATAGTGCACTTGATAACGCCTTAATCATTTGTCGTGTAATCTCCGCCAAGCACTTTAATAGAAATTTGGGCTAGAGTTCCATCCGCTTTCATTTCTTTTAAGACTTTGTCAATATCGGTTTTCAATTGAGTATCTTCTTTTCGATAAATATAATAGGTACTTGAAGTAGATATTGGCTGGCCAACAATTTTTACCTTATCGCCATAAGTCTGATTGTAGCCATCCACTATTCTTTTTATCGAAATAAAGGCATCAGCGCGGCAATCTTCCAACGCTTTAATCATGGTTACCGGGTCCGAACCGGAAGTATATACCAGTTTTATCGGATTTCCATGTTCTTTATTATATTGTTCAAGGACAAAGGCATCATTGCCGCCTTCTCCTACCAAGACTGATTTGCCATGTAAATCTTCAATGGAATTTATATCGGTTCTATTCTTAGCAACAGTAATCCTTAAAATAAAGGTGGTGTAGCTTTCATCAGCAAAAAGGTACTTTTGGGCCCGATCAGGATTCTTTTCAAATTGGTGTGCACCGATATCAACTTTGCTCGCGCCTAGACTCAACAAAATATTTTTAAAGTCCAACGTCTCAAATTCAAACTTATACTGAGGAAGCCGTCTATTTACTTCTTTTAAAACTTCCAATTCGTACCCAACAAGATTGCCGCTATCATCTAAATAGCAATAGGGTTTAAAGCCATTACCGGTACCAATAATAATTTTTTTAGATTCGCTCGCCCCTGAGGTTGAATCTTTCGTGGTTGAACCGCACCCCGCCATTATTAGCGTTGTAAATATCATTACACTTACTAGGGCCACAACTTTTCTGATCAGTATATTTTCCTTCATGCAAATTCCCCCAAATTTTAAATTACTGGTAGCAAACAAAGACTTTATTTAAACGTTGAAAATTCTTTCAGCCTACGCGAAGGCTGGTACCAAAACACACCCATTAAAAGAAAAACCAGAGTCGGCTATAGAATAAATTATTGTGATCGGAACTATTTTTTATAGATTTAAACGGCTCATAAACTGTGCTCCACAAAACATTTTTCCAGGGAACATACTCCGCTCCCAGTTCAATCCCCTTCGCTCCACCGCTGTTCACACTAGTTATATCATACGTAGTTATATACAAACTGTTGGCCTCTGTATGACGGTATTGCAGCCATGCTCCGTAAGAACCGGTTTGTCCCGGATTAGCATTTTTATAGGAAGCCTTTAACGTAAACGCCTTATTATCACTATCCGAATTCGATCTAGCGTAACCACCGTTCAACGTAAACACCGGAGAAATAGCTGTTTGTGCCGCCACCTCCCAAATACTGCTTCCCTCACCGCCATCAACGGAATAGTT
>JAGGAD010000075.1 GCA_017889625.1 Bacillota bacterium | reverse complement strand
TACTAATGAAAAGTATAAAGGCGACGCCTTATTGCAGAAAACCTACACCGTTGATTTCTTGAGCAAAAAGCGGGCAGAAAACAATGGACAAGTACCGCAATATTATGTAGAAGATAGTCATCCGGCGATTATTGATAAGGATATGTGGGAAGCGGTGCAGCTTGAGATGGAGCGCAGAAAAGCTTATGCGGTAGAGCATGGTATTCAGAAACTTGAATATGCAACAAATACTAATCCTTTTGCAGGCAGAGTCATCTGCGGTACTTGCGGCCAGATTTTTGGCAGGAAGGTTTGGAACTCTACTGATGAAAGGCTTAGAAGGTTGGTTTGGCAATGCAACGGGAAGTATCCTGGGAAAGGGAAAAAGGGGTGTGAAAGCAAGCATATTGATGATGGGGTTTTATATCAGGCTTTCGTTGATGTATTTAATACGCTGGTTGAAAATAAGGATTACTTCATATGTAAGTGGCAGGAACGTTTGTGGAGCGATAATTTGCTTCAAAGATATAAGGCGAAACAGTTTATTGGAATCTTAACAAAGGCTGGGGTAATTGATAAATTTGACATAGATTTATATTTTGCATTGGTAGAGAAGATAACGGTTTATAACGGCGGGCGATTGATTGTAAGTTTGCTTGACGGCACAGATGTGGAATGTGAAATGGAATAGGTGAATTACCGCTTTTGAGTTAGTTGTCTGACCTTATTACCAATGCATTAGCCGAGGCGGTAACCAAAACAATTGCTAAACTTGAAAATGAAGTAATAGTTTTAGGCCCGGTCTTAATTGATCGGGGCCTATTTTTGTATTGGGGGAGGTGTATACATAATGAAGGTAAATGTTTTATTTTCATATCCCGAGACAACATTTGGTCGCATAATTGATGCAGTAGAAGGGGCAGGAGCAGACCCAAGTCATGCCGCTATTTTTATGCTGGACCATATCCTGGAGGCGTTAGACAATGGTTTTATTAAATCGCCACGGACCGCATACGATGGCCATAAAACTACTATTATTACTGTTGATGTGCCAAATATTGAAGAGTCAGAGCTTGAGCAAAGCGGCTATTGAATACACCTTATGGCTGGATAGTTTGCATAAATGGCGGTATCAGAGAGATTACAGGCCTTGCAACTTCCTGGCGATGGCGAGGTTACAGTCAATTGTTCTGAGGCTGTATGCAGGATTCTTCGCTGTGGAGGCCTGGATATTTTGCCGGGGGTGTATGCTGACGGGGTGACGCCTGCGGCTTTGCAGGGGTTGGCGGTGTGAATATTATTAACCTATGGATAGAAGCGCGCAAGATATAGAAGAAATAATAGAAAGAGGCGATTGCTATAGGTCGACATATTCTTGAAAAATTGAAAGGCGGGGATTTAAGGTCAATAGGTAATGTCGAGGAAGTAGTGGCGGACATCATAGCGAACGAAAGCCTTTTTGCCGAAGTTTTTAACGGAATGTTAAGTGATGATGCGCTTATAGGAATGAGGACAGCTGGAGAGGGATATATTCACAATAATGCATCTCCGAAATAACAAGGTATCCAATTGAAAGGATACCTTGTCTATTTTACATAGTAAAATATTAGATTGTTATTTTGGATATAACTACAATTTACAGATTTATAGCTCATGATTAACTAGAAGCAGCTTTCATTTGTAGCTGAGCAAACTCGATAAATTTTCTGGCGGCGAAAGGCAGATAAGCGTCTTTTTTAGTTATAAGAACAATATTAAATTTTTGCACACCGTCAGCTAGCGGGACACAAGATAATTTCGGATTGCTCAAGAAACGGTTTTTTCCACCTGCAATAATCGCGATGCCGTTATTTTCTTCAACCATCTGAGTAATAATATCTGTTCGGTTAAGTGTCATTTTTATGTGAGGAGAGAATCCCGTTGTTATACAGTTCTGCTTGGTAATTTCCGTCATAATATACTCGTCGTTCAGCATTAAGAAGTCCTCATTTTTCAGTTCAGCAAAGCTGACACTTTCGTGGTTTGCTAAGCGGTTTTCCTTATTTACAAGCAGAAAATATTGGTCGCTACCAATTACGGCAGTATTAAATTTCAAGTCTACTTCTGGAGGAGTAATCGTTACACCGATGTCAATTTGACCGCTTAATACTCCTTTTTTTACAATATTTGAACCATTACCTGAGATGGTGATTTCAACTTCAGGAAAATGGTTAGAAAATTCGGAGATAAGGCCATACAACAATATTTTCCCTAGCCCGTACGGTATTCCAATTCGCATTCTTCCCTTTTTAAGGGTAGAGACCTCATTGATCGCATCGAGAATTGAATTATATTCGTCAATTAAATGCTCAGCTTTTTTATACAGAATTTCTCCTGCATCGGTCAGTTCATTATGTTTATCGACTACGATGAAAAGCTTTACACTTAATTCATCTTCCAAATTTTTGATTGCTTTACTCAAGGCAGGCTGAGAAATATAGAGTTTTTTTGCTGCAGCAGAATATGTCCGCTCTTTAGCTATTTGCACAAAGTATATCAGTTCTCGTATATCCATTCGCAGTACTCCTTTTGGGCAGTTAATTATTTTTGATATACTAGTCTGGGGAGTTAATACAATTATACGCTAGCCGTCAATACCTTTTGGCTAACTATGGATATTATATAACTTCTATTAAGCATCATATTGAACCAGTTGACGAGAATTTAAAAATTAGGCTGCTGTCGACCTCCCTTAAGTAACTATCGTTTTTTGTTTTGCTCCTAAAGCAGCCGGAGGAGGTTAAGGCTATGGTGGCAGTGACAATTGTAAAAAAGAAAATTCATAATATACTAAACTTTTAGTTATAGTAACTATGAATTTTGTGTATTTTACATTACTTGTATTATTTAATACACTAATTTTGTCGGATTAAATACATTTTTGTAGGAGTACATGGAAGATATTTATATGACTGAAAGGAGCGGAGAAAGTTTTATTCAAATTCTTTTATCAACCATATTCTGAAGTCTGCCTGATATCTTGGAAAAGATGTCGAAATTTATAAACTTTTCCATTAAGAGAAGTCATATTTGTAAAAGTATGGGAAAATCAGAATATCTTCGTACTCTTTAATGATCCCTTAATGCCCTTTGAAGACAGGGAAAAGTTGAAAAACGGTATAAGGTTCTTTGATCAATATTTGAAGCAAAAGAAAATGGAGGGAACACAATGAGTAAAATAGACCCCGCAATCATTATACCGAGTAAAAGTTGGGCAGGGCCAAAGCAAATATGGATTGTCTTTTTTGCTTTTGTCATGAATTTTATGGGAACGATTGTTAGTGCCGGTTCTACGAACACGATTTTACCTATTATTTCCCAACAGCATGGATGGAATATTTCGCTGCTTTTATTATTCATAACCCTTGCGGGTTATTGTGGATCAATAACATCAGTAATATTCGGACAAGCGGTTTTGAAAAAAGGTGCAAAGTATGTAAACATTATTGGTCTTATTCTGGGAGCTATTACTATTTCGGTTTATGGGTATACAAATCTTCTACCCGTTTTTCTTGTTATGATTTTGATGAACAGGGTTGCTGCAACGGCATATCAAAACCAATCGATGTTGCCGCTGATAAACACGTGGTTTCCCCGTAAAAAGGGTATTGTTTTCAGCTGGGTAACAATGAGCATTATACTGTCCAATGTAGTCTGGGCTCCATATATTATTATTCCCATGAAACAATACGGCTCCGAGATTACTTTTATATGTGTAGGCGGATTTTTCCTGGTACTGGCTGTACTTAGCGCCCTATTTATCAAGAATTCACCTGAGGAAATGGGGGAATACCCGGATAGAGATACTTCAGGAATTGAGGATATGAAGGCAAGTATAAAAGCTATGAAGGAATACAAGTCTCCTTGGACATTTAAAAAACTCCTTACAACTGGACTAACTTGGCATGTTTCAATTACTTGGGGGATTCTTTGGATGCTTTCTGTTGTTTTTTCAAGTCAGGTTGTCCCGAGAATTATGTCAATAGGTTATGACATGAAATTCGGAATATTGGTTATGCAAGTTTCGTCCATCGTGGCAATGTTTGGGAAGTGGGTATTTGGCATGATAGACCAGAAATTTGGAACAAGGAAAGCTACGCTATTATATAGCGCCGGTATGTGTATCATGTTTGTTGTTGCATTATTTCAAAGGGTATCTCCGGCTTTGGTTTGGGTCAGCTCATTGGGGATAATGCTTTGTGTTGGTGGTATTACCAATCTCGTTCCTTCAATGGTAGGAACACTTTTCGGACGTTGGGATTTTGCTGCTGCCAATAGAGTGATACAGCCAATTATTATGTTCGTAATGACAAGTGCTTATGCATATGCTGCTTTTTTTATAGGTACAGGCTTGGGATTTGATGCAATGTATGCCTCGTGTGCGGTGATCGCGTTTATCTGCCTTATTTCAGTGTTTGTCATTAAAGACAAACTAGTCGGAGCAACGAATGAAGAAGTTATGCAGAAAACTTCCACGAATTGAATCATGCTGCAAATATTCAAGTAAAGTAAGGAACCGAAAATGGAAGCTAGAGCTTGAGCGAGGTGCTGGGCGGAAATCAGGCAGTGAGGAGAGAGTAAATGAATAAGCTAGAAACAGTTATCGCAAGTGCGGAGTTTATCCAGCAGTCGAACGCTCTCGATTGCAGCGTTACGGTATTTAACACTGAAGGCATCATTATCCACCAACTCGCACCCCGTACTTTTGATTTTCCAGCTAAGGTCGGAGACAAGGCACCAGGCGTGGTTGTATTCGAATGTCTTAAGCTGGGGCAGGCTTTCAGCCGGGATGTGTTTGCCTTTGGCACGAAACTTAGGGCCATCCATCAGCCCATCATTGAGGACAACGGACAGATTACCGGCGTTCTCGGCGTGGCAGTTAACATGCAGACGGTGGAAACGCTGAACCAGGTATCTCAAATCATTGCTACCAATTCGCGGGAATTGACGGACGCCATCGAAGAATTGGCCGGGTCGGCAAGCCTTCTTTCCAGTGATATTGACAAAATCAAGCGTGGAAGCAAGGTGGTACTTGAGGAAATCGGCAAAACTGACCAGATATTGAAGTTTGTCAGCGACGTGGCTGACAATTCCAACTTGTTAGGGCTGAATGCTGCTATTGAAGCGGCCCGAGCTGGTGAGCAGGGACGAGGTTTTGCGGTTGTGGCGGACGAAATCCGAAAAATGGCACAGAATAGCGCCCAGTCCGTCGACGCCATCAAAATAATCATCCGAAAAATCCGTACCGAAACAGTTGCTATGGATAGCATTATTTCTACCACTGTGGCCTTAGGAGAGCAACAGGCGGCGGCCACTGAGCAGATCGGGGCGGCGGTGCATCAGATGTCAGTTACTACCGAGGAGATCGAAAAAGTAGCCCATTCCATTTGAGGTTTCCTATTCAGAATAGAACAAAGGCACTTACATAATGACAACTAAAATACTTCTTAGGGAGATTAATTAATGAGAGATATTGTTTTAATTGAAAAAGAGAAAAAGAAATCTTATTCCAAATATTTTTATCGACCATATCCCGAAGTTCCAGAGGACATCTTAGAAAAGATGTCCAAACCTATGGATCTTGCTCTAGCCATGCATATTGATGACAGAAATGACTTATTAAATCCAAGATATTTACCGGGTGAAGTAGGCTACTGTATTATGCCTGACGGAAGTGGCCATGTGGCATCGTTGACAAGAATGCCAGGAGTAACTTTGGATATGATTGATTGGTGGTTTGCTTGGCATGGTATTGAGAGCTTGCGCTATAAAATATGGGATCCTAAAGATCATTATTTAGCTCGCGTAACGCCAGAGCATTTAAAACGTCGTTTGGATACCGCTTTAAGTTGGAAAGAACGTAGCTGGAACACTTCTGATTTTGTTTTAGAAAATGTTGGTGAGGGGACTTCGGCTCTTAGAATATCATTTAGGTCTCCGGAGTCTTTTGGATTTGACATGAAAAGATTTAACAGCAAAGCTGTTACTGCTATTTGCGCTCATTCTGGTCCGCCGAACTGGGATGTTCCGAGAACGGTATTTGTTCATTTTGCCAGGGAAGTGGAAGGCGGGGTCGAGCTCCGTACACGGTTTTGGCTCGGATGGATGATTGTAAATGGTAAAGCAGTTCGTACTGATTTTAATGTAGATGTAAACAGAGTCCGTGGTTTATCGAAACATTCCCCTCAGGAATATTATCGTTTGGCAGCCATTCTACCATCGCTTTATGCTGAAAACCATTTACAGAAAGATTTATTTGAAGACTTTGTCACTATGAATTTTGATTGTTAAAGATATTGTAATGGGGGCTTATATATATAAGTCCCAATTTGTGGCGGTCATCATATGAAAAGCGTAAGGGTGGGGAGAAGAACTGCATCCCATATTACAGAAGTTTTCGCTGAGAGGGGAATGATTATTGAATAAGCCAATAAATCTGGCTGGCAGGATTGATTCTCTTCCGCTGACAAAGTGGCATTTTTTGCTAATACCGATTGTTTGTCTGGGCATTTTGTTTGATGCTTATGACCTTACAATACTTTCAGTGGCTTTACCGCAAATCAAAAGTCAATGGAATATTACTGATGTACAGGCGGGAATGCTGGGGTCAGCGGGTTTTGCCGGAATGCTGATCGGGGCGCTGCTTTCAGGATACCTAGCTGATCGATACGGGCGAGCCATCATTTTTAAGTATACAATTGTACTTTATTCTGTGTTTACAGTTATTTCTGCATATGCTACGGATTTCAATATGCTTGTTATTACCCGTTTGATTGTCGGCTTGGGCATGGGCGGTTTGGTTCCTGTGGGCTCAGCCTACTTGTCAGAATATATTCCGTCCAAGATTCGCGGCCGAGTTCTTGCAATATTCAACGCCTTTTTTGCAATAGGCACTATGCTTGCCTATTCGATGGGGGCCTTGATTGTCGTTCCTTACGGATGGAAATACGGATTTTTGGTGGGGGGAATACCAATCGTACTGGCCATAGCGGCCCATTATAATTTGCCAGAATCGGTCCGCTATTTGCAAGCGAAAGGCAGGATCGAAGAAGCCGTAAGACTGGTAGAAATGGTGGAGCGGAAAACCGTCGGCAAAATCGCCGTGCCTACACATGAAGCTATCGAAATCGAGATAGCCTCTGCTGCTACGGCCTCGGAGCAAAAGGTGAAATCCGGCATTTTGGACCTATTTAAAGGTTTTCAGGCAAAAACAACGGTTATGGTTGCCGTCATGTGGTTTTGTGTGGGATATGCAGTCAATGCCATTGTAGTATGGCTGCCAATTTTTCTCACCAGAGAATTTAGTTACAGTTTGGCACTAGGGCTAAAATACATGAGTATTGCTTCGATCGTCGGCATAACCGGCAACATTCTTGCCGGGGTTTGCGTTGACTATCTGGGACGCAAAAAAACAATCGTTGTGGCTTTCATTATGTATGGCTTTATGAGTTATGTGTTGTTCGCTATGGGTAAGAATTTAGACTTGGGACCGGTACTGTTGGCCGGGATATTCTTTTTGGTAGGGATGATGAACGGAAGTGCTTATGCATACAGCCCGGAAAATTTTCCGACTCGGCTTAGAGGAACAGGGCTCGGACTCGGAAGCGCTGTCGGGCGCGTGGGCGGCATGCTGGGACCAACCGTGATCGGCATCGTCTATTCTACACACGGGATTTATACCGTAGCTCATCTCAATATGCTGGTCCTGATTGTCGGCGCAATTATTGTCGCGCTGCTCGGCCGGGAAACCGTAAACAAGTCACTGGAAGAACTGGATGCAACTTCGGCTAAAAAACCGTTTTAAGGAGCATTCTCATCTTTAGCAATGAAGATAATTCCTTTTTTGATACTCGGCACATCGGACAAGTAATTTTATTTTGTATAAATGTGTGGAATTGCTGAAAAAACGTAACCGTTTTTTTGCAATATCTATAAAATTGTTATTTATCATCTCTGACGAAGAAGCGGAAATTGTGGCCACTTTCCTGCTAATGAGCAAGGGATGGTAGGTAATAATAAAGACCCTCTCGGGAAGAAAGCTAAGCAACAGAGAAAGAGTAACCGGTGCTAAGCGAAAGTCTGCCTTTGCCAAGGGGCGAAAAAACTATCCGGAGTGAGAAGGTTCTACTTAGGGAAAAGCTTGCTTGCCTTAAGCGATTGGGGAGACGTGGGAAACCATAAAGGGGGAGAAAAGAATGAAAAAGACGCTATCGATCATGTTGGTGGTTCTATTTGCATTAAGTCTGATGGGAACTGTATTTGCAGCCCCCGATGATATCTTCAAAGACGTTCCGGCGAATCATTGGTCTTATGCAGCGGTAAAAAAGTTGGCTAAGGCGGGTATTGTCGGAGGATATGGCGACGGAACATTTCGCGGCAGTGCCACCATTTCCAGGTACGAAATGGCTATCATTGTTGCCAACGCTATGACGAAGTCGGAAAACGCGGATGCTGAAAGTAAGGAGCTTATAAACAAGCTGGCCTCCGAGTATGCCAATGAAATGCAAAGAATTGGGGCAAGGGTAGATAGATTGGAAGCGTACAACAAGAGCACATTAAGAGTCGGTGCGGATGCACTTATGACTTTCGCTTCCGATCAGCCTGCCGCTAACTTGTCTTCAATTAAAGGCGATGAAGCGTTTATGTGGCGAGTGCGGTTTTGGTTTTCGGGTGACCTGAACGACAAAACCAAGTTTTTGGCCCGTATTGCGACAGGGTATGGAAATTTAGGCAACAGTATAGCAACAAGCACCCCTAGTGTTGCTTTCAGTAACACGATGGTCGCTGATGTAGCCCAATTTACTTTTTCAGATGTTCTTGGGCTTGACACGCTGAAATTAGGCCGTCAGGCTGTAAATGAATTAGGTGGCAACGTCCTGCAAAGAACCGGTAGCGATGACGGGATCGCTATTTCGAAAAAAATTGGTGATAATACCACTATCCGGGCAGGGGCTTTCGTCATTCGTGCTAATAATAGCACGTCAACGGCATTTGACGCGCAGGAATTGCAGTATGCTTCGTTGACAGCTAAAGTAAATGATGGTAAGCTCAACTGTTGCTTCGGTGGGCTATGGCGGTTCTAAAATCAAAGGGGTTTCGACAACCGTTAAGCTTCCTGGTGGGTGGACGTTTCTGACGGAGTATGATATGGCTAATTTGAAAAACCCTTCGGCCAACTGCGCTGATCCAAATCCCCACGCATGCGCTTTTCAGATTACGAGCGGAACAGCCGCTCCAGGAAGCTTTTTCCTTGTTCCTCAGACGATGTGTAACATAAATAAACCGGGCGACAGTGCATGGACCTTAGCCTATCATTTCGTAGGTTCCGGCGTTATTCCAAGTGGGCATAGCTCATGGAGAAATGGTACAGGCAGTTCTTATTCTTGGAGCCCGAACTTCATCGACAATGTCAAAGGCTGGGCTATCGACTATCAGTACACCTTGTTAAAAGGGCTGGCTATTGATTTTACTTATCAAAAATTGCAGTATGCACAAAGCATTGGTACGGCAAAAGCAGGCGACAAATTGGATGATATCTTAGCCATTGCCTTGCAGTACCGTTACTAAATCTTAATCTTAAGCATAGACAGCCAAGGGAGTGATTCTTCTGGTTTACCAGGGCCGCTCCCTTGGCTTTTGTAAAGAACCACTCACTAGCTGAAAGTCTAGAATTTAGTGGACATTTTTGAATTCAAGCGATCTGAGGAACTAGTAGTTCTGGAATGTTTGTATTTTTTTGTGCTGCGCGGCAGTATTTCAGAATAAATTTGATAAATTTTATAAAGTATTAATAAAAATAAAGTTGTTGGAAGTTTTGGGATTTTAAAGGAATTTGTATATTTATATGGGAATTACAATATGTTGTGAGTGCTAATAACAGGGACAATAACCGCATGCTGTCTTTGTGGTAATTTCGGTAGTACATTATTATTATACAAGGATGCGATATGGACTTCTCTAAAATGAGGTAGTAAACGACAGTTAATAGAGGAGGCGATATCTTGGGTAATTAATATAAATAGAAAACAAATAATGAATGAACCACGTGTATTAGCAGATACGGCAGCTTTCGATTGGCGAGATCGTCCGCTGACAGTTGCGGAACTTAAAGAAGCAATTAAAAATGTACTAGATAATTATACAGTCTGTTTTGAAACGCCGGACGATGAATCTTGGCTAGATATTACAAAGATCGAAGAAATTAGAAATACTGATGGATGCGGCTATTTACGTTTAGCAGCGCCAGAGATAACTGCAGCTGCTGCTATTAAAAAAGTAATTGATGCGGTTTTTTGCACTCATAAAATAGAAGGATTAGAGCTTTCGCCTGAAGTTATTAAGTTTTTTTCTGCAGTTAAAACAGGTAGTGCAAGCTTGAATGAATATAGCGATATATTGGCATTAAAAGATAAAGCGTTAGAGTTGCACGAAATAAATATTTCTTATAGAGAAGAGGAGTGCTATTTGATAGTGATTTAAAAAGGAAGCAGTTTGTAAAAATAATAAATTAGATTGGGCAAATCTAGAAAGCTGATATAGTTATAGATGCTGCGTTGATGGAAAAAGTAGTAGCTGACGACAGATTGATGGTAAGAAGTTGAGTGTATAATTGAATAGAAACAGAAAACAGGCCGGTTGGGT
>JAGGAD010000108.1 GCA_017889625.1 Bacillota bacterium | reverse complement strand
GGTTTTAAAAACAGCCTGGATGAAGTGGTCACTATTTTGAAGCAATATAACGCGTTTGTCATACCGTTCCGGACGTCAGAAAAAGATGATGTTAAAGAATTTGTCTTGCTAGCGGAAGAAGAAGCGGTAGACGGCATAATCGTCGCCGGAGGTGATGGCACTTTACATTGGGTGATAAACGAAATGATTAATGCGAACATAAATCTCCCCATTGGCATAATCCCCAGCGGTACTAGTAACGACTTTGCCGGTCACTTGAATATAGGATACGATTTGGCAGAATGCTGCCGGATAATTACGAATGGCAAGACACGAACGGTAGATATCGGAAAAGCGAATGACGAATATTTTCTCAATGTAGCCAGTGCAGGCCTTTTATCATCCGTAGCCCACAACACTGAAGTACAACTTAAAAATACCTTGGGAAAGCTGGCCTACTATCTTGAAGGACTAAGCCATTTACCGCGCTTTCGCACCCTGAAGGAGATATTTCTCTTTTTAGTAATGAATAGCAGCGCGGCGGGAAGCTTTCCTAATCTTGCACCTTACGCGAAGATTGATGATGGTAAGCTTGACTTGCTGGTCGTAAATAAATGTCCAATTACTGAGTTGGTAAGTCTGTTTCTACGTATTATGTCTGGCAACCATATAAATCAGCGCCACATTATCTATATTCAGGCGAAAGAGTTAGTAATAGAAGCTGAGGATGATGTCGAAAGCGACTTGGACGGTGAGGTTGGGCCTTTCTGTTCGCTTATTTTAGGGAAGGGTTATTGTCTGGGAGGAGCAGCTTGGCCGGGGCGATTCATTGGGGGCATGGCGATACTTTCATCAACGCCTAATGTTTTGGCGATGTCTTGCCAGTCGTTGTTGATTTTTTTCATGGCTAATATGTCAACAACTGGTTTGCCAGCGGCTTGGGCTAATTTATATGCCGTTATAATATCTGGGCCGTGATAATGTTGGGCGAAAAGCTCAAGCGTTGTTTCTTTAGGTATGGCGAATTCCTTTTCAAATTGAACTGCTTCCTCGTTTTGATGAAAAGCATGCAATTCTTCATAGGTGATGTTTAAGGCTGCTTCAACATCTTGCCAAGGGGTTGCTAAATTTTTCATTTGTAGTACTGTTAAAAATGGTTTGCCGCTGACCTTGGCTAATACGGCGGCGTGTAATAAGTCGCGTTGATTGCTGCCTGGGGCTAAGTACTTCAGGGCTTCTTCTTTTTGAATACCTAAAGTTGCGGCTTCAGCCAGATACTGATCAGTGCTTTCGGCAACTTGTTCTCCTCCTGGCGGCGGCGGTGGGGTAGCGGCCAAAGTTACGCTGGGAATCAAGGCTCCTCCTAGAATTAACATACCGGTAAAAATAATGATTTTAACTTTCTTTTGTTGGATCATGGATTGAGTCCTCCTTTTAGTTTGAATGATTAATAGTGCTGGTGCGATGGGTTAGGGTTGAGCGCCCAGCAGTACTATTAATTTTGCAATAGATTGGCTAGAATTTTTTCGTGAGTTCAACACCGTAAGATCTTCCTACATCGTAAAAATATCCAGATACATATCCCAAGGGATATTTGCAGTTGGCAATATTGCGGACGAAGATGGTTAATTTCGTAGTTTTATTAAGGGTTTTACCAAAATTAAGATCTGCCGTCGTATAATTACCTAAGAGATGGGAGGTATCTGTTGCCGATGGATAAAACCGGCTGACATGACGAAGGTTTATATTTGCATCATAAACTCCCTGGTGGTAATTAAAACCAAGGGTGTAAGTATGATGGGGATTTTGATTGTTATCCGAAGCATAACTTGAGGCGAAATAGGAATAACCCAATTTATAACCCCATAGTTCTGATAGTTGACCGTCGAACGATAACTCCGCTCCCTGTCTGACCATGTCGTGCGCATCATAGTAGTTAATCAAGGATGTCCCTTTGCCGGTGCTGGAGGACACGTATTTTCCGTTTTTGATGTCATAGTAGAAGGCGGTAAGCGCGGCATGCAATGCTTTGCTGAAGTTGGCGTCAATGCCGGCTTCATACTTTTTCCTTTCTTCTGCTGGAAGCGAGGTTTTGGTGGTTACAATTGTAAGCGAACTGTCAGTCGGCTGATTGGTATAGCCAATTTGCGAAGATAGGCTATATATAGAATTAAGCTTATAAGTGGAACCAACGGAGGCGCTTATTGCCGGACTATCCCAAAACGGATTAGATGTGCCGTAGGTGGTGGTTGCACCTTGAATGACATGTTTATTGTCGATTCTAAAGCCTCCATCTACGGTTAGCCGATCTGAGACACGTTTTTGATCATACACATAATAGCCAAAGAGATCTTCACGGCGGCCTGATGTAGCACTTCCGCCGATGCCGGTAGGGGTGCGCCACTGAATAGCTTGTCCACCCAGTCTAAAAGTGTTAGTGTCGGTTTTGATGATATGATATAGATTAAATTCGTTAAGGTATTCATCTTCACTCTGTGGCGATGTATTATCCGAGGATACTTTGCTATAGCCGAGGTTCACACCGGTAAGATGGTTTGGATCCCAGGCTTTGACGGTATTCCAAGTTGTAAGTAGGGTACTCATATACGGATAGTTAATATATTTTGAAGAACCTAGGGTGCCGTCATCATCAAGCAGTCCAAAAAATCCGCCGCGGGACCCTTGGTTATAGAATACCGATACGTCGGAAACATAGTCCTTCCCTTTGTAGCCGGCTTTTAATACATACGAGTCAAAGTTACTCCAGTTATTCCAAGTGGCTTGACCGTCAGTCCTAGATTTGGCATAAGCGAGGTCGAAATATGCGTTGTCGTTGATTTTATCGCCAGTAAAAATACTCAGTTTTTCGGTGTCGAAGGAGCCATAACTGATTTTGGCTTCGTTCTCTTTGCTAGTTGATTTTCTGGTTTTAATCATAACAAAGCCCTGACTACCGCAGCCAACCATGGTATCTTTTACACCAATAGTGGCTAATGGCCCTAAGGTTACGGCGGAAGAATCGCGGACGATAGTGACGGATTCAATCATTTCGACCGGAAAATTGTACATAATGCGCGAGGATTCTGTTTGGGGGAGATAAACGCCGTCAATGACAATACCGAGGCTATCACCGCCACGGCTTCTCGCTCCGAAGAACCCGCGATTGCCCCAACGATATTGAGACATGCCTAAACCGCGTTCGATAATTTCAGTTATGTCTTTAGGGTGCATAGCTTCGATGTCAGCTTTGGTGAATGTCTGAGTTGTTGCTTTGCTGCTTTCAGGAACAACTAAATAGCTGGTTGATGCTTCGTCAATGGTTTCTTTAGGTGGTTCCTTTTTGGCAGAAACAATTACGGTTTCGATTTCGGTGGAATTTGTAGCGGTAGCTTGTTCTTCTGCCAGAACGGGGGAAGCACCAACAACTAGACATGATAGCAACGCTGCAGTTACAATTTTTTTTCTGTTCAAAACACCATCTCCTTTTTGCCGTTGTAGTTATTATTAAAATTAATGCCTATGCTTGTTATTAAGCATTGCCCGGCGACCGGGTTTACTCGGTCGGGGGCTGACCGGCAAGAATTTTTGCGGCCTCGTCAGGGGAAAGTTCGTAATTAAAAAA
>JAGGAD010000074.1 GCA_017889625.1 Bacillota bacterium | reverse complement strand
TTTTATTATTCAAGCCTTGGCGTAAGTCTTCAATATTTAGGCGATCACCGGTAATATGGGCATTAACGCCTTGGTAGGTCAAGGGCTTTACTCCTCTGGTAAAAATGTCGACCGAGTACCTTTTGGAAATTAGATATTTTGCTACATTTTTACTGATAAATTCTGTGCCGCCCATAACTAATGCTTGCATGGTGTCATGCTCCCTTCGCGGCTGCTTATTTATAGCTAGCTGATTATTTTTTGATAAGCAACTAAATCAAGGTACTTGCCAAACTTTTTCCCTACTTCTTTATAATGTGCGCATTTGGAATAACCGTGTTTTTCTACCAAACGAATGCTTCCAGTGTTGCTCCAGCAGATTGTTGCTACTAAAGCATGGATTCCCTGAGTTTTGGCGTAGGCTTCAATATGACCTAAAGCTAAACTGCCAATACCTAGCTTAACGAAGTCCGATTTTAAGTAAATGGTAACTTCTGCGGTGGTGTCATACGCTTCACGTTTTTTATGCTGGGTAATAAGAACATAGCCGCAGATGGTATGTTCTTGACGAATGACATAGGTTTTATATTTGGGGTTATCAAAAAAGACGATTTTTCGCATGTCTTCTTTGGTTAGTGGTTGGGAATGGAAAGTAGCAGTACTAGTAAGAACATAGTGAGTGTAAATTTGTAAAACTTCATCAAGATAAGCTTCGTTCATTTCTTCAAAATAGTAATTTCCCATCTGTTTCATCCTTAATTTTTAAATTTTACCTAATTATTTTGGTGCTAGATATTCTTTCTTTAAAGGCTGAAAATGTCCTGCAAAAATAGGATAAATTTAGTGGTTTGTAGTTGTTAATCAATGCAAAGTCCCATGATGATTTCGTCATAAAAGATACCATTGATACAAAATTCGCGTTTCAAAACACCTTCTTGCTGGAACCCCATTTTTTTATACAGATTTATGCCGCGTTGATTATTGATGTGAACTCTAAGGTCGATTTTGCGGATAATATTGGTCGCGCGGGCCCATTCAATTAACTGTTGGATAAGAAATTGTCCAATACCTAAGCCCCAGTAATCTTTGCGGATAGTAATACCGAACTCTCCGGCGTGAGCGGTTTTGATTCTTTTTCCAGGTCTAAAGACCAAATTGGCGATAATCTGTCCGTCGATTTCGCCGATTAAATATAAATCCTTGTTATTAGCTAAAAATTCTTCGATGGTGTTACATTCCTCGGCTGTTTTACCAAAATCGCCAGGGTTAAAAGTAAGAAAATCGCTTTGACCGGCACAGGTATTGACAAAGTCAATAAAAGCTGTTACATCATTGGGAACTCCTTGACGGATCTGCAAAACTTTGTTGTTCTTTAATAAAAATGTTTTCATGGTACTTGCCTCGCTTAAAAAAATATATGTATGTATTATGGGAGGTTTTAGATAGTGGCTTATTAAAGACATATTTGTCTAACTAGGCCGATTTTTACTATTTCTGGAATAATATCGAATATCCTGCAATATTTTGTTTTATAAAAATTATCTAGAAAACAAAATTTTACGTTTAAACTAGTCTAGCCTCGTAAGGTAAGTTAATTTATGCAAAGCGGCTAGTAGGATAATCCCCCCTATAATAAGGAACAAGGCCCGGCGATTGTTGATTATCGTCGAGCCTTTGTGCAAGCAGGTTTTCCCTTGTTATCTTTAATCTCCGAAGCAAACGCCGATGGAGCGGCCAAAGTTGAGAAAATGTAAGGGGACGTTGCCGGGTTTTCCGGCGATGGTTTCGATAGGGAGGCGGATTATTTGATTGTTTTGGAGGGCGACCATACATCCGGTCTGACCGGCGAGAAGGGCGTCGACGGCGGCAGTGCCATAGCGAGTGGAGAGCACCCGGTCGAAGGAAGTTGGACTACCGCCGCGCTGAAGGTGACCGAGTACGGTGCAACGGGATTCGATGCCGGTTATCGTTTCAATTTCGCGGGCCAGTTTTTCACCAACGCCGCCTAACCGGATTTTTTCGGGACTACCTTCAACAACGCGGGCTACGGTTTGGTTGCCGCCTAACGGGAAAGCGCCTTCGGCGACAACAATAATACTGAATTGTTTGCCGTTGGCCTTGCGGCTATTGAGTTTTTTTAGCACGGAGTTTATGTCGTAAGCGATTTCGGGGATCAGGATACAGTCGGCTCCGCCGGCGATACCGGAATGGAGGGCGATCCATCCAGCATAGCGACCCATTACTTCAAGTATCATTACCCGGTGGTGTGATTCGGCGGTGGTGTGGAGGCGGTCTAAGGCGTCACAGGCACAACTGACCGCTGTATCGAAGCCAAAGGTGCGCTCGGTTCCGAAAATGTCGTTGTCGATGGTTTTAGGGACTGCGACTACTGGCAGACCGAGTTTATAAAAATCGTAGGCGATGCGCAGACTGCCGTCCCCGCCGATTACGACCAAAGCGTCAATACTTTTTTGCCGCAGGTTGTCCAGGGCTTGGGCTGATTTATCTTGATAAGTAGTGGTATCATTTATTGTTATGGGGTAACTGAACGGGTTGTCGCGGTTAGTTGTACCGAGAATAGTGCCACCGCGATGCAGAATACCGGATATTTCGGCATCAGTTAATTCAGTTATTTGATTTTCTACCAAGCCGCCGAAACCATTTTTTATTCCCCAGATTTTGAGTCCGTTTTTAAAACAAGAGCGGGCAACACTTCGGATGACGGCGTTTAGTCCGGGACAATCTCCGCCTCCGGTAAGAATTCCAATGCTGTTGTACGGGGCCATGAATATCACTCCTCAAATAGAACTGTTTTTATTGTTATTTACGAGCATTATATATTTAAGGTATTAGTAGCAAATAAAAAACCGGCAGGATTTGGTAATAAAATGTAGAAATGTAGTTATTCAGTTAATGGTGAAAAAGGTGATTGTTTGGATAAAGTACGAGGAAGATTTGCTCCCAGTCCGTCGGGAGAGATGCATCTAGGCAACGCCTGGACGGCCCTTTTGGCGTGGCTAGAGGTGCGCAAAGCTAATGGTACGATGGTGCTGAGAATAGAAGATCTCGATCCGGACCGGTCGCGGCCTGAGTATATAACTGGAATCATGCGTGATTTGGCGTGGTTGGGGCTTGACTGGGACGAGGGACCTGATGTTGGCGGAGCCTATGGGCCTTACGTTCAGGATGAGCGTCGTAATTTGTATCAAATAATGTTAGATAGACTGATAGCTTCGGATTTAGTATATCCATGTTATTGTACCAGGGGAGAAATTCAGGCTGCCGCGTCTGCGCCTCATGCTGGAGAAGGCGAGCTGGGGTATCCAGGAACTTGCCGTAACGGCAATTCCCAAACAGTGAAAAGTGATCGCAATCCGGCTTTAAGGTTAAAGGTTCCAGATAGAATGATAAGTTTTGAAGATGGTCTAAAGGGCCGGGTGGCGGAGAATTTAGCCCGGACTTCGGGGGATTTTATTGTTCGCCGGTCTGATGGTGTCCATGCTTATCAACTGGCGGTGGTGGTCGATGACGCGATGATGCGGATTAATCAGGTGTTAAGAGGGGATGACCTTCTTCTGTCAACCCCTCGCCAGCTTTTATTGTACGATGAGTTGGGGTTTACGCCGCCTGGGTTTACGCATGTACCGCTTTTATATAGCCCGGATGGGCACCGCTTGGCGAAGCGTCAGCGGCATTTGGCCCTGGCCAAGCTAAGAGAAAATAATATTGCTCCTGAAAAGCTTGTAGGATATTTAGCCTGGAAAGCCGGGTTGTTGGATTGTTGGCAGTCAGTGCAGCCGGCTGAGTTGATAGGAACTTTTTCTTTGGCTAAACTTCCTCGAGAGGCGGTGGTTGTCGCTTACGATGTTTTTACTAAATGAATAGCGAGATTAACGGTAACGTCGGGCCCCCCATAATTCGGGGCCGTAATTTCCGCCGGTATAGTCTTCTTCTCGGACGGCGGATCGTGAGTTAGGGGCGTGAATCATCCGGCCCTCACCAGCATACATACCTACATGATGGATTGTGCCTTGCCCGTTATTGTCTGCGAAAAACAAGAGGTCGCCGCGCTCTAAGGCGGTAATCTCCACCGCCGTCCCGGCGTGGGCTTGATCGTCGGCATCGCGGGGAATAGTTAGGCCTTGGGAACCGTAAAGCCGCATGACAAAGCCTGAACAGTCGAAACCGAAGGATGAGGTGCCACCCCAAATATAGCGTAAGCCGATAAATTTTTTGGCTTCGCTGATGATGTTGTCCGGATTGAACACGGTGGTTGCTTGGTATGTGGCGTTGGTTACGGCAAGCTGGCCAAAATCGCCGTTAGGCAGGCGCACAGTGTAATATTCTGGGGTTTGGGCTAAGAGCGGCAAGCTGGTTTGATAGCTAAGCTCGTTAATGTTAGCCCGGATGGCAGCGTGCTGGTAAAGCAAGGTTTTTGGGGCGGTAACGGTGATCAACGGCGAAGTTAGTTGTTCTTTTAGATAGGTAGAATTAGAACTCACTTGGACTGTGGGAATCCAGCCGGGATAGCCTTGATTAAACAAGCTAGTGGCTTGATTGATGGCGGCGACTTTGAGCCAATCGCCCTGGTGGTCGAGAATCAGCAATCGTTCACCGAATAAAACTTGGGTTTCTACTTTGCCCACCAAAGCCAGCCTCATATCAGTATCCATTGTGTCAGCCCAAGCTGCAGCGTTAGGAGTTGGACCTAAAATGAGGTCGTTATGAGTTCTTTTTGCCCCGGGTTCAGTCCAGAGCACTGCCAGGGGGACATTTACCGCGCCAAACATATCAGACATAGTTAGGCTCCTTTCCAAAACTGTTTCAATCCATAGTATGCAGGTTGTGGTAAACTGTTTTAGTTAGTTCGGCGATGATGGCCTGTCCTTTTATGGCATCAGGTAAAGCTTCGGTCATAATGGTAATAATAAAGGGGTTGTCGGGATGGTAGACAATACCGGCATCATGTTCGACTCCGTCCAGTTCGCCGGTTTTATTGGCAACAATTATTTCTTCGGGCAGACCTTGGGGAATTTTACAGCGATCTTGCTGATTTTTTAAAATATTCAACATTTCTTGATCGCGTTTAGGGCTGAGACAGCGATGAAAATACAGCTTTTCTAAGACGCTGGTGATGTCGGTTACGGACGTGTAGTTTTCCAAGCCTTGTTCAGCGCTGGTGAAGTCCATCATTTTTCGCTGTAACGTGGTATCGTGACAGCCGAGCGACCTAATTGTGGCGTTGATAGCTCCCTGCGAAATTTTATTGATCAGAATATTAGTGGCAGTATTGTCACTTTCGGTGATCATTAGTTCGATTAATTGGTACCAAGTTTGTTTGGTACCGGGGGGGACAACCTCTAGCGGTCCCGCACCACCAACTTGGTCGGCGGCTAAGATTAGCTGTTCTTCAGCTAGGTTTAATTGTCCCAGGTCGGCTTGCCGAAAGGCTTCAATCATAATGAATATTTTGATCAGGCTGGCCGAGCGCAGGCGAACTGGGGTTATCGTTAGTTGTTGGCTGGTGGTAAGGTTTTTTACCGCAATTGAGTAAATGCCAGTCGTGGTGGACAGAATATTGGATAAAAGCTTTTTAAGAGATGTCTTTTCTTTTAGCAAATTCAAATCAACTCCATTGTAAAAGTGGTGAATACTTACTTCGCGTTTTTGGATAAAAAACCTTGCCGTATGGTTTAAAGAGTTATAGTACAAATTATCATTACGGTAAATGAGAAAGGATGTAAAATAGTGTTTACGAAAAGAACAACTGTTATTATTAGTATCCTTATGATAGCTTTAGCCGTGGGTGGATGTTCGTTATTTAATGGCCGCCAGCAAAGCAAAGGTCTGCGTTATGCTGTCGGGGATGAACCTGAATCTTTAGATCCCAGGAAATCGACGAGTATTGCCGCTTCTAATATTGAGGCTCAATTGTTCGAGGGGCTAACTTCTGTAGACAGCAATAATAACCCTGTCCCAGCGGCGGCTGAGCGCTGGGAAGTATCGCCGGATGGGTTAAAGTATACTTTTTATTTGCGCAAAGGCTTAAAGTGGTCTAATGGCGATCCAGTTACAGCTGAAGATTTTGAATATGCCTGGAAGTCTGTTCTTAGCAAGGAGTTGGCGTCCGATTATGCTTCGCAGCTATTTTATATCAAAAATGGCGAAGCCTACAATTCCGGCAAGGCTACTGAAGACGAAGTCGGAGTGAAAGCGGTTGATAGCAATACGTTGGAAGTAGAGCTGGAAAAGCCGGTACCGTATTTTTTGGCGTTAACTTCGTTCCATACTTACTATCCTATTAATAAAAAGGTCGTTACTGCAAATGAAAATTGGGCTGCTGATGCGCAAAGTTTTGTTGGCAACGGGCCGTTTAAGATGACCGAATGGGTTCACCAAAGTAAAGTTGAAGTGGTCAAGAATGCGCAGTATTGGGATGTAGCGAAAATTAAGCTGGAGAAGATTGACTTTACCTTGGTAGATTCTAACAGCACCACATTGACGATGTTTGAAAATGGTCAATTGGATATGGCAGAAAATCCGCCGGTAACGGATGTGCCACGCCTCCAAAAAGAGGGTAAAGTAAAAGTTTTTCCTTTCTTGGGCGTTTATTACTATTCATTCAATCTAAATCGTGCGCCGTTTGACAATGTAAAAGTGCGGAAGGCATTCAGCTTGGCAATAAACCGACAAGATATAGTAACCAGGGTCTTGCAGGGTGGACAGAAGGCGGCGTTAGGGCTTGTGCCTTATGGTGTGCCTGACGTAACGACTAGTGAAGATTTCCGGGTTAAAGGCGGCGATTATCTCGCTGATAATGATGTGGCTACGGCTCAAAGACTTCTGGCAGAGGCTGGTTATCCGGGTGGCAAAGGGCTGCCGACGATTACCCTATTGTATAATACAAGCGACAATAATAAGATTTTGGCGGAAGCAGTACAAGAGATGTGGAAGAAAAATCTTGGTGTGACGGTAGAACTTGCTAATCAGGAACGCAAGGTGTTTTATGACACTCTGGACAGCCATAATTTTCAGGTCGCGCGGGATGAGTGGGTTGGTGACTATGCGGATGCTATGACCTTTATTGATTTGTTTGAGTCGGGAAATGCGAACAACTCACCGCGGTATAGCAATCCGGCGTATGATCAACTCGTACATACCGCTAAAAATACTCCTGATCAGGCGGTACGGGTCAAAGCGATGCATGATGCCGAACAGATGTTATTTGAGGATGCAGTTATTATTCCGGTGTATTACTATAACAACTCGGTTTTGATCAAGGATAGTGTAAAAGGTGTTGTCAGGACTATCCTTGGTGTTATATATTTAAAAGAAGCCTATATCGAATAGAAGTTTAACCAGTGATTTCTATTTTACTTAAGGTAGCGGAAACAGCAAGGAATGGATATGATATCAAGGAGGCTTAGTGTGAATAATATTGAACAGATGCTTGAGTTGAAAAAATGGGCGGTTATTGGAGCCAATAATAATAAAGAAAAATTTGGGTGCAAGATATTTCGGTTTTTGCTGGATAACAGTGGATTTGATGTATCCCCGGTTAATCCGGGGCTGACGGAAGTTCTTGGCCACAAATGCTATGCGTCGCTGGCCGAGTTGCCGGAAACACCAGAGGTAGTTAATCTGGTTGTTCCGCCTAGAGTAGGGGAACAGATTGTCCGAGAATGTGCTGAACTGGGGATTAAGAATGTCTGGTTTCAGCCGGGAAGCGATGCGGCGGCGGTCGTCTCCTTGGCGAAAGAGCTTGGGTTGAATGTCGTTCAAGCTTGTGTTATGGTAGAACTCCGTAACCGAGTTTAACGATTTTTACAGACTATTATTAAGTATGAGGGGGATGACGATGGCGAACATAGTGGAGATTAATGATTCTAATTTCCATGAAGAAGTACTGGATGCTGATAAACCTGTTTTGGTAGATTTTTGGGCACCTTGGTGTGGTTATTGCGGGAAACTTGAACCAGTACTTGAAGATTTGGCAGATGAACTTGGCGACAAAGTTAAATTTGTTAAGTTGAATGTTGATAGTAATCGGGGTCTGGCCCAACAATACGAAGTAATGAGTCTGCCAACAATGATTTTATTTAAAGATGATGAACCAGTTGAACGGTTATTGGGATATATGCCGAAAACAACAATTTCGGCAAAAATTTCATCAAAGGTTTAATCGAAAATGCGGGCGCTTTTGCCCGCATTTTTCTTTATGTTAGGATGGCCCCTACTTTTTGAGGTATAAATGCTTTCTGCTTAGAATAGAAAGTAACATACTGCAAGCCAAGGAGGACGCGAATATGCGGCGTCAGATGCTGTTGGTGGGCAATCCAAATGTCGGGAAAAGTGTAATATTTAATCGTTTAACTGGAAGGTATGTTAATGTATCGAACTATCCGGGAACCACGGTTGAAGTGGCGAACGGTCAAAGTCGCATAGCCGGCCAGGATTATGAAGTTATTGATACGCCGGGAATGTATTCTTTGTCACCGCTTACGGCTGAAGAAGAGGTGACTAGACAGCTTTTATTTAGTAAAAATCCGGCGGTAGTGGTACAGGTTCTTGATGCGAAAAATATCCGGCGAATGCTGAATTTGACGCTGCAATTAATTGCAGCTGGATTACCGGTAGTTGTTGATCTTAATTTAATGGATGAAGCGAGACGACAAGGCGTAAGTGTAAATGTGCCGTTATTAGCCGAAGTACTTGGTGTTCCGGTAGTGGCGACGACGGCAGTAGAAAAAAATGGTTTACAGAGTTTGAAGCAAGCCATTGGAACTTACCGGTACCATAATGCGGATCGGTTTAAGTTCAGTGAGCCGATTGAACAAGCGGTAAGTGCTATTGTGGAAAAACTTACCCCCGAGTATATTGTTGCTAAACGAATGGTGGCCTTGTTATTGTTGGAAGATGATAAGGCGGTTAATAGTATGGTAGCGCGCGAGGCTGGTTATAACGCGATTGTTGAGATTATCAATACTTTAGCGGCGCAATATGCTGAGCCACTGGCGCTGACAATTGCTGTTGAACGGCAGAAAATAGTTGATGCACTAATCCGCGATGTCGTGGCTGCTGGCCAACTTCGCCGCCCACGGTTTTTCAGTAAACTTGACCGGCTGACCAGGGAGCCGCTTACGGGGGTGCCTATTTTAGCGGTAGTTTTATATTTTGGATTATATAAGATTGTTGGTGGCTTTGGAGCAGGAGTGTTGGTAGATTATATTAATGAAAACATTTTTGGGGTTG
>JAGGAD010000023.1 GCA_017889625.1 Bacillota bacterium | reverse complement strand
TCTTTCAAACTACCGTCAATAATCTTCGGAAAAACGCCCGGAAAAAATCGCACCCCAAAATACGTTTTATTTAATTCGTTTGAAATAACCTTATGTTTCAGAACCGTACCGCAAACTTTCGCCTGCACACTATCCTGACCATAAGTAAACATAATATCAATGCAGCCATCTGGTACAGCTGCCCTGCCAACGTCATCCTGGTCAACTTCATAACTATAAAAATGCGAAATGCCATATTCCCCTAATACATACTGATAAAACCGGGAAGTTCCCATAACAAAATACGGTTGGATTGTCTTGATAACAGCAAGTTGCTCTTCCATATTTTTCTTCCCCCTAAAAAAAGGTACGCAACGAAACTTTCCCGCTTCGTTGCGTACCTTTTATAACATTATTTATTACAACGACTTTAACTGAAATAAATATTTTTGTCAACAGGTTAAAAACAACAACAACACCAATAACGTTAAATTTTCGCTTTGAACCGGTCATAACGAAATTCCGCAAGGTCAAGCACCGGTTTAACCCCGCTAGCCAATTGCGCTACCAATAGCCCCACGGTTGGAGCAATCCCAAAACCATGACCGGTAAATCCGCAAGCCACAATAAGTCCCGGCACTTCTTCCACCGGACTGATGACCGGAATTTTATCAGCCGAAATATCGGCCCAGCCAGCCCACGTCCGCACAATCTTGACATCCTTCAACAGGGGGAAATACTTCATAATACCTCGGCAAATACACGGCGCAGTAATACTCGCCGTAATTGGCGTCCCGTTATTTTTATTCGTGTCTTCAAATCCCGATGAACCACCGAAAACAAATGAACCATGCTTGCTCTGATGTCCATAGAAATCAGCCATAGCCGTGCCAAGCATTTGTCCGAACATCTTTGGCTGAGCTTCAGTAACCAGTACCTCCAGCGAAATCTTCGTCATCGGCACATCAAGACCAACCGTTCCCAATATCTTGCGGCTATCATAGCCAGCCGCAAGAATAATAGTTTCCCCTTCATAGATGCCATTCGCAGTGATGACTTGCCGTGCCCGGCCCTTGATTTTCTTTATCTCCAGCACATTTTCGCCCGTAATAAATTCAGTCCCAAGCGCTCTTGCCTTGCGATAAAAAGCCAACGTCGCCAACAGGGGATTCGCATGACCATCGGTTGGGCACCAGCTTGCGCCAATAACTTCATCTGAAAGATACGGACAAATCTCCCTGGCCTCCTGCGCCTCGATCATCCGAACATCAAGACCTAAGTCCACACAACGCTTCGTCAAATTCCGCAGAATATTAAGATGCTGCTCCGTTTTGCCAAGCCTCAGATTGCCTTCTTTCACGTATTCAACATCCATACCCAGCTCATCTGATAATGTCGGCCAAATATTTTGTACCCCGTACATAGCAAGCGGCAGTTCCCTCGGATCTCGCCCCGACTGACGGACACCGCCTCCATTGCGACTGGAGCCGCCATCACCGATATTATCGCTCTTTTCCAAAACAACAACCTTGATTCCCTGCAGCGCCAAATAATAAGCCGTGGCTGCGCCAATAATACCGCCGCCAATAATTATAACCTCTGTACATTTATGCATTTTCTCCCGGCTCCTTTTCATTGCCAAATACCTTCATTTCGATCGGACGCATCGGCACCCGAGAAGATGCATTTCCCAACTCACTTAAAACTAACCCCAGCTCTCTTGCCGCGATTTCCTTTACCAACTTGCCGCAGGTCTGGCCTTGGCAAAGTCCCATACCAGTACGCAGATACCGTCTTATTTCCGTCAGAGTAAACATTCCGTCATGAATAGCCCGCCGGATCTCACCCTTAGTAATCTCCTCGCAACGGCAGATTAACAACTCATCATCCTCAGCCGGAACAAATTCACCAATATCGCGTGATCGATTATTAACATTATGCATGACAATTGTCCTCCTTGAAGAATCGTGCCTTCATTGCCATCGCAACAGGTACTTTTATTGTCAACAAACTGGTATGATCAAAAACTGGTGCAGTCTGCACCTTCACAACCTCAGCCGCACAAACTTTTGAACCCCCGCGATCCAAGGCCCAACCACGATCACCTTCTCCTGGCAGCGGCAAAAATTCATAAGGAATTGTTATACTTGCGTACCCAGCCTCATAGCCTTCATTCACCAAGAATATCGCCTGCCCAGAACAAGCCGCCACACACATACCACAGCCACTGCAATTTGCCGTCTCATCGACAACCGGCAAAGAGGTAATCTTGTCGCCAATCTTAATACAATGCCTTGGACACGCATCCTGGCAAGGATTACACGGTATATTCTGCGAACACTCGATCACAGCATGAACCCCAGGCTGCCGCGTGACTCCTGGATATTTCTCGACTTCAGCATCTTGAAAATATCCTTTTTTCAAAAGATGCTGGGAAACCACATACCCCTCATCCGTCTTCTCAATATTTTTACCCCTGTTTTCCACAGCAAACATGCCTTGCCGCAGACTGCTCAAGGCACTTTCAAGAGCCTCAGCCACTTCGGTCAATACAGCTTTATCGATATATCCCAAATATTCAGCAGCGGCAATACCGGCAATACGCCCCTCAATCATCGCCGAACTTGCTTCCTCAACCCCCGAAACATCGCCTGCCACAAAAACTCCCCGCAGCGATGTTTCGCCATAAGCATTACACACCGGAACCTGACCGCCTTTTTTCGGATTATCCTCCATTATACAACCCGCCATTTTAAGAAGTTGAGCCATCGGCGAAAGTCCAACCGCCAGGCAAATCGTATCTACTGCTAAGCTCTTCGCTGTTCCAGGGATAGTTTTCCATGTCTTATCTACTTCAGCAATAGTAACGCCAGTCACACAATCAGTACCCTCAGCCTTAATAATAGTATGGGATAAATAGAACGGTACCCCGGTTCGCGCAAGCTTTGCGGCATGTACACCATAGCCGCCGATTTTTGGTGCGGCATCAACCAGCGCTACTACTTCACAGCCAGCTTGCAATAGCTGATAACTAACCACCAGCCCGACATTTCCCGACCCGAGCATCAATATCTTTTGTCCCGGTACAACACCATGTAAATTCATCATCGTCTGAGCTGCTCCAGCCCCAATTACACCGGGAAGCGTCCAACCCTTAAACGGAACCATATTCTCTGCCGCACCAGTAGCAACAAGAATCGCATCACCTTTATAATGCTGAATCGAATCCTTGATCCGAACCGTTATTTCCTTATCCTGAAACAGCCCCGCTACCGTAGCATTTAAAACGACCTCAACCCCAAGATTATTGGCTTCTTCCAGCAATTGACTGCCAATTCGAAACCCGCGAATTTTTGCCTTATGCTCTTTAGAACCAAAGAACTTATGAACTTGCTTAAAAAGCTGTCCGCCTGGATTGGCATTTTCATCAAAAACAACCACTTTTAATCCGTATTTTGCGGCTTCAACCGCTGCGGAAAGGCCGGCAGGACCTGCGCCAACTACAATCAAATCATATCTTTTCATGCCATTCCCTCCGCTTTGTTCGTACTCTTAGCGGAAACACCATACTGGGTTTCTACAATCATGCCTTCCGCCAGAGGCGTTATGCATGTTCGGATATTCGGTTTACCATCAACAACCATGACACAATCAGTACAACGGCCAATTGCACAGAATATGCCGCGCGGAGCGCCATATTTCTGCGTATGGCGGTGAACCATAACTCCTGCCGCCTTAAGAGCGGCCGAAATCGGCTCACCCTCAAAACCTTCAATAATATTACCATCATGCGAAAACGTTACGCGCCGTCCCTTTTCTATTTTACCTAAGATCGGATGCTCTTTTATTCTGCTGTTCATATGCTCGCTCCCTATCGTATACTCAAGCCATTGCTGGTTTATCCCAAAGATTTAACTTTTGACCGATACCCATTTTTAGCGCATTACGGTAAATCATTGTCCCCCAAGCAACATCCTCAACCGGCATTCCGCCAACAGAATAAATGATTATTTCCTCATCATCCTTACGACCAGGTTTCTTGCCCAGCAAAATATCGCCTAAATCATCAATTTGCGATGGTGCCATCTTACCATCATGGACTAGATCCATAAAATGCACCCCGATCAACCCGACTATTTCAAACCCTGGATACGGCAGTTCTTCCGCCCAAGCTTCATAAAGTTTTATATTATCGACAACGTTCTTCGCCCGGTTAAGAATAAAGTCATCATCGAAGCGGATATTAGCCGGCAAACAAAGTAACGCCCCTGGTTTTATCCATTCTTCTTTTATATAAGGATGAGTAGCTGACCCCACGGTGCCTGATGTCGCAGAACTAATAATATCCGCATCCTTAATTGCTTCTTGAAGGCTATCGGCAACTTCTATTGTTTTTATCTGCGGATAGTTTTCTTTTACATGAGTGATAAATTTATCTATTGATGCCTTCCCCCGTCCATGAATTTTAACCGTATCAATCTTTGGACGAGCACAGAGACAGGCTTTTAACGCGGTTCGATTCATAATCCCCGGTCCATCAATTGCGACAACCTTAGCATCCTTTATCGCCAGATGCTTGACCCCTACGCCCGGTATGGCTCCGGTGCGGTAAGCACTTAATATATTGGCTGACATTAATGCCTTTGGCGCTCCCGTATCTTTATCATTGAGCATTAACATCAGGATCGAACGAGGCAGCCCTTTTCCCCGGTTGGCTACATTGGACCCGTACCATTTCATCCCCGCCATATCAAATTTGCCCCCCAAATATGCCGGCATCGCCATAAATCTTCTGTCAGGTCCGTCGACCGGCATATTCGGAAATGGCGATTTTTCGGGAAACGTAACCATAACCCCATGCGAGTTGTGGTTAGCTCCCCCCATCACATAGTCACCGACGTTCATCGCCTTTAACATATCCTCCATCGCTTCGATACAGCCCTTCATATCCATAACGCCTGCTTTTATCATATCTTCCTCATTCAAATACAAAAAATCAATTGCTGGTAGCATAATTATTACCCCCTAAAAATTTAGGCGTCTAACTCCCGCAGGAATCAGACGCCTTTGTCTCATTAACTTATCTTTATTTTAAAATATACGGCCACGAAATTATAGTAAAAATCAGAACTAAAACGGTTTCGCAGCCAATAAACTATTTCTCTCCCAAATAAAAACTGACATCCACTTTAATCGCTGGCATTTTTTTCGAGTACATCCTGCCTACTTACAGCCGGGTTAATTTCAATCGGTCCTTTAAAAATTTTCCGTATCTGCTCGCATTCTCTACAAATATTTTTCTGTTTATAGCTGTCCCATGTTGCAACACTGCCACAGGCCGGACATACTGAAAATGGATTTAAGCGTTCAACCATACTAACACCTCTCTCATATTACAACCACAACTCTAATTTTAATATTATTACGGCAGCTTGTATTGTTAAAAACGGAATACTTACCGCGTAATATTGATGAAACGCCGTTGTAGCATCAATACTACGCGACATATAGTCTACCTTTTTGTCCTCTAACTGATAACCGATTTAAATTCACGTCTTTTCAAAAGCCGCTTCTGCCTGAACCAGGTCATGCTTATTGCTAAGTAACTGTCTAAATTTACTAGAACCGGCCGAACGCATTACTAAATAAACGATTCCTAAGCCCATCCAGCTGAAACCAACAATTTTTCCGATATCCGACAAATTACACAATATATAGCCACAACTTAGAACGCCAAGAAAAGGGAAGATAATGTTACTAAATAAGTTATATTTTCCTTTTTTTAGCGCGAAATAATAGAACACCGCAAAATTCACGCAAATAAAGCCAATCAAGCCACCAAAAGTTACAATATCCGTTACGATTTCCATACTAACAGTCAAGCCGCCGATTGCGCCAAGAATGCCCATAATAATTATGCTGTACGAGGGCGTTTTATATTTAGGGTGAATATGCGCAAATATCTTCTTGGAAATTAAGTTATCCCGTCCCATCCCAAACAACAGCCGGCTGGCGGAAGACTGTCCGGCTAACGCGGTAGCGGGACCGGAAATAATAATCACCAGAGTAACAAAAAGCTGTAATGCCGCTCCGCCTACTTTATAAGTTATATCGTAAAAAATCGTGTCTAAATCAGCAAAGGCCGTGTAATCCGGAGCGTACATTGTTGCAAAATAAGCAACCGCTACAAAGATAATGGTTTGAAAAACGCACGCGCAAATAATGGCCTTCTTGATTTTATCACTGCTGACATTAGCTTCTTCCGATAATGTCGTTATACCATCAAACCCTAGGTAAGAAAGCACTGCCATAGCGGCCCCCGCCACTACCCCAGTTACCGAAAATGTCTCACTGTTATATATAGCCTTTAATTCAAATACCGGCATAGAATTTCCAGCCGCATAGCCAACGGCGGCAATAACAAAAGCCAGAACCGAAGCAAACAATATCACCGTGATCACCAAGTTCACCTTTGCCGCCACTTCCACCCCCCGGTAATTAACAATTGTAACCGGAATTACAAATATTAAAATCCAGGCCCAATAGGGAATCATCGGCATTAGCGCATGCGCATAATTTGCACTTACAATATATAACAGCAGAGGAATTAACATATAATCCAGCAACATTACCCAACCGGCTACAAACCCTAATTTTGAATCAATTGCCCGTTGCGTATAGCTATAAGTAGAGCCGGCAACAGGAAACTCTTCTACCATTTTTCCGTAACTCATCGCAGTAAACATCATGGCGATAAAACCAAATACATAAGATAATACCGCATGGTTTTGCGAATTTGTCGACATAATCCCAAACAACGTCATCGTTGCTGTCGGCGACATAAAAGTCATTCCAAATAAAACCAAATCCCGTAAAGATAATGCTCGTTTAAATTCTTGCTTATACCCAAACTGTTCAATCATAATAACTCCTCCTTTTACTTTGCGGAAATTAACAGCTCCTTTGTTTTTCCTGTGATTAATTGTCCACTGCCTGGTTTCATAAAAACAAAAAACCACAACCCCTTGGAGTACACGTCATTGTGCAACCAAAAGCTTTGTGGTTAATCCACTAACAAATCATCGCTATACTTATTTCGATAAAACCAATAACCCTTACACCATTATAATCCCTAGCTATTTATTATAATTTCTGAGCAGAACCAATAATAGCATCTATTTCAATTTCTACCAGTTGACTGGGACGATTTAGAGCAGCAATTCCTACCATCGTAAACAAAGGTTTAATCTCTTTGAATATTTCCGAATACGCTTTAGCATATTCCCCGGCCCGGCTCATGTCGGTCGTATACAACTTTACTTTGACAACCTCACTAGCCGCGCCCCCAGCTTCCGCCATACATTTTAACATTTTTTCAAAAACAAATTTAGCTTGACCATAACCGTCATTTTCCCCATACACAGTGCCATCCGGCTGTACCGCGGTGGTACCGCCAACATAAACAAATGGTCCTACTTTTACTACTCGGCTGTAGCCGGATTTGGCTTCTAACGGAGCCCCTGAAGAATAATTGGTACGTTCTAAATTCATCTTTCCACCTCTTGTTTTATTTCTGCATCGGCGATTAAAAAATAAGCGCCTCAATAGCACCACTACCTAAGTAGTACTATTGAGGCGACTCTGCCGATTATTATTTGAGCGATGTACATCACTACATCTTTCTCTTATTTATTATAATACTATTTTTCGCAGCATCTGTATTGGTAAAATCGGTACTAACTAACAAGTAAAAACTGCAAATTTTTCTTCCAACTCTTTATTAATGTTTTTCGTTAAAACCCGCAGTTTTTTGTTTTCCTGCCGAGCATCCGCCATTCTTTCCTCTACCATCGCTAATGCACACTCATACAGATTAACCCCTGGCTGCTGAACCGACTTGGCACATAACTCTTGAATATTACGGCTAACTCTTTTCGCTATCGACTGCTTTACTCGAAGCCACTTCGCTTCGATAGATAAATGCATCAGATTTTCCGTTTCCATGATCCATTCCTCATAGCTTGATATTACGCCGCCAGAATTAGCTATAATTCCGGGGATTGAGTAAATTCCTCTGCCATGAACCACATTTCTCAATTCATTATTGACATACGCAATATTAGCGCCTTCGGCAATCAGCTTTACTTTTACTTCCCGGCAGTTATCCTCATTAATACTGCGGCCTGGGCCCGCTAACAAAAGAATATCCGCCGGTTTCGTTAACAAAGAACCAGGATTAGCCTCATATATCGCTCCGTTAAAACTTGCCACGGCATCTTTTATCAGCCGCTTCTCCTCAATCAACTGGCGCAAAGCAGTTCCTTCAAGACCTGCAGCACAATATAACGCACCACTAATATCACTTATGCCAAGGATAGTTACACCTTTTTCTATTAACAGTGGAATTGCGTTACCACCAACCTCACCGGTACCTTCAACAATTGCCGTCGCGCCTTGCAGTTTAAACTTAAGCGACATTTGCTTAAGCGTCTCTTCAATGCTCAAGACAACCCCATAAGCGGTACTGCCAAGTTCGTGAGGAATCCCCGTACTTTTTCCGGTTGCCGCCAACCGGGCTTTTCGCCAGCCGATAACCGAAGCACACCCGGCAATAAAAGAATCTACCGCCTTGCTATCCGTATTTACATCCGGTGCGGCACACCAGCGATAAGGGATAAAATCAATTTTAGCAAGCTCTCTGCCAAACGCGTACATGGCCTTATCCACCTGTTTCAAGTCAGCTAACCGAATCCCGCCTTTAGCCCCACCAAACGGAATATCAGCCAAAATGCACTTTCTTGTCATTTCTGCCGATAAAGCGGCCACCTCTTCTTCCGCTAAATTTTCCCGTACCCTGATTCCGCCTTTGGCCGGAACACTTCGTTCAACAGTATCTACGACCAATATCGCTTCACCATCAAGATCGTATTTTTCTAAATTAATTTTTACTACTGTATTAGCCATAATCTATCCCTTCCTCTCTAAACAATAAAAATAGCCATTTACCTTTTATAAAATAAACTTGTGATGTAACTCCTCCTCACAGTACCGAACAAAAAAATTAGCCAGGGAAATACTATCACCATGTTGTGATCACATTTCCCTGGCCACATTGCCAAGCCAACAATCCTCAAATGTTTGCTGTCCAGTATATAATTTTAATCCTATCTTACTCCGTTTTGCTTAAGCCGTATTGTCAAAACCGGAACAACTAAGAAAAACTGCTGCTTTCTGTTTTTGCCTCCTACCGACTAACCCTCGGTAACAAGCTCCTCACCATACTCTGCCGGTTTTCTCCCATGCAAAAAATAATATAAAAAAGTGCAGCACAAAAGAACAATCGCCATACTCATATACAATCCGCGGAATCCGGTTATTGGAATCAAAAAGCCTAATAAAAATGGTCCAATTCCTACCCCGCCATCAAGGAAAATATAAAAAGTAGACGTCGCTAACCCTAAGCGATGGCGCGGTGATACCTTAACCGCTATCGCTTGAGAACTCGACAATAATGTCCCATAACCAAAGCCCACAAATATTCCCGCCAACAAGAGAATGCTGCCCTGATAAGCTTGGCTAAGAATAACCAAGCTAAGTGCAAAGACCAGGAATGCGGGATACATAACAAAATTTTCCCCTTTTTGATCAAACCAGCGACCAGTTAATGGTCGGGAAATTAACGTGGCTATCGCATAAACAATAAAGAAAAAACTGCCCGCATCAGCTAAATTTATTTCCCTGGCATAAACCGCCATGAAACTCAAAATACTTGAATAGCCCAAGCCGATAAATATACTGACAAGCGAAATCGGAATTGCCTGAGCTTCGAAGAAATTACTCAACGCAACCCCTTTCATCTTAACCAATTGCTCTTCCGTCAGCTCGGCTTCAGGTACCCTTAAAAATAGCACTGCAATTAAACTTGCTAACACTAGAATTGCCGCTAACAACAACACCATATTAAAGCTGCCCTGTTGATTAATAAACATCCCTAAAAAAGGTCCGATTGCTGAAGCCAGCGCAAGGCTCATTGCATAATAACTGATCCCTTCACCCCGCCGTTCATGCGGAATGACACTCGCGGCAATCGTTCCCGTCGCTGTTGCCGCAATCCCAAATGCTGCCCCATGCAAAAAACGAATAACTACCAGAAACACCAGGTTGTTTACGCCAAAATGCAACAAAGTCATCCCTAAAAATAAAACCAAGCCAACATAAAGGGTCTTTTTCCTGCCAACCCGGTCGATCGCTTTTCCCACAAAAACCCGAGCAATAAGTGTCCCGACAATAAAAATGCCGGACGCAAGTCCAGCCTCACTTGGCGAAGCCTGTAAATTATCCATTGCATAAGTTGTTATCGTCACCATCAACAAATAAAACGCTAAATAAATAAACAAATTTGTTATTGAATCAATCAAAAAATCTCTAGTCCATAATTTGACGTTATTCATTCTTATTATCACCTATATCCATTAGATTATCTCGTACTTTAGGAAAAACTTCAAACGCTGCTTTTATCTCTTCTTCGGAAATACCTGCCAATACCTTCCGTTCCAGGTTATCAATAACTTTGCGGCATTCTTGATAAATCCGCTCGCCTTTTTCCGTTAACTCAATTATTTTTTCCCGTTTATCCAGACCAGGTATTTGCTGTACTACACCATTCTCTTCTAACCTCTGCACAATCCTAGTAATTACCGGATTTCTTACATTAGCATGGTTTGCAATATCCACCAACATAGAAGATCCATGATCTTTCACATAACAAACAACCGTCCATTTGGAGTAAGAAAGGCCATATACTCCGAGAACTTCATTCATTTTACTGATAAATGCTCTATTTAGTAATAAACAACGACGAAAAAAGCCCTGCAAAATAGTCTCCTTTCCAAAAACAGTTACCATGGTTAATAATTAACAAAGGTAACTATACCCCTTTATAAGAAAAATGTCAATCATGTAGGTAAGTTAGTTATTATTTCAATGAAACTTTCAGTAAGAACCGGATCAAATTGTGTTCCAGCACAGCGCTGTAGTTCATTGATAGCTTCTTGATAATTCATGGCTTTGCGGTATGGGCGGTCATTCGTCATGGCATCAAAAGCATCGGCTATCGCCAACATCCGACAAGCCAAGGGAATTTCTTCACCAACAAGGTTAAGGGGATATCCTTTGCCATTCCACCATTCATGATGCTTTAAAATCCAATCGGCAATAGGCGCTAAGTCCGGCACTGATTTCGCTATCCGGAACCCAATATCACAGTGACGGCGCAAAACCGTACTTTCATCAGCCGTTAGTTTTCCCGGATTAAATAAAATGTCATCCGGAATTCCCACTTTCCCGATATCATGAAATTTTGCCAGCAGCTTCAAATCGGCAATCATTGAGTCAGCCAGTTGCATTTTCTGCGCAAATTCTTCGATTAGTATTTCAACACGCTCAGCATGCCCTTCCGTAATATAATCCCTGGTTTCTAAAGCCCGTATCATTGCTTGTACCACTGCACTATGTGTACCGATCCCCTTACGCATTTTTTCGCGATACATGTTGTTATCCGCTTCCTTAAACAGCACACTGATGTCCTCAGAACCAATTGCCCAACCGCAGGAAAGGCTTAACGGAAGCTTGGGGTTACTTTGGTTATATTTCTCTACAGCTATTTTAATTGTCCTAGCTAGCTCATTCATTTTTTGTTTCTTAGGATTTGACACAATTATTGCAAATTCGTCACCGCCAATTCTGGCGATAACATCGGGGAAAAATGTGCAAGAACTCAGTATTTGGGCTGCGGCCTTGAGTAATTGATCGCCTGCGAAGTGACCTAGTGCATCATTAATTAATTTAAGACCATCAACATCACAGACAATAATGCCCGGATTTTCACCATCATTACTGCGAATCTTACGGATTTGCTCCTCAAAATAGGCCCGGTTGTGTACTTCAGTAAGTGAATCATTTAAGCTAAGGAATTCCAACCTTTGCTCAATTTGCTTTTTATAAGTAATTTCTCTGACTATAGCCATTACCTCGGCCTCGCCACTTTTGACAAAGCGAGCTTCAAAGTAATGCACTTTGCTATTTTGTGGTAGCTGATACTCAATTAATTGTATCTTCCCACTAATGATGGTATTTTTAATATGCTCAATCGCTCTTTCGGCAATTTTTTGGGGAAAAACATCAAAAACGCTTTTCCCTAAAAATTGTTTCGGCGAAACATATAAATCAAAATCGGGCGGTTTATTATAGTCGATAAATATCCCCTGGCTATCTATCCGTAGAATTAAATCAGGCATAGCCTGCAAAATTTCTTGTTGCAACTGGTTAGCATTAGCTAATTTTTGCATATACCGCTTACCGACAATGTAAATAAGCAAAGCGGATAAGCCAACAAAAATCCAGCCCTTAATAACAGAAAACCAAATTACAATCTCTCTATTTAAAGATAAAAATCCGATTAAACTATCGGATAATAAAATCCACAATATCCCAAACAAAAGATATACTAACGAAATTTTTACTGCGTAATTTTTGCTTGTCGTATAGAGCACGCCCTTTCCGTTAACGGTAAAAATTGGCATAATAAATCAAATAAAAATTCAACCAACTATTTATTATATCAAATTATCCAGCCCATGGTATATCTCCAAATTAAACCCCACCGCCGGTTTCACGTATATAGTTCCCGTCTTCCAGCCAAATACCACGTATATTATTTCCCCTAATCTCATACCAGTACCCAACTAACTATATAAACACTTCTTTCTCACGGGGACAGTGCACTCTTTCCGAACACAAAAACAAGGCAGTGCAAAGCCAGCGAAGCCTTGTACTGCCTATATTGTCTTTAAACTCTCATCGAGATTATTTCGCGCCCGAAATATACTCATATTAACTTTAACGGTTGTTCCGCGCTTCCTCGGCAGGAAAAAAATCAAATTTTGACACTTTACAAATTGCCAACCCTTCTTTTTTCAAAAACAGTGTACATAAAAGTAGCCATTAAAATTGGCAATATAAAAATTAAATATAAATTTCGATACCCAATCAAAGTAACCAGCAGGCCGGCTAGATTACTGCCAACAACTCCCCCGATATCAGTTCCCATATAACTGGTATTACTGGCTCTTCCCCGTTGCTCGGGAGGCGCTCGTCTAATACATTCCGCCATAAGTACTGGCTGATTGCCTGCCGTTCCCGCGCCAACAAGCACGGCGGCAAGAAGAAACTGCCACAGGGCCTGGGAAAAGAAAATAGTCAACAAGCCAGACGCAATGAGAAACTCACAGGGTATGATAACCTTTAAACAACCATATTTGTCTGTCAACTTTCCCCAAAGTGGTCTGGCAACGAGTACAATAGCCGCCTGGACGGTAAAAAACACGCCAATTTGAGTCACCGAAATGCTATTGGCAAAGATGACCAGAAATGCGGTTACAGAAGCTTGTGCGATGCTATTACATAAAGTCACTACGCTAGGCGGGATAGCCGACAAGCATACCATTTCCTTCAGGCTTACCGAATATTTTCGCTCTTTTTTTGACGACGTATCAAGCTTAATAAAATATGTAAGTACGAACGCTGCCGCACAAATAATGACATTGAACTGATATAGGAAATTATAACTATAAGCTTGTGCCACATTTAACCCAATCACCGGCGCAATTGCCTGGGCAATGGTTTGGCCTAATCCGTAAATGCCAATTCCCGAACCCAATTTTTCCTTGCTAAAACAACTGGAGGCTATTGTCATACACAAGGTTGAGCCAATGCCCCAGCCCAGTCCATTGATACCGCGAAATACGATTAGCAGCCATACTTGTTTAGAAAATGTTAATCCGGTAACTGACACTAAAATAACCCCGATGGTGATGCGAAGCAACAGCCTTCTATCCTCATTATCCACCATCAGCCCCGAAACAGGACGAAGCAGCAGGGCACACATCGCAAAAGTGCCTGACAGTACTCCAATGATTTGCGACGTAGCACCTAAATCAAATGCATATTTAGGCAAGGTTTGTGCAAGCATACCATTTGAAAAATACACTAAAAACGCTATAAGAAAGATTGAAATAAACTGTTTGTTGTTTAATATTGAATTACTTTCCATTTAATTAATAACTCCCTAAATATAATGAAAGCATTCTTCCCATCACTCAATTTCACTGTTTGATTGCCTCATGCTAACGCTAAAAGAGAAAGAGGAAGTTTTAGTTCCTCTTTCGATCAATTTCCCGTATTCTTGTGCATTAAGCCATATAATCTCCTACCTATTCAAACGATTATTTACCTGCTTGTTTTTCGTTTAATGCTTTAATAAGTTCCTCAGCAAGCGCATGATCCGAAGCCGGGTTTTGACCAGTAATCAGTTCTCTATCTCGCACAACATAACTCTTCATAATTGGCCCATGTTCAACTATGCCACCCGCGATCTGTAAAGCGTCAGCGACATAAAACGGCACTTGCCCCTGAAGTTTCTTCTCACCCGGATACTCTTCCACATTGGAGAAAACCGTCATATGATAGCCAGCATACTGCCAGTTTACACTAGTTGACTTCTGCGCATCAAAGTCTCCGTTTACAAGCGCTTTCCGATAGGCTGATGCATCGGTCAGCGCCGCCAATGCCGCAATTGGTCCATGACATAAAAAAGCTGTAGGTTTCGCTTGTTGATGAAAATAACGTAGCACCTCGCCTAAACTAGCATCCTGTATCAAATCGTTCATTGGCGCATGACCGCCTGGAACATAAATGCCAGAATATTGATCCAAGCCACTGTCAACGGCCTCCTTCAATGTAATCGGGTGCTGAATGCTTGGGTATGTATCGACAAAGTGAAGCGCCCGTTGCAGAGCAGCCTGATCATTGCCGAAAAGTTTAGCATTGCTAGAATGCGCATCCATAACCGGCTTATTGCCGTTTGGAGTTGCTACAACAACCTCATAGCCTTCTTCAATTAGTCGTAGGGCTGGAACTGCAAGTTCGTTAAGATAGAAACCCGTTGCCATACTTCGATGGTCTTTAAGTTCTAGAGTGCTTGTACTAGATGCAACTAATAATATTTTTCCTTTGCTTGCTACTGCCTGCACACTCATAACTGGAATCGCAAACATAAACACGACCAACAAAATAATGATCTTTTTCACAGCCATTTCCCCTTCACTTTTGAAATATGACAATTGACTTGATCCTCAAAAAATGATTTAATTCCAAATTGTATATACCTCAAAACATTTTTAAAAAATCAAATAACGCTAACCAATGTATGTAATTTCGCTGCTAGTTCTACCTGATCAGAAAATTGATTTCATTTTAATATCTACCATAATGAACTTTTACTTTTTCGTATCGATCAATATATTTATTTTCTGTCTCAGGATATCCTATTGGTATTACCGCAAATGGCATAATAGACTCCGGCAAATCAAACAACTCCATAATATATTTCATTCGTTCTTCTATTGGTGCAACACCAAGCCAAACCGCACCTAAATCTAATTCAACTGCTTGTAATAGCAAATTTTGAGTTGCCGCCGAAAGATCCTGCTGCAAATATTCGGGAAACTTCACGTTTTCCTTATTCCCCAGCATAACTATCGCAACCGCGGCTTCATTAATCGGTCCTGCATACGGACTCAATAGGGACAGCTTAGACAACAATTTCTTATCCTGAACAACGATAAATTCCCAAGGCTGCTGATTACCTGCTGAAGGTGCCTGCATGGCCGCTTTCAGCAGTTGCTCCACTTTTTCGCTTTCAACTGGCTGGTTTAGATATTTTCTTACACTGCGCCTGATAAATATTGAGTCCATATTTATTCACTCATTTCTATATAATATGATTTTGCAAGGTATTTTTTCAGCTTGCAAATTCCCTACAAAACTTAATCGTCGCAATAGACCAGCACTTTTAATTCGTTTAATACTATTGTGCGAGTATCTCTCGCAAAACTTCTTTCCCATGTATAATACCCAACAACTCAGCTTCTGTCCTTATCACGTCATTCCTGGTCTTAAAGTATCGATTTACTTTATTCGCCAGTTCCTTCAAATCACCGTCAAAAGAGAAAATAAAATTGGCTGCACTCTTTCCTTCATACATGGCGCAAAGATACGGGGCTAGGATGTATTTCACATCGTAGAGCATAGAATCCTCGACCCAGTAGTCAATCTGCGGCAGGCCTAGCCGCTTCTGCATCAGCCTGGTATACAATCCCAAGCCATCTCCGCTAGATTCCCAGAAGTCCACATACACATAGTCAAACTGATTCAAGAACGCTTCGTTATAATAATCAAAGGCATCACCGTGAATAATTTCGAGCTTCTTGTCCGTCTTGAACTGTGGCCGGATATAAGTCTCAAAGAGCTGGATAACATCAGCATTAACTTCCACCACCGTGACACTCTCGACCTCATCCTTCAACAACCAAAGATATGGGAGAAATCCAATTCCCAGCCCCATGGTCAAGCATTTTCCCTGCCCTTTTGCAATTCCGTCTCCCATGCTCGCTATTTCACTGATCACAGGTGACATCCATACCTTCCCGCCTTCTTTCAGGACTGGTAAACCAAGATCTGTTGCAAAATATCCGATTGGATGATAGTGGAACAGGTATTTTCCCACCGGCTGATGAAAATTCATGCTCATTAAAGTTCTTTTCCTGATGGTGTCCCTCTCATACTTCACCGTCTTGGACTCCACGCTGTCAAGTTTAACATCCCTAAAATACGGATTCTCTGTCAGGATTTTCACATCATATTTCAAACCGTCATGAGGAATCTTGTATTTTTTCAATATCTTTATCAGTTCTTTTTCCTTCTGCGGCGTAAGAACCCGTTCCGTATAATTAAGAATAGCCGTGACATAGTCATCTACATCAACCATCGAACGCAGGAGGTTCTTCATTGCTCTATTTAGTTCTGTATTTCTTTCAAATTTAATCATCGCTTGCCTCAAATCTACGTAAATTACAACTCATTAATTAAACGCCATTTCACCCCTAAAATGCAAAAAAAACGCGCAGATATAACAACTGGACTTACGTTGTTATAACTACACGTTGCAAAATTTATTATATCATTATCATATCGCCAGATCAACCAGCCTGTTTTCGGCTTCTATACAATTATGTAGGCTTAAACAAAGTAAAATCCAGCCTCTTTAGACGCCAGCCGATAACTGTCGAGTAAAACACCCGTTTGACGGGTGATGCTGCTTTAGCATAACTAACGTCATTGCTTAAATTAGTGAAAAACCCTAGCTTTCATAAGGAGTTACTAGCCATTTAATACAATTTTCTTTTCTGTTTTTAAAAACATCATAACCTTTAACAATATCATTGAGCGGCGCTTTATGTGTTGCTAAGAATTTAGTGTTAATTTTTCCGGTTTGAATCAGCTTAATCAATTCTGGTATATGGTCAACGGTTACAAATCCCCAAGATAATGTAAGATTCTTGGTCCAATAATACTGCATCGGAAGGGTAATCGACTGAGAATAAACGCCTACTGTAGAAACATTGCCACCTACCCTTACCGTTTCAATAGCCTGTCTTAGCGTTTCCTCCGCACCTACGGCTTCAATTACACAATCTGCGCCATGACCATCAGTATATTTCAATACTTCCTCAACAACATCAACTTTTTTCGGATTTAAACCGATGTCAGAAAGCCCATGCTGCATACAAAAATCGAGTCTCTCCTGGTTTCTATTCACTGCTATAATCTTTGATGGACCAAATAGTTTTGCCGTTTCCATAGCACACATACCCACAGGACCCGTACCGATAACAACCACAGTATCACCAGGTTTAATATTAGCCTTCAAAGAAGCATAATAGCCGGTTGAAAGTATATCCCCAACAAAAATAAGATCTTCTTCCGTCATATCATCCGGAATTTTATAGCAGTAGTTTTCCGCGAACGGCAATCTAATATATTCGGCTTGAGCACGATACCGCAACTTTATCGCCAACTGCCAGCTTACTGACTTCAGTGCCGATTTCAACGACCTCACCGCAAAATTCGTGGCCAACGATTTTAGGATACTCTACTGTTGTATGACCTTCCGTTATATGAATATCACTTCCGCAGATTGCAGAAAGTGTCACCTTTAAAATCACATCGGTGGGCTTCTTAATTGTTGGTATTGGAACATCATCAAGACTAATCTTTCCCGGTCCATGATAAACTAATGCTTTCATTGTTTTAAGAACCATCATTACCTCCATTATATTTTAATATTGATTTAAAGTATTATATGACATAATATTATCACTAATTGAAAATACAACCAAGTGTAAACTTCACAAGCGACAGCGGGGACGGTCCTATTCCATCAACTTTAAGTCTAACCTGCCAATCACAAACCCACTCTTTCCAGCCAATAGAAAATGCTCTCCTAAAGGTGAACAGTTTTACATTTTCACTGTCCACCTTTAGGAGAGCTGTACACAAATTTTCTGGTTAATAGTGTCACTGTGATCGCTTATATTGAAGATAAAAATGCCATATAACCCTTTTTAGTTTCGTATACATCCGCCTTGCTTACAACTTCCCAAGGAGCATGCATATTAAGCACAGCAACACCACAGTCTATTACTTCCATCCCATAAAGCGATAAAATATAGGCAATCGTACCGCCACCGCCTACATCAACTTTTCCCAGTTCTGCTGTCTGATATGCAACTTTATGTTCATCTAAAATACATCTTAATCTTCCAATATATTCTGCATTTGCATCATTTGAACCTGATTTTCCCCTTGCGCCGGTAAATTTGTTGAATACCATACCTTTGGCAAAATAAGCGGCATTTTTCTTCTCAAAAGCGGAAGCAAACGTGGGATCAAAGGCTGCGCTAACATCTGATGATAACATTCTTGAATTAGCAAGTGTTCTTCTAAGTATAAGCTCTGAATACCCGCCCATTGCATTTAATACTTCTGCTACTGTATTCTCAAAAAATTTTGATTGCATGCCAGTTGCACCAACACTACCGATCTCTTCCTTGTCCACAAGGATTGTACAAGCTGTTGTTTTTACGCTGTCAAATTCGAGCATTGCCGCTAGCGAAGTATAAGCGCATACCCTGTCATCATGACCGTAAGCCATAATCATGCTTTTATCAATTCCCGCTTCCCGTGCTTTCCCCGCTGGAACCACTTCTAATTCGGCGGAAATAAAATCTTCTTCCTCAATATCATATGTATCCTTGATAAGTTTTAAAATCTGTTTTCTTACGGCATCTTTCTCTTCGCCGATTAACGGCTTATTGCCGATAATGATATTAAGATCTTCGCCTTCAATTACTTTATCTGCCTTCTTTTCAAGTTGCTCATGCGATAAATGAATAAGCAAATCTGAAATAAACACAACGGGATCTTTCTCATTTTCACCAATTACTATTTCTACGACCGTTCCATCTTTTTTTACTACAACACCGTGAATTGCCAGAGGTAACGTAACCCATTGATATTTTTTTATTCCGCCATAATAATGAGTATCAAGATAAGCTAACTCTGTATCCTCATATAATGGATTTTGCTTAATGTCAAGTCTGGGCGAGTCTATGTGCGCCCCCAAGATATTCATGCCTTCTTCAATTTGATTTTCACCAATTAAAAATACAGCAATCGCTTTCTTCATGCTTGTAGCGTATACTTTGTCGCCGGCCTTTAACTTGGTTTTATTTTTTATGATATCAGCAAGATTTTTATAGCCAAACTTTTCCACCATTTTTACAGCAGTTTTAACGCATTCTCGCTCGGTCTTTCCGTTATCTAAGAAATTTAGATATTCATTATTAACCGCTTCTAATTCCTTTAAATCGGCTTTATCATATTTTGCCCAAACATTTTTTCTTTCCATGAACAAATACCTTCTTTTCTTATTATTTACACTAACAATTATTGTATCACATCTCTATTGGCCTCCGGTGCAAAAATTTCATTAAAAGAAAATTTTTTCCTCCGCCTCTTTCAACCATCATTTCCATCAACATTCTGTAACTTAATGGTTATTTGAGCTACCAGCAAACGCATATCATTATTATTTCAGACTGAAAATGCTTCCCCTTAAATAGCTTCTGTGACATTATCGTTACCTCAAATTAAAAGTTTTAGACAAGAATATATCATAGCTTTTTACACCATTAATTCAGGTTCATGTATAAAATGCCCTATCTAAACACATTTACATATAAATCTTCCAAAGCTAATATGAGTAGAACCACGCTTAGGGGGTTCTACTCATATTTATTAAGCTAGTCTGCTGGTATCAGTTGTGAAGCACTGGTGCCTAATTCACCGGTTGCTGCTAATCCATCAAGCGATTTTATATCTAAATGCATCTACCGTCCGTATTTGCGGCAAATTCATAACCTATTCCTTAAAAATATATCGAAATATTGGCCCGAAACCAATATTCAGCCTTCAGCAAGAAAATAAGTGATAGACCTGATACCCCAAAAATACGCCAACAGTTGCTAAAATACCAGCCAGTGTAGGAGGTGCCGGCAAGGGAATATGTACCGCTGAAAAAATAACTCCCACTAATATTCCGCCACCCAAAGCTAAAATAAGGTTCATCCTCTAACGCTCCTCAAATCTAAAATCATTTTATTCACAATATTCATTTATTGTAATACTGCTCATTATTCTTTGTATTACATTTTTCTATATTTTGTATTATATATGTTACGCTTAATATTGTCAATAAACTACTTCATTCCCCGCTATTCAAACTATACTTTCAGAATTTCTCTCGTGCTTTTTACTCCTTTTTACTCAGGCCTTCTCCCGGCAACCCCATACAATGACTAAAAGCCACGGGCTTCGTGGCTTTTAGTCATTTCCATATTTACATTTTCTAGCGAACCGACATTAACAATTAGCAAAACTTTTTTACCAAAATTTAGGGTTGTTAAACAAAAGTCTCTCAACAAATGTCATCAATACGGCCACTTCCATTCTGTGATCTCCGGCTTATCTACGCCATGCTCATAAGCATAGTTGGTATTCTCAATAATCTGGTCTTTCAACCACTCTTTGACATGAGCCCCAACCACCTGAAGTTTCGCTACCCGGTCAATAACATCAATCGCCAGATTGAAACGGTCCGTCTGATTCAACATGGCAAGTTCCAACGGCGTATTAATATTTCCCTGCTCTTTATAGCCCCGCACATGAATATTCTGTTGATTACTCCGCCGATAGGTCAACTTATGAATAAGCCAAGGATAGCCGTGAAAGTTAAACACTACCGGCTTATCGCTAGTGAACAGACTAATAAAATCCAGCTCCGACAATCCATGGGGATGTTCACTTTTAGGTATCAGCTTAAACAAGTCGACAACATTAATAAAGCGGATCTTTAGCTCGGGAAACCGCTCCCTTAACAACGCCGTCGCCGCCAAAGCTTCCAAGCTGGCAATATCCCCCGCGCAAGCCATCACCACATCAGGTTCACTATCCCGGTCAGTGCTGGCCCAACCCCAAATACCGATGCCCTTAGAACAATGCTTGACCGCCTCCTCCATGCTCAAATATTGGAGATGCGGTTTTTTATCGGAAACAATAACATTAACATAATCCGTACTGCGCAGACAGTGAGCCACCACCGACAACAGACAGTTCGCATCGGGGGCCAAATAAATACGAGTAACATCCGGGCTTTTATTAGTGACCACCTCTAAAAAACCAGGGTCTTGGTGGCTAAAACCATTATGATCCTGCCGCCAAACAGTAGAAGTAACCAAAATATTGAGCGAAGCTACCGACGCTCGCCAGGGGATCTCCCGGCATTTCGCCAGCCATTTGGCATGCTGGTTAAACATCGAGTCAATTACATGAATGAAAGCCTCATAAGAAGCAAACAGCCCATGGCGTCCACTCAACAAATAACCTTCCAGCCACCCTTCTAGCGTATGCTCACTGAGTATTTCCATCACCCGGCCATCAGGCGACAATTCTCCGCCGTCAGCATCCTCAGGCTTTACTAGTGCCAGCCAGGTCTTCTTAGTAGCTCCGTAAATAGCAGTAAGACGATTAGAGGCAGTTTCATCCGGACAAAAAACCCGGAAACTAGCCATATTCTGGCGCATTACATCACACAAATAAATGCCAAGAACCTCGGTATTCTCGACCCTGGCCACACCCGGCTCATTCACCGCCACCGCATAATTTTCGAAGTCAGGCAAGCGAAGCGGCTTACGCAGAAGTCCGCCATTAGCAACCATATTGGCGCTCATTCGCCGCAGGCCGGTGGGAGCTAATTCCTTCAGCTCCTTCATCAACTTACCAGCTTGATCAAACAACTCCTCTGGTTTATAGCTCCGTAGCCAAGCTTCTAACAACTTCAGCTTGCCGGGCTCATCCCCTACCTCAAACGGTACCTGATGAGCCCGCCAGAAATCCTCGACTTTATGTCCTTCCACTTCCTTAGGACCCGTCCACCCTTTAGGCGTACGAAGCACAATCATTGGCCACTCCGTCATTTCCTTACTCCCTTTAGTCCGTGCCGCATACTGAATATCCTTAATTTCCGTTATGACAATTTCCAGCGTCTCAGCCATCACCTGATGCACCGCGCTAGGATCAGACCCTTCAACAAAATAGGGCTTATACCCATACCCGATAAACAAACTCTCCAACTGCCGACGGCGAATCCGTCCCAATACCGTCGGATTCGCGATCTTATAACCGTTTAGATGCAAAATTGGCAGTACCGCCCCATCCCTAACCGGATTAAGAAATTTGTTGGAATGCCACGAAGCCGCCAGCGGTCCGGTCTCCGCCTCGCCGTCACCCACAACCACCGCAACGATCAAATCCGGATTATCAAAAGCTGCACCAAACGCGTGGGAAAGACTATATCCTAATTCTCCGCCCTCATGAATCGAACCAGGCGTTTCGGGAGTACAGTGACTGCCTATCCCCCCGGGAAACGAGAATTGTTTGAAGAAATTCAGCATGCCGTCATAGTCTTCACTCTTATCAGGGTAAACTTCGGAATAAGTCCCTTCGAGATAGGCGTTGGCCAGCGTGGCCGGCGCACCATGACCGGGTCCTGAAATATAAATCATATTCAAGTCATATTTTTTGATCACGCGATTGAGATGGACCCAAATGAAGGCCTGTCCAGGGTCAGTTCCCCAATGCCCCAACAGCCGCTTCTTGACGTGGTCAATCTTTAACGGCTCTGTCAACAGCGGATTATCCTTTAAAAAGATCATGCCCACACAAAGATAAAGCGTGGCCCGCCAATACCGATCTAACTTCTGAAGCTCCTCCGAATCAACCAGTCCGCCTGCTACCCCAGGTGACTTAACCGTTAGCTGACCTTCGTTTATACCTGAAATCATATCACACTGCGCCTACTCTCTTTAGTTAGACATAATATCTATAGGAGTAATACTATCCGCCAGGTACTATTTTTATTCTTTCCACTACAACTACTGCGTAAAGTTCAGCGACTGATAAAAAATGCCCCGCCGCAAATAAACAACACGCCAATTATTCGATTCATCGATAGGGTCTCACCAAATAAAAGCCAACCTGCGCCGGCAGCAAAAATATAATTAACGGCGCTCAGCGGCGCAACCACACTGAGTTCTCCACTTTTAAGAATATATATCCATAACAGTAAATCAGCGGCACATGCAACTATTCCCAACAATACCCGTGGGTTTTGAACTACTTCCAACAACACGCCCAGTAAGCTGGACAAAGAAGTCGGTTCACTCAAAGAGGCAGCCCCAAATTTAAGCAAAATTTCCCCCACGGTGTTAATACAGCACCAAATTAGAATAAGTACAATTATCCTTGGCAATGCTTCCCCCCCACTCTTCCCGCTACTCATTAGCAAGTTCCAACCGCAAATATCTATTTTTACCACAAAAGCCCCTTATATCAAAAGATATAATGAGGCTTTTGTAATCCGACGCTTATCCCGCCTGAGCAGACTGAATCAGCGTCTCCCGGAAAAAAGAAACTACTTCATTAGCTACAACTTCACGCTGGTTATCCATCGTAATCATATGATAACAATTATCAAGAAAAATTTTTCGCACCCTAGTGGTTCCAATTTTCTTCTCAATATAATTTGCGTTATTTATGCTGGCAGTATCATCCTCGGTCGAGTGGATAATCAAGGTAGGTACCGACAACTCCGGCAGTTCCTGTTTCACAACTCCGGCCAGCTTATGCAATTCATACATGCTAACCCCCGGAACACAGTCATACGCAATCGAGTTATCTTTCAGACCTTTGGCTACCATTCGCCGAAGACGCTCATTCTTGATACCATATGGTTCACGTTCCGGATATGAATAAAAATACTTTGCCGGAGTGTAATTATTGATCGGCATCAGGAACCTATACCAAGGTGTCCCCCAGCCATCAAATTGAAAAGTCGTTGATAAAGCCGCAACCGCTTTTACATCAAGGGGATACTGCCTGGCAACATGCAGTGCCAGCACCGCCCCCATGCACAAACCCGCGGTAAAAATCCGCGAACAATTGCCCTTTAACACTTCCATGGACTCTTGTACACTCTTATACCAATCCTGCCAAGTGGTTTTTTTCAAATCACTAATTCCCTGACTATGACCCGCCAAACAAGGAACTGCGACGCTAAAACCGGCCCGGTTAAGCTGAGTTGCTAAATACTTCATTTCATACGGACTGCCAGTCAGGCCATGAATCAAAATCACGCCATTTTCATTACCGTTAAGATTGATTGCCTGATTTGACATTTAAACCCCGCACCTTTTTAATAAGGCCTCGAAAAGCTCAATAAACAAATCCATTTCTTCATAGCTTATCGTTAACGCCGGCGCTAAAGTAAATGCATTCTTATAGTGGCCGCCAATATCCAACACCAGCCCATATTTTTTGCCCTTTACTTCAATATCGCCTTTCATAGCCTCATCGACAATTTTATCTGCTAAAGCCTTATCCGGCGCAAATCCATCCGCTTTCGTCATCTCAATCCTGATAGCCAAGCCCACTCCGTCCACATCACCGATTACAGTATGACGAGCCTGCAATTCTCTAATCCGGTTTAATAAATACTCGCCCTTTTCTCTGACACTGGTTTCAAGATCATGACGTTTAATATACTGCATTGTGGCTAAGCCAGCAGCAGTTCCCAACGGATTACTTGAGAAAGTCGAATGAGTTGAACCGGCCGGGAAAATTTCCGGAGTTATCATTTCTTCCTTCGCCCATACCCCGGACAACGGATTTAACCCATTAGTCAACGACTTAGCAAAGGTAATCACATCTGGTTTTACTCCGAAATGTTCCATCGCCCACAATTTCCCGGTCCGATAAAAGCCCATCTGGATTTCATCATCAACCAACAAAATGTTATAGCGCTTCAGAATCTTGTCCAATTTAGAAAAATACTCCGGCGGCGGAGCAATATAACCGCCCGTGGCTTGAATTGGCTCCACATAAAAGGCGGCAAATTCAGTTTCCTTGGCCTTGGGATCAAGAACCCCATAATACTCTGTTTCAAATAATTTTTCAAACTGATTGACACATTCATAACCACAAGATTCCCGTTTAAGACCATAAAAACAACGGTAACAGTACGGATAGGGAATAAACGATGCCCGGCTGCCAAAATGACCATACCGGCGACGATACCGATAACTGCTGGTTATCTCCGAACACCCCAGCGTCCGTCCATGATAACCACCCATAAAGGCGAACATTAGTGATTTCCCATTCCTGAAGTTACGGATCAGTTTCATACTGTCTTCCACGGCCTGAGCACCGCCCACATTAAAGTGAACCCGCCCTTTCATTCCAAACCGTTTTTCGGTTTCTGTCGCAATCTCGGTCGCCAGTAATATCTTTTCCTTATTAAGATATTGACACGCCAACTGTGGCATCCGACTCATTTGTTCATCATGAGCCGCGGCAATTTCTGAATTTCGATAACCAAAATTTACGGCTGAATACCACATTTGCAGATCAAGATACGGCCGATCTTGCACATCATACAGCCAGGAACCATCACAACGTTCAAATAACTTCGGCGGATCGATATAATGAACCGTATCACCATAAGAACAATACTTGGCTTCTAACGCCAAAAGCTCTTTTTCATCAATACACTTAGTCATAAATTATATATTCCCCCCATATTAGCCAACTTGTTGAAGATCATGGTCCGACAATTGCTTCAAGCCTTTAATTACCTCAGAAAAATTCTCATACTCCAGATATGGCAATTTTCGTTCGCGACAATATTCACTGAGCCGTCCTTTTGCGAAAACAAAATCCGCTTTATCGGCCAGACAAAAATCGCTGCGTCCATCACCAATCAGCACCACTGGCAAATTCATTTTTAACCTGTCCACAACCGCACATTTGCAAGTTCCTGCGGGACACCCCGGAAAACTGTTAGCGTATGACACATTCAGTTTGCCATCTCGCTCCAGCAAGTAATTAGCAAATACCGGTACCCCGATGATTCCGGCCTTAACCAAAATACGCCGGATGAATACACAAAACCCATCACTGATAATCGCATGAGCAAGGCCAACGGCCCGGACAAACGTGACGAACTTTCCAAACCCCGGATCGATGGTTACAGTATCAACAAAATCCAGTACGGTGTTTAAATCAGCACCAATCAGTTCCATTTGCTCAGCTAAACATTGCTGCGCTCCTATTTCGCCAGAATCCCAACGCTTTTCGATTTCCAGCCATTCATCACTGGCAAACTGGGAAAGTACCGTGTCCGTTACATCTACGTCCGCAATCGTTCCATCAAAATCAATCGCTAAAAAACAGTCAATCATACCCTACCTCTGTGCTGTTTAGTTATAACCATATATCATTCTACAGTACAAAACTGAAAACAAACTGAAAATCCACAATCATTCGACAAGTTCCTCTTCCCCACACCTTTTCTCTCATTTATCTCCTTCAATATAAAAGCAGCCTCCCGGCATCTGCCAGGAGGCTGCTTTTCATCTTATTGTGTCCCGCCGGTAATCTATGGGGAAATCGCCTGATAACAACCAGAACCACCGCTCGCTTTTAAAAAATCTACTACGCCTCATTCTTATCTATACAACTAAACCCTAAATTGACTGACGGCAGTTTGGAGACTGTGGGCCAGCTTGGCTAGACTCTGGCTAGATACAGCAATTTGTTCCATGGATGCCGATTGTTCCTCGGTAGCCGCCGACACCGTCTGCGCTTCGCCAACCGCTGTTTTACTGTACCCATCAATCGCTTTCACCGACGTTACAATTTGCTGACTACCACCAGCCATTTGCTGGATGACAGCAGAAATATCTTTCACTTGATCCGACACATTGGTTACCAGGCCGACTATTTCTTCAAATGCTTTTCCTGCTATCACAACAACCTCGGCCCCAACTTTTACTTCATGAGTGCCTTCATCCATAGCAACAACTGCTTTATTGGTGTCTCCCTGAATTTCACTAATCAGATCGGCAATTTGCTTAGTCGCTGCTTGGGATTGTTCGGCCAATTTCCGCACTTCTTCCGCGACAACGGCGAAACCTTTTCCCTGTTCTCCCGCTCTAGCCGCCTCAATCGCCGCATTGAGGGCTAAAAGATTCGTCTGCCCGGCAATGCCTGCTATCGTATCAATAATTTGCCCGATTTGCTTAGATCTTTCACCTAATTTAGCCACCACTTTGGCTGAATGGTTGACCGTATTTTCAATATGAGTCATCTGATTAACCGCTTTTTCTACCGATGCGTTACCTTCTTTTGCTTTATCAGCAGCCTGAGCTGAATGTTCGGCTAACTGGTTGGTACTGGCCGCCGCTTGTTGTAGTCCCGCCAACATCTGCTCTACCACTATAGATGTTTCATCTACCGCTTGAAAAGTATTTTCAGCCCCTAGGGTCACATCCTTAATTGCTCCAGCTATTTGCGTGACAGCCTGAGTTGAATATTCAGCGCTGGCTGTCAGCTCTTCCGACGAAGCCGTTACGCGCTCAGATGTTTGGGCAATTTGCTTAATTAAGAGCCGCATACTATCCAGCAATGAATTGACGGCGAACGCTAACTTACCCAGCTCATCCTTGCTGTCGATTACAATTTTTTGCGTTAAATCTCCGCCGCTATTAGCCATTTCGCTAAGTTTAACTATAACATGTTCCAGTGGCTGAATAATCTTCTTCTTGGAAAACCAATATGTAAATACAAATGTACCTAATATAAGCATAATATCTACTATGACAATGGCAATACTCTGTTTTTGAATGATTTTTTCTACATCATCAGTATAAATACCAGTACTTATCGACCATCCCCAGGGTATAAACAACTTAGAATAACTTCTTTTTGGAGAAGGCTCGGTTTCTCCCGGTTTAGGAAAGGAAAAATCCGTATAAAAACCAGCATCTTTATTTTCCGAAACCCCACTTATTATTCTTTGAATAAGCTCTGCATTCACTTTATCGCTGCCCATAATTCGGTTTACCCCTTCAAGCTTAGGGTTTGCGGCGTGCATTACACATTCTCCATTTAAAGCGTCAATCCAAAAATATCCGTCATCCCCATACCGCATCTTACTTACGGCTGCTTTAGCTTGTAGCTTAGCATCAGCTTCAGTTAACGAGCCATTTTGATAAAGCGAATAATAATAGTTAATAATTGAATAAGCATTATCTATATTCGTTCTTAATTGAAGATTTTTTTCAGTATATATACTTTTCTTGGTTTCCGGAATAAAATATATAAAACTAATCAACGTAAAAATAAGCGTTGGAATAATTCCAATAAGAATTAATTTTTTACTGATCTTCATTTATCTTCTTCCTTCCTTAATACAATCTAAATTCCTATATTTCGGTATTCATAGCCGGTTTGATTAAATCAGTGATATCGCTCAACTAGAAGGATAGCACAATTCTCCACACGTTTTGTTATTTACTTGTTTAATCATTATCAATTAAGCAACAAAAAATTTGACCCCTTAGGCCCGCCCAACTTCGACAATTTATCTTCACCGGTTCGCACATGATCAATTACGCTTCGCCAAACATTCACAACAGATACCATATAATTCTACTCGTGAATGTAATACTCTAAAATGCTGCTTCGCCGCTAGTTGATTTTGGTGTACCATCATCTGAAGATCAGTATCTTCAATCAGTTTTCCACATTTTATACATATCAGATGATGATGACATTCCTGCTCAAGTTCATACCGAAATGTTCCATCACTATCTCTAAATCCAGTAGCTAATCCGCATTCATACAGCAATTTTACAGTCCGATAGACAGTAGCTACGCCAACGTTAGACTGGTGCTGTCTAACTTTGTTATGTAATTCTTCAATCGTTACATGGGCTTTTGAGTTAGCAAACACATGCAAAATAAGCTTACGTTGCTTGGTTACTCTTCGCTTTTCCTTATTTAAATAATTATTCAAGACTGCTTCGATTTCTTCTAAAGACATAATCGCCCCTTTAAGACTAACTCAACATTTTCGTATTGCTTTTTTATGCCTCTCCGCTTAGCTATATGATTGTCGAAACCATAATAAACGACAATACCATAGCCGTACCAATACTTTGCGCCAACAATTTCCAAACATCAGACTGTGTGACCGTCATAATTACCAAACCTTCCTTTTATATTCCCACTATTTTCATAATTGATTATACTCTAAATGATAATAATAATCAATATCATTTTCTAGCAAAGCTATTTTATCAGTATTGGTATCACCAACATTATGCGTCTTTTTATACTAAGACGAACCAAATAATTCTTGGCAGAAACTCATCCCCAAATAAACTACTAGCCAGCAATCAATTTGATTGCTGGCCTTAATAAATATTAAAGAATAAAACGGCCAAGTCCCTCCGTCCTCAGCGACAGCGGGACTTACTTTTACCGTAAAATACACTTACCAGTTATCATCTTGGTCTTTTTCCTGCTTTGATCCACAGAATATATTAATGACACACTTGCCATCTGATTCTATATCCCATTTATCATCACACTTGTCATCCTGCTTGTCACAGCAGCCGCAGAAAATGTTGATAACGCAGTGCCTATTCTTCCTTTCTTTTTCGTTGCACCCTTCGCCCATTCCAGCACCTCCTTTCCTTCTACCTGCTATATATTATGTAATGTATAGGAAAGAGGTGCGTTAGCACAGGCTAATTTACTCACATAAAAAAATACCCCTACCAATAGGCAAGGTGTATAATGTATATTTTTACGATCAGCGCGATGCACAGCCAGATAGTCACGCTGATCTGCGGATTTGATTACCGCATATTTCTACATGCTTATTATGGCAAAAGGAACCTCGCCCACACTGGGTAGCTACCTTTATTTCAGATAAACAAATTTAATAGATTAAATCGATCCCCATAGCACACTACCATCTGCTAGCATATGATATGTTAGTTGAAAGGAGGTATTGATATGGGATGTAACTTCGGCGGCGGTGGCCGTAGCCCCATGATAGTTGTTATCATAATAATCATCCTTCTTCTGTTATTTACAGGGGATAACGGTTCCTCTTGCTCGATTTAACTAAACATAGCACCTTTTGTTCCTAATACATTTAGTTCTCTATATAATCACCTAACTATTACCCGATCCTCCTCCTAATGATATAGTGAAAGACCTGGATAACTATCCGCGGTCTTTCTTTCTCTTTTATGCCGCCCCAAACCATTCCTGATTAAGTCGAAACAGACTATCGAAAAATAAAGACCGCCAGACAATTTTGCCTGACGGTCTTTATTTCTCCAAATAATTACAGTTCTTTTATTTCTATGTATTCACGAATTACCGTGAAATCTTCCGAACGTAATCCCCGCTCTCCATATTCGCATTCTCCCCGTTGATTATCATAAGGGTCAATACGCAAACCATGTTTATTCGGCTCAAAGCATTGTTGGAACTCAGAATTTGCAACCATTCTAAACGGATCTATATTGCCAAAATAATAGTTCCAGCGTTCAATAGCGTTATTTCGGTAAGCACCGCCGCCAAACGAACAATCCGCGAACAACCAGCCATATGGTGCAATATAAAATTGCGCCCAATCGTGATTGCCAATCGTATATGGAGCTGTATACATCCCGGATTGCCACTTTGCCGGAATGCCTGCACAACGGCATAAAGTAATAAATAACAAGGCCTGTACACCACAATCACCCTTCAAATTCAGCGCGGCATATTCGACAATATTCTCAACCGTAAAATACGACCGCATAAAACTGTAGTGAACCTTTGTCGTTATAAAATCATAAATTTTTCTTGCCTTAAGAAGCGGGTTAGTTTCCGCCCCAACAATTTCCGCACACAAAGACCGCACATATGGTGTAAACATAATATGCGGACCTTCCTCATGGGTATAAAATGCCGGCTGCTTCTGCCAAACCTTTTCCGGCAATAAATCAACATAATCTACGTGGTTGTCATATACATATTCCACCGTAAATGTCTTATTCTGCTCAGAAACTTTTTCCTCAAAATATATAGTACGCTGCAGGGCATCCTCAGGTGCGGTATATTTAGGCTCTTTCAACGTAGAAAGAATCCGTATATTACTAATTTGTTTACACTTTGCCGGAATAGGAATATGAACCGCTAGCACTTCATTTTTACGAATGGCACTATCCTTTAATTCAATCCCCGTTTTTAAATGAATCCGGAAAGTTCTTTCTCGGTTTTTTTTCATTATCTGAACATTATCATCTAAACACGCCTGAGCAATCTGCTGACTTTTTACAAATTCAGAATCATTAACTCTGTCGGCAAAAGCTTTATTAGTCTTCAGCAGATTTAAATAAAATCTGTCTTGAAAATGTGGTTTACCCTGAATAAAAAACCAGTCCACCAAACCATTATTTTGTAAAGCTAACAATTCATCACTTTTAAAATCAGGAATTTTTTCTTGTATAAGAGCCAGCGCGGCTTCAAAAGAATACGGATATTGTGCCGGCAAAACCGCTATAATTTGTTTTTCTATTAATAATCTTTCTCTTAATGCAACCGGCAGCTTTCCGGCTTGCAATAATTGATCGATTAACCTGCGCATGCCGTCAAAATCACCAAAATACTTTAATTTCATAACATCTTCCGGCAAAGGAATGCTTAAAAACTTTAATGTATCTTCTGTCAAAATAACACGCCCTCTTCGCATTTCTAAAATAATTGCTACAATGTCTAAAATAGACTTTGCCGTAATTTTTCTATCACTTCACCCTTAACAACCACTTAAAACCATTTTACTTAACCGCTCAGTCTTATTTGATAAGGCCTAAGCCCGGGGCCTCACTCAACACTAAACTTTTTCCGTTAACCGACTGAACGCCGCCTTTAAACGGTAACTCTTTCAAAGAAAAATGGGAGTCTAAATCAGCCCGCGTAATATTCTTAACAGCAGCCCCCAAACTTGCGGCGGCGGTAACACCGATATTACTTTCCTCTGCCATACACCCAAGCATACATTCAACACCGGCAGCTTCACAAACCGTATTGATCTTTATTGCTTCCCGTAATCCGCCGCACTTCATCAATTTAATATTAACATAATCCACGGCATGACGTTGTACAAGCTTCATCGCATCCTTAGACGTAAATACACTCTCATCAGCCATAACCGGAATCGGACTATTTTTAGTTACAAACTCTAAACCATCAATATCATAAGCTCTAACCGGTTGTTCTACCAACTCAATATCAAACTCAGCTAATTTATTTAACATCCGTACGGCCTCTTTAGCCGACCAAGCTTGATTCGCATCAATCCGAATTTTTGATGCTGCACCAATAGCACTACGAATTAAACGAATTCTTTTTATATCAGCTTCCATTGTCGAACCGACTTTTACCTTAATAGTATCAAATCCGTTTTCAATATGTTTTTTTGCTTTCGCTGCGGTAATCTCGGGTTCATTAATTCCCACAGTAATATCGGTATCAAGCTTATTATCATGGCCACCCAGAATCTTATACAACGGCTGATTAAATATTTTTCCTATCAAATCGTGGCAGGCAATATCAATAGCCGCTTTGGCACAAGGTGCATATGCCGAAGCCCGATCCATAATCCAATAAATTTTTTCAAGCTCCAACGGATCAATACCAATCAGATTTTTTCCTATAACCTCAATAGAACGAACCGTTCCTTCTAAATTTTCTCCGGTAATTAAAATACCGGCAGCCCCTTCACCATATCCTACGAGACCTTCATCGGTTTCAATCTCTACTAATGCTTCCATTGAAGATGAAATCGTCCCCAAAGAAATCTTGAACGGTTCAATTAACGGAATCTGCACCTTTTTTACATTGATTTTAGAAATTTTCATTCTTCACATCTCCCTAATAAATTATTATTAACAAAAATGACAAGCGCATAAATGCTCTTTCCCGACCTGTTGCAGTTCAGGTTTCTTCTGACTGCATATTTCTTTTGCCATAAAGCAACGCGTATGAAAACAACAACCTGAAGGCAAATTTAGCGGGCTAGGCAAATCTCCCTGCAATACAATTTTATCTTTTGTTCCACGCCTCTCAATCGAAGGAATAGCTGAAAGCAGTGCTCTGGTATAGGGATGGGCCGAATTCGTAAATAAATCCTGTTTAGGAGATATTTCAACAAGATTCCCCAAATACATTACAAGCACCCGATCAGAAATATGTTTTATAACACTCAAATCATGGGAAATAAAAATATATGTCATATTAAGCGAATGCTGCAAATCCTTTAAAAGATTTATGCCTTGTGCCTGAATCGAAACATCCAGCGCCGATACTGGTTCATCACATACAATCAACTGCGGCCGTGAAATAATGGCCCTAGCTATGCCAATACGCTGTCTTTGCCCCCCTGAAAACTCATGCGGATAGCGATTAACAAATTTCGGATTCAAACCCGACATTTCAATAGCCGCTAAAACCTTTTCCGTTCGTTCTTTTCTGCCGATTGAGGTTTGTATATCCAATGGTTCACTAATTATATCTCCCACCGTCATTCTCGGATCTAAAGAGGCATAAGGATCTTGGAAAATAATCTGCATATCCTTGCGTTTTTCTTTCATTTTCTTTTTTGACAACGTTAAAATATTTTCACCCTTAAAATACACTGCTCCGTCAGTGGCCTCTAACAGCCGGAGAAGGGTTCGGCCCATTGTCGATTTTCCACAACCGGACTCTCCGACAACCCCAAGGGTTTCTCCATATTTAACCGAAAAACTGACCCCATTAACAGCCTTCACATAATTTTGCTGGCGCGAGAAAATTGAATTTCGTACCGGAAACCATTTTGTCAAATTATGTACTTCTAATAAATGTTTTTCATTTTCCATGGCATCATTCAGTATCCTTTCCTTCATATAAAAAACATCGAACTTTTCTTTCTCCTATATCTATCAATTCCGGCATATTCTCTTTACAGCGCTGCGTCGCCCGGCTGCAGCGCGGAGCAAAAGCACACCCTTTAGGCATTTCATTAAAACTAGGCACCATTCCCGGAATAGTACTTAACCGCTCCACCTCTTTATCCAAAGACGGAATACAATTAATTAACCCGCAGGTATACGGATGCATCGGCTGAGCAAAAATTTGATCCACCGTTGCAAATTCTACAACTTTCCCCGCATACATAACCATAACATCATCAGCAACCTCTGAAATAACCCCTAAATCATGCGTTACCATTATAATTGCAGCCCGGGCCTTCTTCTTCAAATCATTGATAAGCTCCAAAATTTGCGCCTGTACAGTAACATCCAAGGCCGTAGTCGGTTCATCACACAATAATAAATCCGGCTCACAACTTAATGCGATCGCAATCATAACCCGCTGCCGCATCCCCCCCGAAAGCTGATGCGGGTATTCATTAAATCTCTTTTCCGGCATAGGTATATTAACCATCTTAAGCATAGCCAGAGCCCGCTCCCGTGCTTCTCCTTTATCTAATTCCGGTCGATGAATCGAAATAGACTCCAAAATTTGTTCACCAATAGTGTAGACCGGATTCAAACTCGTCATTGGCTCCTGGAAAATCATGGCGATATTATTTCCCCGGATTTGTCGCATTTCCTCTTTATTTTTTTTTAGCAAATTTTCGCCGTTATAAAGAATCTCCCCGGCAACGATCTTCCCTGGCGGATTCTCAATTAAACGCATGATTGACAATAAAGTAATACTTTTCCCGCAGCCGGATTCTCCGACTATGCCAAGAGTTCTGCTAGGCTGAACAGAAAAACTGACATCATCCACCGACTTTACTACACCCTCATCGGTATAAAAATATGTCTTTAAATGATTAACTTCCAATAAATTATCGCGTATCATGATATCCCCCTATTTCACGAAGTTACACCAACCATAACCTCTACTGATTTTTAAGCTTTGGATCTAGCGCATCACGTAACCCATCCCCAAAGATATTGAACGAAATTACTACGATGATAATTGCCAAGCCTGGCAATACACTATATAAAGGTATGAGGGAAATATAAGACTGTGCCGCACTAATCATCGAGCCCCAGCTTGCCGTAGGTGGTTGTACCCCTAACCCTAAAAAACTCAACGCCGCTTCTGACATAATCGCTCCGGGAATTCCCAAAGTTACCATAATTATAATTGTCGAAATACAATTCGGCACAAGATGCCGCACTATAATTTGAAACGATGCCCCGCCGCTGGCAATACAAGCCTCCACATACTCTTTCTGCTTTAGCTGCAACACCTGACCGCGAATAAGCCGGGCTGTACTTACCCAAGAAAGTAACGCCAATGCAATAAAAATATTTGAAACACCAGGGCCTAAGACATACATAATTCCCATAGCAAAAATAAGCTCAGGAAAGGCCGCAAAAATTTCCATCACCCTGGAAATAAGTGAATCAATATAACCACCGTAATATCCAGCCAAAACCCCCATCGTGACGCCTATTGCCGTTGCCAAAACCTGCGATATTATGCCGACCGATAATGAAATTCGCGTTCCGTAAATAATCCGGGATAAAATATCTCTTCCATATTCATCAGTACCCAAGAAATACTGAGCCGACGGCCCTCTCAATGCATCCTTCAAGCTTTGGGCATTAGGGTCCTGCGGGCTAATCCACGGTGCAAAAATCACAATTAGCACCATCAAAGCTAAAACACTCAAACAAATCATCGCCGCATTATTTTTCTTTAGTCGGCGAAAACTATCTTGATAATAACTGGTATACTCGATACCCTGTTCAGCTACATCTTCGATATATTTATTTTTCCTATAGAAAAAAGAAAAAAACTTCATCTTTATGCCCCCTTACCATAACGGATTTTAGGATCGATAAGTGCATACGATAAATCAACAATTAAATTAATCACTACAAAAATTACCGCAATATATAAAACGGTTCCCTGCACCAACGGAAGATCCCGATTCGTCATGCTGTCTACAGCCAATTTGCCAATCCCGGAAATTGAAAATACTTTTTCAATCAACATCGAACCCGCTAACATATTACCAAGCTGTGTTCCTAAAAGAGTAACAATAGGTATCAAGGCATTTTTTAGCGCATGCTTTATAAATACCATGCTTTCCTTTACCCCTTTGGCACGTGCCGTTCGAATATAGTCCTGTTTAATAACATCGAGCATACTTGTCCTTGTAATCCGCGCAATCGATGCCGCATACCTAGTCCCAAGCGCAATACTCGGTAAAATATAACACAAGGGCTGATCTAGCCCGGAAAGCGGTAACAAATTAAGCTTTAAGCCAAAAATAATTTGCAGAATTATAGCAATCCAAAAAGAAGGTGCCGACATACCTAATATAGCTATCATCATGAGAAATGAATCGGTCGGTTTTCCTCTTTTTATCGCCGCAAGCATCCCACACGATATCCCAATCGTTACCGCAAACAAAAACGATATCGCCGCTAACTTTGCCGTAACCAAAAAACCGCGAAGCAACATACTCATAACCGGTTCCTTACTAAAATACGACTTACCTAAATCGAATTTAACCGCGCCTTCAACAAAATTAATATATTGCTCAGGCAATGGCTTGTCCGTACCCAACTCATGGCGGACCTGCTGTATCATTTCCGGATCTGCTCTTTTTTCCAGCATAACTTGTACCGGATCTCCGGGTACAATATTAATTAAACAAAAAGTAGCAAACGTAATACCAACTAAAACAAAAACAGTCTGACACAATCGTTTTGCTATATAAAGTAACAACTCATTTCCTCCTTACTTATTAAAACAGCAGATAGAAATATGACCGATTTTCATCCCAAAAATCGGTCTTAATTATAAAAATTAAGTAGAATTTTTAGTTGCTGCGGCCGATCATGGGCCGCAGCAACTAAAGGAATACGATAAATATTTATTTTTGAATATCTGTAGTGCCGAAATAATAACGATACGAAGAATCTACATTAAAGCCTTTCACATAACTTTTAGCAAGGTAAAACATCGTTTCGTTACAAATCGGAATAGCGGCATAATCTTTTCTGGTCAAAATCTGATCAGCCTGTTTATACATAGCTTCTCTCTGACTAGAATCCAGCGTTGCCCGCGCAGTATTAAGCAAATTATTAAAAATAGGATCAGCATAAAAATTAGAATTCTGTTTCGTCAATTTTTCGGACATTGTTTGATAAATCATACCATCTGGATCTACATAATCGATGTACCAATTGGAAACTGCCATCGTCATCTTACCACTGTGTTTCATATCCGCCCAAGCCGCATTATCCACCTGATTAATTGTAATACGAATTCCCGCAGCTTTTGCTTGTTCTTGAATAGCAACCAGCAGTTTAGAATATGTCGGATACTTTGTATTATCCTGAGCTACTAAATCAATGCCGTCAGGATAACCCGCTTCAGCCAATAACTGTTTTGCTTTCTCCGGATTATATGCGTACTCTGCCGCGCCTTCATCATACCCGAGAAGCCCTTTAGGAATAAATGTTTTCGCCGGTGTTGCCGTCCCATACAGCAAATCCTGACAAATCGCATTCCGGTCAATCGCGTAAGACAACGCTTCTCTTACCTTCGGATCAGAAATCTTCTGCGTATTCATCGTCAAAAATACTAATCCATATGGACTAAAGCTATGCATATCTTTTTTCAGCTCTTCATTGTTAGCAAACGTAGGATACAACGCTGAATCCAACTGCAGCAAATCAACATTTCCTTTTTGATACTCCATTACTTGCGTGTTAGGATCTTGGATAAATTTAAAATCAACTTCATCTAGTTTCGGCGCAACGCCATGATAATTTTCATTTTTTACAAGAATAACACTTGTACCTTGATTATATGCCTCAAGCTTAAATGGTCCGGTACCAATTAATGTTTTTATACCCCAATCATTTCCGGCTGCTTTACAGGCTTGCTCCGGATAAATAACAACATAATCCGTTGCAATAGCTGCTAAGAATGGTACATATGGACCTGTCAACGTAATTTCAAAATGCGTATCATCAATAATTTTGAAACCCTCGAGATCATTGCTTTCCTTCTTCTCCAGCTTATCTGCCCCTTGTATCATATCAATTAAGTTACCCATTTTTCCTTCGGTGAGTAACCGCATAAATGAATACTTAACATCGGATGATTTTAAAATTTCACCATTATGGAACTTAACCCCTGACTTTAATGTAAAACTATATGTTTTTTTGTCATCCTTGAGTTGCGGCATTTCCGCCAACAATAACGGCTTAAGCTGCCCACCATCCCCGGCAATAATTAATGGTTCCAAAATTTGATCACTAATCTTCAATAAATGACTATACGTGTGTTTTTGCGGATCCAAGGGAACTTGTGGATCTTGTGCCGCCATTCTTAATACTTTTTTGCCAGAATTCGCTGTGTCGGAATTTCCACATCCCGCCACTGAAATCAATGCCAAAATAGCACAAACTAATACTAAGATTTTCTTCTGCATCGAACATCCCCCTTATGTATATTTATTAATATAATTACAAGTAGCATGAAACATGCTACTTGCCGAACCCATTATCATTCTTAATTATAGGAGGACAAATGCAACCCCATCGGTGGTGCTACGCAAAGCCCGTAAACGGCTACGGGTATTAAAAGAGACCTCCCGCCAGAAAGCTCAGAAGGTCTTCATTGACCAAAATTAAATTATATTATGTATATTAACACAAACATATAGTAATTTCAAGGCATACTTACACATTACCTAATATTACCTATTTGCGAATAATGTTAAGTTTCGTGTGAATATTTGTTATAAATCAGCCTCTAAGTTTCTCTCTATTCTACACCAACTTAAATATTTACACAAAATAAATATATTCACTCGCTTAAGTATTAATAGCACATTAGTAGAAAACTCTTCACTCTTTTTCCATCCCCTTCATTTTCTCATTTAGCACTGCTTGTTGTTCAGGCTTTAATGTTTCCATGACTCGATTAAATAGAGTGATTCGATCTATCCTCCTTTTTCTCGCCTCCCATGAAAAAAACGGATTTGAAATAATTCGCCATATTTCCTCCTGACACTGACTTAGCAATTGCATAACTTTAGATTGTTGTGTTGAGTCCAGGTTTAATCCGCCCATTACTTCAATAAAATTAGCTATATTCGTCTTTCTTTCCGTTATCATAGTATTAAATATAACTTGCTGTTCCCTGGTAAGAAGTTTTAATATTTCATGTTGGGTATCATTCCTGATATCCTCCAGCTTCTGACTGACTCGAAACAAATACAATGACTCATCATTTTGTGTACCTTTAAAATTACCACCGGGAAGTGGATATATAACAAATAGAGCAGGATCATGAATAATTCTTTGTACCTCTATATTCTTTTCAATAAAAATCTGATCAATTTCCTGTTGCTTTTCAGTTGGCAAGTCCATGCTAATCCACGCAGCTTCCTGATATACTTTGGAAACACGACATGGCCCTAAACTATCTTCAGGAGGAGCAGCATAAATTTTGGATAAGAATGACCCAATAAATACGAGTAAACACACACAAATATTCTTTTTCAATGCAAACGCCCCTAGACTGTATTTTTCTCATGGCTTTCCTGTTTATTGAAGGGAAATATTAAACTACGCTTTTATATCAAGTCCTGCCTTTTTTAGTTTCTGTACGTCTGCGTCACTAGGTTTTTCTCCTGGTGTGATTTTTACTCCAGCTTTTTTAGCCACAGCATTTACTCTATCTTTTTCCGCTTTGCTCGGCTTACCATGTGGGAAATCTTGCCGATTTTGCATATAAGAAATCGGATCATTATTAGTGGAAACAGAATTTATAACCATATCAAACACCTCGTAGTATGAATTTTTAAGCTTTGAGTTCTGAAAGGAACGGCTTACTCAATATAAAAATGTGTTTTTATAATTTCTCTTCGAATAAACAGGAAAGCCACAAGAAAAATCAGTTTTGCTATTTCCCGTTCTCATGCAACAAAGTCGTTGCACATATGGCCTTCAATTCTTAGAAAAATTTAGTTGTTTAAAATACAATAAAACACACCATCAAAATTTAAACATGCGTTGCAATAAACACACTTAGCTCTTCTCGTATCACCGTTTTCCCATCGTTTTACAAGATCAGGTTCAGCAAGTAACGGACGTTCCAAAGAAAAATATTCAATTGACGTAGTGTTTAAAAACTTTAGCATTTCATCATAATCGCGATCTTCTCCCGCTAGAATAACAGGAATATCAACCTCGGCTGCAAGTTTCGCCGCAAAATTTTTGAAGCATCCAAGCGACCGCGCCGATAAATCCTGCCACTCCCCAGTAACTTCAACTGCATCAATGCCTTGTTCCACTAGTTTCTCGCATACATATCGGTACTCGGCAAAGGTCATTCCTGGTACCAAGGAATCTATCACATTTATCTTCATTATGATCGGAAACAAAGCGCCTACTTTTTTTCTCACTGTCTGGTACACATCTAAAACAAATTTTGCACGTTTCTCAATATTACCGCCATATTCATCTTCTCGGCAATTATAGTATGGTGAAAGGAACTGACTTAAGAGAAATCCCTGCCCGCCTTGAATTTCCACCCCATCAAAGCCAGCCTTTTTTGCCTGCTCAGCGGCATCCGCAAAGGCTGTTTGCATAAGCCGGATATTCTCCCTGGTTATTTTTATTGGTTTAACTTTAGTCCGGACATTCTCTATATCGCTTGGTCCCCAAACTACCAAATTATCTTTGAAACCGGCTGATCCAACGTAACCAATTTGAAGAATGATTTTTGCATCATATCGGTGAACCATTTTGATAATTTGTTTATATTGATAAGTAAAAAAATCCTCGTAAATTCCCCCACTAAGAACATCAGTAAGCCCCGTTATAATTGTTCCGACGCCGCCTTGAGCCAATTCCTGATAATATTGAAATGCCTCATCGACAAGTTCATTGCTGACTAAATTGTCGAAAGTCGCCGACCGAATAATCCGGTTTTTCAATTTCATTTTTCCCAGTTTAGTTTTATCAAACAAATTTTTCATTCCACTGCCCCTTTATTCTAATCGGGACTAACAGTCCATCACCATGACTAATTATAGTAAATATATAGCCATTTTAATTATCTCAAGATGTCTATATATTTATTTTCTCAGTCATCTTTATTTTTTTAATGGGAGATCAATTTTTCATTGATCTCCCACTCATTAGTGAATTATTGGGGAATCGTTTGCCGAGTAACTGTTCCTCTATTTTGTCTCATCCTCAGTAAACCCGGTACCAACTTTTCGTTTATTCCGCCAGTTATTTACTTTAAGCGTAATTTTCTCTACTACCACAAAAAATACTGGTATTAAAAATATCCCCATTAAAGTTGCCGCAAACATACCACCGACAACCGCCGTCCCCATAGAAATTCTCGCGCCAGAACCAGCACCAGTTGCTATCGCTAGAGGAAAACATCCTAGAATAAACGCTAACGATGTCATCAAAATCGGGCGAAGACGAAGTTTCGCGGCTTCTATTGCTGCTTTTACCGGCTCCATGCCGTTATCCACTCTTACTTTAGCAAACTCAACAATTAAAATGGCATTCTTGGCGGCCAAACCAATCAGCATAACTAATCCAATTTGCATATATACACTGTTTTCCATATTGCGGGCAAATTGGAACAAAAATGCACCGAATAACCCAAGTGGAACCGCCATCAATACAGCAAAAGGCACACTCCAACTTTCATAAAGCGCCGCTAAGCACAAGAACACAAACAAAAATGCCATTCCGAATACGATCGGCGTCCGGCCTCCCGAAACCTTTTCTTCTCGGCTTTCCCCCGACCATTCATACGTGTAGCCGCTTGGTAAAACTTCCGCCGCAACCTCTTCCAATGCCGTCATCGCCTGGCCGGAACTATATCCACTGGCTGGATTACCATTAAATTGAACTGCCTTCACCCCGTTATATCGGGTAACCATCGTCGGCGCGACTAAAGTTTTTGGTTTAATCAAAGTATTTAGCGGAATCATCGCATTATTATTGGAACTTTTTACATAAAGATACCGCATGGCAGATACATCACTTCGATACGCCGGATCAGCCTGTACAGTTACCTTATAGGTCCGGCCGAACTTATTAAAATCATTGACCTGCGACCCGCCAAGGAAAACCTCCAAAGCCGTAAATACATCGTCTACCGATACCCCTAATTCATTTACCTTATCCCTGTCTACTTCATATTCATATCCAGGTGTACTCGCTTTAAACGATGTCATAATTGAACCGATTTCCGATCGCTGTTTCGCCGCCGCCATAAACTTTTGCGTAACAGCATCCAGCTTATCTAAAGAACCTCCGGTTCTATCCTCCAATACGAGCGTAAACCCGCCTACCATACCAAGCCCCGGTAATGCCGGCGGAGCAAAAGCAATTACCGAGCCTTCCGGAAACTTAGCACCATTAACGAAAGTTTGCCCTATTTGCGCATTAAGCTGAAGTCCCGGGTTTTTCCGTTCTTCCCAAGGCGCCAGTGAAGTAAATACCGTTGCACCGCTGGATTTTGTACTTCCGGTTAATATATCCATTCCGGCTATGCCCAGAACATCGGACACTCCAGGCTGTTTTCTTACCATCTCACCGAAATTATCCACCGCTCGCTTGGTACGGTTTAGGCTTGTTCCCTCTGGCAAAGAAATAGAAGTCACATAATAACCCTGATCTTCAGCTGGTACAAACGAACTTGGAACATATTTGTACAAACCTCCCAGCATAATGACTACCACCACCAGAAGTATCATACATAAACGGGCTTGAGCAATCAGGTTTTTCAGACCGACTCCATAGCTTTCCGTCTTTTTTTCCAGCCAAGTATTAAACCGCTGAAAAAGCCGTCCCACAAATCCGCTATATGCCTTTGGATCATGAGGCTTTAATAACAGAGTGCAAAGTGCCGGAGTCAACGATAAAGCAACCACCGCCGACAAAACCATGGACACCGCAATTGTCAAGGCAAACTGCTTGTAGAGTACTCCCATCATCCCGCCAAAAAAAGCAACCGGAATAAATACAGAAGCCAATACAAACGCAATTGCCACAACCGGCCCGGATACTTCACTCATAGCTCGTTTTGTCGCGTCCCGGGCAGACAACCCCGAGTTGCGCATATGATGTTCAACCGCCTCAATTACAACAATGGCATCATCTACAACCAGCCCGATGGCAAGCACCATCGCAAACAACGTCAGCGTATTAATAGTAAACCCTAGTACACTAAACGCTCCAAAAGTACCGATTAGCGACACCGGGACAGCCAACACCGGTATTAACGTCGCCCGCCAGCTTTGCAAAAACACAAATACTACAACTACAACCAACAGCAAAGCTTCCCCAAGGGTTTTCGCTACTTCAATCATCGACTCACGAACAAAGTTAGTACTATCTATAACAACATTATATTTCATCCCCGCAGGGAAATTTTTGGCTGCTTCATCAAGCACCTTTCTGACATTGCCTATAGTTTCCAAGGCATTAGCATCACTGGACAACTTTACAGCAATACCCACGCAGGAATGCCCATCCACCATACTCTCATAATCATAAGACTTGTTGCCTAATTCTATCCGGGCAATATCTTTCAGCCGAACAAAAGATCCATCTGATTTGGCAACAACAACAATATCGCCAAAACTATTAACATCCTCCAGCCGCCCTTTTACCCTGGCGGTATATTCCAACTCTTGCCCGCCATTCGCTGGCATCTTTCCGATCCCGCCAGCCGGAGCTTGTTCATTCTGCTTTTCGATAGCAGAAGTAACTTCACTGGGCGTTATGGATAATTGGGCCATTTTCTCAGTATTAAGCCAGATTCTCATACTATAATCAGAACCAACTTCTAATACTTCCCCAACACCCTTAACCCGCTTTATATCATCCACAAGGTAAATACTGCCATAGTTCTTTAAAAAGCTACTATTATAGGCGTCATTTTCGGAATATAGGCTAATAACTAACGACATATCCTGAGAAGACTTACTCGTTGTAACGCCAACATTCTGAACAGCAGTTGGCAACGACGCCGTGGCCTGTGATACTCGGTTCTGGGTCTGCACAGCAGCGGTATCAGCATCTTTACCCGTCTCAAACTGAACACTCAGCGAATAAGTCCCGGCGTCCGTACTTGTAGACGACATAGATACCATGCCATCCACCCCATTAATCTGCTGTTCGAGAACTTGCGCTACTGATTGATTTACAACCTCTGCATTGGCACCTTGATAACTTGTACTAACCGAAATCGTCGGAGGAGAAATCTGCGGATATTGCGCTATCGGCAGCGTAAAAGCAGCTACACACCCCACAATCGTTATTATCAATGATAAAACGATCGCAAAAATGGGACGATCAATAAAAAATTTTGCCATTTTCAATCACCCCTATTGCTTATCCGGAGTGCCATATTCTTCCGGCGCTACCATATCGACTTTTAGCTTCGATCCCGCTTTCACCTTATCAATACCTTCTACCACTACAATATCACCCGGCACAATTCCCTCTTCCACTACCCATAGACTGCCAACCTTTTCTCCCAGTTTCACTTGCCGGTTTTCCGCCGTATCGTCCGCAGTAACAACCGTAATAAAAGTACTATCCAAAAGTTCTTTTACGGCACGCTGAGGAACTAATAGCGCCCCTTGTCTGATTTCTCCCTGTGCAATTACTTTGGCAAACATATTAGGGACAAGAAACCTTTGGGGGTTAGCAAAAGAAGCTTTTATCGTTATGGTCCCAGTGCTGTCACTCATTCCCTTGTCAATCTGCTCTACTTGACCCGTTAAACCATATTCGGATCCATCACTCAACAGAAGTTTTAGATTATTTCTAAAGGATTCCGGCAAATTCCCCTGGCCCAACCTGACAAATTTTATATATTCATTTTCACTCATACTGAACTGCACCCAGATAGGATCCAGCGATGAAACCGTCGCCATCGTTGTCGATCCGGCTGTTACATACTGGCCTAGACTTACATCATTGATATCAATCCGACCATCGACAGGAGAAACAATTAATGTATCTTGCTCATCTTCACTAGCCTGCTGCAAGGCCGCTCGATCCGCTTCAACCGTTGCCGCGTCTTCCTGCGCTTGGGCTTCGTACGTATCCAGCGTCTGCTGCGAAACCCCTTGTATCGCTGCCAATTGACGATAACGAGCCACTTCCCGCTGCGAATTATTCAATGCCGCCTGCGCTTTAGCCAGGGCTGCCCGGCTGGAGTTTATCGCCGAAACATATTGTTTATTGTCAATCCGAAACAAAGGCTGCCCTTTATAAACCGCATCTCCCCCCTTGACCATTTTAGCAGTAATATTCCCAGACACTTTAGACATAATCTTCACTTCATTTTTCGATGTAACCTTACCGACAAATTGGTAATCAATGGGGGTATCGCGTTGTATTACCTGCATGGCTTTAACTTCTACTTCCTGTGAAAAAGGCATGGGATGTTTCATTGTGCTTATCATCCGCATTGCCACGATCCCTACTACAAAGATTAAGACTATCAATCCCACATAAAGCTTTGTCGAACTGATCGGGAGAATTTTACTAGTCACTTATTAGCGCCCTCCTTATTATTTCACTGCTAAACCGATTGCTTCATCCAGCTTCGCCCGATACGTATTAAAATCATACACAGCCTGTATATAGTCTTTTTTCGCCGAATCAAGCGCTAATACAGCATCGAGGATATCCAGATTAGTGGTTACGCCAACTTGATACTTGGCCTTTTCAATCATAAGATTTTCTTCCGCTTGATTAACCGATACCTGATTGGTTTCAATTCGTTTTTCCGCTTCATTCATACTTAAATAGTACTGGCGCACATCCAATAAAATAGCATCCCGTTCTTGTGATGCCTTAGCCGATATCATATCTGCATTATGTTTTGCTTGTTGAACTTTTGCATTAGTTACGCCGGAATCAAATACATTTAACGACGTTGTTAACTTGATTAACCAATTGTTGTTTTTTGTGCCAACCAAATGTGTATCATACCAATCCTGTTCAGCCGTTAAATCTACCGTCGGCAAATATCCGCTCTTGGCAATTTTAACGTCATATTGCGCACTGGTCCCCTTCGCCGCATACTGTGCCATTTCAGGCCGTTGACTGACTGCTTTTTGCATGCATTCCTCCAATACTAACGGATATAATTGCCGTGAAAAATCATCCTTTAAATTTACTTCCGTATCATGTGGAAGACCAATGGCGTTATTTAAAGCAGCAACCGCATTATTATAATTGTTTTGAGCTTTTATTAAACTATCTTGTGCTTTAGCTAAATTTACCTGACTAGATAATACTTCTGTTTTTGCTACCAATCCCAAGTCAAATTTTTGTTTTACTAAATTCAGGTGGTCCACATAATTATTAACCGTTTCCTGATCCACTTTCGCTTCCTCACGATATTCCAATACAGTAAAATAATCTGTAATCACCGTTTCCCTGATTTGCTGTTTAGCAAGCTCAATGTCTAAGTCGGCCACCTTCAAGTCAAGTTTCGCCTGTTCAACTTTGTCTTCCAATTTACCACCGGAATATATAGGAAGACTAAATGTAAACGCATTGTCAAAATCAGTTGTATAAGTGTATGTAGGTGAATAATAAGTCGGCGGCGTATTGTACCGTTCATCAGAATGTACATAACTCACCGCAACCCCCTTACTATTCTGAGCCTCTTTAAATGCCCAATAATACTTTTCCCTTGAAGAATTTGCATATTTAACGTCATAGTTGTTCTGTAATGCTAAAGAAATACTCTCATCAAGCGACAAATCAACAGACGCGGCAAAAACATTTTGATTCAAAGCAATTGCTATAACAAATGCTCCTAGCAATAAAAGAGATCGCTGGCGCACGTATACTACCTCCCATTTTCAAACTTTACAGTGTACCCGGATTGTTGCCAAACAGAACTACCTATAGATTCAAGTACTAACCATTTTACATAAATTCTCCACAATTTGTTCTCTTGCACTTGGATCTGCATATTGCATCGAAATCGTTCTACGACCAATCATAAGCGTGAACAAAATCGCTGCTAATGCATTCACCTCAACATCCGACCGCATTTCTCCCTTATCGATTAACTTTTGCAACTTTCCTTGAATAGCAGTAATTATCTCCAAATTAACCCTTTCCCAGTGCCTCAGCAGCTCTGGACAAAGCGTCATAAATTCAAATAATAGTCCCATTTCATCATTAGGTGCCTTATTACCAATAAAATTATTAATATACGTTTCTATCTCGTTATCTCTAATGACAGCCTGTAATATTTCATACAAACCTTTATCATTATCAAATAACTCTATGTGTTTTGTTTTTATAAGATCAAAAAAGAATTCTGCCGTTTGAATCAACATATCTTCTTTACTTTTAAAATAATGGTATATCCCTCCCTTCGTTATTCCAAGTTCATTGGCTACATCGCTAAGTGAAACACTACGATACCCTCGTAAAAGAAATAACCGCAAAGCAACTTTAATAATCTCATCTTTTCTCATATATTCAATTAGCCCTTCAAACATACCTACCAGTCGGTATGTTTAGATTATTACATATTTTCTCATTCCGGTCAACAGCTAAATTTTTTCCCCCAAGGATCATATCATTATTTTTCTTTATAACCTGCGTCTACTAACCCCGTTGACTTACAATGATTACAGCAAAAACTAGTAACCATAATATGTCACAGACAGTTTTACTATACAAAAAGTCGTAGTATACTCAATATCTTGGTATACTACGACTCATATTATCAATACTCAGGAACAGAAAATCCCCGGTTTCGACAACCAAATGCTCCTCTAACAAATGCCATAAGTTATAAAATAGATTGTCGGCACACGGATCCTCCTATTTCCAATCTTTAAAATGTAGTTTTAACTATGGTTTCATCGCCAACCTTTTCCGTTTCACCCCTTACTAACCATTTTACAGAAATTCTCCACAATTTGTTCTCTTTCGTTTTGATCCACATATTGGAACGGTAGTGTTCTCCGCCCCATCATAATCGTAAATATAATCGTAGATGTTGCATTCACCTCAACATCTGCTCTCATTTCTCCTTTATCTATTAACTTTCGCAACTTTTCTTTTATAACATCCTTTACTTCTAAATTGTCTCTTTCCAAGCGTTGGAGCATATCGGGACAAAGCGTTATAATTTCAAATAATAGCCCCCATTCATCATTAAAAGTCTCATGATGTTCAAGACCAATTAAATTGTTAATATACCTTTCTACCTCTTTATCTCTAAGGATCTCCATTAATATTTCACGCAAACTTTTATCATTATTAAATAACGCTATGTGCTTTGCTTTAATGTGCTCAAAAAGGAATTCAGCCGCTTGACTTAACAAATCTTCTTTGCTTCTAAAATAATGGTATATCCCGCCCTTCGTTATTCCAATTTCATCGGCTACATCGTTAAGCGAAACATTACGATACCCTCGTGAAAGAAATAACCGCAAAGTAACCTTAATAATCTCATCTTTTCTCATATATCTTTCCAACCTCCAGAATACCAACGGGTATGTATATTTAATTTATTACATATTTTATCATTCCCGTCAACAACTAAAATGCATGTCACCAGGACGGTTCTACTGACAGCCCCGCCAGCCACAACAAAAATAGGGCCGTACCAAGGCCATCGAAGCCTAGTACTGCCTATTTTACCTTCAAACAACTCTCATCAATATTATTTAGCGATCGAAATATACTTATACCTTATATCCGTACCGTTACCCTCAACCGTAAGAAAATTAAGCTTGTAGTAAACTTTAACATTTAAATCTTACTAGTAACAACGCCAAAATAATGATAAAATATTTTCACATATGCGAATTGTGTCGTATAATGTAAGAATACGACAATTGTGACATTTTTCGCAATTTTGTATAAAAAAAGTATAGATAGGAGCTTGATTTATGAATTGGTTTCGAAATGCAAAAATGGCCTATAAACTTGGCAGTCTGTTACTTTTAGCATTTATCATACTGCTTGCGGTCAGCATTAATGGGTACCTTTTTCAGAATGCTTTACATACCGATATGAATACTATGTACACTGATCAATTACGACCGATTGAATTTGCCAGTGAAGCACGAACTTATGTTAGAACGATGAATGGTGCCGTACTAGAACTCATGCTTACAACCGATCCGGCGAAAAATCAAGAACTAAAACAGCTTATCGATGATCGCTCTACAAAAACCAAAGAAAATCTTGATACTCTAGAACAATGTAATCTAGATTCGAAAACGCGGCAAATCTTGCAGAAAGTAGCAATGTCCGGTAATCAATACAATGATGGGCGGGACAAAGTTGTTGCGTTAGCACTACAGAATAAAAATGCTGAGGCGTATGCGTTGTATACAAGTCAAGTATCAGCGGATGCAAATGCGCTTGCGGATAATTTGCGCGAGCTGAGTCAATATTTGGCCAAATCAGCCTCAGAGATCAATAGCAATAATGAAACTCGCTTTAATACAATCGGTATCATCACTATTTTTATTAACCTGGCCGGTTTTTTGGTATTGGGAATTTGCGGTTACTTTATTGCCAAAGCCATCACGCATCCTTTAGGCTTAATGGTAGCAATGTGTAAAGACCTTGCCTCCGGCGATTTCCGGGACAAGCCGCGAAAGTTGCTGAGCCGGGATGAGCTTGGGCAATTAGCTGATGCTTTGGTCAATATGCGTACTAGTCTCCGAACCCTAATGAAACAGATAAATGATTCATCCGAGCAGGTCGCATCATCTTCTGAAGAATTGACCGCCAGCGCTGAACAGTCGGCCCAAGCGGCAAACCAAGTAGCCGGCTCGATTACCGAAGTTGCTCAAAGCATGGATAATCAATTGGCTGCCGCCAACAATACCACTTCGGTAATCCAGGATATGTCGGCTGGCATCCAACAAATTGCCGCCAATGCCAATGAAGTTGCCGACCAATCTGCTTTAGCCGTTGACAAGGCAACCGCAGGCAATCAAGCCGCGGATAAAGCGATAAATCAAATGTCCCAAGTCGAAAAGGCCGTTACCGCCTCGGCCGAAGTAGTCACCAAACTTGGCGAACGCTCTAAAGAAATCGGTCAGATTGTCGAGACTATTTCGGGCATTGCCAGCCAGACGAACTTGTTAGCTCTCAATGCCGCTATTGAAGCAGCCCGGGCCGGCGAACAAGGCCGCGGTTTTGCCGTAGTGGCCGAAGAAGTACGCAAATTAGCCGAGCAATCTCAGGGAGCAACCGAGCAAATCGCTTCACTCATTGGCGAAATCCAGAACGATACCGTCAAAGCCGTAGCCGCCATGGGCGAAGGCACGCAGGAAGTTAAGTTGGGCGCAGAAATAGTTACCGTTTCCGGCAAAGCCTTTAATGAAATCGCGACCCTAATCAACCAAGTGTCCCACCAAATTAAAGAAATATCAACCGCAATTGAAAATATGGCTGCTAACAGTCAACAGATTGTTGGCGCCGTAAACCAAATTGATGAACTAAGCAAAAAAGCCTCGGGCGAAACCCAAACGATATCAGCTGCTACCGAAGAGCAATCGGCCTCCATGCAGGAAATCGCCTCCGCCAGCCAATCCTTAGCCAGTCTATCTATGGATCTTAAGGAAGCTGTGAGTAAGTTTAAATTATAGAAACAGCCAATTAAAACTTCTTCTGCAAAAAATAGTATCTAAACAAAACTGAACCCACTGCCAATTAGTAATAATTAAATATAAAAAACGAGAACTAGCACTGGTTTACACCTGGCTGGCTCTCGTTTTTTATTCCGGGATCATCCCTTCCCCGTAAACCCACGCTTTGCTTACTGGCATAATTATTATATGTCAACCGCTTTGCTGGCATGGCTTTTTGCCCCCTAACATTTTTGCGGGAACCGGCAACAATACACAAAAGCCGGCGGAAAGTTTAATGGTTCAAAACCTATGGTTACTTTGCTAAAACAATTAGAAAATGTCTTTTTCATGTGCAAAGAATATTGAAATGCCATAAAAATGCCGTTCGATTTTAAAGAAATAGTAACCTCATGCATAATTTGATTCTGCAGTTCTTTAGAAAACATTGCAAAAGGCAACCCCGATATAATACAATCAACTTTCTCTATATCATATTTATACAACAACTGAGAAAGCCGCTCCGCTTGCGTACCCAAATAAAACTCGGGAAAACGACCTTGTAATGCTTCACACATTTTTGCATCTTGTTCAATTAAAAACACCCGGCAATCTTCCCGTTTATTACGAGCAATATAGTCGGTAAATACTCCCGTCCCAGCCCCCAATTCAACAATAGTTTCCAGATTACCCCATGGCAGCGTTTCTAACATTTTTCTCGTTAAAAATGATGAACTCGGAACGATGCTGCCAATTTTTTTCGGTTGCTTAATAAATCTTTGCACAAAAAGCGCTTCGCTTATCATATCGGTTTCCTCATTTATTCTTATTAGACTTTAGTACCGGTTAGTTTCCATCAACTAACGGGACTGTCGCAAGGTCCAAACTTCCTTTCGCTATTCCCAACACATTTTCAATCAGTTCCTTGGCCACAGTCCATTTATAGGTCAAAATTTCCGCTGGCTCTTTTTCATAAATAGCCTCAATATAACATTGAATGATTGCCAAGATAAACGCTAAAGATGCTTTGGGCTGCGCATCTTTAAAAGTAGCTTTGCTATTGCCTTCTTCAATAATGTCACACAGATAAGGCGTAAGTAACTTCTTAGCCTGACGGAATAACTTGTCCATAAGAAGAATTGATTGGTCATTATATAAATACCCCAGCACCAGGCCTTTCTCGTGATGAAGCGCATTAAATAAACTATTTACCACCAATTCAATTTTGTGCGAAAGCGTAATATTCTTCGCATAAATCGTTTTATCAATTTCAGTACTAATATTTAATAAGTTACGATTAATTAAGGCTTCGATAATCTCTTCTTTTGAGGAGAAATAATAATAAAAAGTTCCCTGCGCTACCCCAATCCTTTTTACAATATCACTAATCATCGTTTGTTGATAGCCATGTTCATAAAATAAACTCTCAGCCGCATCCAATATCTCTTTTATGCGAATTCGGGGATCCTGTGGTGGTCTTGCCATACTAATCACTCCAATAATTTAACTTCAGTAACGCCCAGCTATCTTAATCCAGATTTTTGCGTGATTATCTAGTCGTCTCGGCCTAAATCACTTAGTCAAAAGCTGGCAAAAGGACCAATCCTAGAATTAAGAATATCAATGATATGGGTTGAAGACTGTGGATGGCCTAACTTCAGCGAGCGTTCCCGCAACATCTGCAATTGTTGCGGCTGGGCTAAAAGCTTTTCAAGCGTCGTAATTAACTGGCTGCGAGAAACTGCCTCAATGGCAATACCGCGCGAAGTCATATAACGGGAATTGGCTTCCTCCTGTCCGGGAAGCGGTCTATAAAAGACCATGGGCACTCCAACTGCCATAGCTTCACTGACCGTCAAACCTCCTGGCTTTGTAATAAGAATATCAGCCACCGCCATCAGTTCGGGTATGTTATCTACAAAACCAAACACCTTAACCGACTGCTGCATTTGACCCGCAACATTCTGGAGCGAATCAAACAAGCTGACATTTTTACCGGCAACGACTACTGCCTGTACCGGCTGCTTCAGTTCATCTACACTAAGCACCGCTTCTTCAATCGCGCCAAGACCAAGACCGCCGCCCATAAGTAATACGATCGGCTTATCGGCACTCAGACCCCATTTTTGGCGACTAACCGTTGCATCCCCAGTTAGTCCGAACCCCGACCGTACCGGAATACCGGTAACATGAACCCGACAGTTGGGCATACCACGGCCTGCCAATGCCTGTCGCAATTCCTTGGTAGCCACAAAATATTCGTCGACCTCATGAAAACACCACATATCATGGAAGGAAAAATCGGTGACGACAGCCGCAAGCGGTATCGCACAGCCACCTTTGCGACGGATGCGCGCAGCCGCACCGCAGGGAAAAGGATGCGTAAAAATCACTAAATCAGGCTGGTACTGAGAAAACAGCTCCTCCATATGATGCTGCATAATCTTGAATAAAGCATATTTAGTATTAAGTCGGGCATTGCCGGGCCGTGCTGCAATCTGGTACATGAAGTTGTACAAACTAGGGGCACATTCCAGCATCTCCAGATAGACTTCCTTCAATAAATTATTAAAAGTATATTTGCTGTCCATAAAGTCGATAAATTCAGTTCGAACCAGCGGATAGCGCTTACCAATCTCCGTTTTTAGCGCATACCCCGCCTGATCATGCCCAGCCCCAACCGAGGCCGAAACTATAAGAACTTGTTGCACTTGTCTACAAATGGGGATCACCTACTTTTCTCTTTACTAGATTATCTGCAACTACATGTTTCCGTAAGAACCCATTATAAACAACTCTCAACGTGAATTCTCCGAACCGCCCTGCATTGGATAGCCCGCTTCATTTGTTATTAATTGACTTAAGTCAAATTATACTTATACTAGCATTTAATGTCAATAGTGATAACAAAACCTTTCGGCATCCGTACAGCAAAAAGCCCCTACTATGCCTGCAATAGGTTAGTAGGGACTCGCTAAAAACAATAAGCAACCGCTCAACGCTCTTCTTTCACTGCTATATTATATAAACCTTATATAACTTCTTAAACCTTAAATTCGCTTACCGCCTCAGTGAGTTCTTCAGCCATTTTTGCTAACGCCTGGCTTGATGATGCAATTTCCTCCATCGTTGCCGACTGTTCTTCCGTAGCCGCAGAAACCGTCTGCGATTGACTAGCCGCCTCTTTACTTATATTATCAATCATCTGGACAGCTGACACAATCTGTTGCGTTCCAATTGACATTTGCTGGACAGCAGATGAAATATCCGTTATTTGAGAAGATACCTTATTAAACAGTTCCGTGATTTTGAGGAAAGTTTGCCCGGCATCATTTACTACTTCCGTACCAATTTGCACTTCTTTAGTTCCCTCAGTCATAGCCGTTACAGCATCACCAGTATCTTTCTGAACTTCAGTAATCAATGAAGCAATTTGTTTTGCCGCATCTTGAGACTGTTCAGCAAGTTTCCTTACCTCTTCAGCCACCACCGCGAAACCGCGGCCCTGTTCCCCGGCCCGAGCTGCTTCGATAGCGGCATTAAGCGCCAAAAGATTGGTCTGCCCGGCAATACCAGCTATAGTATCAACAATTTGGCCAATTTCCTTGGACCGCTCGCCAAGCTTTGTCACCACCTGCGCTGATCTGGTTACCGTTTGTTCAATAGAACTCATTTGCGCTATTGCTTTTTCTACCGCCTTACCACCCGCTTGGGCCGCTTCAGCTGATTGGTTTGAAGTTTCGGCTACGCTATGGGTATTGTCCACGATTTGCTGTACACCCGCCGACATTTGTTGAATAACCTTAAACGTATCATCCACTGCTTTTAGCTGGTTTTCTGCTCCATCGGCCACATCAGTAATCGTCTGCGCTACCTGATTTGCCGCTTGTGCCGTCTGCTCAGCGTTAGCGGTGAGTTCTTCCGATGATGCCGCGACTTGGTGGGTAGCCCCAAGAATTTTTTGAATCAAAGCCCGCAAGTTTTCTGCCATCTTGCCAAAGCTGTGCCCCAGCCGACCAATTTCATCATTGGAATTAATATCCAAGCTTACTTGAGTAAGCTCGCCCGCGGCAATAAGGTTAGCCGCTTTTTCCAATGCCTGAATAGGTCTGGCAATGCGACGAGCGTACCAGGCAATGAAAAGCCCGGCTACAACCAACATCGCGATCGTCGTAACGAGGGATATTGTCGAAAAGCTTGACATTACCCCGGTAACCTCATCCAGCGGAACATTCAGCGACAACGACCAGCTAGTTCCTTCGATTGGAGCAAAGGCCGCCATCTTTTTAATCCCCTGATAATCATAGCTGTCCGCCCCCGTCTCGCCCCTAGCGATACGCTCATTTACGGCCTTGGTTGATTTCGTAAAGGTTTCGTTAGTTAGAACATTGTCCTTCATAACCTTTTCTTTATCAGGATGCATGATAATTAAGCCATCATCCTGCACCACATAGGCATATCCCGTCTGACCAACCTTTATCGACGCGACTTGCTTAATCGTATCCTCCAAACTAATTTGCCCAGATAATATTCCCGTCACATTGCCGTTAGTCTTAACCGGTACCGCTACATTTATAATCATATTGCCCTTTTCCTTGGACACTATTGGATCAGAAATAGTCGACTCGCCCTTTATCGCTTTTTGAAAATAAACACGCTGACTGATATTTCCCGTTAACCCAAACGAATTAATATAATTTCCATCTGGCGTGGCATATGTAATGCCTTGAAAAGTATTATTATCCTTGAGCACATTAGCAAGAAAAGCCGCAATTTCCGCTTTGTTTCCGCCTTGAATCGCTGGAGCTGCCGTAAGCCCCGAGATTTCGGCCTGGTTTTTCTTTATCCAATGGGAAATAAACTCAGAAGAAATTTGTGCTTCTTTACTCATGCTAATACTAACATCATCCAGAATAATATTTCTTGCTTTCCAATAGTTTAAGCCCCCTAGAGTACCAAGGGCCACACAAAAAATAACGAGAATAGTTACTGTTAACTTCGCTTGGATACTTTTCATTTTTTTCCCCCCACGTAGAATATTAGCACTAGTTTTCGACATCTTTTCGACAAGTCCTTCAGAACAATGTCGAAGTTAGTAAAAATAGAGGACAAAATCAACATCCAATAAATAACTTCTCACCAACCTATAAATTCAACCATAATATTTCTGTAACTATTGGTTACACTGCTGAATTATCCATATCCAGCTTAGAGCGCCACCGCTAAAGAGTTAGATTTCGGCGTTACTTATAAATATTAATAAAAAATGACCAGATAGCTCACTCTCACTGGTCATTTTTTAGATAGTACTACCTAAGGCTCGAATGCAGGTTTTAGCCTTTTCTATCGATTGAGTATCTTGTGGCGATGCATTTACAAGAAAACTACACTATGTATCAATTGCTTTTTGCTATAATTGCTATTCTTCATAGGCCTGACCTTTTTTTAACAACTAAGCCAGCACAATTTTCGTCACACCAGTAAAGTTTCTGGAAAAGCTTCCATAACTTCACTATAATAAGCATAAGCTTATTAATCACAAAGAAAAAACAAGCAGATCGGAGCTGGTTGAGTTGAAAGTTCTGGCGATCAACGGAAGCCAACGCGGGAAAAATGGTTATACACAATTCTTGATTGAAAAATTGTTTGAGGGGGTAATCCGGGCAGGCGGTGAATGCGAGTCGGTTACTCTATCGGAACTGAATATTAAAAGATGTACGGGATGCTTTACCTGTCAAAAGGCTGACCATTATCTCAAATGTATCTTCGACGGTATAGATGATGTAGCAACAGTGTATGAAAAGATGAGACAGGCAGATATCATTATCTTTGGAACACCGGTATATATTTTTACCATGTCCGGTTTATTGCTAAACTTACTTGACCGATATCCGTCTACCAGTAATTGCTCTGACTTAAATATAAGCAAGAGCGGTTTGTTTTTTCATCAGATAGATACAGCAATATGTTCTAAGCCTTTTGTAACTTTGATTTGTCAGGACAATATAGAAACTGAAACCCATAAAAACATAATCTCTTATTTCAAAACTTATTCCCGTTTCATGGATGCGCCTTATATCGGTAGCCTAATACGAAAATCAGCAATAATTGCGGGATATGGTAAAAATGATGCCAAGCTTTTAGAGTATCCGTTGTTAAACGAAATCTATGCTGCATTTCGCAAGGCCGGAGAAGAACTTGTTATATCGGGACGAATCAACAAAGCTACGCAAAAAAAGGCAAACCAGGAGCTTATAAAGTTACCGCATTTTGTTAAGCCTATGTTGAAATTATCGTTTTTTAGAAAAATCATCCAAAATAAAATTAAAAACTTTATGGTTCGTCAAGGTAACTAAGTATAACAACATTCCAAACGATACTATGGATAGATGATTGCTCATTTTTAATGTCCAATAAATTTTTATCCTGTAAATTACAAAACCCAAGGAATACGGGAGCCGTATTTCTTGGGTTTTGTAATTACACAGCAGTTATTTATCCGCTCATTAATCGATAGCATAAAAGACAATATCTTATTTAGGGAATTGTAATGAATAGACGATTATACTTCAACTTTCCTTTGAAAGGAAAAGCGCGTAACAGTTTATATTTAGTTTATATTCAGTTTATACTAAGTAAATTTTTATCAATTATTATAGAGCTTGTAGCGAAAAAAACTATAAATTGGGGAGGAAACACAATGAAGGAATCTTTATCCGACACTATAAATCAAAGACCGAAAATCCTTAACAAACTGCCAGAAGTAACCCTTATATTCTGGATTATCAAAGTATTAACCACGGGAATGGGCGAAGTAGTTGCTGATTTTTCCGATAATCTTCTAACATTTCCGCTAGCGGCAACCCTCGGAGCAATTTGTCTGGTATTTGCCTTGGTACTACAGTTTTCAGCCCGCCGATATGTACCATGGATCTACTGGTTAACTGTTGTCATGGTTAGCATCTTTGGGACAATGTTTGCAGATATTTTAGATCAGGAATTAGGAATTCCGCTCGTTGTTTCGACAGCTGGGTTTGTAATAACCCAAGTTGTTATTTTTATTGTCTGGTATGCGCTGGAGCGAAATCTATCTGTAAACAGCATTTATACTTGGCGTCGTGAAGCTTTTTACTGGTTAACAGTAATGGATACCTTTGCCCTTGGCACGGCCTTAGGAGATTTTACTGCAGTCACACTACAATTGGGATTTTTTGCTTCTGGAATCCTCTTTGCTATTTTAATTGCTATTCCGGCTATAGGCTATCGATGGTTTGGTATGAACAGCATTTTCGCATTCTGGTTCGCCTATATAATGACGCGCCCGCTTGGTGCCTCATTTACGGATTGGCTCTGGATTCCTACTGAAGGCTGTCTCGGATTAGGCAATGGCCCCATAAGCCTGGTATTAACAATTACTATCATTGCTTTAGTTGCCTATCTAACAGTTAAAGACAACCATGCTAAGAATAACCATGGCGCAGTGGTTATTCATCAATAAATTTTGAATTAAAACGGAATGGTCATCTAGCTTGATAGTTAGATTTCCATTCCGTTTTTCAATACGGCTTTATGCTATACTAATTACAATTGCATATAAGAATTGAGGGATGGCATGACCATAAAAGAACGGCTTTATATTTCTAATACGCTTATGATTATTGTCCCGGTGGTAATCACCGCCATTATTGCCGTTGCCTGCCTTGAAATTGTTTGGCTGACTATGATAAATGGCACCGGCCTTGTCCTGAAGGATGCTCCACCTTTTTATAATGCAAGTCAAAAGATTGCCGCTATAACCGAAACCTTTTTGAATACAACCGATCCAAATGAACAAGCCAAACAAATTAAGTTGCTGGAAAAACTATTGGATCAAAGCTCACTTTCTCTAATTATTAGCACCTCAGACGCAGAACGCTATCATTTTGGCAAAGAAATAGCTTTAAATGATCCACAGTTGCTGGCTGCTATGGCGGCGTTAAATAATGAAGGAATCGTAACTAGTAATGGCCATAATTATTATGCTCATCAGACAGAAATTAGCGGAACCTTATATCGCATAAGTATTTTAGGCCAACAGCTAGAAGATTCGCCTCATTTACGACATAAAGTGTTAATACTGTGCGGAATAATCCTGATTTTTGGTATTTTCCTTTCCGTTTTATTTACAAACAAATTTTTGATTAAGTTTGTATTTCAAAAAATTGAACGACCCCTGAATATCCTAACAAATGGTGTGCGGCAGATCCGAGATGGGAATTTAGAATACAGCATTAAATATGATAGAAAAGATGAGTTTGCACCAGTTTGTGAAGATTTCAATGATATGGCAGTACGTCTCAAGAAATCTGTAGCTTTGCTGCAACAACAAGAGGTAAGCCGTAAAGAACTATTAGCCGGTATTTCCCATGATTTACGTTCCCCGCTGACCGCTATCCGTGCTTATGTAGAAGGATTATTGGAAGGGGTTGCCAGAACACCGGAGGCACAGCGCAATTATCTAGAGACAATCAAAACAAAGGCCATCGATATTGATCAAATGGTGGCAAAAATTTTTCTGTTTTCCAAAATGGAGATCGGTGAAAATTGGGACCATCCTGAAGTGCTGAATCTTGCAGCAGAGATCAAAACTCTTATTAATGCGGTCGGTCGAGAATACAAAGAAAAAGGCTTGGAAATAACCGTCAAAAATTTATTATCCGTCGCGGTGCTTGCCGATCCAAATTCCTTTCGTCGTATTCTAGTAAATATTTTGGATAATAGCTTGAAATATAAGAACAAGGCTGTCGGCATCTTTACTATTTCCTTGCACCAAGAAAATGCTTATGTGATACTTACGCTATCGGATGACGGACCTGGCGTACCAGAAGAATCGCTTTCGCGGATTTTTGATCCTTTTTATCGAAGTGATCCGGCCCGCCAAAATCCCCATAAAGGCAGTGGGCTAGGCCTGGCCATTGTCTTCAAAATAGTTAGTCAGCTAGATGGTAGAATCGTAGCAAAAAATCGAAAGAACGGAGGTCTAACAATTGAAATCAAATTGCCGCTACAGGAGGCTAAAGTATGAGCAAAATATTAATTATTGAAGATGATAATGCTATTGCTCTGATTGAACGGGACTATTTAGAAATTGATCACTTTACCGTTGAAATTGCCCCAGACGGACTTTCCGGCCTAGAGAAAGCTCTGCATGGTAATTTTGATTTAATTTTATTGGACTTGATGTTGCCGGGAATGGATGGCTTTTCAGTCTGTCGAACCTTACGAAAGCAACTTGATATTCCCATCCTGATGATAACTGCCTTACAGGAGGACATTGACAAGATACGCGGCCTGGGAATGGGAGCAGATGATTATATTGAAAAACCGTTTTCTCCGAGCGTGCTAGTTGCGCGAGTTAAATCAAACCTAGCCCAGTATCAGCGGCTCAAGGATAACGGTAAAGAAATGCCTGGTGAAATAAACATTGGCCCTATTTGTATCCACACTAAATCACATCGTGTCTATGTAACAGGTCGGGAACGAGAATTGAAAAATAAAGAGTATGAACTGTTACTATTTTTAGTAACAAATGCCGACATCGTGTTTGACCGTGAAACCCTTTATGAACGGATTTGGGGGATTGACGCCCTGGGTGATAATGCTACGGTGACCGTTCATATTAATCGACTTCGCGAAAAAATCGAAGAAGATCCGGCAAACCCGCGTTATATCCAAACCGTCTGGGGTATTGGCTACCGCTTTAAAGCATAAGCTTTTTTAAATATTTGGCGCTGTTCGCAGCAATTGATGCTGTGCTTACACGATTGGTCTAACCATATACCTCAGGACGGTTTTTAATTTAACTGTCTCAACTTTTCTCGCGTCTGAAAGATAAATTTCTCGATGTTTACACGATTTATTCTCAAGATTATTATTCGCGATAAAATCGTTCATCATTTTAAAACTCTGCGGTTCATTATCATATGAACCTAGATGAAGCATTTGTACCGATAAACCGTCCTCAACCGTATCAAACATCACCGCATCTAATAACGGATTCGGCTTCTTTTTCCTTACAATCTCAAATGCTTTATCCACAACATCCGTTGTGACAAAATCGGGTTGTCTAATCATGATAGTGTATAATAACTCATCTTTATTTAACGTTCCAGATTTTTTCCCTTCATCGGTTAAATCCCATAACCCTTCCAATGGATATACGGTGTATTCAAAATATCCTTCAGGAGTATACCCCTGCTTAGGCATCATTCTAACAGCATAAGCCAATGAATAAAGAACCCCTATCCGTTCCGCGAAAGCATCACTATTTGGATTTCCTGTTCCCTTTAACATAAAAAACTTTTGTTTCGGTACGGTAATAACTTCCGGTATTTGTTTCGGAAGATACAACTTTCTTTCCTGTTTTTTCCATTCGTATTTCATTTACAAATCTCCTTAACGCTTAATTCTTGGCTCTTTAATCCCTCCTGCGCCAACCAAACACAAAGAAATCACCCCGCTAACAAATAGCAGAGTGATTTCTTTTTTATCCGATACGTTGAGCCAATACCTTGAGCCGTGCCACCCGTTCTTCCGTAGCCGGATGCGTGCTAAACAGCCCAGCTATCCAACTGCCCGCGCCACTTAACGGATTAACAATAAACATATGTGAAGTCGATGGCGTAGCTTCCGGCATCGTCGCATGCTTAGCATAATAACTGATCTTTTCCAGCGCACTCGCCAACGCCAAAGGTTTGCCGCACATCTTGCCCCCAGACTCATCAGCCTGGTACTCACGAGCCCGGGAAATCCCCAGTTGAATCAACGTCGCCGCAATTGGCGCCAGCACAATCAGAAAGATCATCTCTAAAAAGCCGCCGCCTTCCTCATCATCACTGCGGCCAATCCCGAAAATTGCTGCCCACTGAGCAATATTAGCAATCATCGTAATAACCCCGGCAATCGACGCCACAACCGTACTAATCAACGTATCCCGATTTTTAATATGAGAAAGTTCGTGAGCAACGACCCCTTCCAACTCCTCGTAATTCAGCACCCGCATAATTCCGGTAGTAACTGCAACCGCGGCATGCTCCGGATCACGCCCCGTTGCAAAAGCATTCGGCGAATCAGTTTCCACAATATAAACCTTCGGCATCGGCATCTTCGCGCGCTGCGCCAGCGTCGACACCATCCGAATAATGTCCGGCGCTTGCTGGGCCGAAACCTCACGGGCATTATACATACTCAAAACAATCTTATCACTATACCAATAACTAACAAAATTCATCACCAGCGATATAATCAACATAAAGCTCATGCCTCTGGTTCCGCCGAAAAAAGCGCCAATCGCCAGCAAAAGCCCCGTAAGTGCTGCCAATAATACAGTTGTCTTTAACGAATTCATAAACTCTCCTCCTGACTTGATAGAACACAACGCCCTAAGTTTAGTATATTATTTTAGCGCCAACAAATATTCTAGATAGTGTCCACTCCTTATCAATGCCATGAGTTAATTATAAGTAAAATACTTTGAATTAGCAATCACCATTTAACGCTGCTCTAACCGTTCTTTTATCCCTTTTAACATATTTTCGCTATTAACTCGGACTTTCTTTTTCGCAATCGGATTTAATAGCCCGGCGATCATCGGAATCCCAAATTCAAAATCAACCGTCAGCTTTATCTCCGTCATCCCATCTACCGGTGTCAGCACCCATTCACCCTCAAACTTCTTTAAATCACCCTCCGTTTGCTGATACGAAATATACATCCGCTCATCATCAAAAACATCCCGTTCCGTCCAGCGGATAATCCGGCCATCAACATTAGAAACCCACTTCGTCAGCGTCGTATTATCCTTACGCTCAAGAACCTCGACACTAATAAGATCCGGCATAAAATCAGGATACAAGTCCATCCTTTTCAAAATAGGATAAATCTCCTCCGGCGAAGCATTCACCGGCATAACCGCTTCAACATATGGCATTAAAAATAGCCCTCCTTCTAATAATCTACAAATCCTCAATAATTTCCGCAGCCTTTTTGACCGCCTCAGAAAAAGCGGCAATAACCCTATCTACCAAAACCATTTCAATCGCAAGTGGCGGTTCAATCCGAATAACCTTGGGATTATTCAACGTATAAGCTACCAAAATACCCTGATTAATCATCTCCGCCATTAAAAAGCCGCCAGCCCCCTCCTTAGTTAAATCCATCCCAATCATCAGCCCCCGACCCCGTACCTCACTAATAACCTCCGGATAATAAACCGCCAACTTTTTCAACTCACCAATAAGATACTCCCCAGTACTAGCCGCACGGCTAGCCAAATTTTCATCCCGGATAACCCCGATCGCCGCAATCGCCGCCGCGCAAGCCAGCGGATTCCCCCCAAACGTCGACGTATGTAAAAACGGAGCCTCAATATACTTCTGCCACACCGCCGGCCTCGCCGTAAACGCACCAATCGGCATAACCCCGCCCCCCAAAGCCTTGGCGGTAGTAATAATATCCGGCACAATACCATAATGATCAACCGCAAACATCTTGCCCGTTCGCCCCAGCCCCGTCTGAACCTCATCACAAATCAACAGCGCCCCATAGCGGTCACACACCGCCCTAGCCGCCCCGAGATAATCCTCCGGCGGGACTATAATTCCACCTTCCCCTTGGATCGGCTCCAAAATCACCGCCGCCGTTTCCTCATCCACCGCGGCCTCCACCGCCTGCGAATCGCCAAACGGCACATGCGTAAACCCGCTCAACAACGGCTGGAACGGCTCCCGAAACAAATCCCGTCCCGTAGCGCTTAACGCCCCAAAAGTTTTACCATGAAACGAATTAACTGCCGCCACCATCTTTTTCCGGCCAGTATAAAGACGGGCCAGCTTTAATGCCCCCTCCACCGCCTCGGCCCCACTATTGCCGATAAAACTATAAGTCAAATCCCCGGGCGTAATCTGTGCCAACAACTCAGCCAAATCCGCCATCGGTTTATCTAATAACACCTTACTCGAAAGCGGCATCAAATCAAGCTGCCGATGAACCGCCTCCACCACCTTAGGATGCCGATGTCCCAAACTAAACACCCCATAGCCGCCAAGGCAGTCCACATACTCATGACCATCAATATCCCGAATTATGCTCCCCTCAGCCTGCCATTCCACTGTCGACAGCCCCATAAACCGAAACAAACGAGCTACCGCCGGATTAACATACTTCTCATACTTATCAAGGGTTTCACTAGCAATTTGCGTATTATCCATAAATTACCTCCATAATCGGTTATGCTATAACCGTTCGCTTTCTGGGAGAAAAATCCTTTTTAAACCAATCATTACAAAAACCTATTACTATAGTCCTACTCATAGCTATTATTCCTATTATTGGAAATATAAAACCTTACTGCCCAAGCCCGCTAGGTAGGTACCAGCCCCATGAATGTTAAATTATTTTTAAACATATCATCCTTGACAGGAATACAATTACAAATTATGGTAATTATATAGTAAATGTAAAATACCTTTATTGCGAGGTGATATCTTTTGCGTGACGATATCGACCATATTGAAGAATTAAAAAAACAATTACTTGCTTTAGGCTATCATACTCAACAAATTAATAACTTCATAAGTGATTCTGAACCAGATAATATTATCAAAGTTTTAACTAAGCAAATTAACTTTGCTCAAAAATGCCAAAGCACTTTATTTGAAAAGTCAGAAAAATAATAGTAAGAGAAAAATAGCTTCTATTTATTGATAGAAGCTATTTTTCATTACAATAATATAGCCACTTTTTATAAAACAACAAAAAAACCGCCATATTAGCGGTTCCCACAAAATTGCTATAAATAGTTATTATAACTTACTTATCAATTACTTCTTGGTGTTTTTATTAGCGTTTCCATAAATAAATGGGAAAGGCACAACTGCCGGATATCTTGCAATAAGCTCAAGAATCTTGTTCATTTTCGTATCCCCCCTCTCCTTGACTTAATAATACCAAAGGCGGGGGTAATTGTCAATAATTATTATCCATTAATATAAATAATCATTTATTCTAACTATTATAACGACTCATACTATTACAACTAGTTAATAATATTGTACTATTATCAACACATTTTTGAATTATGAAAAAAAGGCCGGCCAGCTCTCAGCCTAGCTGTAAACTCCCCTGCAACTCCATTTTCTCCTTCTTGTATATTCATTAACCTCCGCCTATAAAAAACCCCTCAACCGAGTTCAAAACGGTCAAGGGCTCTGATTTTTTCGCAAAAACCTTCAAGGCAACTTAAGATATATATAAATTTCCATGCCTATTGTCAATACCCCCAAAACAATTAGACCATAGATAAACGCTAATAGCATTAACCTTCCTCCATCCCGCTAAAAATTATAGAACATTTCAGTATATGTTGCATTTACTAATAATATTCCTACCGAAATAAATAATAGTCCCTCAACCTAAGCAGGCCAAGGGACTGCGCAACTGCTTACTTAATGCGACCTAAGCTTAATGTAACACTCCATACCAATCGTCATGCCACACAAAACCACAAAAGCGAAAACCATTCCCATTCCTCCTAAATTCATTTTAAAATCGGAGTAAAGAAACAACCTTCGGATTCACAGAAAAACAACTTAAGGCAATTATACTAAACAGTTTTAACAAAAGCACCGTGTAAATAATAGAATTTTGCGAATATTTAGCCA
>JAGGAD010000022.1 GCA_017889625.1 Bacillota bacterium | reverse complement strand
TTTGATTATTGAAAATCCCATGAAAATCCCTCCCTAAAAATATGATATGCAGGCAGGATATACTAACGTTACAAAGTAAAATAATATGTTTTACTTCAATCTGTAGACACCCAAAGAGCACCTGTTAAGCGATATAAGCAATTGGCCGCCTTGTCCAAACATAAAAACTACTGATGACAATAATGACCACGGGGGACACAAACGCTCCCGTGCCAAGGGTATAGCGGCAAATTTTGGCAAGAATTATACCGGCAGGCCCAGTATTCATCTCGGTTAAGCTGGCAAGTAATATGAGCTGTCCATTCAAGCAAGTTTTATCAGACAGTACGACTAATCGGGAAGGCTAGCGGGAATTTAAAAGTTGTCTAATCGTATTTCCCAGCAATAAAAAGGGGGTGCTGAACAATAGTTCAGCACTACCCCTTTTTGGTTTACATATGGTGATATAGCTAGCTTATTAGTTTACACCTTGGAACCAGAAGTTTAGGCTTACGGTATTAGATGCACTAAGTGCGGCGTAATAAATTCGGGCGTATTTTAAGTGCGCGTGGGAGAAAAATGCGTCAACTTCGCCAGGGGCGATGGTAGTAACTACGCTACTATCATTCATATAGTTTACAGCATCCGGGCTTAGCTGCAAGCGGGCTTGAGCAGTATCGGCGGTACTAGCGTTGTGGACAGCAATTGTCCAAGTGCTAAACGGCAGGACCGTCCAGACCGTTGAAGGGGTGAGAGTTGAACCAACGTAACTAGCTACAGAAGTAGCTACATCGGTTGTGGCGCTTGATGTTTGGATCGAGCCAGTAACACTAAGAGCACCAGTGCCGGTAGTGATGCTGACGGTATTGAGAACATCAACCGAGCCGGTAACACTTAAAGCCCCGGAGGTAGCAATGTTAACCGTGCCGGTTGTAATGCTGACGGTATTGAGAACATCAACCGAGCCGGTAACACTTAAAGCCCCGGAAGTAGCAATATTAACCGTGCCGGTAGTAATGCTGACGGTATTGAGAACATCAACCGAGCCGGTAACACTTAAAGCCCCGGAGGTAGCAATATTAACCGTGCCGGTAGTGATGCTGACAGTATTGAGAACATCAACCGAGCCGGTAACACTTAAAGCCCCGGAGGTAGCAATATTAACCGTGGAGAACATCAACGGAGCCGGTAACACTTAAAGCCCCGGAGGTAGCAATATTAACCGTGCCGGTAGTGATGCTGACGGTATTGAGAACATCAACGGAGCCAGTAACACTTAAAGCCCCGGAGGTAGCAATATTAACTGTGCCGGTAGTGATGCGTGCCGGTAACGCTTAAAGCACTGGAACCAGTGGTAGATATCAGTATATTGCCGCTAGAATCTTGGGCAATTGGCTGGTTATCGCTGCCGTAAATTTTAATTCGTGCTTGGTCGGCATCGTCTTGGAAAATCTTAAAATTAGGCATGCATAGTTCTCCCTATTAGTTATTTGAGTGTAATTACTCATATAACATAATATGTTTTCATAGTGGTAAGTGGCACTGGGAGAAGGCTGTCTTTCAAGCACGCTGTGTAGCTGGTTTTCATATATTGTAGAAGGTTTGATAATTTTTGCAGTGAGGTATGCAGATATGAAAGTCAGTTTGTGCATGATTGCTAAAAATGAAGGGAAAAATCTGCGGCGGTGTCTCCAAAGTGTAATTGGGGTAGTAGATGAGATGATTGTTGTTGATACCGGGTCGACAGATAATACCTGTGAAATTGCCAACGAGTTTGGGGCAAAAGTAGAAAGGTTTGCGTGGAATGGAAGTTTTAGTGATGCTCGTAATCGTTCGATTGATTTGGCAAAGGGCGATTGGATTTTATTTTTAGATGCTGATGAGGAATTAACTCCAGAAAGTGGTGTTTTACTGCCACCGTTGCTTGAAAGAAAAGGCGTAAGTGGTTATTTTCTGCGAATAGAAAATTATGTAGGTGGTAATGGGGTTACTGAAATGGCGCCGGATATAGTATTCCGGTTGTTTAGAAATAAACCGGAACATCGGTTCCACGGTGCTATTCATGAACAAATTGCAGATGTTATTCTACAGCATAATAAAGAAACACAATTTGTGGTTGCGGAAGATTTGGTTATCCGGCATTATGGATTTCTTGATCAGCAGCTTATTGAAAAGGATAAGAAAAACCGGAATTTACGTATGGTCGAGGAACATATTGGAGAAACTCCCGACGATAAAATGCTGCGGTTTCATTATGGGGTCGAGTTATATCGAGTGGAACGATATGAACAAGCGGCAAACGAATTTATTAAAGCGGCTGAGGGAATAGACGTAAATACTGGTTATTTGCCAAAATTGATGCGTTATGTTACGCAGTGCTATTATAATCAAAAAAAATATGAATTGGCACTGAACATTATTAAGCAAGGTTTGGCCTGGTTTCCTACCTATGCTGATTTGCACTACTTTCAGGGCCTGATTTATTATGAACAAGGGGAGTATGGGTTGGCCTATATGGCGTTTGGCAAGGCTGTCGCTGTGCCCAAACAGCCGTCACATTTTGCTACGATTAACGGAGTTAATGGCTTTCGGGCTTATTATTTTTTGGGTCAGATTGCGGAAATGTTTTGTAATGAAGAGGAAGCTTTACGCAATTATGTAATGTCGCTAAGGGATAATGCGGCCTGCACTGCAGCGTTGGAATGTATCTGCCGAATACTGGAACCACGTGTGGATGAGGCGTATGCTAAACAAGCTTTGGGGAAAATATGTGAGTTTAAAGGCGTAGGAGCTAATAAATGTATTGCTGAATTTTTGATGAATCAGTCGGCATACAATTTGGCTTATGAGTTTTTTGACCTTGCTCATCAGGCGGCTGAAGAAGAAGCTGGGATGAAGCTTGAGGAAGCATCAGATATAAAAGTTAAAAAGGCAATATGTTTAATGCAAAAACGAGAATTTGCTGAAGCGATGAGTAAGTTTGAAAGTATTACGGCCGAAGATCCTTTCTTTTTGCCTGCTATGTTTAATAGATTGCTCGCTTTTTGGTTACAGGGGCGTCAGCAAGGATTACGGAAGTTAGCGGAAGATATAACGGCACTTAAGTTGACAGAAGATAGTGCTAATGTAGTAAAAATTCTAGTTGATAATATGGGCGAGCGCAGTTTGCCGAAAGTCACTCTGGGAAAAGAAGGCATAGTAATTTTGCTGGATGTCTTCAAAAGGTCAGTTGTTTTGGGTGAATGGGAACGAGCGATAACCCTTCTTGAGGGAGTTACGCCAGAAACCAAAAAGGAATTAAATTCGGTTGTGGGTGAGTGTTGCTTTAAATACGGTAAGCTAGAATTAGCCGAACGGTTTTTGGATGCTTGTATTACTGAAAATAACCAATGCTGGTTGGCATATTTTATTTTGGCACAGGTTAAAGAGAAACAGGGAGAGCTCTTAGATGCTCATTATTACTATCGGCAGGCAATGAGCTTAGAACCGAAAAATCCGAAAAATTATATTCATTTAGCGCGATTATACGATAAAATGCATCAAGATATAGTAAAGCAAACAGTAGAAAAATATCAAGATGTACCTGTGGTGCACGGCGGATTAAAGCTGGCATCAGGGTTAGGTAATTAAGGCTTAGCAACGAGGTGCTGGTATCATGAGCAGCGGGGTAAAGGTAAGTTTATGTATGATTGTCAAGAATGAAGAAACGGACATAAAAGCATGTATTCAAAGCGTAAAAAATCTGGTTGATGAGATTGTGATTGTTGATACTGGTTCTGAGGATAAAACCAGGGAAGCGGCAATTGGCGAAGGGGCTATGGTGCATGATTATTTTTGGAATAGTAATTTTGCCGACGCAAGGAATTTTGGCTTGGAGCAGGCCAATGGCAATTGGATTTTAGTATTAGATGCGGATGAACGGTTGGATGATATTGATGGGGTTTATTTTCAAAGCTTGTTAGAAGCTGGTGATATGGAAGGTTATTATTTTACTATTCGCAGTTATGTTGATAGCAATGAGAAAGTAAGCGAAGACTATGTTGTAAGGTTATTTAGGAATAAGCCGGAGTATCGGTTTTCCGGTGCAATCCATGAACAGGTTATTGGCAGTATAAAAAGTAATGTGGAAAATGGAGTAGGTTTTGCTAATATAACAGTTGAGCATTATGGGTATTTAAGTACGAAGGTAACGGCTAAGAATAAGCAAAAGCGAAATGTTGAAGTGATAAAAAAAGCTTTGGCGGATAATCCGCATGACCCATATCTTTTATATAGTTTGGGGATTGAATACATGCAGAGTGAAAGGCTCGCTGAAAGTGTTCAGCAATTTGAAACTGCTCTGAGGTTTCTTACTGGCGGCGAAGGCTATTTCTCTAGTGTTGTAGTCCGGTTGGGTGTCGGGCTTTTAAGATTGAATGAACAAGCTAAGCTTACTGATGTGCTCGAAAAAGGATTAATCATGTTGCCAGATAATAGTGATTTGCATTTACTCAAGGGAATGCAGGCGTTTTTAAATAATGAATATGAGGTGACGATTGAAGAAGTTCAGCCAATTGTTGAGCAGCAAAGCGAGATTATTACAGAACAGGGTGCCAGAAATTTGCTGGGAAATGCGTATAGGTTAGCTGGACGCTGACAAGAAACAGCGCAAAAGCTGTGTTCTTGATATAAGGAAGCCCTCGATTTTCCGGCGTAATACTGGAAAATAGAGGGCTTCTATTACATTCTCTCATTTACGATATATAATGTTTTTTCTTTGATTGCTTTGGCTTTAGCTTTAAGCATATTTTTTTCGTTAATGGCTGTTTCGATATAGGTTTTGTCGGTGAGTAACGGAAGGTTAATATCGACGCTCAGGAGGACACTGTTAAGGGCAGCTTCGGCGACGACTGATGCCACCCCGGCATCACTGACAGCCATTTTGTTGCCGATTGGGGCTAGCTTTGCCGTTACTTCCAGGAGTGATAAGCAAACTCTGGCGATGTCTAGTGGGGTGTCACAGGCGTGTTTTACTGCAGTTTCTAAGGTGGCATCGCGGAAATCTTTCTCTTCAGGGGTGGTTTTTGGGAGGCGATAAGCGTCCATTAATTGGCTGAAGGCTGTCATGTCGGCATCTACCAGGGCTTCGAGCTTGTCAATGAGCTGGTTAGTAGTAGCCAGCATCGCCTGGACTTCGGGTTCGACCGATTTATATTTGTCTTTGCCGATAGTTAGATTGGCTACCATTGCGGTCATTGATGCTCCTAAAGCGGCAACTACCCCGGCTATGCCGCCGCCGCCGGGAGTGGGCGAACTAGAAGCGGCCGCCTCCAATATTTCACGAAAACTTTTATCAAAAAACTTGCTCATCTTTGGTTCTCCTTATGCTTGGTTTTGTAGTTTTATGGCTTTTAATACATTGCGTTGAATGAGGACGGTGGTAAGGCTGCCGACGCCGCCGGGAACTGGGGAAATCGCGCCAGCAACTTTTTCGACGGCGGTAAAGTCAACATCGCCGCACAGGCCGTCTTCTGTTCGGTTAATACCGGCATCAACGACGATAGCGCCGGGTTTAATCATATCGGCGGTAATCATTCTGGCTTGTCCGGCGGCGGCCACGACAATATCGGCGCGGCGGGTATGGGCGGCAATGTCGGCAGTTTTTGTATGGCAAATGGTAACGGTGGCGTTGCGATTTAAAAGCATGAACACCAGCGGTTTGCCGACGGTTTCGCCTCGTCCTACGAGGACAACGTCTTTGCCGGTTAGGTCAATGTTGTGGTACAGCATTATTTCAATACAACTCTGAGGCGTGGCGGGAAAAAGCCCGTCGCCGCCGCTAAGTATGTAGCCGCGGTTGATGGGGTGGATGCCATCAACATCTTTAAGCGGTGAAATGGTCTCAGTAATTCGTTTTTTGTTCAGACTTTTGGGGAGGGGGAGTTCGACAAGAATGCCGTGTACGTTATGGTCAGTATTGAGTTTTTCCAGCAGGGAGATGACTTCGTCTTCAGCGGTTACTGCCGGCAGAACATAAAGTTTGTAGTCGATACCTACGTTGGCGCAGGCCTTCTCTTTAGCTTTGGCATATACTATTGAGGCCGGATCGTCGCCGACCAGGATGACGGATAGCTGAGGGAAAATTCCTTGTTTTTTTAGGGTGGTGATTTCAGTTTTTATTTCCTCGCGGATTTCAGAAGCAACTTTTTTCCCATCAAGTAGTGTAGCCATAAATCCTCCTTGGTTTGTTGATATATGTTGTTTATAATAATTTTTCTCTTGGAACAAAAAAACCTTTGTTGTTGCTAAAAATAGTTAATTCATTTTACTATATATAAGGGTGATAATGCAAAATGTACATCTATTTAGATATTGCTGAGGGGTTTAGCTGTGCTATGTGCGGAGCGTGTTGCCGTAATGACTGGCTGGTAACGGTAGATCAGGCCAGCTATTTTAGAAATGCCGAGTATTTTGGCCGCCAGAATAAAACCGATGAGTTTTACGAGGCTTTTAGGCTAATGGAAACTACTACTTCGGTGGGCGAGTACGCTTATATTAGCAAGCGGGATAATGGTGGTTGCTGGTTTCTTGGTAAAGACAATTTATGTCGGCTCCAGCGCGAGGCTGGCCACCAGCATCTAGATGCTGTTTGTCAAACTTTTCCCCGTTATCCAATGGATACCGAACGTGGGGTAGAAATGACTTTAAGCTTTAGCTGTCCGACGGTACTAGCTAAAGCTGAGCGTTGGGAGCCGCTTATGGTTATAAGAGCTGATCAACCGCCGCTGAAAATACCTGACGATAGTTATATTGTTTCAGTGTATTCCGATCAGCAGGCCAGATTTACGCCGCTATATCATTATTTTGAGCTGGAACATCATTTTATTGATATTATGCAGTGCCGCCGCTTAAAAGTATTAGAACGCTTGGATTTAATGAGTAAAACAATTGGCGCTATTTTGGCTATCCAACATGATGAGCGGTTTGGTCAAATCCTATATCAGATAATAAATCGGAATTATGATTTTATGGATCAACCAGAAGAGAAATGTTTGTCGATGGCGGATATATTAATAGAACACTTTTTTGTAAATTTTTTGTTTAAAAAGCCGGTTTATATTTATGGTCTCCAAGCATCGTTAACAATAATGCGGAATATGTGGCAGCAATTTGTGACTTGCCAGCAGGGAATAGCCAGCTCGGATGAGGGTTTAACTGCGACTCGCCGCGCGATTATGCGGCTGGAAATACAATATGGTCATGACCGGAAAAGTCTGATGCAGTGGCTGGCTAAATGAGTTAATCTTTGGGTGGCGTTAAAAAATATTGGGGCGGCTATTGAGTTTCGGTTGAGGAGGGTTTATAATTAAATTGGGCATATGCTCAATTGGAAGGTGGATATATATGCCGAGGCGGCGGTGTTGTGGTCTGATTGATGAAGTGCCGGTATGTAAAAAGTTTATACCGGAGGGTCGAATTGATAAAAATGAGGTAAACTTACGGTTTGAGGAGATTGAGGCCATCCGGTTAAAAGATGCGATGCGGCTGGAGCAAAATGATTGTGCTCAGTATATGGGCTTGTCGAGGGCTACTTTTCAGCGGATACTGCACTCTGCCAGAGCGAAGATTGCCACCGCTTTAGTTGAGGGACGGGCGATTATAATTGAGGGAGGACATTATATGGTTAAAAATCGAGTTTTTGAATGTGTTGACTGCGGGCATGTTTGGGAGGTAGCTCCTTGCACCGCCGGTGGAAAGCATGGTTATGAGATAGCTTGCCCGAAATGCGGCAGTATGAAAAAAATGAAGTTAGAAAGCGGCGAAAAACATGTCTGCGGCGGTGGACATCAGCATGGTAAAAATAGTGGAGGCTGTGGTTGTGGCGGTCATTAAGCTTTAGTTGAATTGTGGAACAGAGTGGTCTTGGTTAGGACGGCTCTGTTTTTTTATAAAGTTCACACAATTCGTTCGTAATAAACAGCAGGAATTGACGGTTGCACGGAGAATTTACTATTAAGAATAATATAGGCGGATGTTATTATTATGCTGAATAGTGTGACTGATATGATTGCTTCTGATAAGGACACTTTATTTCAGGAAGAAACCAGACGTAATCGGTCAATTATTGAACAAATTAATATGGAAGCTATTGATGGTTATTGCCGTGAAATCTATTATTGTGATCCGTACACTGCGATGCACGCAGAGCATGTTGCGGATTTGATGGCCGGACTGGCGATGCAAATGGCATTGAGACCCAATGAAATTGATTTGTCGTACATGGTTGGAATCATGCATGATGTTGGTAAAATTAGGATTCCGCTGAATATTTTAACTAAGCCGGGGCGGCTTACTGATGAGGAATTTGAGATCATGAAGCAGCATGCTGTAGCCGGGGCGGAGATGATTTCCGATGTTGATGGTGTAAAACCAGTTATTTCAATCATGCGTCATCATCATGAGCGGTACGACGGGGCAGGATATCCTGACGGATTGACGGGAACGGAAATACCGTTGCTGAGTCGAATGTTAGCGGTATGCGACTCGTTTGATGCTATGACAACTAAGCGTTGTTACCGTACCGAGGTTGGACTCGATGAGTGTGTGAGAGAAATACAGCGTTGTGCCGGCACTCAGTTTGATCCGAATATTTGTGAGGTGTTTCTTGATTTTATTAAGGAACGGTTTGGATTTTCGTTGTGAAGCATAATTAAGAGAGAACAGAAGGGTTCTCTCTTTTTAATATGAAGCATAGTTGGGTGTATTATATTAAGGGAGGGCTAGTCATGAATTTTAAGCGGGTCGATTTGACAATAAGTACGGAAAAAATGCAGCAGTCGAAAGAGTTTTACTGTCAGTACTTTGGGTTTAAACTTGCGTATGAAAGTGATTGGTATATTGAACTTGTTTCAAGAGAACAGCCGGATGTGGGGATTAGTTTTACATTGCCTCAGCGGGAGGTAGGGGAATTTTTTAATGGTACCGGTATTATTGTTTCTTTTGAAGTTAATGATGTTGATGCCGAATATAGCCGATTAAAGGCTGCTGGTTTGGAAATATTCCAGGAACTGCAGGATAAACCCTGGGGAGAGCGGAGCTTTGTTGTCAACGATCCGACTGGAATTCATGTATATATTTATAAATCTATTGCTCCTACCGCAGAATATAAAGAAGTTTATGATTCATTTAAGTAATAGTAGGACGTTTAGTCTGGTGTAAACTAAAATAATAGGACGTTCGCCCGGTTGTAATGCTTAGGTTTAACAAGTACAATAACTTATATCTATGATGTTTTGTAGAAAATGTTATAAAATGTACAGGTATTCATGGAGGTGGATGCACTATGGCAATCAAGTTGGTGGAAGTAGATGATTTGGAGCCAGGGGGTGTCCTTGGTGAGGCGGTTATTGCTGCGAGCGGGAAAGTGTTAATAAATAAAGGCAGTGTTATTACTGAAAAAATTCTTGCCCGTCTAGTTGCTTGGGATATAAAAAGTGTCAGTGTTGTTGCTGCTGAGCTTGCGGAAGTTGAGGTTCCTCAGGACCCAATTGAGGATAATTTTGAGGCGCCGGAAGAATATCATCGGTTTGCTCAGGAATATGATGTTGTTGTCAAAGCAATAACACAATCTTTTGACTTTATTCGTCGTCAGAAACTAATTCCAGTACACCTTTTTAAAGATACTTCTAAACAAATTGCCAGTTCTATCGAGGAATGTGAATCAGCGTTAATTAATCGCCTGTTGGTCAATGAATGTCAACTAGCAGATGCAATAACGCGTCATTCGGTTATGGTAGCGTATTTAGCTGGTAGCTTTGCTAGTCATATGAAATGGAATGATGACGATATTCATGGGGTTATTTTGTCTGGATTGTTGCATGATGCGGGGAAAATTGTGTTGGATAAAGCCGATGCAGGTAAGCCATATAAGCATATTGTTGAGGCGGCTACTCTCCTAAGTAAGATTAAAGGACTTACCGGAGATGTAGTTTTAGGGGTTGTTCAGCATCATGAGTATATTGACGGCAGTGGTATTCCCACGAAGGCTAAGGGCGATAAGATCCATCGCTATGCTAAGTTGATTGCAGTTGCCGATATTTTCCAATCGGAGGCCTATATACGTAAGTTGGCCAATCCTTTTCCGGCGTTGAATATATTGGAACATGAGATGTTTGGACGCTTAGATCCGGCTATATGCCAGGATTTTATACAACAGATCAAGAATTGTCTTTTGAATACTAAGGTTTTATTAAGTGATGGACGTACGGCAGAGGTAATTTATTTTCATCCGAATGGCTCGGCTTTGCCGGTAGTTAAGACTGCTGATGGTCAAATTGTCGATACATCAGCGGGGGGGAAGATCATTTTGGAACGGTTAGTGCCTATGGAAGGATTAGCGAATTCGAATGATGTGATAATGGCAGTTAGTTAGCTAGTCATAAAAATTAAATAGGATAGCAATATTTAACCTTGGTATGATTAGATACCAGGGTTAATTTATTGCTATCGAAGAGGTTAACGACATAAATAAGACTATTTGGTGTAAAAAGGAGCCATTATCGTGTACAATAAGTAGTAATAATCGGAGGTGACAGCTTTGTACGACACGCATACGCATACTCGTTTTTCTACTGATTCTAAAATGGTTATTGAGGATGCCGTAAATAGAGCTCGTGAAATGGATGTAGGCATTACAATTACTGAACATATGGATTTGGCATATCCTGACCCGGATGCCTTTGTTTTTGATATCGACGAATATTTTCGGGCGTATCAGCCATACCGGAGCGATGATGTATTACTGGGCATAGAAATTGGCATGCGCAGCGAACTTACCGCGGAAAATCGCAAAATAGTTGATGGGCATGCGTTTGATTATGTTATTGGGTCAATCCATGTTGTTGATGGTATCGATATTTATCAGGGATCTTTTTATCAGGGGCGGACTAAACAAGCAGTGTATGGTAGATATTTTCAAGCCATGGTTGATTGTCTAAAAACATATGATTTTATTGATAGTTTGGGGCATATTGATTATATTTGCCGCTACGCTAGGTTTACTGACCCTGAAATTTATTTTGATGAATTTAAGGAATATTTGGAGCAAGTGTTAGGGTTGGTAGCGGATAAACAAATAGCCTTAGAGATAAATACCCGGCGCTTGGGCGAACAAAAATCGGCAGACCTGCTTGTGCCAATTTATCGCCGGTTTAGAGAATTGGGCGGCAAATATGTGACGCTTGGTTCGGATGCTCATACGCCGAAAGATATTAGCAAACATTTCAAGCTAGCATTGGCTATGGCTAAAGAATGCAGTTTAAAACCAGTCCGGTTTAAAGCCCGAAAGGTTGAGTATTTGAAAGAAGGGATTTAATGCAGCGGTTTGACTTTAATCAAATTATTGATCGGCGTCAGAGTGGTGCAGAAAAATGGGATGATTGTAAAAATATTTTTGGCTGTGACGACGTATTGCCGATGTGGGTAGCAGATATGGATTTTCCTTCGCCGCCAGAGGTGGTTTCCGCATTGATGTCCAGGGCATCTCATGGAGTATATGGTTATCCTGTTAAGGGGGATAGTTATTATCAGGCGGCAATAGACTGGGTGAAGGATAGACATGACTGGACAGTTGAACGGGGGTGGATAAATAGCACGCCGGGAGTCGTTAGTGCGATGAGTATTGCGGTGCAAGCGTTTACCAATCCCGGGGATAAAGTGTTGATTCAGCCGCCGGTTTATCCCGGCTTTTTCAAGGCGGTTCAAAATAATGGCCGGAAATTGGTCGAAAATCCGTTAAGCTGGAATGGGGATCGTTATGTCATTGATTTCACTGATTTGGACGCGAAATTAGCGACGGGTGTTAAGGTTGTAATTTTGTGCAGTCCCCATAATCCGGTTGGAAGGGTATGGACGCAGGAAGAACTGATGAGACTAGGGGAAATTTGCCTAAACCATGGGGTGTTGGTTATTGCTGATGAAATTCATAGTGATCTTGTTTTTCGGGGGCATAATCATTTGCCGTTTGCTGCACTGTCACCGGATTTTGCCGCAAATTCTGTTACGTGTATCTCGCCTAGTAAGACGTTTAATGTGGCAGGGTTGAATACTGCGTTAACGATAATTCCTGATGACGGTTTAAGAAGACGCTATCAGGCTGTGCTAGGAGCTATGCATGTGGAAGAAGGAAATATATTTGGCATTACGGCGCTGGAAGCGGCTTATCGTCAGGGTGAATCATGGCTGGAAAATGTGCTGGCGTATTTAGAGGAAAATGCTGATTTAGTAGTTAGTTATTTTCAAAAACTGGATAACGGGATAAAGACGATAAAACCGGAAGCCACTTATCTTGCGTGGCTGGATTGCCGGGAATTGGGGTTAGAAGTGGCCAAGGTGCCGACATTTTTTATACATAAGGCCAAGGTTGGTTTAAGTGATGGACGTCGGTTCGGTGAGCAAGGTGCAGGTTTTATGCGGCTCAATTTTGCTTGCCCGCGTGAAGTTCTTATTCAAGGGCTGGAACGGATTAGCGCTGCGCTTAGCTGATGATTGGTAGCAAGGTGTGGTGGCGGATTAACTTGCTAGCTTGGGATTATGGTATAATAAATAAAATATTAAAAATAGAGGAGAGTACTATGCCGAATCAGGTAAAACGGACTTTTGTGGAAAAGAAAAGCGGTTTCGACGTTGAAGCTCACAATTTATACTTGGAATTGAAAAATAATCTTGGAATAAGCGGATTGAGTGGGGTACGGGTAGTAAACCGCTATGATGTCGCAGGTATTGATGAAGCTGAGCATAAATTAGCGCGTAATACGATTTTCGCTGAACCGAATGTGGATGATGTTTATGATGAAATTTTACCAGTAGATGCTGCTGACCGTATCTTTGCCATGGAGTATCTGCCCGGACAATATGACCAGCGGGCTGATTCGGCGGCGCAGTGTATTCAGATTTTAACCCAAAAGGATCGGCCAGGGGTTGTTGCCGCTAAGGTATATATTCTTAAAGGCGTAATCTCGGAGGGGGATTTTGCTAAGATCAAGTCATATATAATCAATCCAGTAGAGGCGAGAGAAGCGGTGTTGACTAAGCCGGCGAGCTTGGAGATGGTGGCTGAGGTTCCGTCTGATGTCAAGATTATTGACGGTTTCATTGCTAAATCGCCAACTGAGTTGAAAGCGATGAGTACTGAAATGGGCTTGGCAATGAGTGAAGGTGACCTTACGTTTTGCCAGGAATATTTTAGGGACACTGAAAAACGCAATCCAACAATTACTGAAGTCAGGTTGATTGATACATATTGGTCAGATCATTGTCGGCATACTACTTTTCTTACTCGTGTAGAAATGGTAACTGTTGAAGAAGGAAAATTTTCTCGACCAATAAATACGGCGTATAGCGAGTATTTAGCCGCCCGAGAATATGTTTATGGGGATAAGAAGAAAGATATTTGTTTAATGGATCTTGCGGTTATTGGGATGAAAGAACTAAAAAAGCGCGGCATGATTGCCGATTTGGATGAATCGGAAGAAATAAATGCCTGCAGTATTGTTGTACCAGCGGAGATTGACGGCGAAATCCAAGAGTGGCTGGTAATGTTTAAAAACGAAACGCATAATCATCCTACGGAAATTGAACCATTTGGCGGGGCAGCGACTTGTCTTGGAGGGGCGATTCGCGACCCGTTGTCCGGGCGTTCTTATGTTTATCAGGCGATGCGGGTTACTGGCAGCGGCGATCCGCGGACTAAAATAGGAGACACTTTGCCGGGTAAATTGTCACAACGAAAAATTACAACATCGGCTGCCGCTGGCTATAGTTCATACGGGAATCAAATTGGGTTGGCTACCGGACAAGTTGCTGAAGTGTATGATGAAGGTTTTGTGGCAAAAAGGATGGAAGTTGGTGCGGTAATTGGAGCTGCACCAAAAAGCAATGTAGTAAGAGAAACTCCGGTTCCGGGGGATGTAATTCTTTTAGTCGGCGGGCGGACAGGCAGGGATGGTTGTGGCGGTGCTACTGGCTCTTCAAAGGAACATACCGAAGATTCGCTGTTGAATTGCGGGGCTGAAGTGCAGAAAGGTAATCCGCCAACTGAACGGAAAATTCAACGCTTGTTTCGCCGGTCGGAGGTTAGCAAGCTGATAAAACGCTGCAATGATTTCGGCGCTGGCGGTGTATCGGTGGCTATTGGCGAATTAACGGAAAGTCTGGTTATTGATTTAGATGCTGTACCTAAAAAGTATGAAGGACTTGATGGAACGGAACTTGCCATCTCGGAGTCTCAGGAACGGATGGCGGTAGTCGTTGCCGCTAAAGATGCTCAAACTTTTAGTAAGTATGCGGCTGAGGAAAACTTGGAAGTGTCGCTGGTGGCAAAAGTAACTGACGACCGACGGCTGAAGATGCTGTGGCGAGGTAATGCAATTGTTGGTCTTAGCCGTGCCTTTTTGGATACTAACGGTGTTTGTCAGACGACAATGGTGGAAGTAAAGAGTCCGTCAGAGAAAAATAATTATTTCACCGTCCCAAGAGATAGTAATGGTGATGTTAAAACGGCGTGGCTGAAAGTGCTTGGGAATTTAAACGTTGCCAGCCAAAAGGGGCTGGGGGAACGTTTTGACAGCACCATTGGCGGGGCGACGGTATTGATGCCTTTTGGTGGTAAGTATCAAGCTACCCCAGCCGAAGGCATGGTCGCTAAATTGCCGGTGTTGGCAGGCGAGACCGTTACCGGTACGATTATGACTTATGGCTATAATCCCCAAATCGGCAAGTGGAGCCCGTTTCATGGTGCACTTTATGCCGTTGTTGAGGCTGTAGCCAAAGTAGCCGCTATTGGCGGAGATTTCCGGAAGATTAGACTGTCTTTGCAGGAATATTTTGAAAAGCTGGGTACTGATGCTGCTAGGTGGGGTAAACCGTTTAGTGCATTGCTCGGCGCGTATTATGCACAAAAAATGTTTGGTATTCCGGCTATTGGCGGCAAAGACAGTATGTCGGGGACTTTTTTGGATTTAACGGTTCCGCCTACCCTAGTGGCGTTTGCGGCAGTACCTGTGGATGTACGGCAGGTCGTTTCCCAAGAGTTAAAAACTATTGGCAGTAAGGTAGTATTGTTAACGGTTAAACGTGATGAGCATGAACTGCCTGATTTTAGTGTGCTGGCAAATAACTATACCAAGCTACAGCAGGTGATTGCTGATGGTAAAGTTTTGGCGACGTATACTGTAAAAACCGGTGGCATTGCGGCGGCAATCAGTAAAATGGCCTTTGGGAATAAAATTGGAATGGTATTTGATCGCACGATGACCAATAATGAATTATTTAGTCCCAACTATGGAGCGGTTGTTTTAGAAATGCTGTCAGATGTAGACTGTGCGGCAGTGTTTGGTGAAGGGACATATGAGGAACTTGGCCATACTCAAGAACGGGCCGTAATAACGGTAAACGGTATAGAAATCACTCTTGAACAAGCGTTAGCTGCCTGGGAAAAGCCGTTGGAAGGTACTTTCCCGACTCAGGCTACGGCGGCGTTGAAAGTAAAAAATGATGCTATAAATTATGTTAATCGGAATTTGCGTCGTCCGGCGGTAAAGGTTGCTAAGCCGAGGGTATTTATTCCGGTGTTTCCCGGTACTAACTGTGAAGATGATTCGGCGCGGGCGTTTGTTAAAGCCGGTGCGATAGTGGATATGTTGGTTATCCGCAATTTGTCGGCAGCGGCGGTTGAAGATTCGATTACGGAAATGGCCCGGCGAATAGATGCGGCCCAAATGATCATGTTACCAGGTGGGTTTAGTGCTGGTGATGAGCCCGAAGGATCGGCCAAGTTTATTGCGACTATGTTCCGCAATGCGAAGATAAAGGAGGCAGTCAATAAACTACTTGAACAGCGGGATGGTTTGATGTTGGGGATTTGCAACGGTTTCCAGGCCTTGATTAAACTAGGCTTGGTGCCTTATGGCAAGATTATTGATGAGGTTACTCCCGACTGTCCAACGCTTACCTTTAACAATATTGGGCGGCATGTATCCACAATGGTACAAACGAAAACGGTTTCAGTATTATCGCCATGGCTTGCTAATGTTGAAGTGGGAGACATTCATAGTATTGCAGTATCCCATGGAGAAGGTCGATTTGTTGCTACTGCCGAAGAAATTGCTAATCTGGCCGCTAAGGGGCAGATTGCGACTCAATATGTCGATTTTGCGGGAATTCCAGCTAGTGATATTAGCTTTAACCCTAACGGCTCGATGGCGGCAGTTGAAGCGATTACCAGTCCTGATGGCCGGGTGTTAGGCAAAATGGGTCACTCCGAGCGGGTCGGAGCCAATGTATCAGTAAATATTCCTGGTGAAAAAGACCAGAAATTGTTTGTTGCTGGAGTCAAGTATTTTAGCTGATTTTATATTTTCCCCCTGCCGCTTTGCGGCAGGGTTTTTTAATAAGTGGTGCGCATAAAAGAGTCAGGACCTTCTCATACTAGGGGTGAGGTGGGAATGTGCGTAATAAACACAAGGTTAACTTTACAGTAATTGCGGCATTTATTTTGGTAATAGTCGCAGGAGCATTTACCCTACTACGTACTCCTGCCCCTAAACTGTTGCCTGAGGAGCAATTCTCGTTGCCAAGTCAACCCCAGCCCCAGGTCGAACCAGTGCCGGGGCTATCTCAATTTGATACCACAAAGTATTCTCGTGAACCAGAAATTGAAGTATGGCTGGCAGATAAGCAAGAGCGTAAAAGGATGTTGTTAGAGAAATATTTAGAAGGTGTTGTTGCTAAAGAAATGGATCCGGCGTGGCCACTTGAAGCGTTGAGGGCTCAAGCTATTGTGTCAAGGACGTTGACCTTGAACGCCATTGAGGCAGGAACCATTCGTAAGATCCATAACACTGATGTCAGTACCGATAAAGAAGAACTGCAGGCGTATGCACCCGAAAAAGTAAACAATACTATCAGGGCAGCAGTGCAAAGCACTAGGGGACAGATTATTCTGTATGCCGGAAGTTTGGTAAATGCTATTTATAGCGCCAGTAATGGTCAGATTTCAGCGACGAAAGAAGAAGGGTTCCCTCGGGAAATACCTTACCCAACACCATATTTTCAGTCGGTAGCTGATGATAGCTATAAATATACTCCGCCTGATATTCAGGAATGGACGGTGAAAATTCCTGGGGGAGAAGTTGCCAGCGCGATTGGCTATGACGGTAATCCCGGGGATATCTCGATTTTGGAAAAAGGACCTTCGGGAAGGATCATGTATATCGGTGTCGGTGATAAGAAAATTTACGGTGCTGATTTTCGTAAGGCTATGGGCTTTGATCGCTTGAAGTCAACTTTGATTACCGAAATGAAGTATGACGGAAGCAACTTTACGTTTACGGGCAAGGGCTGGGGCAATGGTTTAGGGCTTTGCCAGTGGGGGGCGTACACCTATGCATTAGCGGGGGTTGTTGCGGAAGACATTTTAAAACATTACTATATAGGAATTCAAATTCACAAATTATGGAACTAGGTTTAATTTCAATTGGGGTAAGTTTTTAGCAGGTTTTGCATAGAATAATTTTGGAGAGGCAGTGGTAACACGCTTCATCTGTAAAAGGCGCCGTTCGTCCTGACAGGATGTGCGGCGCCGCATTTATAAAAAAGGCTTAGCGTGAAAAAATAGCTTTATCATGTGCTGTGGGCTATTGGCAATGACGGACAGTTAGGCTATAATATATGCATGTTGGCAAAGGAGAGTCTATGCGCGAAGTCTTAGTTAAGGTAATTGGTACCCAGACTGACGCTGGCGGCGAGGAAAGCCGCGTTGAAGTGGTCACTAGAGGCACCCGCCATGAAAAAAACGGGGTTAGCTATGTCGCCTACCATGAGAGTGAAGTATCAGGCATGGACGGGGCAAAGACATTGCTAAAAGTCTTCAGTGATCATTTTGTTGTGGTCAGGCAGGGGCTTGTTGAACAGAATATGAAAATTTCCTCTGATCAAAAATGTGATGGCCAGTATATTACTCCTTATGGTGTTATGAACATAAGTGTAGATACAAAAAAAATGGACATGGTGGTTTGCGGCGATTACATATCGTTATATGCGGCGTATGACTTGGCGATCGATGATCAGTGGCAAAGCGCTAATACGTTAACGGTTAGTGTGCGAGAGGAAGAATAAGATGAATGTAAAGGACTTAATAGCAGCGGCGATTATGGCAGCCGCTAGGCAAGCGATGGTGGATGGCGTTTTTGCTGAAACTGAACTTCCGGCGGTAATGTTAGAAGTTCCGCCGCAAAAAGAATTTGGTGATTTTGCTACAAATTTTGCGATGCAACTGGCTCGGGTAGCAAAGACTAAGCCTCGCCAATTGGCAGAGGCTATAACCTCGTGTTTGAACAGTCGGGCGGCTTTGGATAAGAATCATCCGGATGCACTAAGCTGGTTAAGAGAGGCGAAAATTGCCGGGCCTGGTTTTATTAATTTTTACCTAAAGTCGGATTGGCTATATGACCTGTTGCATTTCGTACTGGTACAAGGTGAAAACTATGGACGGACAACAACTGGCGGTGGGGAAAAAATTCAAGTCGAGTTTGTTAGTGCCAACCCAACCGGGCCGTTGCATGTCGGTCATGGACGCGGCGCTGCGGTAGGCAGTGCGTTGGTGAATTTGCTTAGGGCAGCTGGCTATGATGTGCAGGCTGAATACTATATTAATGACGCCGGTAATCAGATGGAAAACCTGGCAGCATCGGTTAATGCCCGTTATCTAGAAATTATGGGGGTTGAAACGGTATTTCCCGAGAATGGATACCACGGTCAGGATATAATTGCTACAGCTCAGCGGATAATTGATCAAGGCGGAGCTAAATACTTAGAATTACCAACTAATGAACGTTTGGCGATATTTAAAGAATTAGCTTTAACCGAAAAATTAGCGTTACTGAAGGAAGATTTGGAATCGTTCGGTGTTAGCTTTGACAAGTGGTTTAGTGAGCGGACAATTCATGATAATGGGGCTATCGAGGCTACTTGTCAGAAATTAAAGGCGAGTGGTCATATATATGAGCAAGATGGAGCATTATGGCTGAAATCGACCGCCTATGGCGATGATAAAGATCGGGTTGTTGTTCGGGATAATGGAGTTCCTACTTATCTAGCGGCTGACATCGCCTATCATCGGGACAAGTTTGTTCGTGGGTTTGATCGCCTAATCAATATCTGGGGTTCTGACCATCATGGCTATATCAGCAGAGTTAAAGCTGCGGTAGCGGCAATGGGCTTTGAGCCAGAACGGCTGGAAGTGCTTATTTTGCAGATGGTCAGCTTATATCAAAATGGTGAATTAGTAAAAATGTCTAAGCGGACAGGCCGGAGTGTTACTTTGGCCGAATTAATTGAAGAAGTCGGGTGTGATGCCGCACGGTTTTTCTTTATTATGCGTTCTATTGACAGTCAATTAGATTTTGATTTGGATTTGGCAAAATCACGGTCAAATGAAAATCCAGTATATTATATTCAATATGCTCATGCCAGAATAAACAGTATCTTTCGCCAAACCCAGGAAGCGGGTATTAAAATGCCGCAACTGGCTGATATTTCGTTAAACCAATTAACAAGCGAAGCTGAAGTTGAGCTGATTAAGAAAATTGGCGAATATCCAGAGGAAATAGCGCTAGCAGCCAAAGAACGTGCGCCTCATCATATGGCACGTTATGCTCATGAACTGGCGGGGTTATTCCATTCTTTTTATAATCAATGCCGCATAATAGGCGTAGAACCTGAGCTTCAAGCCGCTAGATTGGCACTAGTAACAGCCGTGCAAAATACACTTCGTTCCGTACTTGGAATCCTGGGGATAACTGCCCCGGACAGAATGTAACGTATAACCATGATATCAGCTGCCAGACGGGTTTAACCTGGTTTTGTCGAAAAGATGCTGAAAAAATAATGTCGCTTAAAAGAGGATTTTATATTATTGTGGTGAATATTAGCTATAATTTTGTACGTTTAACGTTTACATGGAGGTAAATTTAGATGGCTGATAGTGCGCAGCAATTATCGGATGTTGAAGTAGCGTATCAAGTTTTGCTGAACCAGGGGTCGACGTTATACTTTCGGGAACTTATTACTAAAGTTCTTGAAAGCAAAGGAAGATCGATACATTCGATTGCTTACGCAATGGCTGAAGTTCATACTCAAATTAATATGGATAGCCGCTTTGTGCATATGGGAAAAGGTATGTGGGGATTGGCCGAGTGGCTGCCGCAGCGAGGGGTACGTCATGCTGATGAACCCGAGGCGACAGCTTTAGATGAAGTAAATTCACGGCGAAAAAAAATCTTTAGAGACATTCAGGATGACTATGCCCCTGGTACGCAGGCTAACGAAGAAGATGATTAGTATAGTAGTTGATGACGGCCGGGCTTAGGGAAACCAAGCCTGGCTGAGTAATTAGGAGGAAATTGAGATGGCTAAATATGTATTTGTAACCGGGGGGGTTGTATCTTCGCTTGGCAAGGGTATTACCGCTGCGTCTTTGGGGCGTCTATTAAAAAGCAGAGGGCTAAAAGTTACCATCCAAAAATTTGATCCATATATAAATGTTGATCCGGGTACAATGAGCCCATATCAGCATGGCGAGGTTTTTGTTACTGATGATGGTGGTGAAACTGACCTAGACCTTGGGCATTATGAACGTTTTGTTGATATTAATTTAAGTAAAAGTTCCAATGTAACGGCGGGAAAAATTTATTGGTCGGTTATCACTAAAGAACGTAGAGGCGATTACTTGGGCAGCACTGTTCAGGTTATCCCGCATATTACTAACGAAATTAAAGAACGGTTATATAGCCTTGCGAAGGAAGATGACGCTGATGTTGTTATCACCGAAATCGGTGGAACTGTAGGTGACATTGAAAGTCAGCCGTTTTTAGAAGCTATTCGCCAAGTTCGTAAAGAAGTTGGCCGTGATGATGTAGTGTACATCCATGTTACGTTAATTCCTTATATTGCAGCTGCCGGAGAATTAAAGACTAAGCCGACTCAGCATAGTGTTAAGGAACTCCGGGGAATTGGGATTCACCCGGATGTAATTGTTTGTCGTACTGAAAAAGAAATTTCACCGGATATGAGAGAAAAACTGGCACTGTTTTGTGACATTGACATTAACGCAGTAATTCAAAATAAAAATGCGTCTAGCATATATCAGATACCACTGATGTTGGAAGAAGAAGGTTTAGACCGCATTGTACTTGAAAAGCTTAAAATAAAAAATGACAGCCCGGACATGGTTGAATGGCGGGCGATGGTGGATAAGATTCAGAATCCTTCGGGCAGTGTAACAATCGCTATTGTTGGTAAATACGTGGCGCTCCAAGATGCCTACATGAGTGTTGCGGAAGCACTAAGACATGCCGGAATAGCTAACGATGTTGCAATCCAGATAAAATGGGTAAATGCTGAAGAAATTGAAATTCCCGGCTTAGATTTGGTGGCATATCTTGGGGATGTAGATGGTATATTGGTACCTGGCGGTTTTGGTGATCGTGGTATTGAAGGTAAAATTAAAGCAATCCAATATGCTCGTGAAAATAAAATACCGTTCTTTGGTCTGTGTCTGGGAATGCAATGTGCGGTAATTGAGTATGCACGTAATTGCTGTGGACTTACTGATGCTCACAGTGTTGAGTTCAATCCGGACACCCCATATCCGGTTATTGCCCTTATGTCTGAACAGGTAGAAGTCGAAGATAAAGGCGGGACAATGCGCTTGGGGTTATACCCTTGCAAGGTCATTGGCGGTACGTTGACTAAGTCAGCCTATAAAGATGAAATAATTCATGAACGTCACCGCCATCGATTTGAATTTAACAATGCCTTCCGTCAGATTTTAACTGATGGAGGTCTGGTTATTGGTGGAACCTTGCCAAATGGTAGTTTGGTAGAAATTGTTGAAGTCAAAGATCATCCTTGGTTTGTAGGCACTCAATTCCATCCAGAGTTTAAATCCAGACCAACTAACCCGCATCCATTGTTCAGAGATTTTGTAAAAGCGACGCTCGGCTATCAGAATAATAAAAAATAGTAAAGCGTTATAAGCTAAAGGCTGTTTAAATGTCCAGCGGATGTTTTTCCGGGGGCCATTATAAACAGCCTTTGAATTATCTTACAGTTTCTTTTTCTGTTAATTGGCGAATAGTATAAACTATAATAATGCCAGAAAAGGCGGGAGATTGATGCGAAAAAAAGTTGTAATTATAGCCATTTTAGCTATCATTTTAATAACGTTGGCAGTGGCTGCTTCTTGGTCAGTACAGGGTAAACACCGATACGGCGGCGGACAAAATAAAATTGCGGTAATCCACGTGGAGGGGGTTATTGCCGGCGGTAATGGTGGGAATAGTCTTTTGGGTGAATCGGGGGGGGGCGACGAAATAATTCGTCAGCTCCACAAAGCTAGGGACGATTCTTCAGTCAAAGCAGTAATTCTCAGAATCAACAGTCCGGGTGGTAGTGCCCCAGCATCACAGGAATTGGGGGCTGAAATCCAAAAACTGCGTAAAGATGGAAAGATTGTTGTTGCTTCAATGGGCGATGTAGCCGCATCCGGCGGCTACTGGATTGCGGCGGTTACTGATAAAATTTATGCCAGTCCGGCGACAATGACTGGCAGTATCGGGGTGTATATTCCATATGCTAATTGGCAGGATTTGTATCAAAAAATAGGTATTCAGAAAGAAAAAATAAAAAGCGGTCCGCATAAAGATATTTTATCGCCGGAACGGCCAATGACGGCAGAAGAAAGAGCCATATTACAGGGCATGGTTGACGACCTGTATAATCAGTTTGTAACAGTTGTAGCCGAAGGACGGCATATGGATGTTGAACAAGTTAAACAGTTGGCTGACGGAAGAATATATACTGGTAGTCAGGCTAAAACTGCTGGATTAGTAGATGAACTGGGAACAATGTATGATGCCATTGATGGCGCGGCGGAACTTGCAGGGATTAAAGGGAAACCCGTTATTAAAGAGTATGGAAATGCCAGTCCATTTTCGATGCTATTTGGGGCTAGTGATAAAGTTAATTTGGAGCAGTTAATGGTTCGGCATATGGAAAATAAATTGCCGATTACTGCACCCTTAGCAATGCCAGTGGAATGGTAGGTGATGGTGGTGGAAAGTTTTATTGAAACTATTTATGACGTACTGTTTAAACCGATGACAGCTCTAAGCAAATTGGCCGAGGAAAGACCACTTGGTCAAGCTGTGGTGGTATTACTTATAAGTTTGATTATTCCAGCGTTAGGGGCCTATTTTGTTTTTAGCTCAGCGGGATTTGAAAAACTGAGAAACTTTATATTAATAACTCAAACCATAGGTTATTTTTTATTATGGTTTCTAGGGGCAGCCATACTACACCTCATTGCGGAAATTTACGGGGGAAAAGGTACGGTCATCGGGCTTTTAGTAACAACTGGATTTGCTAATTTGCCGCATCTTTTAGCGGTGCCGTTTTTAGTTGGAACAATATTTATTCAGTCGTCAGTAATGAATGGCTTGGTTGCGCTGGTGTCGCTAGTAATTTTTTGTTGGACACTAACATTAAATGTAATAGCGCTAAAAGAAGTATATAAAATAAGCTGGGCCAAAGCGGTACTGGTGTTAATTACTCCGTCAATGGTGATTATTGCGCTATTAATAGTTTTCGTAATATTATCACTAGCTGCGGTGTTGCCGGAGAGGTTGTTGTGATATCAAGATTTATAGTATTTACTCTTTTCACATTGTTAGTTATTAGCATAAGCGGCTGCCGCACTGAGCAATTACCGGTTGCCGGAATTAATCTAACATCAGTTGAACAGATTGATAGCTGGGATATAAATTCCAATTTGCACCAAGATGGGGAGGGGAATCTTGCGCGGACGGTAGCTGGGCAAACGTTGCCATCCGCAACTGCCCTGGAGCTTGCGGCAGGCCCTAATGGTACAATGGAATACCGACGGGAAATTGCGGCTAGTTCTCAAACTGTTGCTAAATGCCAGGCTCAGTTTTTATCAACTCAGGGGGAGGGCCGGGTAAAAATTAGTGCTTTGGATGAAAAAGGCCAAGTTATTGGCTCAGTTGGCTGGGTAGCTACTGGTCCGATGCTGGTGAGCGACAACCAGGCCAAGTGGATAGATTCACATTTTAGAACCAATTATGAAGGAGAATGGCTTGATTTTGGCGGCAATGTCGATGAACTTTTTGCTAAAGAACTGCCATGGGTCTTAACGTTAGCAAAGAAATATCGGTTGAGTGTAGAAGTAGGACAAGGTCAGCACGTGCTCATTGCGGCCAGTGATTTTGAAAATATACCACGCCTTGGTTTGGTGGTAACGCCTGAAACAGAAACTGTGACCGCGAATCTCGGCGATACCGTAATCGTAAATACAACTGTTGAAAATCGTGGAACTCAGCCAATCGCTGCTTCGGTGTTAGAACTTGTTGAGCCGTATGGTTATGGTTTAGCGGCTGAAGAAAGCTGTTCAAAGCCTATTGACTTGGCGCCTGGGGAAAAACGAAAGCTGTCTTGGCGACTAAAAGCTAAGCGGTCTGACGCCGTTAATTTGGGAAAACCGTGGGAATTAACCTTTAACATTGATGGTAGTACTGTTTCCGCTAGTGTCAAAGTACATATTGTGGATAATCGGCCGGGTGAAATTTATTATGTTATGACCGAAGATTTAGAACCAATTGATTCAGCTGGATATCCTATTGCTTGGGGCAATGGCGATGGTTGGTTAGAGCCTGAAGAATTAAAAGTTCAAATGGTGGATAAGGTTGAAGCGGTGGATGCTATTGCTGATAAATATGGTGCCAAGTGGACTCATTATATTGCTTGGCCGGTGGTCAAGGCGGCAGCGTGGGCGGATGAGAAATCAACAACTGGTGAATGGAAAAATACTATCACTGAAATTGAGAATTCAGTACGTCGTGAGGCTGGACGAGGACATGAATATGGGATACATATGCATTCCGATTATGATCCTGCTTTGCCCACTAATGTTTTATCGTATAATATGGCCGTAGATGGCTTGTGGGCTAACCATTTGCGTCACGGGTGGGCGCATATTATTGAGGCTGAAGGCGAAAGCTTTAGCGACTATGCTACTAGAACTGGCATGTTGTATAATTATTTAAGTATTTTAGAGGACTTAACAAAATTTTCGCCGCTTGGTCAGTTGATAACTGCCCGGGCAGGCTCGTTTGACTTTGGCGATGGTCAAGCTGATGAATTAAAGAGTACACAGGCTTATCGTAAAGTAGGCCTATTGGGCGGTAGTGACGCTGATGGCAATATAGGTGGCTTATGTGCTGGTGATTTTGGGAAAGAAGTTTACCTGAGTGGCGAAGATGATATTAATGCCCCCGCTGATGATTTAAAAAATAGTGGTATCGTAGAAATGCGTCCGACGCCGCTTCAGTTTATTGAGTATAACAATCAAAAGGCTGCGGTAATGAATAAAAAAGTTGATGAAGGTATGGCTGTTTTTGCGTCAAACGGTAAAATTGTTCCAGGTGTTCATGCCATTATTGGTTTTACGCACATGATGTTTATCATGGGTCAAGATGATTGGAAAAGTACTCAGGGGGGACAATTTTCAGAGTTGGAAAATCATTTACATTATCTGCATGAGAAGTATATCAACACCGGTTTGCTTAAGTTTGGAACGGCCAGTGACTTAGTTCGAGCATATCTTGATTATTACACGCCTCAGCCGGTGGCGGTTTATGGGGCAATGCTTGATGATAATTGGGGCATAGCTGAGTATCCGATTACTATTTTAGGCCAGGATATTCCTATTGATGCGGCACATCCTCATAAAATAACGATAAAATATCCACTTTATCTTAGGGATAGTGCGTATCGGGTAAGCATTTTAAAAAATGGTCGATCTATTTATGCAACATCAGGCTTACCAACCCCATTTAATGACATTGATTTTGTTGTAGATGATGCTAATGCTAAATACTCCATGAAAGTTTATCATAACCAATATATCTATAAAATTTTGATGTTTCTCAAGTGGAAATAGAAAAAATGCTAAAATACTAAAGAAAATTTTTAAAAATACAAAAAAATGGAATTAATCTTTCGGAACCTAGGAGGATTATTGTCGTGTTGTGCGAATACAACAAATAATAGATTTGCTAGCAGGAGGTTCCTATATATGGGAAAGAGCCAACAGGTGGTCTTAGTCATTGATGATCAGCCTGGTATCAGGCGGTTGTTGATTGAAGTGCTAAGCGAAGAGGGATATTGTGTTTATGACGCAGCAAACGGTTATGATGGTATACAAAAAGCGAAAGAGACGCAGCCCGGTTTGATTCTTATGGATATGAAAATGCCTGGCATTGATGGCATCGAAACATTACGTGAACTTAAACGGTTTAACATGGGTAACCGAGTAATTATGATGACGGCATACAGTGAGTTGGACTTGGTGAATGAGGCCAAGGAGCTAGGGGCAGTTGATTATATTACGAAACCTTTTGATATCATATCGCTATGTCAATTGGTGGAACGACATATTACAGGTACAAACTTGCAAGACTTATTGATAAGCTAAATTAACACCCGGCTACTGGCCGGGTGTTATTTTCAATAACCCTGATGGTAGAAATTTCAAGGGGAAAGTCGGTATGCTTACTATTGAAAATATATCTTTTGGCAGGATTATTTATCTATCCGGCGAAATAAGAAAGCAAGAGGGGGATGGAAATGCTTATCAACACAGAGGCTTCATTAGCGCTTTATTGCTCATGTTGCGGAAAGATAAAACTGCATGATATTTCCCGGTTTAGTTTAAAAAACTCCGTAGGGCGGAAACTTTTATGTGATTGTGGACAATATATGGCGACAATTAATGGGATCCGCCATGACCAGTGTTTGCTGGATGTAGCCTGCCTTACTTGTGAGACAAATCATATTGTCTGTGTTGATTTACAGGATATTTGGAAGGGTAAAGTCGAGAAAATCTATTGTTCAGTATCTAAACTGGAACTTGGTGTTAGTGGAAATCGACAAGCCATTGAAGAAGCTGTTGCTAAACAAGAACTAGAGTTTGACAGTATTACTCGCGAAATTGACAACGATGACTATATTGAAAAGCCGCAGGTAATGATTGAAGTACTCAATAAAATTAGTGATATTGCCGAAACTGGCGGGGTATGCTGCTCTTGTGGGGGGCATTTTATTGAAGCTGATGTAAAACCGGATCATGTTGAGTTAATCTGCATGCAGTGTGATGGACGACGGTTGATATCTGCAAAAACTGAAGCGGATGTTTTGACGGTGAAATCGTTGGTAAGCATTGAAATTAGTCCAGGTCATTTGTTCAGCCATCAGCGCTAGCAAGTTTATGGAGGGAAGTTTCTATGAAATTTTTTCTGGACAGTGCTAACATTGAAGAGATAAAATCAGCATATGAGCTTGGGGTCATTGACGGAGTAACTACTAACCCATCATTGATTGCGAAGGAAAAACAGAATATTACTGAGGTAATTAAAAAAATAGCGGCCTTGGTAGATGGGCCGATAAGTGCCGAAGTTATCAGCACTGAACATGAAACGATGTTGGCAGAAGGCAGAGAATTAGCTGGCCTTGCACCTAATATTGTGGTAAAAGTACCATTGAATGCTGAAGGTTTGAAAACAGTTAAGCGTCTGAGTATTGATGGTATAAAAACTAATGTAACGCTTATTTTTTCTTCCAATCAAGCATTATTGGCGGCGCGGGCAGGTGCTACATATGTAAGTCCTTTTGTAGGACGACTTGACGATATTAGCCATGATGGAATACAATTAGTTAAAGAAATTACTGATATTTTTGCAATTCACGGCATTGATACTGAGGTGATTGCGGCAAGTATCCGCCACCCGATGCATGTAACTCAGTCAGCTTTGGCTGGGGCGCATATTGCGACCATACCGTTTAAAATTTTACAGTCTTTAATGGTTCATCCGCTCACTGATGCAGGGATTAACCGTTTTTTGGAAGACTGGAAAAATGCAAATAAATAGGCAAGTAATTGATGCTTTGAGATAGACCTTAGAGTCGACTCAAAGATTTTCTTTTTTATTACTTTTAGGGAGTTGAGCAAATGGATCGAGAGTTAGCACTAGAATTTGTCAGAGTAACTGAAGCAGCGGCAATTGCAAGTGGTCGTTGGATGGGGAGAGGAAATAAAATTGCTGCAGATCAGGCGGCAGTAGATGCTATGCGGAGCGCCTTTGATACTGTAAGTATCAGCGGTACGGTAGTTATTGGTGAGGGAGAACTGGATGAAGCTCCGATGCTTTATATTGGTGAAAAGGTTGGCGCGGGCGGTCTTGCAGTAGATATTGCTGTTGACCCGTTGGAAGGTACTAATCTTGTAGCAAAAGGTCTGCCAGGATCAATTGCGGTAATTGCTATTGCTCCTGGAGGTAAGCTGTTACATGCTCCAGATATGTATATGGACAAGATTGCAGTTGGCCCAAAAGCGGCTGGAAAAATTGATATAAATGCTCCGGTTAAAGAAAACCTTAAAGCGGTGGCATCAGCCCTTGAGCTCAAAATTGAAGATATGGTAGTTGTTATTTTGGATCGGGAACGTCATGCTAAGATTATAAATGAAGTGCGCGATGCTGGCGCTAGGATCAGACTGATAACTGACGGGGATGTATCACCGGCTATCAGTGCTGCTGTTGAAGGAACTGGTATTCACATGTTATTGGGGATTGGCGGTGCACCGGAAGGGGTTCTTACTGCGGCTGCGATCAAATGCCTTGGTGGCGACATGCAGGCCAAACTATGTCCGGAAAATGATGCTGAAATAGCACGGTGCAAGACCATGGGGATTGCAGATATCAATAAGGTACTGACAATTGATGACCTTGTACAGGGTGATGACGTTATGTTTGCGGCCACTGCGATAACGCAAAGTGATTTGCTGCGCGGTGTCAACTATTTTGGTGGCGGGGCAAGGACAAATTCTATCGTAATGCGGTATAAAACTGGCACGGTGCGCTTTGTTGATGCGATTCACACCTTTGAACGCAAACCTATATTAAAATAACTATAGTCATAGCAAGTTTAAAAACAGCCATCTCGTTTGAGAATGGCTGTTTTTTTGTAATAAGTACGAGGTATACTGCGAGGTGTGTGCGGTAATAATAATCAACGTTAGAACAAGGTAGTTGAGGTGGTCATGACATATGTCTTAGCCGGATTGATGGCAACTTTAAGCTTTTTGTTAAATCGTGTTGCGCTAAGATATATCGGAATCAACGCGGTCATAACTTGTGGTCCAGTGTTGGAGGAATGTGCTAAAACGCTCCTGGCTTATTATCTCGGGGCGGATATTTTTTATACTCATGTTTTATTTGGCGCGATTGAAGCAGGCTATGACTTGGTTACCAGCAAGCATCGGCTAGTTGCGGCGCTTATTAGCATTGGTGGACATAGTTTGTTTGGCCTGGTTACAATTATGGTGCTATCTGTAGTTGCCAATATTGTTGTTGCGCTTATATCGGCAGCTATATTACACGTGGCTGGGAATATTACTGTAATTATGCTTTCGCATAGAAAGGATGACGTATGAAGATCAACTATAGTTGCGACTATTGCGGTGAACCGATTGATACTATAGAAGTTGAACAGATTGATGAAGAAAGACTGGGGTTCAATTGCCTAAACCTAGAAGAACGGCAAGATCTCCTGAAATATGATGAATTGACCAATTCGCTAAATGTGTTGTCACTCTGTGATCGGTGTATCGAAGAACTTGGATTAGCCGATAGGGTGTTCCCTTTAAATACGAAGATCATTCACTAACCCGTCTGTGAGGGCGGGTTTTCTAAATTTTCGGGCGATAACGCGAGATAAGGTAGAAGTTAGGACCAAATTATGATACAATGTGAACGTTGAAAAATGAATTTTGAATTTTTAGAGTGCAGTCGTAATCAGATAGCAGATAATGATAGAATATGTTGGTTACGAATAAAAGGGCTTTACAAAATAAAGCCCTATTTGGCATGGGGTGTTTATGGAAGAATTATTTAAAGCTAGTAGTCGGGATGCTAATTTTGGGCAAGCTGTAGATGTGTTATGCGAAAAAGATGGCCAAAGCTTAATTTATGGGATTACCGGAACACAAAAAACAGTTTTATTAGCTGCGGCTCAAGTGAAAAAAAGCAGACCGCTTGTTGTCATTGCCGCCGGACGGGAAGCATTAGAACAAATAAAAACTGATCTTACAACTTTATTACCTCAAACAGTTGTTTTAGAACTGCCAGCTCAAGATATCATAACATTTTCGGCTGCCGCTAAAAGCGTAGAATTGGCCGCTAAAAGGATGGATGTACTTAGTCGGCTGGTTCGGGGAGAAAAAGTTATTGTGCTAGCTGGCGTTGAGGCGATAGCTCAAAAGGTGTTGCCGAAACAAGCTTTTATAAATAACCGCGTGACTGTAATAAATGGTCAACAAATTGCGAGGGATCAGCTATTAACTAATTTGGTACAGTTTGGCTATGAACGGGTTGATCAAGTTGAAAGCCGCGGTCAGTTTAGTGTTCGGGGCGGAATAATTGACATTTTTGCGGTTAACCGAACCAATCCAATTCGGATGGAGCTTTTCGGTGATGAAGTTGATTCATTGCGGGAATTCGAAACTGCCACCCAAAGATCTAGGGAGACCTTGGAGCATGTAGATATTATGCCGTTAGCCGAGCCTGAAGCAGTGGGAACACGGCAATCGATAGTATCGTATTTTCCTGAAGACGCGGCAGTGGTTTTTGATGAGCCAGCCCGAATCAGAGAACAACTTGGAAAACTGGTAAAAGAAAACCCTGAATTAAAAAGTCATGTTATTAATTGGCCGGAATTAGTAAAAGTAGCTTATCCGTATAAGATTATCTATATGTCGCTATTATTGCAAAAGGTTGCAGCTACAGAACCGGTTAAAATAGTTAGTTTATCAGCTAAAGGTGTGGCGACCTTTCATCGTCAGATGGAATTACTGTTAGATGAATTAAATAGCTGGCAAAGCCATGCATACAATGTCATAATTTTCATGTCCAATCAGGAAAAAGCAATTGCGCTGAAAGATAGCTTAAAACAAGAAGGTGTCTCGGCGGTCTTTTCAGAGCAGCTTATAATAAAAAGTAAAAGCGTATTAGTGACAGTCGGCGTTCTTGGTACGGGCTTTGAATTTACCAATGCGCGCTTGGTAGTTTTAACCGAACGGGACATCTTTGGCCGACAGAAAAAACAGCGTTCGTCCAGAGGCGACCGTGAACGGCAAATTACTTATTTTAGAGATATAAATATTGGTGACTATGTGGTACATGTTACCCATGGTATTGGTAAATATGTTGGCGTAGAAACCTTAGATGTAGCTGGGGTGCATAAAGACTATCTACTTATCCGTTATTCCGGTGAAGACAAATTATATGTTCCTACTGACCAGGTGCAGTTATTGCAAAAGTATATTGGCGCTGAGGGGGAAGTTCCCAGGTTGCATCGGATGGGAGGCAGTGATTGGCTTAAAGTCAAAACCAAAGCTAAAGCTGCAGCCACGGATTTAGCCAAGGAACTTATCGAGCTTTATGCCCAGCGGCAAATTGCCAAAGGGTTTGCCTTTCAGCCGGACACTCCTTGGCAACGGGAATTTGAAGACTCTTTTGTCTTTGAAGAAACTGCTGATCAGCTCAGGGCAGTTAAGGAAATTAAAGCCGATATGGAACGTGAACTGCCAATGGATCGGCTATTATGCGGCGATGTAGGGTTTGGAAAAACTGAGGTGGCGATTAGAGCGGCCTTTAAAGCCATAATGAGTGGCAAACAAGTGGCAGTGTTAGTGCCGACTACGGTGCTGGCTCAACAGCATTACCAGACTTTTACTAGCCGATTGGAACACTTTTCTTCGGCAGTCGAGGTAATCAGTCGATTTCGCAGCCCCAAAGAACAGCGGGAGACGGCGGTCCGAGTGGCCAGTGGTCAGACTGATATTTTGATCGGTACCCATCGAATACTAAACAGCGATATTGTATTTAAAGATTTAGGGCTGCTGATTGTTGATGAGGAACAGCGGTTTGGCGTAGCCCAGAAAGAAAAACTAAAAACCTGGCGGTCCAATGTTGATGTGCTGACTTTGAGTGCAACGCCTATTCCTCGTACGCTGCACATGTCCTTAGTAGGTCTGAGAGATATGAGCATAATCGAGACGCCGCCGGAGGACCGGCTGCCGGTACAGACCTATGTGGTAGAGCACCGCGAGGAAATCATGGTTGATGCTATCCGGAGAGAGATAAAGCGGGGCGGCCAAGTTTACTTTGTCTATAATCGGGTACAAACTATTGACCGAATGGCGGAGAGGCTTGGTGAGCTTATGCCCGAACTCAGATTGCGAGTAGCACATGGGCAGATGCCGGAGGAACTGCTTGAACAGGCAATGGTAGATTTTTATGAGGGTCACTATGATGTGTTAGTTTGTACTAGCATCATTGAAAATGGCTTGGATGTGCCTAATGCTAACACTATCATTATTTATGATGCCGACCGCTTCGGGTTGTCACAGCTATATCAAATGCGTGGCCGAGTTGGGAGGTCAAGCCGATTGGCCTATGCGTATTTTACCTATCGTCCGGATAAGGTGCTGTCGGAGGTAGCGGAAAAAAGATTACAGGCGATCAAAGAATTTGCTGAACTGGGTGCTGGCTTTAAGATTGCTATGCGCGATTTGGAAATTAGAGGAACGGGTAATTTGCTAGGACCGCAGCAACATGGGCATATTATAAATGTTGGTTTTGAAATGTATTGTCGATTGCTGGATGAAGCGGTTGAAGAACTTAGTGGTTCCGCAGTAACTCCTCCACCGATTGAACCTATGCTAGAATTAAACCTTGATGCGTATCTTGATAGTGACTATATTGGCGACGCCATGCATAAAATTGAAATATATCAGCGAATAGCCGCAATTCGTAGCGAAGAACATGTTCAAGAAATCCTGGATGAATTGATTGACCGTTTTGGCGAGCCGACTAAACCGGTACTAAACCTTTTAACTGTAGCTCGTTATAAGAACTTAATGCGACAATTTGGGGGACGTTCGCTTATTCAGCAAAAAGACTATATTGAACTTTCCTTTAGCGAACAACCTAACGTTAATTTGAATAATTTGTTTAACCTCAAAGAACGATATCCGACCAGAATAAGTATTGTGCCTGGTCCGCCGCAGCTTATTCGGTTGCGTACAACTAACGCTGGGGCAACGCTTTTCCAATGGATAATGGATATTTTAAAGGGGTTAGCGGGTCAATAATTTTGGAAGACAATCTCATTTTAGTGCGATAGTCTAGATGAATAAAAGAGCACAACTGGATATATACTATCACTGAAGAAATGTCAGAAACTGTAGAAAAGGGGGGATACTGGTGAAAGCGACTGGTATAGTCAGAAGGATTGATGATTTAGGCAGAGTAGTCATACCGAAAGAGATTCGACGTACTTTGCGGATTCGCGAAGGTGACCCGTTAGAGATATATGTAGATCGCGAAGGCGAGGTGATTCTGAAGAAATACTCTCCGGTCGGAGAACTGGGGGATTTTGCAAAAGAATATGCTGATTCTTTATATGAGGCAATAGGCCATGTTATATTGATTGCGGACCGGGATAATGTGGTAGCAGTCGCTGGTGCTTCCAAAAAAGAGTTTTTAAGTAAACCGTTAGGGCCAGCCGTCGAAAAGGTAATGGAAGAACGTAAAACGGCCTTAATTAATAACCCGGGTGAATATAAACATTGTCAAGGCTGTGCGGCAGACTGTGAAGAAGACGAAGTCTGCAAATTCACTGCGGAAGTAATCTCACCGATTATCGTTGAAGGAGATGCGATAGGGGCAGTTATAATTTGCTCGAAAGAAGCGGGGATTCAGATGGGCGATATGGAAATCAAATTAGCTGAAACTGCCGCAGGCTTTCTGGCAAAACAAATGTCTCAATAATAGTTATAGAAAAGTAGCGGAGACTTTAGTCCGCTACTTTTCTGTTAGGTGAAATTTAGATAAAAAGAATAGCGGCTGATGCGGGGTTAGGCAGACTAAAATTGTGTAACATTTATGGAAAGTGTTTTAAGTATTAGCATATTTTGTTATAATATAATGTGCACTTTCGTTAAAACAATTATGCGGACTTAAGTGTTTTAACGAAAGTTCAAGCTAACATGGGTGAGAGGAATGACTATATATTGAGTAAAGATACATTTTTAAAAGGCGCCTTAATATTAACGGTAGCTGGTATTGTAGTAAAATTAATTGGTTCGGTTAACCGTATATTACTGTCGCGACTGTTAGGCGGAGAGGGAATTGGCCTATATCAGATGGCCTACCCGATTTATCTTTTAGCGTTAAGTGTATCTTCAGCCGGCATTCCTGTTGCAATATCGATTATTGTTGCAGAAAAAATAGCGCTGGGGGACTATCGCGGCGCAAGCCGGGTTTTTCGTATTTCGTTGGCAGTTTTGGCGATCACAGGTCTTGCCTTTACATTTTTATTGTATTTTGGTGCGGGGTGGCTTATTGATGCCCATTTTGTTCGCGATCCAAGAGCGTATTATGCAATTGCCGTATTAGCGCCAGCTATTTTCTTTGTAACGGTATTGTCTAGCTATCGCGGCTACTTCCAAGGGCTGCAAATGATGACTCCTACTGCGGTGTCGCAGATTATTGAACAGTTTTTCCGGGTTGTTACTATGATTCTGTTTGCTTACCTTTTATTGCCTCAAGGCATTGAGTTTGCAGCCGCTGGGGCTAGTTTTGGGGCTGCACCTGGTGCTGCTGCCGGACTTATCGTACTCATTTATTTTTACTGGCGGGGAAAGCGAGACTTTCAGCGTCATATTGATAATCAGACGGTATTGAATCGGGAGTCCGGGATAAGTATTATTTCCCGTATTGTCAAACTGGCGTTGCCGGTGTCGCTAGCTAATATTATGCTGCCTGTAGTATCAAGCATTGACTTGTTTATAGTTCCAGCCAGATTAGAAGCTGCGGGCTTTAGCGTAGAACATGCTACCGAATTATTCGGGTACCTTACGGGAATGGCGGTACCATTGGTTAACTTGCCGACTATTTTGACTGCATCATTAGCAGCTAGTCTTGTTCCGGCAGTATCGGAAGCGTTTACTCTAAATAATCGGCAGCAAGTATTGCAGCGAACTAAAACTGCTATGCGCATATCTAATCTTATAACAATACCGGCATTTATCGGTATGTGGCTTTTAGCAGAACCTATCTCGCTTATGCTGTATAGTACGCCGAATGCGGGTACATCTATTGCGGTTATGTCGATAGGCGTTTTTCTTTTAGGGATTCATCAAGTTACGACCGGCGTGCTGCAAGGGTTAGGCCATACCGCCATACCGGTCGTAAATATGGCAATTTCAGCAGGAGTAAAAATAATCATGAGCTGGGTTCTGACAGCTATGCCGGAGTTTGGGATAAAAGGGGCGGCCTGGGCAACCAACGCCGACTTTGGGGTAGCAGCACTGCTAAACATGATTTTTGTCTACCGTTATGTAGGCTTTTCACTTGACATAAAAGATACCCTGAGGGCGGTAGTGGCAGCTGCGGTAATGGGGGGCGCAGTACTAATAACTTACGATACCGTTATGACCAGACTACTCCATAATAGCATAGCCACCTTGGTTGCAATAGCCGTTGGTGGGGTCATCTATGGTGTAATCCTGCTTTTAGTAGGTGGCGTTAATGCTAGGGATATTGAGCGCGTTCCGAAAGTGGGGGCCAGGCTGGTTCGTTTGCTGCATTCTGTGGGTATACTAAGGAGGTAATTATGGCTGAAATTATTATAGTTGGTTTGGGGCCAGGCGGGTTTAACCTAATAACCGTGGAGGCCTTTGAACTTTTAGAATCAGCATCTAAGTTACTGTTGCGTACCGCTAAACATCCGGCGGTTGAAGGACTAAAAACTAGAAAAATAAAATTTACAAGCTATGATGAAATGTATGAGCGCTATGCGTCCTTTGAAGAAGTCTATCAGGCTATTGCAGATAATTGTATTGATCAGGCCAAACAGCTGGGGAGAGTAATTTATGCTGTTCCCGGCAGTCCGGCTGTTGCTGAACAGTCAGTAGCACTTATCCGGAAAGCGGGAAAAGAAGCTGGAGTAAATGTCAAAGTTATCCCTGGAATGAGCTTTCTCGATCTTCTATATGTAAGGTTAGGTATAGATCCAATCGGTGGGTTGACGGTAGTTGATGCCGCTGATATTATAAAATTGCCAGTCCAATTAGAAACAGCGCTGGTTGTTACGCAAGTGTACAACCGCCAAGTAGCTTCAGATGTCAAACTAAGTCTAATGGATAATTATCCGGACGATTATAATATTACCGTTGTCCGTAATTTAGGGCTGCCTGATGAAACTGTCCTAAATGTGCCGCTGTTTGAACTTGACCGGGTAGCGGTAATTGATCATCTTACCAGCGTTTATGTTCCGGAACATAAGTTAAAACAGCAGACCTTTAGTCTGGCACCGTTGACTGATGTTATGGCTAAATTACGGTCTCCGGGCGGTTGTGTATGGGACATTGAGCAAACCCATCTCAGTCTGCGGCGATACATTGTCGAAGAAGTTTATGAAGTCTTAGAAGCTATTGAGCTAGCTGAAGAGGACAAGTTATGCGAAGAACTCGGGGATTTATTGCTTCAGATAGTGTTTCATTGCCGGGTAGCTGAGGAATGCGGTGCCTTTAGCATGCAGGACGTTATTGATGAAGTTACCCAAAAACTGGTTCGGCGCCATCCTCATGTATTTGGGAACATTAGTGTTAGCGATGCCGCTGAAGTAGTTTTGAACTGGGATAAGATTAAAAAGCAGGAAAAGCAAGCTGAGCGTCCGGGGATATTGGATGGGGTACCCAAAGGTATGCCAAGCTTAATGCGAGCATACAAACTTCAAGGTAAAGCAGCTAAAGTAGGCTTTGATTGGAATAGTATAGGCCCGGTATGGGAAAAAATACAGGAAGAACTGCAGGAACTAAAGGAGGTGGCTTTTAAGAACGGGGCTGCCGCAGAAGAAGAACTTGGTGATGTGTTGTTTAGTGTCGTTAACCTAGCGAGGTTTTTAGGATTAGAACCAGAAACGGCGCTTACGGTCACCAACAATAAATTTATTCGCCGGTTTAATTATATTGAAAATCAAGTTAAGCTACAAAAACTTCAATGGGAAAAACTTACTTTAAAGCAATTAGATGGTTATTGGAATGAAGCTAAAGACCGTGAAAAGCTTAAAAAGGAGATATAAACGGTAAATTAGTACAATCTTTTAATGGATTAGAAGGAATAAATCGAAGAATAGCGAATAATGCTAAAAGTATCCAAAATGACAAGGGGGAAGTATTTGTGAATAAAACTGAATTGGTGGCTAGCGTTGCCGATAAGGCTGGCATAACCAAAAAAGATGCAGAGAAGGCCATCAACGCTTTATTTACCACTGTAGAAGAAGCTCTTGCCCAGAACGATAAAGTTCAAATTATTGGTTTTGGCACTTTTGAAGTAAAAGAGCGCCAGGAACGTAAAGGACGCAATCCACAAACTGGAGAAGAAATCACTATTGAAGCGTCTAAAACTCCCGTGTTCAAAGCTGGTAAAGGTCTGAAAGATAGTGTTAATAAATAATATTACAAACTAAAAGCCGGGTTAGCTCCCGGTTTTTGTTTACCTAAAATTTATAAATATAAATCCAGCGGAGGTTTGTATATGGCTGGAACAATATTAGTTGTTGATGATGAGGTTTCGATTCGGGAACTGGTCAAATTCAATTTAGCAAAAGCCGGTTATACTGTTAGTGAAGCTGCTGATGGTTTAGCGGTGATAAGTATGGCCCAAAATCGGCCAGAACTAATTATTCTTGATCTCATGCTACCGGGAATGGATGGCTTAGAAGTGTGCCGAACGCTAAAAAGCGACCGAAATACTGCGGGAATTCCTATTATCATGCTAACCGCCCGGGATGACGAATTTGATAAAGTCGTTGGCCTGGAATTAGGGGCGGATGACTATATGACAAAACCATTTAGTCCCCGTGAATTGGTAGCGAGAGTCAAGGCGGTGCTTCGGCGAGGGCAAAAGAACCCGTTGCCTGAAGGTGAACTTGTTATTGGTAATTTGCGGTTGAACTTTAGTCGATATGATGTATATTTAAGAAAAGAGAAAATGGAATTAACTCCCAAAGAATATGAATTGCTGAAACTTTTGATTACAAATATCGGTAAAGTTTTTACGAGGGAACAACTTTTAGAAAAGGTCTGGGGCTACGAATACTTCGGTGATACGCGGACTGTTGATGTTCATATTAGGCACCTGCGGGCTAAATTTGAACAAGAACCAGCAGTAGCGGAAGCTATAACCCAGTGGAAGTTAAGCAGTTGCATAAACGCCGAAAATCATTTTGTTGATTTTCGGCGTTTATATTTACAATTTCTTAACATTGGCTTAACAACGGTATTTTTTAAGAATACTGTAATTATAGGGGCTTGAAGCATGCTGTAATGCCGCATTATTTGTATTTAGGACACTTTTTAGGACGATTAGATTATATTTAGGTGTTTTTGGGCAAGTTTTCGCGGTAGTAAAAACATAATTATACAATCTTGCAAATAGGTAATTGACTATATATGTAGGTGATGTTATTATTAAACTAGTCAAAATGAATAGTTTAAAATCCAGGGGAGTGAGCTTATGTCTCCTGATGAAGTTTTACGACAAATAAAGAATATGGGGATTAATATAAGTAGGAGTACGTTATTACGGTTTGAAAAGGCAAAAGTTATACCTGAGCCTAAAAGAGGGGCAAATGGGCGCGGGGCAGGAAGATTTTCAGACTACCCAGAGGATACTCCAAAGCATTTTTTTGCTTCTTGGTGGACAATAAAGTCAGAAGGAATTTCTCTGAATGAATTATCGGATTTATTACCCTTAGGGAAACAATTGTGGCACAAAGCAGGACAAGAGTTTAAAAGGTATGCCGAAGAGCGTGGTGATTTAAGCGATAACGAGTTTGAAGAAGTTTGCCAATCCATTTTTGGGGATGATGTTAAGGCATTTTGTTCTCTTATGGAATACCTTGAGAGAGGTAGTAATTTTAAGCCTGATGATTTAATGAGGGCAAAGGAAAAAATTGAATTATATCTAGGTAGCGATAATAAGGATGATGCATTTGATAATGCTGATACTTATACTGCTGATACTTATACTGCCGTTGATGTTTTGTTAATGAGCGGGAATAAGGAACTTGACGACAGAGAAGTAAGAGCCGGTAGGCTATTTTCGAAATGGGAAAGTTATTATAGATTAGCGGGTTCTCATGCTAGTGAATTATTGCATGAATTGGAAGCTGAGAGGAAAATAACTGAGTACTTAACCGCAGAAAATATAAAGTTAAAGAATGAGGTGAAAGAGCTAGAGGGTATAATTGCAAAGCATAATATAAAGCCGGAGTAGACCGGCATATATTTAACCTTAAACTCGTCAAAATGATTAGTTTAAACAGAGGGGTTGGTAAATTGAAGGTAAAGCCAGATGCACCGAGAGAGCAGAAACGAAAAACTACTTTTAATACCAAAGGTAAACGACAGCGCAATAAAACAAAATATAATATAATACCGGAAGTGAGCGGAATAGCCTGCCGGAGTATCGACACAGGGTAAAAATCCTTGTCGCTATTCTTGCAGGCTTTTATTTTTTAAATACGAGGGGGAATAAAATATGAAACAAATTTTTACTATGAAAGATGCAAATGGTCAAGAAAGGAAATTTATTGCTGATGAGAAAGGGCAATTAATTCCTTATATAAAACCGGAGTCGGAGCATAAAACACCCTGGGGTGCATCAAACAATGTAAATAATACATGCAAATTCTTAGGGCTAAGTCGTGGCACGGTTATGAAATTAATTGCATTAGGGCAATTAAAGGCGATTAAGGCAGGTAAAAGGTGGATTGTTCCTGGCTGGGCAATTGAACAGTTTTTACAGCAGCCAAAGCAAGGGGCTTAAAAGGCCGGGTAGAAAGGTTGATGCTTTACGTTAAAAGAGTACAATAGCGTTGCATTTGCTGATGTAAAAAAGGAACTAACTACATTGGAAGCAGCTAAGCGATATATTCCAAGCTTAAATTTAGTTTTTAAGGGCCGTAAATATTGGGCCTGCTGTCCGCTACATAGTGAGCATACACCGTCCTTTATGATAGATCCGATAAAAGATAGGTGGAAATGTTTTGGCTGTGGAGATTTTGGCGACAGCATAGATTTAGTTGGCAAGGTTCTAGGGGTAACCATTGCAGAAGCAAATAAACTAATCGCCGAAGATTTAGGTTTAATTGGTGTAGAGGATAGCGTAAAACGCCGAGAAAGACTGCGTAGGCAGAAAGAAGAAGCTCGACAAAGGAAGGTGATTAGACAATATGAAGCCGCCGTACAAACGGCCTATAACGGATTAAGAGAGATCGAAGCTCGTTGTAAGGAAAGGTTACAGCGAATAAAAACAAGTGATTTAAATAAGCCGGAAATAGCAGCTTTAATTGAGCTTAAGGGTAATGTGGAGATCGTTTTTGATATGCTATTGGATGACAATGTAAAAAAACAATTGTGGGCGATAAAACAATATGAAAGGATGGTGAATAAATGAGCTTAGTTACAGCCGAGCAAAAAAAGGTAGCATTTGAATTATTATCTAATGGCGAATACTTATTACCTGGTGAAGAAAAGCAACGACAAGACGATAACCAAGAGGATGAATTAGACGCCATTCCGTGGCCGGATAATTTAGAAGAAGCCGCTTTCTATGGGGTGGCTGGTGATGTTGTTAAAAACATCATGCCATATTCAGAAGCAGACCCGGCGGCGGTACTAATTAATTTTCTTGTTGGGTATGGAAATCTTATTGGTAAAACAGCTTATTTTACAGCAGATAGGGAACATTACACTAATTTATTCGCTATGCTGGTAGGAGCCTCTTCTACGGGAAAGAAGGGGACAAGTTGGAGCCATGTTAAAAAAATCTTTGGTCAAGTTGATGAGAATTGGACAGCGGAAAAAACGCCAACAGGTTTATCTAGTGGGGAAGGGCTTATATGGGCTATTCGTGATCAGATTGTAAGGACGGCTGTAAATAAAAGCACTAATGAATTGGAAGAAACTATTGAAGATGCCGGAGTAGAGGATAAACGAATATTATTGATTGAGAGCGAATTTGGGCGAGCCTTAAAGATTATGCAGCGGGAAGGAAATACAACCAGCGCAACACTTCGCCAGGCGTGGGATGCTGATACCGTACTACAATCATTAACAAAAACAGCTAAAGGAAAAGCAACAAATCCGCATATATCAATAATTGGTCATATAACGAAAGAAGAATTATTGTCTTTGATGCAGGAAGTTGAAATTTTAAATGGCTTAGGTAATCGGTTTATATGGGTATGCTGCCGAAAGAGCAAATCATTGCCTTTTCCTGAACAAATACCAGAAGAAAAAGTAAATTGGTTAGCTGGAGAAATATCAGATAGTGTGGAGTTCGCTAAGAGTACTTCTAACATAGGGATGGACGATAGAGTAAGAAACCTGTGGCCCGTTATCTATGAAGAGCTTGAGAAGCCCAAACAGGGAATCGTAGGGGTATCCTTAGCGCGAGGTGTGCCAATAGTTCGGAGGTTGGCTGTAATTTATGCGTTACTCGACAAAAGTGACATAGTAAGAGAGCCTCATTTAACAGCAGCACTTGCGGTATGGCAACGGGTAGAACAGTCAGCCCGATATATATTTGGTGAAAAGCAAATTGATGCGGCACAGGCCAAAATGGAAGTTAGTATACTTGATTGCCTAAAAAGTGGTGAAAAGAGTCGGACAGAAATAAGTAATTACTTTCATAGAAAGAAGTCAGCAAAAGTAATAAATAAAGCGTTGGAATCATTATCAGCTAAGGGAAAAGTTCTTTATCGCCAGGAAGAGAAAAAAGGTGTAATTAAGCCGGTTACATATTGGAAATTAGCATAATTTAAATAAATATAGGCGGCGAATTTTACGAATTACGCGAAGTTTATTGATTCGATTGGCTTTATCAAGGCCGAATTAAAAGCGAATTTAAGCGAATTTTAGAATGAAAACTAACTTATCTAGTAAATTCGCCAAAGTTCGCCGGAAGTTCGGCAGGCACGAAGCTAGTAAAAACAATGTATTTCGCAAATTTCGTAAATTTCGCCGGGCAATTTTAAAAAATGGGGGGTGAAATGATGGGCGGGAAATACCTTGATTTAGTAAAGCGGATGAAAGAACCGGCTAATAACACTACAAACGAATATGGGACAGCAGAGAACGTTATTAAGGCCATTTATGCTGGTACATACAAAGGAAGTTGCTTACTCCCGGTATTATCGGAGTATCAGGATATATTAGGAAAGGCCGTTTGGGTATGCAGCAGCGAACGCCAAGCAGGCCGTAAACGAGAGACCGAAAAAGAAATAGTGTTAACCGTTGATGAATTAAAAATGGTAGTCAATGAGGCTATGAGGGGGAAAACTGAACTTAGAACTATTATTCAAGCAAAGCAAGCATTTAATGGCGTTTTTATTGTGGCTTAAAGGGAGGAACTTACTGGCGCACCCACCACCCCCCAAATCTAAAATGTTAGGAGTTCCAGCTTGCAATGCGATTAATACCCCATCATTACAAAATGTTTGGACGTATATTACTAATTCATAATTTTAAAATTATATAAAAGGATGTGTTCTCTTATGGACAAAACTGAAAAAATATATGTATGCCATGCAAATGAGTGTCAATATAACAATCAAGGTAGTTGTCAAAATGATTTGGATACTGTAATCATTGCGGTTTATGATGGAATTGCACAATGCCCGAACTATGAAAAGAAAGAACGGTATGATTTTGATAGTCGAAAAACACTTGAACAAGGTCTGATTGGCAAAATTAAGAGTATTTACTTTGAAATATATAGTGAAGATTTAACGGAGGATTTGGAAGGAGATTTAAGCCAGTATGAACTTCGTACTGACAAAAAGAATAATTGCTTTATGGTTGCAAAGGATAGTGATTATTTACAAGATTTTGCTTGTGATGATCGGATTGCTTGTTTAGTTGATGCTTATAACACAGTTATTAGCGGCAAGCCGTCAATAGTTACTTGGCAGGATAATTAGGTTTGCTTTTTGTGGACTATAAAAACTCGTTATGTTTATGGTTATCTTAGCTGTTAAGATGATTGTTTCAGTCATGCAGTGAGTTAGAAAATGGTGCAAAAGGACATTAATAAAAGGGTGGATGGTAAAGGATTGACTATACCCTCCCCCCTAATATTAAATCCAAATCGGCTGGAGTAAGACGCGTGTTTATGTGTCCAAAATATTATAAAAATTATACGCATGAAGTTTTTTTAGGTGACGAACAATGTGCATTATGGTATGCAAATAGTATATAAAAGTGTGCACATAATGTACGGACAATATACAGAATGAAAGAATAATAGACATGATATGGCTGAGACAGCTTATAAATCAAGGCTTGAAAAGCTTTTAATGAGTATGCAAATAGTATGCATTTTGCAGAAAAATAGGGCTGATTTAGGGCAAAAATCGGTAAATAGAAGTCAATTCTGCATACGCGTGATGTTAATAAAGCATAAGTTTTCTCGCGTATATAGGGAAATTGCATTATAAATTCCAGATAAATCGTAAGGTTCCTTGCGTATATAGGATGATAAAAGACAATGTCTCTGCACATGCAAAATAGATTGTCTCAGAATAAATAAATAGGCTGGCGTGGTAGTTTGTACCGGCCAGCCTATTTAATAGGGTTGTGGGGTTCGCCTTGAGGGTGAGGGCTAATGAAGGCGTATTCAGTTATGAGGTCGAGGCAATTTTGCGCTTGGGCAGTGGAATGGGTTAAGGGGTAGGGAATACTTTTAGAAATAAACGTCCTGCGCTCCCTTTGGTTACGGTATATATCATAATTTATGTGTGTTTTGTCGGAAGCATTATTTCGAGATTATTTGTTCTGCTCCCGATGGATCTAGTTTTATCTCGAAATCTATTCTACTTTCCCCAATAGTAGGAGCAGTATTGGCTTCAAATGTTACTTTATATATCGTTTCTGCTTTATCTAAATATTGATTAATAATATTTAGAAGTTTAATTAATAAAATTATATAGTTTTTTACTCCCATCTTATAAATCGGATAAAACGGAAATTTGTTACCGAAAGAAGCTATTGGCAATTGTTTAGTAAAAATAGAAAGCGGTGAATTTATTATATCTTCTAATAGGGTAAGTTCATCTTTTGTTAGTACCATTCCAAATTTATCAATAATACTATTCAACTCAGAAGAAAAAGTTGAAACACTGCTATAAAAAAAATTCTCCCACGAGATATATGGAAATACTGGTGCTTTACTTCCAATATTTAGGTGTACGATTGTATTAAAGTATTTTTCGCAAAACATTTCCTCAAATGTGTCGTATTGGATAAACTCATCATCTTTAGAGCTTGCTTTATACATATCACGAAACATTTCTAAATGCCTTATTAATGGCCACTTTAATCGTTTAAAAGCTAATGCTGCCCGCTGTTTTTGATCATTTTTAGCATTTCTCTTTAATATGAAATCAACAGAACACAGAAATAGTAAAGAGCATAAGAGACTTGTCCCTATATTCAGATATAAACTTTGTTCCCAATCTTTTATGAGACTTGAATAATATATTAGGCCAATAGAAATTATAAATATAGCTAGGCAACTAAAATACAAAGCGTTTATTTTATGCTTTTTTATGTTTTTAAAAAATACTTGATTTTCAGCCCCTATGTAAAATTCGGTTAAATTATGTTTTATAAAATATGTAACACTAAATATAGTTATTAAAGTAATCCATGTTCCGAACCAGTCATATGGTGTTTCAAACAAAAGGATACCTTTAATGGTGTTTAACATTTGTATAAGGTAAGATGCAGTAATAAAAAAACCTCCAAAAATCGTATCAATTCTTCGCTTTAATAGTGGTTTTGTTTCATTCTCATAATTGGATAACATAAGCTTATTAGTTCCTGCTGTTTTAATTATCTTATCTTTAGTTAAGGTTATTACATCTGCCATTAGTAAAAAACTACCGGATAAGCCTAATCCTGCAGATAACAAATCAGGTTGAAAATAAAATAACATAAAATACCACTCTCTCTATATCTTTCTGCCTTATACATAGTTCGGTAAAAAGTTTTAATTTTGCATCAAGTGTGATAATACTGTCGGATATTATCTATCCGCTTATTCTAAAAAGGCTGGAGTGAAGGTCGAAAATATGAAACAATGCGGCGTTTTACCTTTTAGTTTTTATGGTATATACTCTAGCAAATCCATTGGCTGACAGTTTAGCGCGGCGCAGAGCTTGTCCAATGTTTTAAAGTCAATTCGTTCTGATTTCTCATGATAAAGCAAAAAAATAGTATTACGAGATAAGCCGGTTAGTTCTGCCAACTCCGACATATTAATTCGCTTAGCTCCAAGTATTTTAGATAAATGTATTTTTATCAAAGATAAGACCTCCTAAAATAAATAACTTAGGAGTAGTGTATCATGACATAACCAAAATGTACATGATAAAGGACTATTTGTATTGACAATAGTACTCAAAGAAGTTAAAATTGTACTAAAAGCAGTACATATAGCAAGGAGCTGATACAATGTTACAAAACCTCACTTTCTACGAAAAACAAATCATCGCTGGGCTGTTTTATCATCAATTATCGAATAGGGTGGAACAGAATAAAAAAGAAGAGGCTTTAATTAATGAAATTTATGATATTGTTTTTGCATTGGTTGACACTGCTGGTTTATCTAAAAAAGAACGGAATGACATAGAAAACAAGTTTTATGGTGCTGTTGCATATTTAGGGCCTATAAAATATGAAGCCTATACAGACGGATGGACTGATGCGTTAACGATTGAGGAAAAGATCAAGAAGCAAGACTTTTATCCTTATAAGTAGAGCTAATTAATTTTTGGGAGTTGAGAAGATGGCTAAAATTCTATTTGATGAAAGTAAAGATTTATATTATACGAAGCTAACTTATCAGAATGCAACTGGTGTCAGCCGCCGAAAGTCGCTATACGCAAAAAGTGAAAAGGAGCTAAAGACAAAAATAAAGGAGTTTCAACGCAACCAAGAGGCTGGTCTTGTATTAGAAGCTGATAAAATGACCTTAAAGGAGTGGCTTACTACATGGCTGACAGTGTATAAGAAGCAAAGCCTTGAGGTAACAAGCTATGCAGCCTATCAACACCAGAGTGATGCACATATAATACCTGAGCTTGGAGGACTTAAACTTAAACAGCTTAATAGGCTGATATTGCAGGATTTTTTTAACCGTAAGGCTGCGGAATTGTCCCCCAGTACATTAGACCTTATCAAAGCTATACTGGTTAATGCCCTTAAAGAAGCTGTGGCAGATGGATATTTAATCAAGACCCCGGCTATAGGTTTAAAGCTGCCACAAGTCAAGGATAAGGATGTAAAGCCACTAACTAAGGATGAAATAAAGGCTGTCCTGGCCGCGGCTAAGGGCCATAGGATATATTCTCTTATTTACCTTGACATTCATACTGGTTTAAGAAAGGGAGAGCTTACAGGCTTAACGTGGGAAAATGTAGACATGGATAAGGGCGTTGTGAATGTTCGCCAGGGTGCAAAGTATGATCGGGAACAGAAAAAATATATTATAGGTAGCCCGAAATCGGAAAGCGGTATAAGGACTATACCTATACCTAAGGCTGCATTAGAAGAACTCAAAAAACACAAATCCCGGCAAGCTGCTGAAATCTTAGAGCTTGGTTCGGCATATGAGAAGAATAATTTAGTTTTTCCTGGTTTTGGGGGAAAGATATATACTCACAGCGTAATAACTCACCAATTCAACCGCATTATTAAGGATGCTGGAGTAGAGCGGCGAACATTCCATGACTTAAGACATACTTTTGCAAGTATTGGTATATCGCAGAAGGTGAATATTAAGGCCCTTAGCGTATATCTCGGGCATAGCGATATTAGTATAACGTTAGATACATATGGGCATTTGATGCCAGGCGACAGTGAAAGTATAGCGGAAACAATAGGTAATTATCTTACGGGCATGTGATTTAAGGGGTATCGACATAGAGCCGGTACTCCTTTTTTTATTCTCTAGAGATGGGTGGGAAAGTTGAATGTTTCCTCGCCCATTTTGTAGGACACTTTGTAGGACAATCTTATTAAACAATGCTAATTTTTAATGTTCATAAATAAGCAAAAATGCAGTAACATTGGCTTAACAACGCTAGTAACTAAATTGTGGTATAGTGCAGTAAGAACCCAGGGGAGGGCAAAAGTTATGGATTATAAAATTAAAGTAAGTAAGCTAAACTTATACTATGGCGAATCGCTGGCCTTAAAAAAAATTAGTATTGATATTAAAAATAATAATGTATTGGCCCTAATTGGCCCGTCTGGGTGCGGGAAATCAACCTTTTTACGGACTATTAACCGCATGAATGATTTAATCCCTAATGTCAAAATTGAAGGTCAGATTCTTATTGATGGGGTAGATATTTATCAGCCGGATACCGATGTTGTTATGCTGAGAAAGCGGGTAGGGATGGTCTTTCAGCGTCCTAATCCATTTCCTATGTCAATTTTTGAAAATGTGGCATATGGTCCGCGTATCCATGGCTTGAATAATAAGGCGGCATTGGCTGAGATTGTGGAAAAAAGCCTGACCGGAGCGGCTTTGTGGGGCGAAGTCAAGGATCGTTTGAATGATTCGGCAATGGGGCTGTCTGGCGGTCAACAGCAACGCCTTTGTATTGCCCGGCTATTGGCGGTAGAACCGGAAGTGTTATTGATGGATGAACCATGTTCAGCGCTTGATCCCATATCGACAATGAAAATTGAAGAATTGGTAACTGAACTTAAATCCCGGTATACAATTATTATGGTAACCCATAATATGCAACAGGCGGCAAGAGTGTCCGATTATACGGGTTTTTTTCTAAATGGTGAATTAGTCGAATGTGACAAAACAGATGCTATATTTACTGGACCTAGTGATAAACGAACTGAAGACTATATTACTGGACGCTTTGGCTAGGGATAGAGCATGAGGGGGATGAAAGATGGTTACGCGACAGAGTTATGATCAAGAATTAGAGAGTCTGCGTCAAGACCTTATAGCTATGGGTGAAATGGTCAATAATGCTATCCAGGAAGCGGTTGAATCACTGGCGAATCAGGATAAAAAAATGGCTAAGAAGGTAATGCTTGAGGATGACATTATTGACAAAATGGAAGCTGATATTGAAGATAAATGTATGGTGCTAATTGCGAGGCAGCAACCGATAGCGCGGGACTTAAGAATTATTAGTACTGGACTAAAAATTACAACAGATCTGGAACGTATGGGGGACCATGCTTACGATATTGCCAATGTAACGTTAAAATTGGATCAGCAACCACTGATTAAACCATTGATAGATATACCCCGGATGGCAATTATGAGCCGAAAAATGCTTAATCAGGCGTTAGAAGCCTATGTAGCATTAGACATTGCAGTAGCCGAACAAATATGTCAGGCGGATGATGAGGTCGACAATCTTTATCAGCAAGTTTTCCGTGAACTTTTAACTTTTATGATGGAAGATCCTCATACCATTACGCAGGGTACGCAACTGATTTTTGTGGCGCGTTATCTGGAGAGAATTGCTGACCATGCTACTAATATTGCCGAATGGATAATTTATTTAGTTACTGGCCAGCGCCGGCGAAAAAAGTAAACCGCTGATAAAAAACCGTTTAGTTCTTATATTTGAAGAGCTAAACGGTTTTTTGTCAGCCAAGCTTATTATCATATGGAGCTGTCGGAAGACGAAAAATAAAACTAGTACCTAAACCAAAGTCGCTCTTGGCTTCGATCGAGCCGCCAAACATTTCGACAATGAATTTGACAATTGCCAAACCAAGACCGGTACCTCCGGCACTGCGGGTGCGTGAGCGTTCAACCCGGTAAAATCGATCGAAAATGTGAGGTAAATCTTGTGCTGGTATCCCGACTCCCGAGTCTTGAATTATAAACACGGCCTCGTCATCCTCTTGCCACCACTTAAGTAAGATGTTTCCATCCAAAGGAGTGTACTTGATTGCATTATCCACTAGATTGAGCAAAACTTGTTTAAGCCAGTCGGTGTTAGCCATGACCGCTACTGGTTCAAGCGGAACACTTGTCGTAAGGGTGATTTTTTTTTGCTGCCATTGTAGGGTAAGGTCATTGATCACCTGGTTAACAAGCGGTTCAATGGCTGTGGGATGAGTTTCTACGCTTGCGCGATAGTCATGCGCTTCAAGTTTGGCGATTTGTAGCAGATCTTTTACCAAGCGGTGCATGCGTTGAGCCTCGGCATGAATAATTTTAGTAAATTTAAGTCCGAGGTCGGGATCACTAATAGCTCCGTCCAGCAAAGTTTCAGCAAAACCAATAATCGCCGTTAGCGGTGTGCCTAATTCATGCGAGGCATTAGCAATAAAGTTGGCTTGTTTTTCTTGCAGTTCTCGTAAAGTCGTTATATCGTGAAACACCGCTAATACCGAACTGGCATCAGTCTCACTGCCAACGATTGGTGCTAATGATACTAAAAACGCACGCTTATTACCGTTAAACTCAATTTTGAGATCAAGGGTCTGTTTGTCCTGCGTAATAACCGTTTCGTGGACAGCGGTATCGAACAAGCCGTTGCCGATGACCTGGATGTTATGGCGGCCAAGCATATTTTGGGTTATGTTAAAAGCACTCATTGCGGCCGGATTATAGTCAATTACATGACCGTAACGATCCAAAAGAATTATTGCACTGTTCGTATTTCGAAGAATCAGCTCCAACTTCATTTTTTCAGCAGTAATTTCATTCATTTTCTCATCAAGATTAGCTGCCAGATTGTTAAGCGTGCGGGCCAGAACTTCAATTTCGTCTCTGGTTTGGACATGAACCCGTTTGCTTAGGTCTCCTTCGGATATTTCATGGGCTGCAGCAGTGATTTTTTCCAACGGTGCTGTATACTTTTTAGTCAATCGATTACTAATCAGTACCGCTAATAAGGAGGCCAGGAAGAAGGCAGCAATCAAGACGGTACGGATGTTGTCAAAGCCTCTATTAATATGAGCCAGTGTAGTGGACAGCCGCAATACACCTACTATTTCGGTACCTTTCTGGATAGGCACGGCGACATACAGTAAATCTTCGTTAAGCGTGGTGCTAAAGCGGATTGACGTGCCCTGGCCTCCTGACAAAGCTTGGATAATTTCTGCGCGTTCGGCGTGGTTTTCCATAAACACTGGATTTTCCCAAGAGTCAGCAACAACGCTGCCGTCTGGGGCGATGACTGTAATTCGAATGTCGGTATTGGTGGTGATATTCTTAATTGTGTCATCAATATTGGCTTGCGGTGTGGCCGGATAATAGTTTTCAGCCAGCAGCTTTTGGGTTATGTCGGCTTGGGTTAATAGATTGGCTGTTAAACTGGTAAGGGTATGTTGATAAAAAAAATGCAGTATATATGCCCCTAAAACTAGCAGAGTCAAAACTACTAATCCTAAATAAGAAACCATCAGTCGATTACGCAGACCAAATTTGGCCATGTAGGAAGCCTCCTCTTGATAAATGTGGATAAATATGGATAGTATATATACATTAATAATAATCGAATATTGCTGATAATTCTAGAACTAAGTCGATAAAATTGGTAATTTTAACTTGACATTAACGATACTTAACCGATATTTAACAGGTGTGAGTAATTGATTGTGATACTATAAAACCAGGAGAAAGAGATGGGGTGAATATCTTGTCTATAGAATGTACTAAGGTTTTGATTGTATCAGCTTCCGTCGGTTCCGGACATGATCAGGCGGCTAAAGCAGTTGCGGCCGGAATCGGGCGACAGTGCTATCGTGCGAAAGTCGAAATAGTTGACTTTATGGGAATAGAGAATTCATATTTTAATACGCTACTTAAAGATGCTTACTTAAAAGTCATTGATATTTCGCCTAATCTCTATGATCTACTATACCGATGGTCCCAGAATCATCAACGCTATTTTAAAGTGCAAAATATGGTGGCTAGAGCAATGAAACGTGCCATGTATCAGCTGTGTAAAGAACACCAACCGGATATAGTTGTTTGCACTCACCCTTTTCCATTGGGGGCGGCGGCGTATTTACGCAAAATAAGAAAATTGGATGCACCATTGGTTGCGGTGATGACCGATTTTTCCGTCCATCCGCTGTGGGTTTATAGTGATGTCAATTATTACTTTACGGCTACGGAAGAAATGGCAAAGGAATTAGTTAAGCAGGGTATACAACCCCAGAAAATACATTCAACAGGGATACCTATTGACCAACGGTTTAGTGTCGGGCTTGATCGTGATAGAATGCTAAGTGACTTAGGCCTTGATCCAGGTAAATCAACGGTGTTATTTATGGGTGGGGGTCTGGGGTTAGGTCCAGTAGAAAAAGCAGTAATAACCATTAATGCCAGCAAAATGCCGATTCAGCTTATTGTCGTTGCTGGTAAAAATGCTATTTTGCGGCGTCAACTAGAACTAACGGAAAAACTATCCGGGCAGCCGATGATGGTAGTTGGTTATACCAATCGTATTAGGGCGCTGATGGCGGCCTCTGATTTATTAATAACTAAACCTGGGGCGTTGACTTTAAGCGAAGCGATGGCCGCTAAACTGCCAATGGTTTTGTATAAGCCTATTCCGGGGCAGGAAGAAGACAATGCTCTATATGCAGTCGGTCTTGGGGTTGCGGTGCAGGCTGAGGGGGCGGCAGACCTAACTAGCTTGATTGGTGAGCTAATCAACCAGCCGGCTAGACTGGAAGCCATGAAACGTAAAGCTGAGCGGTTTAGCCGACCGGCGGCCGCTGACAGTATTGCGGGAATTATCGGTGACGTTATTGTCTCGTGTTGTGGGATTAGTGCTGGGGGCTGAAAAGTATATTCTTCAGTAAGGGGCGGTGGCTGATGAATTTACATGCTGGAAGAGCAAACCTGTTGCTAGGCGGGAGCGTAAAACTATTATTAGCTCCGGCCGGGGTGTTTCAGGGACTGATAGACCATCCTGGAGTCGTACATCAATTTTGTAATCACCAGGCACTGGTGATTTTGAGAAACGATGGCTTTATTAAACCTGCTGATTTTTTTCAACGCTACTTGCCGGAACTTAATGCCGGAGCATACTGGGCCGACGAAGGCTGGAAAAATGTTGGCCATTACTTAGATTTAGGAACAAAAAAAGGATTATGGCGCTTTCCAACCGCGCTGGACGAATTTGGGGAATACTTTGGCCGGGCTCTGGGGCTGGTTAGTCAGGGGGATTGGCACAAAGGCTTGTTTTTCCTTGGGGCTGCCGCCCATTTGGTGCAGGATTTATGTGTTCCCCAGCATGCGCGCGGTAAACTTTTATCGGGCCATCAGAAATATGAGGCTTGGGTAGGGCGACAGTATCATAAATTTGCGGTTGATTTGGAAGGTGCATATATCAGTGAGCCAAAGGCTTATGCGTTGCTGTTAAAAAACGCTGAAGTTGCTGCTGATTTTTTAAATTGGGTTGAGGGCAGTGCCTCCCAACAAGAGTACACTAAAGCCACAAAAGTATTGTTAGAGCGGGCGCAACGGACTACTGCTGGCCTGCTGCTACAGTTTTATACTGTAGTTGGAGCGCGTCTAATGGTGGCGTAACTCAGAGATAGAAGGGTCGGAATTATTATGAAGCATACCATTGGACCTGTCGTTAATATTGAGAGAATGGGCGATATTGACGACAATCTGCAGCAAGAATTAAAGGGTATTTTAGACAATAAAAGCATTAGAACTGTATTTCAGCCTATTGTATCGCTTGTCGAAGCTACAATCATTGGTTATGAAGCCTTGAGTCGTGGTCCGGAAGGATCACCTTTAGAAATGCCGGACGTTTTGTTTAAAACCGCAGACCAATATGAATTGGTCTGGGAATTGGAATACTTATGTCGGTGTACCGCGTTGGCGCGGGCTCAAAAAATGCAATTGCCTGGTATGGTATTTATCAATATTGATCCGCGGGTGATCAATGATAAGCGGTTCCAGAAGGGGTTGACTAAAGAATTTCTTGCTGAACATGACTTGGATGAAGGCAAAGTGATCTTTGAAATTACGGAAAAGACGGCGATTGAGGATTATAAAAATTTCCGTAAAGTACTTGATATTTATATCAGCCAAGGCTATAAAATTGCGATCGATGACACTGGGGCAGGCTATTCAGGGTTAAGTCTTTTAGCTCAGACTTATCCGCATTATATTAAAATTGATATGGCGTTAGTCCGGAATATTGATAAAGATGGGTTAAAGCAAGCCATGCTCAAAGCGCTAAATGAGTTTGCACTTATTACCAACAGTAAGATCATTGCCGAGGGAATAGAAACCATTGATGAACTGGCAACCATCATTGAACTAGGGATTCCTTATGGGCAAGGGTATTTTTTGCAGAGACCGGCCCCGGCGTTTCTTGATATTACCCCTGAAGTGCGTCAGTTTATTCATAGGAAAAATGAGCAAAAAAAGCGAGAAGCTTTTCATACGTCGCTGACGATGCCAATTGGTGAAATAGCCAGACACGATCCTTGGTTTCCGCCAGAAACCTGTGGGAATCAGGTTATTGAGTATTTTGCAGCTAATCCAAATGTTCATGGGATTCCGGTGGTGAAGGATGGAAGACCGGTGGGATTGCTGATGAAAAACAAGTTTTTGGCCAATCTTGCCACCCAATATGGTGTAGCTGTGTATATGAAGCGGACGATTAGTCTGTTGATGGAGCGCAAACCGCTTATCGTAGAATATGATACCCCGTTAGAACAAGTTTCGAAATCAGCGGTGACGCGTGGAGCTGACGATATTTATGACTACATCATCGTTGTAAAAAACGGTCAATACTACGGGATGACAACGGTAAAGCATCTTTTGGTGAAAACCTCACAACTAGAGATTAATCGTGCTAAATATGCCAATCCACTCACTGGTTTGCCGGGAAATGTGATTATTGAGGAAAAACTTAAACATTATCTAGAGTTTGCGGCGGAGTTCGCGGTACTATACTTTGATTTGGATAATTTCAAAGCCTATAATGACATCTATGGTTTTGAAAATGGCGATAAAATATTATGTGCAACCGCCCAAGTCATTCAGGCTAAGTTAAACAGCTTAAACGTTCCCGGAGCTTTTCTGGGGCATATTGGTGGCGATGATTTTATTGCCATTGTTAATACGGTTGAAGTTACTTCGTTTTGCGAGACGGTTATACAGGCGTTTGACGAACGGGTTATGGATTTTTTTACAGAAAAAGATAAACAGCAAGGCTATCTGGTCGCGAAAAACCGCCATGGGATAGTGGAAAAATTCCCTTTGACTACGCTGTC